>NZ_JBFBIP010000013.1:0-490 GCF_040685655.1 Microbispora sp. NPDC088329
CAGCGCCGATGGTACTGCACCGGGGACGGTGTGGGAGAGTAGGACGCCGCCGGACAATTTTTTGGAAGGGCCATCCCGTGTGGGATGGCCCTTTCGCGTTTTCCGGGGTTTCCCCCGGGTTTGTCTGACCCACCCAAATGGGCTCGCTCAGGGACGCTGCGGTTGGTGACGTGGTGATCTGCCCCGGCCGTGGTTGGCCGGGGCTTCGTGCATTCAGGAGCCGGCTTCACGCTGACGGTGTGGCCCCGCCGCTGAGGTGGCGGCGCGAGCGGGCAACCCGGGAGGAGCGGAGCGGGCGGGAGGGAGGACCGCAGCGAAGGCCCAGCGGAGCGGGCTTCGCGAGGACCGGAGCTTCCGGTCGGCGCAGTGACGTCCAACGCTTCATATAGGAAAGACCCCTGGGGACGGGGACAGACGTCGCCGGACTCCGGCATGGTGGCGCCTCAGCCACTCCACGCAGCAACAAGTCGCCGCGGGATTCCGCACTCCG
>NZ_JBFBIP010000013.1:589-201069 GCF_040685655.1 Microbispora sp. NPDC088329
GACGCAGCAGTGACGCCTCAGGCCCTCTGCTCAACCGCTCTGCTCAACCACTCCATGCAGGTACACGTCTCCGCGGGATTCCGCACTCCGACGCAGCAGTGACGCCTCAGGCCCTCTGCTCAACCGCTCTGCTCAACCACTCCATGCAGGTACACGTCTCCGCGGGATTCCGCACTCCGACGCAGTGACGCCTCAACCACTCCACGGGGAAACCCGTCTCACCAGGCAGCGCGCACTCCGGTGCAGGGCGGCTCAAAGAACCGGCGGGGGCATTGCAGGGGCGGCTCTGAGATCCCCTGCGAGGGCATTGCGCCGAGAGACACTTCGTGATGTCCCGCACCCTGCCCGGGGCCGCACCTGATCGCCGGGACCGCACCTGATCGCGGCCGTGTCGGCCTGTGAGGCGCGTCGCCGTATGTGATTGTCCCCGAGGGCTGCCGAGAAATATCGGCCGCCTCAGAACCTCTCAGCCTCGCCGTGCATCTAATTGTGTGGTGGTGGCAGCGTCTCGGCAGTCCCAGGGGTTCCGGCAGGGGCCTGGTGATGGTGGCCGACGAGATCGGCCACCATCACCGCCCGCGGCCGCGGGGACGAGAGCACGATGGCAGACCCTGGTTGACCCGAGGATGGAAAGGGATTTCTCTGGCGCGCCTCTCTATTCGTGGCGCAGTGCGGTTCCGTTCCGGCGGGAGACCATGGGAGAACTGTGCGGAGGGTCGTTGTGAGCATGGTGATCAACAACTCCAACACTATCGAACCTTTTTTCGAAACCGCATTTCGAGATGTCCCCGCGGCCAAATTCGATCTTGTTTGGCGCGTCCGGGAATCGCGCTTACCGACACCCCCTCGTGCCTGGACGATCGAGGCCTCTACCAGCAAGATCCCGATTTGGGAACCCGTGATCGGCGGCGCCCGTTGTGATCTACTGAAGGCGTGCCGTCGATCGAGACGACTGTGAGAAATGTTTGCGAAGGGTTCCATGGGGTAGACGGGTTTGCGAGTTACCCTGGAAGGGCTGACGGAATTGACGATGAAGACTTACGTGCCCGGCCTCCGCATTATCCAGCCAACAACATCAAAACGGCCGAGCGCGTCGGCGGGGGTTCGCTGAATCGTCGATGAGGGTCCCGTGTGTCGGGACGAGCCCGGAAAAGGACAAGCCGGAAAAGGACGAACCGATGGGGGCTGTGCGCAAGGTGGCGAGCTACCTTGGCCTGGGTGGGGCAGAGCAGTACGACGACGAGACCTACGTCGAGGACGAGTACGAGGACGACTGGATGCCGGCGGCCGAGCGTGCTGCCAAGCGCTGGCACCCCAACGCCGACCCGGCCCGGATTGTCATGATCCGCCCGCAGAAGTATGACGACGCCCTGACGATCGGCCGGCACTTCCGCGAGGGCCATACTGTGGTCATGGACGTGGCGAGCATGTCGACCGCGGAGGCCACACGAATGGTGGACTTCGCCGCGGGCTTGGCCTACGGCTGTGAGGGACGTATCGAGCGGATCGCGGACAAGGTCTTCCTGATCACTCCGGCGACGGTGGAGGTCTCCAGCGCCTGAGCCGACCCGTCCGAGTCCTCGTCCCTATCTGAGCCGTGTGCCCGCCGCCCTTCCGGTCGGCGGGCACAACCGTTCGAGGCGCCCGACGCGTCGGCGCACGCGCCTGTCGTCTGGGCGCTCGTGATCCTGCCGACGCAACGCGCCGGCTCTGGCACGCAGCCAGCCGGTCCTCCCTGCGCAACCCCGCCGGTTCTCCCTGGGCTACCTGCGCAGCCCGCCGGTCCTGCCTGCGCAGTCCGCCGGTCCTGCCTACGCAGCCCGCGGGCCTCGGCGCAGGAGTGTGGACACCTCCGCCAGGTCCCTGGCGGCGGTGGAGGCGCGATCCTCGGATTCCCTGGCGTACTCGTGGAGGGCCCAGACGGCCTTGTCGGCGAGGTCGGCGAGCTTGCCGGCCCGTGTCTGGACGTACCGGACGTCCGAATGTTCCCGGACGCGGTGCCGCCACAGCACGTGCCCGCCCGCGGCGGCGACCATCAGGCCGACGAGGACGAGCGGCAGCGAGACCACGAGCCCGGCGGCGATGACGGCGACGGCGAGGACCAGAAGGACGTATCCGGGCCAGGGCCGGGCACGCTTCGGCACGCTCTCGGTCACGAGCAGCTGCTCGGCCGCCGCCATCGACTCCTGGTCGGGGCCCTCGGGCCGGAGTTTGATCGGATAGCCGAGGATCGGCACGTCCAGGGTGTCGGGCGGCGGTTCGCGCACCACCTCGACGAGGGACTCGGCCGCGGTCCGAATCGCAGGCGCCGCCACGTGCAGGGCGAGCGCCGCCATATGGGGGTCGGCGTCGGGACGCAGGTCCTGCAGCAGATGCCCGGTGAGCGAGCTCAGCGGCCCCTCCTGCCCGCCCTGGCCTGCGAGGGCGCGGAGCACGGCCAGCGGCTCGTCCTCGGCCCACACGGTGCCGCGCACGACCTTGGTGACCTCGCCTGCCTGCCGCGTAGAGGTGATCTCGACGCAGCGCTCGCGCAGGCGGCGCAGGGTGACCGACGCCCTCAGTGACCGCTCGATCTCGGAGACCTTCGCCAGCTCGGGAAACCCCTCGAGGGAGGCGGGCACGGATGTTTCCGGCAGACCGGGCACGAGGGCCTTCAGCCATCGGTCGTCATCGGCCGGCACGTTCACCGCGTCCAGCTTGCGCAGTACGAAGATCTTGCCGACCGGTCCGTAGGCTCCGCGGGCGGCGGCGAGCCACAGCGCCCGCTGGCCGGGGGCCACCGGGTGCTCCTCGGACAGGTCGCCGAAGGCGGTGCCCAGCCAGGAGGCGTGGATCCGGTCGCCATGGCCGCAAACGGCGAGGGCCAGGCACAGGAACACGGCGGTGCGCCGCTCGTCCAGCTGGTTGGCCAGAGCCAGCGGCTCCAGGGCGTCCTTGCCGGACATGATGAGGACGAGGGCCTCGACGGCGGGCCCCAGCCAGTAGCCGGGGACGTCGGTGATCCCCGGCGGCAGGTCGGGTGTGGTCCCGTCGGCCGCCAGGCTGACGATCAGCGCCTCGGCGTAGCGGTGCAGCTCCGTGGCCTCGGCCAGGTTTCCAGGGTCCGGACTCGTGGTCAGGTCCATGCTCACGCGGAACGCTCCCCGAGGGGTCGGCTGGCACTCCCTTGACCGCGCCAGACTAGACGCTTGGTGCGACAGACATGGACGAGGCGCGCCGTGGACGCGCCTGACCGGGGGGAACCGTGGGGCCGGGCGGCCCTGGAGCGGGCGGCCGGCCCTGACCGTCGGGGGATGTCGTCCCCGTCGCGGTCTTCGCCGGAGTGCGGCACCCCGCTCACATCCGCTCGGGGACTTCGATGCCGAGCAGGTCGAGGCCGCGCAGCAGTACGCGCAGGGTGAGCGCGGACAGAGCCAGACGCGACTGCCGTACGGACTCCTCCTCGGCCTTCAGGACGGGGCAGCTCTCGTAGAACGACGTGAACGCCTGGGCCACGTCGAACAGGTAGTTGCACAGCCGGTGGGGCTCGGAAAGCTGGGCGACGGCGGCGACGACCGAGCCGAAGCCGAGCAACTGCAGCGCGAGCGCCCGCTCGGCCGGGTGGCCCAGGACGATCGGGCCGGTGGCCGACTCCGGCTCGATCCCGCCGTTGCGGAAGATCGACCGGATGCGCGCGGTGGCGTACTGGAGGTACGGCCCGGTGTTGCCGGTGAGGGCGAGCATGCGATCGAAGTCGAACACGTACTCGCTGTCGTGGCTGACCGACAGGTCGGCGTACTTGACGGCGCCCATGCCGACCTGGCGCGCGATCTGCCGGCGGGCCTCCGGGTCGTATCCGCGGTCGGCGATCACGGCCTCGGCCCGGACGACGGCCTCGTCCAGCAGTTCGGTGAGTTTGACCGAGGCACCGCTGCGGGTCTTGAACATCTTGCCGTCGCTGCCGAGCACGCTGCCGATCTGGACGTGCTCCGCCTTGACGTCGTCGTGCAGCCAACCGGCCATCCGCGCCGCGGCGAAGACCATCTGGAAGTGAAGCGACTGGGTGGCGCCCACGACGTACATGATCCGGTCGGCCTTCAGGTCGCGCACCCGATAGCGGATCGCGGCGAGGTCGGTCGTGGCGTAGCCGTACCCGCCGTCGCTCTTGCGCACGATGAGCGGCAGCGGCTGGTCGTCGCGGCCCGTGAAGCCGGGCGGGAACACGCACAGCGCGCCCTCGCTGATCTCGGCCACACCCGTGCGCTCCAGCTCGTCGCAGACGTCGGCGAGCATGGGGTTGTACATGCTCTCGCCCGCGATGTCGTCGTCGGTGAGAGTGACACCGAGCGTCCGGTACACCTTGTTGAAGTAGCGCTTGGTGTATTCGATGAACTCGTGCCACAGGCGCAGGGTGGGCGGGTCGCCGCCCTGCAGCAGCGGCACTCTCCGGCGGGAGCGTTCCTCGAACTCCTTGTCGGTGTCGAACTTGTGCCGCGCCTCCTGGTAGAAGGCGTTGCCGTCACCGGCGGCCAGCCGGCCCAGCGCCTCCTCCTCGCCGACGTCGAGCAGGTGCTCGATCAGCATGCCGAAGGGCGTGCCCCAGTCGCCGAGGTGGTTCTGCCGGATCACCTGGTTGCCCAGGTGCTCGTGGGTACGCGCGAGGGTGTCGCCGACGATCGTGGTGCGCAGGTGACCGACGTGCATCTCCTTGGCGGCGTTCGGCGCCGAGTAGTCGATGATCACGGTCTGCGGAGCCGGCTGCGGCACGCCGAGGCGCTCGTCGAGCAGCCGCTGCCCGGCCTGCTCGGCGATCCAGCCGTCGCGCAGCGTCAGGTTGAGGAAGCCGGGACCGCTGACCTCCACGCTCACGTCGGTGGTGTCGAGGTGGTCGGCGATGGCCTGGGCGACCTCCCGCGGGGCACGTCGGAGCCGCTTCGCCAGGCTGAGCGCGACGTTCGCCTGGTAGTCGGCGAACTGAGAGGGCCTGATCAGCGGATCTTCGGTGGCGTGCTCCGGACCGAAGGCGGAACCCAGCGCCTGCTGGACCCGTCCGGTGAGCACGAGCTGCGGGTCGGTCATGCGCCAAGCTTATCGGCGCGGGACTTCCGGCCGCCTTCCCATATGCGGTGGTCACCGGCGACGGTGCGACTTGTTGGTGGAGGCGATCCGCTCGCCGATCCTGGCGACGATGCCCTGGGCCGACAGGCGGGCCGCGAGCTCGCATGCGGCGGCCACGCCGCGCGCCCGTGACGAGCCGTGTGCGATCACCACCGTTCCGTTGAGGCCGAGCAGTACGGCGCCGCCGTGCGCCTCGGGGTCGAGCCGGCCGGCCAGCTCCCGGAGCCGGGCCCGCTGCAGCATCCCGCCGAGCCTGGCCACCCGGCTTTCCGCGATCGTCTCCCTGAGCTGGTCGAAGGCGTACCGCACCGTGCCCTCCACGGTCTTGAGCGCGACGTTGCCGGTGAACCCGTCGGTGACGACCACGTCGACCTTCCGGGTGAGCAGGTCGTGCCCCTCGATGTTGCCGGTGAAGTCGATGCCGGGCGTGGCGACGAGCAGTTCGTGAGCCCGTTTGGCGAGCTTGTTGCCCTTCTCGGCCTCGGCGCCGATCGTGAGCAGGCCGACGCGGGGACGCCGGAGGCCGAGCGCGGTCTCGGCGTACGCCACGCCGAGATGGGCGAACTGCACCAGCATTTCCGGCTTGGCGTCGGCGGTGGCGCCCGCGTCGAGCAGCACGGTCGGCTGGGGCAGGGTCGGCAGGCCGACCGCGATCGCGGGGCGTACGACGCCCTGCTGGGCCCGCAGGCGGAGCCGGCCGGTGGCGACGACGCCCGCCGTCGACCCCGCGGACACGACCGCGCAGGCGTCGCCGCGCCGGACGAGGTGGCAGGCGACGGCGATGCTGGAACGGGGCCGTCTCAGGCTCGCCAGCGCGCCCTCGTCCATCGCCAGCGCCTCCTCGGCGCGGACGATGGGGATCTCGGCGACCGCGTCGTGCTCGGCCAGCTCCTGGTGAAGCAGGCGGGGCTGGCCGACGAGCACGACGGGCACGCCCCGCTCCCGCACGGCCTGTACGGCTCCCGCGACGATCTCTACGGGCGCGTTGTCGCCGCCCATGGCGTCGAGGGCCACGGGCAGCGCACGGCCGGCGGGCTGCATGGCCGCATCGTAGGCCGTCAGTGACGCGTCCCGCGGTAGACCACGATCTTGCCGAAGCGCGCGTTGCCGGTGACGCGGATCAGCGGGCCGTCGCCGTCGCCGTCCCCGCCGGTCACCGAGCGTTTCGAGAAGACCGCGCTGCCCTCGTCGACCACCCGGGCGTTGGCCGGCACGGTGACGATGAGCTTGCCGCAGAAGGAGTTCAGCTCCAGCGTCACCTCGCGGCCGGGCAGGACCGCGTCGCTGAGGTCCACGATCAGCGCGCCGAAGACCGAGCTGAGCTCGGTGTGCCGCCCGGCGACCCAGCGCCCACGTCGTATGATCTTGCTGAACACCGCGGAGACCCGGTGGTGCTCGGTGGAGAGCGTGGTCTGTGGACGTGCCGCGTCGGGGAGGTCTCCGACCAGGGGGGCGAGGTCGCCGACGGTCAGGGCGCTGTAGGCGGCGTCGAGCCGGTCGGCGTGCTCGACGCTCGTCAGGCGGCCGGTGGCGAGCGCTTCGCCGAGAACGGCCGCGACCCGGTCGCGGTCGGCGTCCGAAGCACGCTGTGCGGGGTCGTCGCCCGCGTACGGGGTGAGTGAGGTCACATCGCCAGCGTAGCTCTTATCGAGATATGTCGCGATAGGGCGGGTTCGTGATCGGGCCCGGGCGGTCCGTGTCACGCCACTCGTCGGCGCGTCGCTAAAAGTGAGCGGAAAGATCTGCCGCCGAGCCTGGGAGGCGCGTTTACCGTCGCTTGCTCCGAAGGCGGGATTGGGGTGACCGCGAAGTGGTCCTCCGATGCTCGATATACCGACTTTCCCGGCGGGGCGCCGCGTACGGATCCCCTGGTCGGCAGGGCCGTCCGCCGTGATCGGCAGTGATAGAAATGCCGACGTCTTTGTCGGCGTGCCTCGCCGACGCACGGGGGTTCTTGGGTTCGTCATTCCCACTCTCGTGAAAAGGAATATGAACCGGGGGCAAGTCAATGAAACGAGTGGTTAGGACAGCCGTCGTCGCCGTCACGATCGGCATCGCCGGCATGCTCGCCGCGCCCGCGCAGGCCGACGCCGTGTGCGCTGACAGGTGCACCGAGCATCGGGTCGCGTCGCTGGCGAGGCTTCTGGCCGATCTGCAGGGCACGGCCGTCGGCGGGGCGACCAGCGGGGTCGCCGCGCAGGCCGACGCGGCCGCCGAGGTGGCGGTGAACCTGACCGCTGACATCAGGGCCGACCTCGACGCCGTCGCGAAGCTCTGCGGCACCGTGACGGCCAATCTGTCGGCCGAGGTGAACGCGCAGATCAACGCCGCGGCCGACATCGCGGCCGACATCGTGGCCGACGCCGCCGTCACCGTCGACGCCAACGTCGTCGCCAGGCTGGAGGCCCACCTGACGGCCGCCCTGGTCGCGATCGCGGACGTCCACGCCAACGTCAACGCCACCGTCGCCGCCAAGGCGAACGCCGCCGCGGCCGTCGCGGCCCAGGTCGGCAAGCCGGTCGTCGCCGCTTCCGGCCAGACCGCCGCCGCCGTGGACGCCTCCGCGGCGGCCGTCGCCACCGCGGGCGCCGCGGTACGCGCCGGGCTCAACGTCACCGCGAGGCTCCACGCGCTGCTCAACGTCAAGGGCGCCGTCGCGGCGACCGCCGGCAGCGCGGGCGGCCTGCTGGCGCTGGTGCCGTGCGACACTCCGGCGGACGGCGTCATGAGCAGCACCTCGGCGACGGCCGCCGAGGCCGCCGCCCGGGCCGACGCCAACGCCTACGCGACCACCAGGACCGTCAACAGCACCACGGACGTCCCGGCGCAGGGAGCGGCAGCGGCGACGGGAGCGGCGGCCGACCTCGCCACCTCCGCGGCTGCCACGGCCGACGCCTCGGCGTCGAGCGCGGCCTCGTCCGCCCCGGGCACCGTGGCCGGCTTCGCACCGACCGCCCGGCAGGGCGGGTACGGCAACTGATCCGCGGCTGAGGGCCCTCGTCGCCGTTGAGGCGGCATGCCGAGGGACGACGTCGACAACGGAAGCGGCCGGCGCCCCTCAGGGGCGCCGGCCGTCCGGCGTCGTGCCCGGGCCGCCCGCGGCAGGGCGCCGGGGGGTCGGACACGACCTGCCTAGTTCGGTGAGCCGAAGCTCGCGCGCAGGTGGGTGCGCCTGGCGATCTGGGCCTGCAGACGGGCCATCTGCCAGTGCAGCTCGAGGAGCTGCTCGGTGATCAGCCCAACGGGAAGCTCCGAGGGATCCTCGGCGGCCAGATTGTCGATCGCCGTCGCCAGGTCGCTCATCCGACCCTCCCCTATGTCGAATCTCCGTTCGAATCATAGTGGAACAAGCGGCCCTCCCGCATCAGGTTTCGTACACAGGTGCGATATAGCCGCGGGCGAGCGTGTTGGCCGTGATGTTGAAGCCGACCACGGCCGGCGGCGTGTCGGTGTCGACGCCCAGGGAGTCCGTGCCCAGGGCGTGCACGGCGAACAGGTAGCGGTGCGGGTGCCCGGGCGGCGGCGCCGCTCCGCCGTACTCCTTGGTGGTGAAGTCGTTGCGCGCGTGCTTGGCGCCTTCGGGCAGCCCCTTGAAGTCGGGGCCGTTGCCCGCGCCGGCCGGCAGTTCGGTGACGCCGGCCGGGATGTCGTACAGCACCCAGTGCCAGAAGCCGCTGCCCGTGGGCGCGTCCGGGTCGAAGCAGGTGACCGCGTAGCTCCTGGTGCCCTCGGGAGCGCCCGACCAGCGCAGGTGCGGGGAGACGTTCTGCCCGCTCATGCCCCAGTCGTCGAACACGTGGGCCTCGGGGAGCCGCTCGCCGTCGCGCACGTCGTCGCTCTCGACGGTCAGCGCGGGCACCTCGGGCAGATGGTCATACGGGATCGGTGGCGGCGTCGGCACGTTCGCCCCTCCGTTTCTCTCAGGCTTTGTTGTACGCCTCCAGGACCTCCTGGGGGTCGCCTTCCATTCTGATCTTCCCCTTGTGCAACCAGATCACCCGGTTGCACGTCTCCTCGATCACATCGAGGTTGTGGGCGACCAGGAAGACCGTGCCGGCGGACTCGCGCATCTGCTTGATGCGCTGCTGGCTCTTCTTCTTGAACTCGCGGTCACCGGTGGCGAGGGCCTCGTCGATGAGCAGCACGTCGTGCGTCTTGGCGGAGGAGATGGCGAAGCGCAGCCGGGCGCCCATGCCGGACGAGTACGTGGACATGGGGAACTGGACGAAGTCGCCGATGCCGGAGAAGTCCACGATCTCGTCGTACTTCTCGCGTACCTGGGCCGGCGTCATGCCCATCGCGTAGCAGCCGAGGATGATGTTGCGCTCGCCCGTCAGCTCCTTCATGAGGGCCGCGTTGACGCCGAGGAGGGACGGCTGGCCGTTGGTGTAGACGGCGCCCTTGTGCGGGGGCAGGAGGCCGGCGATCGCGCGCAGCAGCGTCGACTTGCCCGAGCCGTTGCGGCCGATGATGCCGATGGCGTCGCCGTGATGGGCGACGAAGCTCACGCCCTTGACGGCGTGGACCTCCTTCATCTGCGGCCGGCCCTGCCGCCGCAGGATGCGCATGAGGGCGCTGGCGGCGTTGCCCTTCTCGGACTCGCTGGCGGCGCCGTACACCTTGTAGACGATGTGGAGGTCGTCGACGATGACGGTCGGGGTTCCGACCTTGGGGTTGCGCGTCTGGGGGGTCTGCGTCTCGGAGTTCTTCGTCTCGGAGTTCTGCGTCTCGGAATGCTGGGGCGCCACCTGCGACAGCTCCTCGGTCAGTTCAGCCACGGCCGTACCTCTCCTCGGCCCGCCAGAAGTACCAGAAGCCGACGATCAGCGCGAACACTGCCCAGAATATGCAGGTGACCCACGCCCAGCGCTCGGGAAACCTCTGGTAGATCAGCAGGTCGCGCATGAACTCGATGTACGCGGCCGCGGGGTTGAACTCCAGGACCCATCTGAGGAGTTCCGGCAGCTCCCTGGTCTTGTCGTCGATCGCGTAGAAGACGCCGGAGGCGTACAGCCAGGTGCGGGTGATGAACGGCATGAGCTGGTTCAGGTCCCGCATGAAGGCGCCGAGGCGGGCCATGAACATGGCCATGCCGACGTTGAAGACGAGCTGCATGAGCAGCGTGACGGGGATCAGCAGCCAGAGCCAGGTGATCGGCTCCTGGGTGACGAGCACCAGGAGGACGAGCACGGCCATGGAGTAGCCGAGCTGCTGAAGCTCCTGCATGGTGTACGCGAGGGGGAGCGAGGCCCGCGGGAAGTGGAGCGCCCGGATGAGGGACAGGTTCGACGAGATGGACTTGGCGCCGCTGATCACCGTGCGCTGGGTGAAGGTGAACACCATGACCCCGGTGATGAGGAACGCCGGGTAGTTCTCGATCGACTTGCTCTGCCCGAGGATGACGCCGAACATCAGCCAGTAGACCGCGGCGTTGAGCAGCGGGGTCAGCACCTGCCACAGCTGGCCGAGCATCGACTCGGAGTACTTCGAAACGTTGCGCGATGTGGCGTACGTGAGGATGAAGTGCCGCCGGTCCCACAGTTGGCGTAGGTAGGCGGGCATGCTGGGGCGTGCGATGGCGCGTCGTAGTCCGTGACGCTCGGCGAGCGCGGCCAGCGACTCCGGGGCTCGGCCGCCACCCTGGGCCTCCGCGAGCGCGGATTCCGGCTGGCTCATGGCATGGACTCTATTGGATGGAGGTCGGTGGGACGGCTGTCGCACCGAACGTGGCTGCGACTGGTCAAAGGTAGCCCAGGACATCCTGATCCGGGGACAGGGGAGCGGGTGTCGCCCTCACCATTGGCCAAAGGACCTCCCGTCTGTCGGTATATGTACTCTAAAGGGGAGTTTGATGCCGTGCTGGGCATTTAAGGTTGAGCTCGCAGGAATGTGTGTGACGCCCAACTGACGCACGTGTGACCGAACTGCAACGTGCCGGAGACTCCTCTGGTGCGTCCGGTGAGGGATGCTCCGGACGACTGGCAGGACGTCAGCTGGTTTGACCAAGCCCGGCAAACCGGGTGCTAACCAGCGGGAACGCCCAACCTTAGAGGGAGGACCAATCCACTATGCGCGTGACTAAGGGCGCGAAGATCGCCACCGGCACCGCGCTGCTTGCGCTCGGCGTCGCCGCGTGCGGCGGGGGCGGCGGCTCCAGTAGCGGCGGAGGGGACAACCCCCGGGCCGCCACCGGAACCGTCTACATCCGCGGCTGTGAACCCCAGACGGGCTTCGCACCGGGGAACATCAACGAGACCTGCGGTGGCACGATCAACGACTTCGTGTACAGCCGCCTCGTGAAGTACAACTCGGACACTGCCGCTCCCGAGCTCGACCAGGCCGAGTCGATCGAGACCACCGACAACAAGGTGTGGACGATCAAGCTCAAGCCCGGTCTGAAGTGGACCGACGGCACGCCGGTCACCGCGAAGAACTACGTCGACGCCTGGAACTACGCCGCCTACTCGCCGAACGCCCAGCTCGGCAGCTTCTGGTTCGGCGACATCGTGGGCTACGACAAGGTCAACACCGCCGACCCCGACGGCCCCGACGGGCCGAAGGAGGCCCCCAAACCGGAGACCGACAAGCTGGAAGGCTTGGAGGTCGTCGACGACCTCACCTTCAAGGTCACGCTGAGCGCTCCCGTCGCCGTGTTCCGCACCAAGCTGGGCTACGTGGCGTTCTCGCCGCTGCCGGAGTCGTTCTTCAAGGACCCGAAGGCGTTCGCGCAGAAGCCGACGACGAACGGCCCCTTCAAGTTCGTCCAGTGGGACCACAACTCGCAGATCATCGTCGAGGCGAACCCCGACTACCCCGGGCCGGAGAAGCCCAAGGTCAAGAAGATCGTCTACAAGATGTACAAGGACGACAACGCGGCGTACGCGGACCTGGTCTCGAACAACCTCGACTTCACCGAGCTGATCCCGCCGTCGGCCCTCGCCGGCGACAAGTGGAAGAGCGACCTCGGCGACCGCGCGATCGACGGCCAGCAGGGGATCATCCAGACGGTCACCTTCCCGCTGTACGACAAGGAGTTCGGCGGCAACGCGGACTTCCGCAAGGCCGTGTCGTACGCGATCGACCGGAAGACGATCACCGAGAAGATCTTCAACAAGGGCCGCGTGCCCATCAACGGCTGGGTCTCCCCGATCGTCGAGGGCTTCAAGGACGGGGCCTGCGGCGACCTGTGCACCTACAACCCCGCCAAGGCGAAGGAGTACCTCGCCAAGGCCAAGGCCGAGGGCTACACCCCGCCGGCCGAGTTCCCGATCTGGTCCAACGCCGACGGCACCCACAAGGACTGGATCGAGGCCACGGTCAACAGCATCAACCAGGCCTTCGGCCCCGACGCCGGCGTGAAGTTCGTCCACAAGGACATGCCCACCTTCGCCGAGCTGCGCGACACCATCACCCAGCACAAGATCAAGGGCGCGTTCCGCACCGGCTGGCAGATGGACTACCCCCACGTCGAGAACTTCCTCAACCCGCTGTACAAGACCGGCGCCTCCTCCAACGACGGTCTCTACAGCAACAAGGAGCTCGACAAGAAGCTCCACGAGGCCGACACCGCCGCCGACCCCGCCCAGGCCAACGCCCTCTACCAGGAGGCGGAGGCTATGCTGCAGCAGGACATGCCCGCGATTCCGCTGTGGTCGTACGGTCTGCAGGCCGGCACCTCCAAGTGGGTGACCGGCGTGAAGGTCACCCCCTTCGGCGTGCTCGACCCGCTGTCGATCGCGATCAAGGAAGCGTAGGGAGCGGCCCTCGGGTCTCGCCGTAGTCGGCGGAAGATCCGAGAGGCGCGACCGAGACAGCTCGTACGCGTTTACCCCCCGAGGCCGGTTCCCTACCGGGGCCGGCCTCGAGGGCTGTCCGTTGCGAACTCCGTGTTGACCCGCGGGGGGCGCATGTACGACCTTTAGCGTCAGATCGGAGGTGCGCATGGGCCGATACGCGATCCGGCGCCTGCTGCAACTCGTGCCTGTCGTGCTGGGCACGACGTTCATCATCAACTACATGGTCTGGCAGCTCCCCGGCGATCCGTTCGCGGGTAGATGCGGCCAGCGGCCCTGTCCGGACAGCTACGTCACAGCCATGCGCGAGCAGTTCGGCCTGGACCAGCCCATCCTGCTGCAGTACGGGAACTTCCTGAAGAACCTGCTCACCGGCAACATGGGCACCGACTTCAACGGCGTCTCGGTGGCGAGCCAGCTCGGCGACGCCTGGCCGATCACCATCAGGCTCGCACTGATGGCGGTGGCTTTCGAGGCCGTCATCGGGATCGGCGCCGGGGTGCTGTCCGGGCTCAAGCGCGGCGGCTTCCTCGACAACGTGGTGACGATCTCCACGCTGTTCCTGCTGTCGCTGCCCATCTTCGTCACCGGCTTCCTGCTGCAGTGGCTGCTGGGCGTGCGCCTCGGCATCATCACGCCGACCGTGCCGGACGAGGCGACGGTCGTCCAGCTGATCGTCCCGGCCCTGGTGCTGGCCAGCCTCAACATGGCGTTCACCTCCAGGCTGACGCGTACCAGCATCGTGGAGAATCTGCGGTCCGACTACGTGCGCACCGCGGTGGCCAAGGGCCTGACCAACCGGCGGGTGGTCGGCATCCACCTGCTGCGCAACTCGCTCATCCCGGTGCTGACGTTCCTCGGCACCGAGGTCGGCTCGCTGATGTCCGGCGCGATCATCACCGAGGGCATCTTCAACATCCACGGCATCGGCGGACTGCTGTGGACGGCCATCAACCGCCAGGACTACACGGTCGTGGTCCCCGTGGCCACGCTGCTCGTGCTCGTGTACCTGATCGCCAACCTGCTCGTCGACCTCCTCTACGGCGTGCTCGACCCGAGGATCCGCTATGAGTGACCCGACCGCGACGCAAGACCTGATCAAGGGAGCGGACGACCCGGCCGCGAGCCCGGTCGCGGTCCGGGACAGCCAGCGCAGCCTCTGGCGCGACACGTGGGACATCCTGAAGCGGCGCAAGATCTTCTGGATCTCGCTCGTGCTGCTGATCCTGTTCCTCCTGATGGCGGCCTTCCCGTCGCTGTTCACGCACAAGGACCCGGAGTACGCCACGCTCTCCAAGAGCATGGAGCTGCCGAGCGCGGAGGCCTGGTTCGGCTACGACCTGCAGGGCCGGGACGTGTGGGCCAGGACCATCTACGGCGCCCGCACCTCGATCATCGTGGGCGTGCTGGCCACGCTGGCCACCGTCGTGCTCGGCGGCCTGACGGGCGTGCTCGCGGCCTACTTCGGGCGCTGGATCGACGCCGTCGTCTCCCGCGTCGGCGAGATGTTCCTCGGCCTGCCGTACGTGCTGGGCGCGATCATCATCCTCGGCACCATCGCGCCGGCCCAGTCGAACCCCAGCAAGTTCACGATCATGACGGTCGTGATCGTCGTGCTGGCCCTGCTGGGCTGGCCGATCCTGATGCGCATCGCCCGCTCGGCCGTCATCCAGGCCAAGCACCAGGACTACGTGCAGGCCGCCAGGGCACTCGGCGCCGGACCGATGCGGATCATCTTCAGGCACCTCCTGCCGAACTCGCTGGCGCCGATCCTCGTGTACGCCACGATCACCATCGGCAGCTTCATCGGCGCCGAGGCGACGTTGTCGCTGCTCGGCATCGGCCTGCGCTCGCCGGTCATCTCCTGGGGCATCGCGATCGCCGACCACAAGGACTATCTCAGGACCGGGCCGCACGCCATGTTCTTCCCGGCCGGGTTCCTGTCCCTGTGCGTGCTGACCTTCGTCATGCTCGGCGAAGCCGTACGCGACGCCCTCGACCCGAAGCTTCGATGAGGAGGCACAGCGAGTGACGGAAGTGCTTTCCGAGCAGATGGGCAGAGGCTCCCACGGCGGGGCCCTGCTGGAGGTCGACAACCTCCACGTCGAGTTCCGCACCCGGGCGGGCGTGGCCAAGGCCGTCAACGGCGTGACCTACAGCGTGGACGCCGGCGAGACGCTCGCCGTGCTGGGCGAGTCGGGCTCGGGCAAGAGCGTCACCGCCCAGACCATCATGGGCATCCTCGACATGCCCCCGGGGAAGGTGACCGGGGGCGAGATCCGCTTCCGCGGCGTCGACCTGCTCAAGCTCCCGGAGGACCAGCGCAGGAAGATCCGCGGTGAGGGCATCTCCATGGTCTTCCAGGACGCGCTGTCCGCGCTGAACCCGGTCTTCCCGGTCGGCTGGCAGATCGCCGAGATGTTCCGCATGCACCGCGGCACCTCCCGGGCCGAGGCCAGGAAGAAGGCCGTCGAGCTGATGGACCGGGTCAGGATCCCGGCCGCCAGGGAACGGGTCAACGATTTCCCGCACCAGTTCTCCGGCGGCATGCGGCAGCGCATCATGATCGCCATGGCGATCGCGCTCGACCCGGAGATCCTGATCGCCGACGAGCCGACCACCGCGCTCGACGTGACCGTCCAGGCGCAGATCATGGGTCTGCTCGCGGAGCTGCAGCGCGACAGCAACATGGGCCTGATCCTGATCACTCACGACCTCGGCGTCGTCGCCGACGTCGCGGACAAGATCGCGGTCATGTACGGCGGGCGCATCGTCGAGAACGCCCTGGTCCACGAGCTGTACAAGAACCCGGCCCACCCCTACTCGAAGGGCCTGCTGGAGTCCATCCCCCGGGTGGACCACAAGGGGCAGGAGCTCTACGCGATCAAGGGCCTGCCGCCCAACCTGCTGGAGATGCCGACGGGCTGCGCCTTCCACCCGCGGTGCCCGTACCGGCGGGACAACTGCGTGACCGACGTTCCGCCGCTGTACACGATCAGTGGCACCCGCGGCAGTGCCTGCCACTACTGGAGGGAGGTCATCGATGAAGGCGAACGCTGAGTCGATCCTCGAGGTCCGCGACCTGGTCAAGCACTTCCCGCTCACCCAGGGCATCGTCGTCAAGCGGCAGATCGGCGCGATCAAGGCCGTCGACGGGGTCTCCTTCGACCTGCACCGGGGCGAGACGCTCGGGATCGTCGGCGAGTCGGGCTGCGGCAAGTCCACCCTGGCCAAGCTGCTGATGGCGCTGGAGCGGCCCACGTCGGGCTCCGTGCGCGTCCACGGCAGGGACATCGCCACGGCCAGGGGCGGCGAGCTCAAGCGGATGCGCCGCAACATCCAGATGGTGATGCAGGACCCCTACACCTCGCTGAACCCGCGGATGACCGTCGGCGACATCGTGGGGGAGCCGTTCGAGATCCACTCGGACGTCGTGCCCAAGGGCGGCCGGCGGCGCCGCGTGCAGGAGCTGCTGGAGGTGGTCGGTCTCAACCCCGACCACATCAACCGCTACCCGCACCAGTTCTCCGGCGGCCAGCGCCAACGCATCGGCATCGCCCGCGGCCTGGCGCTCCAGCCCGAGATCATCATCTGCGACGAGCCGGTCTCCGCGCTCGACGTGTCGATCCAGGCCCAGGTCATGAACCTGCTGGAGCGGCTGCAGAGCGAGTTCGACCTCGCCTACATCTTCATCGCGCACGACCTGTCGGTGGTCCGCCACATCTCCGACCGGGTCGCGGTGATGTACCTCGGCAAGATCGTCGAGCTGGGCACCGACGCGGAGATCTACGACACCCCGACGCACCCGTACACGCAGGCGCTGCTGTCGGCCGTGCCGGTGCCGAATCCGGAGGGCCGGGAGACCCGCCAGCGGATCATCCTCCAGGGCGACCCGCCCTCGCCGGCGAACCCGCCCTCGGGCTGCCACTTCCGCACGCGGTGCTGGAAGGCGCAGGACATCTGCGCCGAGCAGGCGCCCGCGCTCCAGGCGCGCCAGGGCAGCGACCACCCCAGCGCCTGCCACTTCGCGGAGGTCCGCGACGTGGTGAACGCCCAGTAGGACCCCGGCCGGGTCAGCGCCCGGGCGACAGCCGCACGTGCGCGCCCGGGGGCAGGCCCAGGCGGTCGGCGGCGTCCCCGGCGTTGATCGCCATCGCGACCAGGCCGGCGGAGTCGGCGAACGCCACCAGGTCGCCCGGCGGGACGGCGGTGAACGTCTCCCGGAACGGCACGGTGATCTGGCGGCGCCCGAGCCACACGGCGAGGGTGTCGCCGAGCCGTACGCCGAGTTCGGCCAGGTCGGAGGCGGTGATCGACAACTGGACGTTGCCGTGCCTGTCCACCGACATCACCTCGCCCTCGGCCGCGCCGTCCCGCAACCGGCAGGTCGGCGCGGGCAGGGTCACCAGGCGGTTCACCGGCATCGGCGGCCCCACGTCGGCGACCGCACGTCCCGTGCACAGGTGGGCGGCCACCGGGGCGAACAGGTCACGTCCCGGGAAGGTCGGAGAGACGCTGGCCAGGAACAGGTCCTTGTTCGTCATCTCGTAGGCGGCCTCGGCGCCTCCCGCGGCGCGGACGGCCCACGAGAGGATGCCGTTGTCGGGGCCGAGGAACACCCGTCCCCCCGCCTCCACGGCGACCGCGCGCCGGTTCACGCCCACGGCCGGATCGACGACCGCGAGGTGGACGCCGGCAGGCAGGTAGGGCAGGGTCTGCGCGAGGATGGCCGCGCCGCGCCGTACGTCCCCTGCGGGGACGAGATGACCCACGTCGATGATCCGAGCCTGCGGGGCGATCCCCGCGATCACGCCGTGGCACGCGGCGACGAACCCGTCCTCCAGCCCGTAGTCGGTCAGAAGCGTGATTACAGAGCTCACACCACGTGACATTACGTCCGTGCCGCCCGGCCTGAACACCCCGGGTTCGTCTCCCGGGCTTGGCATTACCATGGGACGGGCCCGCGAGCCGATCGAGGAGGAGCCGATGGACACCGAACCGGCCGGCGGCGAAGGGCCCGACCTCTCGGACCGCGACCGCGAGATGCTCGCGTTCGAGCGCAAGTGGTGGCGTTACGCGGGCGCCAAGGAACAGGCGGTCAGGGAGGCCTTCGGCATCTCCGCGACCCGGTACTACCAGTTACTCGGAGAGCTGATCGACCGGCCCGAGGCGCTGGAGCACGACCCCATGCTCGTCAAGCGGCTGCGCCGGATGAGGGCCGGCCGGCGGCGTGATCGCTCGGCCCGCCGCTTCGGACTCAACTCATAGTCCCCCTCGCATGCATGCATTCCGCCCTCCGGGCATGAGGCCGTCGAGGCGTACGCACTGACCCCCTTCGGAGTGAGGCCATGACCCTGCCCGCGCACGCAGGACTCGACGCGATCGTCTCCGATCCGGCCGGCGCCGTGATCGGGCTCGACTACGACGGCACGCTCTCCCCGATCGTGCCCGACCCCGCCACCGCCCGGGTGCATCCCGGCGTGCCGGGCGTGCTGGCCGCCCTCGCCCCGCTGGTGCGCGCCGTCGTGATCGTCACGGGACGTCCGCCGCGTACGGCGCTGGCCCTCGGCGAGGTCCCCGGCGGGCCCTCCCTCGCCGACGTGCCCGGCCTGGTGATCCTCGGTCATTACGGACTCGAGCGCTGGGAGGACGGCCGCCTGACGGCCCCGCCTCCGCCGCCGGGGCTCGACCTCGTCCGCGCCAGGCTGCCCGAGCTCGCGAGAGGCCTCGACGGCGTGTGGATCGAGGACAAGGACCGGGCCGTCGCCGTGCACACCCGGCGCTGCGCCGACCCCGCGGGGGCGCTGGAGGCGCTGCGCGGGCCGGTCGCGGCACTGGCCGAGGAGGCCGGGCTGGCGGTCGAGCCCGGCCGCATGGTGCTGGAGCTGCGGCCGGCCGGAATGGACAAGGGGCAGGCCCTGTCGGCCTTCCTCGCCGAGCGGAACGCCCGCTCGGTGATGTTCGTCGGCGACGACCTGGGGGACCTCGCCGCCTTCGGCGCGGTCGAGTCGGCCGGCGTCCCCGGCGTACGGGTGTGCAGCGGGTCGACGGAGGTGACCGCCCTGGCGGAGCGCGCCGACGTGGTGGTGGACGGTCCCGACGGCGTCGTGGCCTTCCTCGGCGACCTCGTGGCACGGCTCGGCAAGCCGTCTGCAAGCGGCCGGGCGTAGTTTCCGGGGCATGAGGAAGACGATCTCGGCCGCCGCGGCCGGACTCGCCGTGCTGGCGGCGTCCCTGGCGGCTCCGGCGGCGGCGTTCGCGAACGACAGCGCGGCCACCAAGCCGCTGCACCTGCGCGAGGGCCTGACTCTCAGGATCCCGTCGTCCTGGAAGGTCGACGCCAGTCGCAAGGACTGGGTGCGGGTCATCACCGGGTCGTGCCCGACCAAGGGCACGGACACGTACGGCTTCCGCGACTCGGGGTGCCACAGCTTCTGGGTCATGGGACCCGAGGCCATCAAGGTCGGCCACGAGCTGTTCCAGAAGTACACGCCGGACGGCCCGTTCTACCCGGCCACCGACGTCGGGCCCTGCCCGGTCGGGAAGAACCTCTACATCGGCCAGAGCAAGCTCGCCGCGAAGGGGCTGCGGCAGGTCGGGCCGGGGCACAAGGCGTACTACCGCGACTGGGCGGGGACCTGCGTGACCATGAGCTCGTACAGGGTGAAGGCGCACTACAACCAGCGCGAGTGGTACCTGCCGACGTCGAAGATCCTGGTGATCGACCAGTGGAGGACCCCGGGCCTGAGCGCGATACTCAAGGACGCCACGTGGAGCTGACGCCGCGTTTGGGGACCCTTCGTCTGTCAGCTCCCAAGTCTGGCTATTAGGCCGCAAGTCGTCCGCAAGTGACCGCGTCTAGTGTGCCGGACATGTTCAGAAAGACGATCTCGGCCGCGGCGGCCGGCCTGGCCGTGCTGGCGGCCACCCTGACGGCTCCGGCTGCGGCGTTCGCGAGCGAAAGCGGCGGCACCAAGCAGGTCCACCTGCGGGGCGGCCTGACCCTCACGATCCCCACGTCGTGGAAGGTGGCCAAGGACGACAAGGACTGGGTGCGCGTCATCACCGGCTCGTGCCCCACCTACGGCACCGAGGACTTCGGTTTCCGCGACTATGGGTGCCACAGCTTCTGGGTGCTGGGCCCGAAGGCGCTCAAGATCGGGGGCCACACGTTCCAGTCCTACAAGTCGAAGTACGGCTACGACCCCGCGACCGACGTCAGCATCTGCCCCAAGAGCTACAAGCTGTACAAGGGCGAGTGGAAGCTCGCCGAGAAGGGGCTGCGGCCGGTCGGGGCAGGCCACCGGGCGGACTACCACAAGTGGGCGGCGACCTGCGTCGACAAGAAGTGGCGGGTGAAGCTGCACTACAACCAGCGCGAGTGGTATCTGCCCACGTCGAAGGTCCTGGTCCTCGACCAGTGGGACCACCCGCAGCTGAGCGCGATCCTCAAGAACGCGACCTGGAGCTGACGGTCCGGAGTTCAGGCACGCGTCCTGGACGCGGCCACTCCGCCCGCGGCCATCGCGATCAGGGCGGGCACGAGCAGGAACGCCGTGTGCGTTCCGAAGCCGTCGCCCAGCGCGCCGAGCACGAACGGCCCGCTGCCCGAGCCCACGCCCGCCCAGATCGAGGCCGTGCCCGACGCCTGGTCCGGCCGGCCTCCCGACACCTCGATCACGCGCGTGAGGCCCATCGGGAACTGGACCGAGATGCCGAGCCCGCTGAGCGCGAGCCCGGCGTAGCAGACCGGCGCCGAGATCCCGGTCCAGAACAGCGCCCAGCCCGCCAGGGTCACCCCGAGCGAGCCCAGCAGCACCGACCCCGGCGCGAAGCGCAGGGCCAGCCGGGCGCCGCCGAACCGGCCGGCGGCCATGCCGGCCAGCATCGCGGTCAGCCCGGTCGCGGCCACGCCGGGCGACAGCCCGGTCCGCTGGGAAAGCAGCTCGGCGGCCCACAGGTTGAAGGCGAACTCGAGGGCTACGCAGCACAGCAGGACCGCTCCCGCGACGTGGAAGCGCCAGCCGTACGGCACTTTGCGGCCCGATCCCACCGCCTCCGCGGACGACGGGGGCGGGGCGGGCACCGGCGGCACCCAGACCCTGCCCATGAGCAGGGCCACCAGGAGGGTGGAGGCCACCGGCACGAACAGCGCGGGCCGCCAGCCGGCCGGGGACTCGGCCACCACACTGAACGCGTAGGTGGTGGCGATTCCGGCGGTGACGGCGACCGCGTTGGCCTCGCTGATGACCGCCGCCCCCGCAGGGCCGTGGTGGTCGCTGAGCACCGCCATCATGACGTACAGCGCCGTCGAACCGCAGGCGCCGGCGAGCGTGAAGCCGGCCAGTGTGAAGGGGAGCGCGTGCCCGGACGCGACGAGGAGCACCCCGGCGTTCATCCCGGTCAAGCCGGCCCAGGTGACGGCGCGGCGTCCGAACCGCCTGGTCAGCGTGGGCAGGGCCAGCCCGCCTGCGATGCCGCCGAGCGCCATCCCGGTGCCGTGCAGCCCGGCGACGGCCTGGGACACGCCGAGCTCGGCGCGCAGGAGAGGCAGGGCGGCCGACAGGCCGTACAGGTAGGTGGCGAAGGTGGCGAGCTGGAGGTAGATCAACCAGGTGGGACTGTCTCTGGTGACCTTTATGTTGCGGTCCAAAACCAGGAAAGGGTAGCGCAACGGATCATCCGCGGACGAGAGCCGGTCATCCGGTGCGGCGGCCGGCGCTGCGCGGGAGTGGAGCTCAGCGCAGCGCGGCGAGCTGGTCCTCGAACCAACGCTGGGGCGGCAGGGCGGTCGCGGCCTCCCGCAGCCGCAGCCCGCGGGTGAGCCGCTCCTGCTCCGGCAGCGTCAGCGCCTCGTGCAGCGCCGCCGCCGTGCCGGACACGTCGTAGGGGTTGACCAGCAACGAGTCGGCCCCCAGCTCGGCCGCCGCGCCCGCCTCCCGGGACAGCACCAGCGCGCACCGGGGCGACAGGATCGGGCCCTCCTTGGCCACCAGGTTCATGCCGTCCCTGATCGGGTTGACGAGCAGCACGTCGGCGAGCCGATAGGCGGCAAGTGAGCGCGGGTAGTCGTCGTTCACGTTGAGGATCAGCGGATCCCAGTCCTCGGTGGCGTACTCGTCCTCGATCTCCTTCGCGCAGCGCTGCACGGCCGCCGTGTACTCGCGGTACTCCGGCAGGTCGTGCCGTGAGGGGTAGGCGAACGCGAGATGGACGACTCGGCCGTGCCACTCGGGGTGGGCGGCGAGGAACTCCTGATAGGCCCGCAGGCCGCGCACGATGTTCTTGGACAGCTCGGTGCGGTCGATGCGCACGATCAGCTTGCGGTCGCCGACGTGGTCCCTGATCGCGGTCATGTGCGACTCGACGTCCGGCTCGGCCGCCCGCGCCCGCAGCGTCTCGCCGTTCACCCCGAGCGCGTGGACGCCGATCCGGGTGGTGCGCCCGTCGAACGTCACCGTACGGGCGTCGCGGTCCACCCGGGCCCCGAGCAGCGTCTCACAGCAGTCCATGAAGGCGCGGGCCCAGCGCGCGGTGAGGAACCCGGCGTGATCGGCGCCGAGGATGCCGGTCAGCACCTCCGCCATGACGTCCCCGGGCAGCAGCGCGAAGTACTCGGGTGGCGCCCAGGGCGTGTGCGAGAAGTGGGCGATGCGCAGGTCGGGCCGCTCCACGCGGAGCATCGCCGGGGTCAGCGTCAGGTGGTAGTCCTGCACCATGACACGCGCGCGGTGCGCCGCCTCCTCGGCCAGGGCCAGCGCGAAGGCGCCGTTGTACGTGCGGTACGACTCCCACTCCCGGCGGAAGCGCGTGCCGAACTCGGGGGCGAAGGGCGTGTTGTAAAGCAGGTGGTTGACGAACCAGAGGGTCGAGTTGGCCACGGCGTTGTAGGCCCGGTGGAAGACCGCGGGCGGGATGTCCAGCATGCGGATCGGCCCCGTCTCGAAGGCCCGGTCGAGCCGCCCGCCGGGCGCCTGGCGCACCGCGCCCCGGTCGCCGTCCGACAGCGCCGCGCAGACCCACAGGACGTCGGTGTCCCTGACCACCTCGGACAGGCCGGAGACGAGCCCGCCCCCGCCCCTGCGCATGGTCAGGCCGCCGTCGTCCGACAGCGTGAAGGACACCGGGCCCCGGTTGGACGCGATCAGAACGGTGCTGCTCATCTTGGGGTTCCCTCGATCAGAGCGGGCGCGCATGCCGGAAGATTAATAAAAGCCGACCTCCGTCAATAGGATGTCAACCGATCGCGGGAGGGCTGAATACGGCATGGCACTGGACGACACGACCGAGGACCTGGCCCGATCGGCTGCCCAGGGGGACCATCGCGCGCTCGGTGAACTGCTGCGGCGCATCGAGCCCGACGTGTTGCGGCACTGTGAGCGGCTTCTACCGTATCGGCAGGACGCCGAGGAGGCCGCGCAGGACACGCTGCTCGCCGTGGCGCGCAACATCGCGAGGTTCGAGGGGCGGGCCAAGTTCAGCACCTGGCTGCACATCGTGACCGTGAACTGCGCGAGGACCACCTACCGCACGCTCAAGCGGCGCTCGTCGGAGCAGGCGGAGGAGCTGCCCGAGCAGCGGCCCGATCCTCGGAGGGTGAGCGTCATCGCCGGGTCGCGGCTCGACCTGCTCGACGCGATGGAGGCGCTTGAGGCCGAGCGGCCCGACCTCGCTCAGGCGCTCGTGCTGCGCGACATCTGCCAGCTCGACTACGCGGAGGTCGCCGACCAGCTGAAGATCCCCCTCGGGACGGTCAAATCCCGTATCCACCAGGCACGCAAGTACGTGCAGACCGCTCTTGGCGAGGCGTACGGCTGATACAAATCGTCTCATGATTTGAGACGACGGAACGGACACAGGGGACGCCGGGGTACAGTGCTAGTGCCGCGATCGGCGCGATTCGCCCGCACGGTGCGGCGCTTCACGGACCTTCTCGCGAAGGTCTCACAACTGAACATGCTCATCCAGAGGGGTGGAGGGACCGGCCCTGCGAAGCCCCGGCAACCTCCCCGGTGTCGTACTCGTGCCCACGAGGCCCGGCCGGGACAGGTGCCAATTCCGGCTCGCGGCCAGGGTGGTCGCGAGCGAAGATGAGGGAAAGGCCTCGCTTCATGGCGCACACCAGCACTGCCGCTAACCCCGTCGAGTTCGGCCCCGCCACCGGTCTTTCGTGCCGCGAGTGTGGCGCTCTCTATGACCTCGGCCCGATCTTCGCCTGTACGGAGTGTTTCGGCCCACTTGAGGTGGCGTACGAGTTCGGCGAGATCCGCCGGGAGGACATCGAGTCCGGCCCGGCGAACATCTGGCGGTACCGCTCCCTGCTCCCCGTCCCCGCCGACGTGGCGGCCAAGCCCAACCTCCAGCCCGGCTGGACCAAGCTCGTGAAGGCCGACAGGCTGGCGGCCGAGCTCGGGCTGCGGTCGCTGCACGTCAAGGACGACTCCGGCAACCCCACGCACTCCTTCAAGGACCGGGTCGTCTCGATCGCGCTGGAGGCCGCGCGCAATTTCGGCTTCCACACCCTGTCGTGCTCCTCCACCGGCAACCTCGCCGGCGCGGTGGGTGCGGCGGCCGCCCGGGCCGGGCTGGACTCCTGCGTGTTCATCCCCGCCGACCTGGAGCCGGCCAAGGTCACCATGGCCGCGGTGTACGGCGGCCGCCTGGTCGCCCTCGAAGGCACCTACGACGAGGTGAACCGCTTCTGCTCCGAGCTCATCGGTGACGAGCTGGGCGAGAAGTGGGGCTTCGTCAACGTCAACCTCCGGCCTTACTACGCCGAGGGCTCCAAGACGCTGGCGTACGAGATCGCCGAACAGCTCGGCTGGCGGCTGCCCGACCAGATCGTCATCCCGGTGGCCTCGGGCTCACAGCTCACCAAGATCGACAAGGGCTTCCGTGAGCTGATCAAGCTGGGGCTGGTCGAGGAGCGGCCCTACCGCATCTTCGGCGCCCAGGCCGAGGGCTGCTCGCCGGTCTCCCGGGCCTTCAAGGCCGGGCAGGACGTGGTGCAGCCGGTGCGGCCCGACACCATCGCCAAGTCCCTGGCGATCGGCAACCCGGCGGACGGGCCGTACGTGCTCGACATCGCCCGGCGGACCGGTGGCGCGGTGGAGGACGTGAACGACCAGGAGGTGGTGGAGGCGATCCGCCTGCTGGCCAGGACCGAGGGCGTCTTCGCCGAGACGGCGGGCGGCGTCACGGTCGGCGTGCTGCGCAAGCTGGTGCGCGAGGGCCGCCTCGACCCCGACGCCGAGACCGTGGTGCTGAACACCGGCGACGGGCTCAAGACGCTCGACGCGGTGGCCGAGCACGCCCGTCCCACGGCCGTCATCCGCCCCTCTCTCGACGCGTTCCGTGCGGCATTCGCCAACTGAAAGCGTTTCACAAGGCCCATCGGCAGCAACGAAAGCGAGCGAACAATGAGCGTTTCCGTACGGATTCCGACGATTCTCCGGACGTACACCAACGGAGCCGCGGAGGTGAGCGGAGAGGGGGGAACGCTCCGCGAGGTCCTGCAGAAGCTGGACGCGGACTACCCCGGCATCGGCGGGCGCATCCTGGACGAGACGGGCAAGATTCGGCGTTTTGTCAACGTCTACGTTGGGGAAGAGGACGTCCGATTTGTTGACGGCCTCGACACCGCCACCCCGGACGGGGTGCAGATTTCGGTCATCCCCGCCGTCGCCGGAGGCTGAGCCGCCGCACCGGGGCTGAGCACCTGAAGTGCACTTCTACCGTGAAGAAGTCATACGGTGCTATGACAAAAGGTGCAGCTCTCAACTATTCACCGGTAAAGTGAATATTCTTCGGTACCGCTTTGAGCGAACGCCAAGTAGTAGTTTGCGGATTGACTCTGTTGTCCTACGCCTTGACGCGGGTATGGTCGAGGACGATCGACGAAACCGGGGGCTTCTTGGGTGTGGTCCCCAGCCCAGCAAGAGGAGTCGGAAGTGGCGCAGGGCACCGTCAAATGGTTTAACGCGGACAAGGGCTATGGCTTCATCGCGGTAGACGGTGGGAAGGATGTGTTCGTCCATTACTCGGCAATCATGATGGACGGCTACAAGGCCCTCGAGCAGGGTCAGCGGGTTGAGTTCGACATCACGCAGGGTCAGAAGGGCCCACAGGCGGAGGCCGTTCGGGCCGTCTGATCCCGTCAACGACCATCGAAAGGCCCGGCTCGCGGCCCCCGCGAGCCGGGCCTTCCGCTGTATTTCCCGCTTCGCTCGCCGGGTCGCTCACACCCGCCGTCTTCCCTCGTCGCTGCTTGGTCGCTTCGCTCCCGCGCAGCTCCTCAGTCCAGACGCCGGCGCGCCCCGACGGCTCGCTCGGTGTTCCCCGCTTCGCTCGTCGGGGCGCTCACTCCCAGCGTCTTCCCTCGTCACGTGCTCGCTCGTTCCTCGCTGCGCGCGTTCCTCAGTCCAGACGCCGGCGCGCCCCGACGGCTCGCTCGGTGTTCCCCGCTTCGCTCGTCGGGGCGCTCACTTCCGGCGGAGGCGCGCCGGGGACGCGGCCCTCGTCGCTGCTTGGTCGCTTCGCTCCCGCGCAGCTCCTCAGTCCAGACCGGCGGCGCGCCCCGACGGCTCGCTCGGTGCGGCCTGCTGGGCTGTTCTGGACATACCGTCCAAGCTGGTCAGAGTGGCTTCCGCTTGCACTCTCAGGGGGAGAGTGCTAAATACTTGTTTGGCACTCTGAGGTCGAGAGTGACAACAACCGGGATCGGGGCGATGGGGCCCGCGCAGGGATAGCGGGTCCAAGCCGTCGCGGGCGTCGGCTCGGTCCGTTGAAGACACCCTGCTACTGGGAGGTCTAGCCTAATGGCTGCCAAGATGATCGCGTTTGACGAGGACGCCCGGCGCGGTCTCGAGCGCGGTATGAACCAGCTCGCCGACGCCGTGAAGGTGACCCTCGGCCCCAAGGGCCGCAACGTCGTGCTGGAGAAGAAGTGGGGCGCCCCCACGATCACCAACGACGGTGTCTCGATCGCCAAGGAGATCGAGCTCGAGGACCCGTGGGAGAAGATCGGCGCCGAGCTCGTCAAGGAAGTCGCCAAGAAGACCGACGACGTCGCCGGTGACGGCACCACGACGGCTACCGTGCTCGCCCAGGCGCTGGTACGCGAGGGTCTGCGCAACGTGGCCGCCGGCGCCAACCCGATGGCGCTGAAGAAGGGCATCGAGGCCGCGGTCGAGCGCGTCAGCGAGGAGCTGTCGAAGCTCGCCAAGGACGTGGAGACCAAGGAGCAGATCGCCTCCACCGCCTCCATCTCCGCCGCCGACACCGAGATCGGCGCCCTCATCGCCGAGGCGATGGACAAGGTGGGCAAGGAAGGCGTCATCACCGTCGAGGAGAGCAACACCTTCGGCCTGGAGCTCGAGCTCACCGAGGGCATGCGCTTCGACAAGGGCTACGTGTCCGGCTACTTCGTGACCGACCCGGAGCGCATGGAGGCGGTCTTCGAGGACCCCTACATCCTGATCGTCAACTCCAAGGTCTCGGCGAACAAGGACCTGCTGCCGCTGCTCGACAAGGTCGTGCAGTCCGGAAAGCCGCTGGTCATCATCGCCGAGGACGTCGAGGGTGAGGCCCTGGCCACCCTGGTCGTCAACAAGATCCGCGGCCTGTTCAAGTCCGTGGCCGTCAAGGCTCCGGGCTTCGGCGACCGCCGTAAGGCCATGCTGGGCGACATCGCCACCCTCACCGGTGGCCAGGTCATCTCCGAGGAGGTCGGCCTCAAGCTCGAGAACGCCACTCTCGACCTGCTCGGCCGCGCCCGCAAGGTCGTCATCACCAAGGACGAGACCACGATCGTCGACGGCGCCGGTGACGCCGAGCAGATCGCCGGCCGGGTCAACGAGATCCGCGCCGAGATCGAGCGCACCGACTCCGACTACGACCGCGAGAAGCTCCAGGAGCGCCTCGCCAAGCTGGCCGGCGGCGTCGCCGTCATCAAGGCCGGCGCGGCCACCGAGGTCGAGCTCAAGGAGCGCAAGCACCGCATCGAGGACGCCGTCCGCAACGCCAAGGCCGCGGTCGAGGAGGGCATCGTCCCCGGCGGTGGCGTGGCCCTGCTGCAGGCCGGCGCCAACGCGTTCGACAAGCTCGAGGTCAACGGCGACGAGGCCACCGGTGCCGCCATCGTCCGCAAGGCCCTCGAGGAGCCGCTGAAGCAGATCGCCGTCAACGCCGGCCTCGAGGGCGGCGTCGTGGTGGAGAAGGTCCGCAACCTCCCGGCTGGTGAGGGCCTCAACGCCGCGACCGGCGAGTACGTCAACATGTTCGAGTCCGGCATCATCGACCCGGCCAAGGTCACCCGCTCGGCGCTGCAGAACGCGGCGTCCATCGCGGCGCTGTTCCTGACCACCGAGGCCGTCATCGCCGAGAAGCCCGAGAAGGAGAAGGCCCCCGCCATGCCCGGCGGCGGCGACATGGACTTCTGATCCATCTGCCTGCTTCGTCTCAGCGGAAGGGCGGTTCCCCCTCGGGGGAGCCGCCCTTTCCCGTTTTCGCCCCAGGCTCAGGTGAGGCGCCTGACCCAGCGGGCGCAGTCGGTCTGCATCGCGTATCCCGCCGCCGTCCAGGCGTGGTGCGCCAGGGCGTTGTCGTGCAGGACCATCGCGTCCGCGCGGAACGCGCCGAACGCCCGGAACCGCTCCTCCGCGGCTTCGATCAACCGTGAACCGATGCCCATGCGCCGGTGGGCGGGGTCCACGGCGAGCCGGTAGAGGTGGGCCCGCCAGCCGTCCCATCCGGCGATGAGCGTGCCGACCATGCGGCCGTCGATCTCGGCGATCAGCAGCGCCTCGGGATCGCGCTCGATCAGAGCCACGACCTTGCCGGCGTCGTCGTGCCTGTCGGTGTTCTCGGCGGCCTCACGCCAGAACCGCAGGACGGTCTCGACGTCCTCGGAGACGCCGTTGCGGATTCGTACGTCCGGTGCGTTCATCGCAGCTCCTCGGGCAGCTCGCGGCTGTGCAGGATGGCCAGGGAGGTCACGGCCCGGGTGAGAACCACGTAGAGGCGGGCGAGGCCGCGCTCCTCGGCCTCCGCGATCGCGGCCGGCTCGGCGACGATCACGTGGTCGTACTCGAGACCCTTGGCGAGCGTCGCCGGTATCAGCAGCACCCGGTCGTCGCCCGTCGAGTCCGGGCCGAGCACCGTGTGCGGCACCGCCGCGGCCTCCAGGGCCGCCGACAGCGCGGGGAGGGCGAAGTCCGCCGCGATGACCCCGATGGAGCCCTCCTGCGCGAGGGCCTGCCGCACGGCCTCGGGGAGGGCGGCGGCGACGTCGGCCTCGCGGCGTACGGACAGGGAGCCGGCGCCGGGGCGCAGCGAGCGCGGCGGGGCGAGCTCGGGCGCGACGGAGGGCAGCAGCCGCGCGGCGAAGTCGAGGATCTCGCGGGGCACGCGGAAGCCCAGCGTGAGCTCGGTGACCTCGCCCCCGGGCTGGCCGAGGTGATCGAGTACGGTCTTCCAGGAGCGTGCCGACCAAGGGGTGGTGCCCTGCGCGAGGTCGCCGAGGACGGTCGCCGATCCGGTGCGGCAGCGGCGTCCGAGCGCGCGCAACTGCATCGCCGACAGGTCCTGCGCCTCGTCCACCACGAGATGCCCCTGTGACGGGGTCCGCTCGATCAGGTCGCCGAGCTCGTCCAGCAGCGCCGCGTCGGCGGCCGTCCACTTGGCCGACCGGTGCGACTTGTACGGCTTACGCCACACGATGAGCTGCTGCTCCTCGGGCGTGAGGTCCGACCGGGCGGCCCTGGCGAGGAACTCCGCGTCCGACAGCAGCCGGAACAGCACCTGCTCGGGGGTCAGCTTCGGCCAGACGGCGTCGAGCACGGCCTTGACCGGCTTCGAGCGGGCCACCGCGTCCTGCACCCGGTCGTCGGGCGACTCGCCGCGCCGTTCCATCTGGACGAGCACGGCGTGGGCGAGGCGCTGGGCCAGGGTGGCGCGTCCCGGGCCGTACCTCGTCGTGCCGCGCAGCGAGGCGACGATCTCGCGGACCTCGTGGTCGGGCACCCGGTAGCGGTTGACGCCCTTGGTGAACAGCACCCCTTCGACGGGCTTCGTGACGTGCAGCCACAGCGCCCGCTTCACCACCTCGGCCATGCGGGCGTCGCCCTTCACGGCCGCCACCGCGGGGTCCTCGGGATGAGCGTGGTCGCCGAGGACGCCGGCCACCGTCTTCTGGTCGACCTTCACCTCGCCCAGGGCGGGAAGCACCGAGGAGATGTACGCGAGGAAGGCCCGGTTGGGGCCGACGATCGTCACGCCCGCGCGGGACAGCTTCTCCCGGTGGGTGAACAGCAGGTAGGCCGCGCGGTGCAGGCCCACGGCGGTCTTGCCGGTGCCCGGCGCGCCCTGCACGCAGACGGTCACGCCGAGGTCGGCCCGGACGATCTCGTCCTGCTCCGGCTGGATGGTCGCCACGATGTCCCGCATCGGGCCGGTGCGGGGCCGCTCGATCTCCTCGGTGAGCAGCCTGCTCTGCCCGAGAGCCCGGCCGTCGAGCGGTTCGTCCTCATACGCCGTGAGGTCGCCGCCCTGGTAGCCGAATCTGCGGCGCAGCCTGATACCCATCGGGTCGGCGGGACCGGCCTGGTAGAAGGCACGTGAGATCGGGGCGCGCCAGTCGATCACGAGCGGGCGGCTGCTCTCGTCGTGGACGTGCCTGCGGCCGACGTAGACCGTGGTCGGCAGGTCGTCGTCGAACGCGCGGTCCAGGCGGCCGAAGAACAGCGGAGTGTCGGGGTGATCGGCTAGGGCGGCCACCCGCTGGTCGAGCAGGCCCTGCAGGACCTGCTGCGACACCCAGTCGCCGGCGGCGTCCGCCGACAGCGACAGCGCGTGCTCACGCATCGCTCGCAGTGCGGCGCGGGAGGCCGCGAGATGGGCGCGCTCGGCTTCGAGCACATTTCCGGGCATACGAAAACTCCTCAGGGCATGGCGAGGACAGGGCTGGTGGAAGCGGGAAGCACAAGAGCTTAGCGATGGACGCCCCGATGCCGAAACGGTATTTCTCGCGCGTGTCGCCGTTTCCCCGGGCGGGTATCTGTACCCGGGTGACGCGCACCGTGGTTCCTCCGGCGATCCCGGCGGCGGCGAGCCTGCTGCTCGCCACGCTGTGGGGGTTCGCGGTATTCGGCGACTGGGGCAGGCGGGCCTTCTGCGAGACGAGCCTGGAACCGTCGCCGGGGTGCGCGGACCGGATCGCCTCGGTGATCGCGGTGTCCGTCGTGGTCGCCGTGGTCGCGGCGTGCCTCACGGGGATGGCCTGGCTCGCTCGGCGCGAGTCCCTGTACGGCGTCGCCGTGGTGGTCTGGGCGGTCGCGGTGGGGGTGCTGTTCGTCGGCGGCCTCGCCGTGCAATGACCGAGTCCGGTGACCGGCCCGGAAACCTTCCGGCGACGATGGTGGAGCGCTCCACTATCGGGCTGCCGGGGAAACGGCATGCGGCAGTGGGGTGATTTGTCCTAGAACGTCCTGTTGTATGAGTCGTAGGGGTTCATCGGCGGCGCGCGGTAACGGGCAGCAGAAACCAGAACTAAGACGAAAAATGCGCATATTGTGTGATTCGCCTTGTCTGCTGGGTATTGCCGCCATCACGACTGCTTCATGTGAGGGTTAGGCACGAGGGGGTGATGTGGTGACAAGGCCCAAGGGCATTTCCTGGACCTAGGACACGACTGGGTTGCGTCTGAGTGACACACGCCCTGCCGCCCGGTCCAGGTGGCGCGCTCGCCGTGCCGTCGCCCCACCCACGGAGATTCTCGTGGGTGGAGCGGAGCGGGCAGGTTGAGCTCGGCCGGCCTTTCGGCCCCCGCCCGGCCCAGCGCCCGCCACGGGCCCTGTGCCAGGTCGTGCGCCCCGGCTCCCCGCCCGGGGGGATCAGCGCCCGGGGGGATCAGCGCGCGGGGGTCCTCCTCGCCCAGGGGATCAGAGCGCCGGGTCCTCCTCGCCCACGTCGTCGGCGTCGATGATGTGGTAGGCGTAGCCCTGCTCGGCCAGGAACCGCTGCCGGTGCGCGGCGAACTCCTGGTCGACGGTGTCGCGGCTGACCACGGAGTAGAAGCGTGCGCCGCCGCCGTCCGCCTTGGGACGCAGCACGCGGCCGAGCCGCTGGGCCTCCTCCTGGCGCGAACCGAACGTGCCGGAGACCTGGATCGCCACGGCGGCCTCGGGGAGGTCGATGGAGAAGTTGGCGACCTTCGAGACCACCAGCACCCGGATCTCCTTGTCGCGGAACGCCTGGAACAGGCGCTCGCGCTCCTTGACCTTCGTCTCGCCCTTGATGACCGGCGCGTCCAGGTGCTCGCCCAGCTCGTCGAGCTGGTCGATGTACTGCCCGATGACCAGCACCTGCTCGTCCGCGTGACGCCGCACCAGCGCCTCGGTCACCCTCGTCTTGGCGGGCGTGGTCGAGCAGAAGCGGTAGCGCTCGTCGCTCTCGGTCATGGCGTAGGCCAGGCGCTCGTCGTCGCTGAGCGTCACCCGCACCTCGACGCACTCGGCGGGCGCGATGTAGCCCTGGTTCTCCATCTCCTTCCAGGGCGCGTCGTACCGCTTGGGCCCGATGAGCGAGAAGACGTCGCCCTCCCGGCCGTCCTCGCGCACGAGCGTGGCGGTGAGGCCGATGCGCCGGCGGGCCTGCAGGTCGGCGGTCATCCGGAAGATCGGCGCGGGCAGCAGGTGGACCTCGTCATAGACGACCAGCCCCCAGTCGCGGGCGTCGAACAGCTCGAGATGCCGGTAGGTGCCCTGCCGCCGGGTCGTCATGACCTGGTAAGTGGCGATCGTGACCGGGCGGATCTCCTTCTTGGTGCCGGTGTATTCGCCGATCTCGTCCTCGGTCAGCGAGGTACGCCTGAGCAGCTCCTGCTTCCACTGGTGGGCCGAGACGGTGTTGGTGACCAGGATCAGCGTCGTCGCCCGGGCGTGCGCCATCGCCGCCGCGCCGACGATCGTCTTGCCCGCGCCGCACGGCAGCACCACGACCCCGGATCCGCCGTGCCAGAAGGCGTCGGCCGCCTCCTTCTGGTAGGGCCGGAGCGTCCAGCCGTCCTCGCGCAGGTCGATGGGGTGGTGCTCGCCGTCGACGTATCCGGCCAGGTCCTCGGCCGGCCAGCCGAGCTTGAGCAGCGTCTGCTTGATGTTGCCGCGCTCCGAGGGGTGGACGGCGACGATGTCGGCGCCGTAGCGATCCCCGACCAGCGGCTGGATCTTCTTGGAGCGCAGTACCTCCTCCAGCACGGCGCGGTCGGTGCTGGTGAGCACCAGGCCGTGGATGGGGTGCTTCTCCAGCCGCAGCCTGCCGTACCGTGCCATGGTCTCGGCGATGTCGACGAGCAGCGCGTGCGGCACGGGGTAGCGGCTGAAGCCGATCAGCGCGTCGACGACCTGCTCGGCGTCGTGCCCGGCGGCCCGGGCGTTCCACAGCGCGAGCGGGGTGACCCGGTAGGTGTGGACGTGCTCGGGCGCGCGTTCCAGCTCCGCGAACGGGGCGATGGCCTTGCGGCACTCGTCCGCCCTCGGGTGGTCGACCTCCAGCAGCAGCGTCTTGTCCGACTGAACGATCAGCGGCCCGTCACTCAATGCCTGCCCCCCTCGTACGGCTTACCGCATATCAAACACGAGGCCGGGCCGAATCAGTCCCGGTCTCGCGAATGCCGCAGGGGTGCGATCAGCCCGCGATCAGTCGAGGTGGCCGTTGATCCCGGCCCAGATGACCGCGCCGACCCCCAGCACGACCAGCACGACGTTGATGCCGATGGCGATCCACGCCCACTTCAGCAGCCCGCGCGCCTGATCGGGGTTCGTGTCCACCTTGCTGAGCGCGATCCCCGACAGGATCGCCCCGGCGATGCCGCCGAGGGTCACGTAGCAGCTCAACGACAGCACGATGCTGACGACGAGGGCCACGATCGCGTGCGTGCGCGGGCCCTCCTGCCGCGGGGGGTAACCACCGGGCGGGTAGTAGCCGTACTGCTGCTGCTGGTACGGATTCGGCCCCGGCTGCCCGTACTGCTGGTTCGGGTCGGGGTTCGGTGTCCCGTACGGCCCGTACTGCTGGTTCGGGTCGGGGGCCGGTGCTCCGTACGGTCCGTACTGCTGCTGGCCATAGGGGTTGGAGCCGGACGGCGGTCCATAAGGATTGGAGCCGGACGGCGGTCCATAGGGATTGGACGGCGTCTGCCAATCCTGGGGTCCCTGCCCCGGCTGCTCTGGAGTCGTCACCCTGAAATCCTTTACTACGGGAGATCTCAAGGTTTACCACGAACAGGTCATCTTCCGATCTCGCCGATGCCGGTGATCCGATGTAGGGCGAAGCGATGGACGGTCGCCCGGGTCTCGTCGTACGCGGTGAGGAAGCCGCCCTCGATCCTGGCCGGTTCGAGGATGCGGCTGGTGGCGTGGCCCTGTGAGTCCCGATAGCCGATCCACACCCGCGTTCCCTGACGGATGGCCTCCCGCAGGGCGCTGATCGTGGTGGTGGAGGGGGAGTGCGGCACCTCACCCTCCGGTGCATCCACGGGCGTCCGCCGCGCGTCTCCCGCCCGGATCGCGCGCACGGCGGCGTCGATGACCTCGGGGTCGGGCGCGGTGTTCGCGGTCACCCGGGCGGTGAGCTGTCCCTCGGTCCGCCGGGCGTCCGCCCGCGCGACGACCACGTCGCCTTCCAGCGACTCGGCCACCGGCGCGTACCCCATCGCCCGCAGCGAGTCGACCAGCGCGGCCCGCGACGTCTTGGACGCCAGCACGGTCGGCGCGAGCCGCCGCAGCCGCAGCAGGTGGGCCCGCTTGTCGGCGAGCACCTCGTCGAGCAGGGCCGGGTCGTCGCACCGGATGTACGCCGACGCGGCGCCGACCCGGATCCGGCCGTGGCGGCGGGCGACATCGGTCACCAGGTACCTCAGCGGCTGCGGGACCGGGGTCGCCGAGTGCCGTTCCAGCACGGCGAGCAGGTCGTCGGCGGAGTGACCGGCGTCGAGCGCCCGTCGGACCGACTGCTCGCCGAACCGGTAGACCGTGGCGCCGCCCTTGGACTCCACGTCCGCCATCAGCGCCAGCCGGCGGCCGAGGCCGGTGGTCAGCGGGCCGGGCGCCACGGCGGTGAGGTCGGCCTGCAGCAGCACGTGGTCGACCGGCTCGGGCAGCAGCGGGCCGAGCAGGCTCGCGGCCGTGTCGTCGCCCCGGGCCACCGCCCGGCCGTGTGAGGACGGCACGCCGAGCCCGGTCACGCCGATGTGCTCGGCCTCGCGCAGCGCGAAGCGTACGAGCCTGTCGCGCAGCGCGGGGCGGCGACGGGGCTGCTCCCACGCGAGGCGGGCCAGCACGGACTCGGGCGTCGGCGCGAGGCCGGGCGGCGCGGACTCCAGCACGGCAAGCGTCCGCGCCCGCGTCTGCGCGGCCCCCGGTCTGCGCAGGTCGGGGTGGAGGGCGTTCAGCGGGCGGTCCCGGTCGTCCCGCTCGCCGATCAGCCCGGGGGCGCGTTCCATCGCGGCCCACGCACGGGCGAGCACGGCCCACCGGTCCTCGGTGGCCTTGATCCGCCAGCCGTCGTAGCCGCCCGTCGGCAGCCATTCCCCCTCGCCCGCCGCGACCAGCCCGGCCGCGTGCGCGACCTCGACGACCAGCCCCGCCGCCCACTCCGGCAGGTCGAGGAGCTGGGCCGTCCGCCTGAGGTCGCGTACGGCGAGGCCGCCCGCGCGCAGCACGCCCGGCGGGTCCACACTCCACACCTCGCACAGCTCTTCGACCGTGCGCACGAACGTGAAGGCCTGGCCGGCGGCCGTACGGTCGGCCAGGTCCTGGTCGCGTACGGCGCCGTCCAGAGCGGGCGGGCCGGGGGACAGATCGCGGTGCACGCGGCCGTCGCGCAGCACGAGGGCGACCTCGCGGGGAAGCGCGACGGTCTCCTCCCCGGTCGCGCCCAGCAGCCCGCGGGCCAGCAACTCCTCGATGGGCGACTGCGCGCTCGCCGTGTCCACCTCGCGGCGGGCGTTCGGCAGCCGCCCGGTCGCCGGGCCCCAGACCAGCCCGTCCAGGGCCGTTCTGGCCTGTGGGGAGACCTCGTCCAGGAGCCGGCCGACCGTCGTCGGCTCGGCCAGCAGCGCCGCGAGACGCTCCCTGCCGTCCGCCTGCGCCCCATCCTCGTACGCCGGGTCGACGTCCCGCAGGAGCACGTCGAGCCGTTCCGGCGCGTGGTGGCGGAACACCTCGGCGGCCGGCGGCCCGAGGGCGGCCGGCGGCTCGAGCGCGTCGGCCACGCCCGGCGCGGGCAGCAGCGCGCCCTCGCACTCGTAGGCCAGAGCACGCGTGGTCAGCAGGTCGAGCGCGGCGTCGAGAGCGGCCCCGACCGCTTCGTCGTCCTGATCATCCGGAACGGCGCGGCGGAGCGGCGGCAGCAGGGTTTCCCGGGTGGCGGGGCCGGGCAGCAGGGCCAGCGTCTCCAGCACGGCGAGCGAGAACCGGTCGAGCCGGTCGAGCGCGCGGCCGATGGCCGAGGGACTGCAGGCCCGGGCGGCGAGGCCGTCGATGTGGGCGGGGACGGGCGTCACGAGTTCGGGCCGCGCCGCCACGAGCGCCCGCAGCCGCTCGTCGGAACGGCCGCGCAACCACTCGCTGAAGTCCGTGCCCGTCATCTTCTCCATGGTAGGGCGGCGCGTTCATCCGGCCGCCTGAGCGCCCGTACGGCAGGGGTTTCGCGCACTCACGGAGAAGATCCACAAGAATCTCGTCACGGGATGCTTCATTGGCCCTTTGGTGGGTCCACGGGGGCTCTCTCTGGGCATAACCTACATCCAGTCACCTTCACGACAGTCTGAACGAGGTCACCCCTGTGCCGAGTGGCAAGGTCAAGTGGTACGACGCCGACAAGGGTTTCGGCTTCCTCACCCGCGACGACGGCGGTGAGGTCTTCGTGCATTCCTCCGCCCTGCCCAAGGGCGCCGAGGCGCTCAAGCCCGGGCAGAAGGTCGAGTTCGGAGTCGCCGAAAGCCGCCGCGGCCAGCAGGCGCTCTCGGTGCGGGTGATCGACCAGCCCCCCACGCTGGCCAAGACCGCCAAGGGCAAGGCGAAGCGGAAGAAGCCCGACGAGATGGTCGTCATCGTCGAGGATCTGATCAAACTGCTCGACGACATCTCCAACTCCTACCAGCGGGGCAAGCACCCGGACGCGGCGCACGCCAAGAAGATCGCGACCGTGCTGCGCGCCGTGGCCGACGATCTCGACGCATAGTCGACGCGTCGCCGACGCGTAGTCGGCGCCCGGGAAGTGACGCCCGCCGCCCGGCCTCGTGGGCGTGGGCGGCGGGCCCCCGGAGAACAAACGTGCCGCGAAAGTTCGGGCGCCCCGGTAATCATGTGCCCCGGGAGTTCAGGTGACCGCGGCGGCGCGGGCGGCGAGCCTGCGGCGGCGGAGCGTGACGAGGTGGCCGAAGGAGAGCGCGAGGGCGGCGGACATCACGCCGAGCCCGGCGGGACCGGCCACGAACAGCGACATCACCAGACCCAGCAGGCCGCCGAGCACCCAGGCGATCTGAAGCAGTGTCTCGGCGACGCCGAACGCCGAGGAACGCACCTCCTCGCCGATCTCGCGCTGCACGATGGCGTCGAACGCGAGCTTGCCGAGGCCCTGGGCGAACGCGCCCACGAGTGCCACGGCGGCGGCGGTCCACACGGTGAAGAAGAACGCCGCGGCGACGGTGGCGAGCGTGGCCAGCGCGAGCGTGGCCATGACGGTCAGGTGCGGCGACCGGGAGCGCGACCAGGAGCCGGCCGCGGCGCCGACGAGGCCGCCCGCTCCCGCGGCGACGGCCAGCAGCGCCAGCGCGACCTTCGGGTCCACGCCGCGCAGGTGGCCGTCCTGCACGAGGAACAGCAGGAAGAACACGAGGAAGCCCGACTGCACCCGGATCGCGGCGTTGGCGCCCATGGCCTCGCCCACCACCGGGCCCAAATTGAGCACGGTGCGCCAGCGGGGCCGCGGCTCGTCCTCCTCCAGGTCGGGCGCGTCCACGTGCCGCGGCAGCCGTACGGCGAACACCCCGGACAGCAGGAACAGCGGCACGGCGCCGCGCAGCACCCAGTCGGCTCCGGCGGCGGCGGACAGGCCGGTGGCCACGCCGGCGCCGACGCCGGCCGAGACCAGCGCGAACAACGCGACCCTGGCGTTGGCGGTCACCAGCGGGATGTCGGCGGGCAGCACGCTCGGCATGATCGCCGCCCGGGACACGTTGTAGGCCTTCGACAGGACCAGCACGGCGAGCGCCGAAGGGAACAGCGTGACGGCGTCGGAGGTGTGGATCGCGCCGGCCATCCCCCAGCACAGCAGGCCCCGCGCCAGCAGGGTGCCGGCCATGATGTAGCGGCGGCCCGAGCGGAGCCGGTCGAGAACCGGCCCGACGAAGGGCGCCACCACCGCGAACGGCAGCATCGTGATCAGCAGGTAGGCCGCGACCTGACCGCGGGCCTGGCCGACCGGCAGCCCGAACAGCAGCGCCCCGGCGAGGGCCACGGTGACCAGCGCGTCTCCGGCCGAATGGGCGGCCGTCAGCTCGATGAGGTGGCCGAGACCGGTGCGGCCCGCTCCCTGGGCGTGCGTGAGACGGCGCGTCGCCCGCGCCGGCGCTCTCACAACACCCGCGACTTTCGCCCAAATCTTCACCATAGGCACCGAGGGTCCTTTCAAGATTTGCCCATCGAGTCGGTGCGGTCCGCTCGCGGCGTGGGTGAAAATGGAGTGTGAGTCGTACCCGAATCCGTAGCACTCCAGTCGACCAGGCCTGTGCGGCGGCGGTCGACCTCGCCCGCCGGGCCGCGGAAGAGACCGCGCGTCCCGGGGAGGTGGGAGAGCACCTGGGCTTCGACAACGAGGGCGACCGGGTCGTCACCCATTACTTCGAGTGCCTCGACCGCGCCTACCGCGGCTGGCGCTGGGCGGTCACCGTCACCCGTGCCTCCCGTGCGCGCGTCGTAACCGTGAGCGAGACCGTGCTGCTGCCCGGTGCGGGCGCGCTGCTCGCGCCCGCGTGGGTGCCGTGGAACGAGCGGCTGCTCCCGGGCGACCTCGGCGTGGGCGACCTGCTGCCGACCGAGGCCGACGACGACCGGCTCGTGCCCGGGTTCGCCTCCGCCGACGAGGACATCGACAAGCAGATGGCCTTCGAGCTGGGACTGGGACGCGCCCGCGTCCTGTCGGTGCTCGGCCGGGACCTGGCCGCGCGGCGCTGGCGGGCGGGTGAGTCCGGCCCGCACACCCCGATCGCGAACGCCGCCCCCGCCCAATGCTCCACCTGCGGCTTCTACTGGCCGCTCGCCGGAGCGCTGGGCCTCGGCTTCGGAGTCTGCACCAACGAGTACGCGCCGGACGACGGCCGCGTGGTGTCGGCCGACCACGGCTGCGGGGCGCACTCCGAGGCGACCACCGTTCCCTCGATGGTCACGGATTCGGCGCCGCCGATCCTGGACGACCTGGGATACGACATCATCGAGCCGGGCTCGGCGGACGAGGCCGGCTCCGAACCCCTGGGCCACGTCTGATCATGTTCGATACCGCGCGCCTGCGTGACACCGTTCTCGCGGCCTGGACGGCCTCACCCGCACGCTTCCGCGAGGACGCCAACGCCGAGGAGGACTTCGCCCTCGGCGGCTACCGCGACCGGCTGGTCGTGGAACTCGCCCAGAACGCGGCCGACGCCGCGATGCGGGCCGGTGTGCCGGGCCGCCTGCGGCTGACGCTCGCCGACGGCGTGCTGCTGGCCGCCAACATCGGCGCGCCGCTCGACCAGGCCGGTGTCGAGGGCCTGTGCACCCTGCGCGTCTCGGGCAAGAAGGACGAGGCGGGAGCGGCCGGCCGATTCGGCGTCGGCTTCGCCGCCGTGGTGTCGGTCACCGACGCGCCCGCGATCGCCTCCCGCGCCACCGGAGGCGTGCGGTGGTCTCGTGAGGAGACCGCCGGGCTGGTCGCGGCCCGGCCGGAGCTCGCCGCCGAGCTCGAGGGTCGCGAGGGGCACGTCCCGCTGCTGCGCCTGCCGTTCCCCGAGGACACGCTCGACGTGCCCGAGGGCTACGACACGGTCGTCCGGCTCCCGCTGCGCGACCAGGCCGCCGAGCAGGTCGTACGGCGGATGCTGGAGGAGGCGGGGCCCGCGCTGCCGCTGTCGATGCCGGCGCTGGAGACCGTCGAGATCGAGGTGGACGGGCGGACCCGCACGATCACGGGCGAGGGCTGGCACGTGGTCGCCGACTCGGGGACGTTCACCCCGGAGCAGGTGGCCGAGCTGTTCGCCGACCGGCCGACCGAGGAGCGGGCCCGGCCGTACTGGGAGGTCCGCTGGGCCGTCCCCGTCGATCGCCGCGGCGACATGCCGGGGGTGGTGCCGGGCGTGGTGCACGCGCCGACGCCGAGCGACGAGCCGCTCGACCTGCCCGCCCTGCTCATCGCGTCGTTCCCGATGACCACCGACCGGCGGCACGTCGCCCCAGGACCGCTCGCCGATTTCCTGGTCACGCGGGCCGCGGCGGCGTACGTGCGGCTGCTGGGCGAGCTGCCGGCGACCCCGGACCTGCTCGGTCTCGTGCCCGGCCTGATGGGCAAGGGCGCGCTCGATGCGGCGATCAGGCGGGAGATCGTCGAGGCCCTGCCGGACACGCCGCTGCTGCCGACGATCTGCGACGGCGTCGTGCCCGGCAGCGAGGCGAGGGCGGTCGAGGGGCCGGCCGAGTTCCTCGCGAAGGTCGCCGGTATCGTCCCCGGGCTGCTGCCGGCGGGCTGGGCCTCCCGGCGCCCGGCCCTGACCACGCTCGGCGTGCGCCGGGTCGACCTGGCCGACGTCGTCGACATGCTGTCCGGCGAGGCCGTGGAGGACAAGGACCCGGCGTGGTGGCGGTCGCTGTATGAGGTGCTGCCCGCCGACGACCTGGAGGCGATCGGCGCCATCCCGGTGCCGCTGGCCGACGGCCGCCTGGTGCGCGGCCCGCGCGGCACGCTCGTGCTCTCCACCGAGGGCTCCCTGGACCCCTCCCTGCTGGGGCCGCTCGGGCTGCGTATCGTCCATCCGGACGCCGTCCACCCGCTGTTGCTGCGGCTGGGCGCGGCCGAGGCGACCCCGCGTACGGTGCTGGAGGACCCGCTCACCCACGCGGCCGTGTCCGAGTCGCTGAACAGCGCCGACCCCGAGCCGGTGGCCCAGGCCGTGCTCGCCCTGGTCGACGCGGCGGGCCTGACCGCGGGGGAGGCCCCGTGGCTGGCCGAGCTGGCGCTGCGCGGTGCCGACGGCGAGCTCTACGCGGCGGGCGAGCTGCTGCTGGCCGAGGGCTCGCTGGCCGGTCTGATCGACCCCGAGGTGCCCTTCGGCGTCGCCGCGCCCGACCTGGTGGAGAGGTTCGGCCCGCACGTGCTGGCGGCGGCCGGGGTGCTCGACGGCTTCGCCGTGGTCAACGACTCCGACGTGCTGCTCGACCCCGCCGAGTGCGACCACGACCTCGACCTCGAGGACGAGTGGCTGGAGTCCGTGCTCGACCTGCTGCCCGGCCTGCTGGACGCCGATCTCGACGTGCCGCCGGTGGTCCGGGAGTTCACCGCCGTCCGCGACCTGGAGTATGTCGCGGACTGGCAGAACGCGCTCGCGCTGCTGTCGCGGCCCCCGCTGCGCGCCGCCCTGCGGCCCATGCGGGTGATCGCGGCGGGACAGACCGTGGAGGTGCCGTCGTACACGGCCTGGTGGCTGTCGCGGCACCCGGTGCTCGGCGGGCGCAAGCCGACCGAGCTGCGGCTCCCGGCGGGCGACCCGCTGCTGTTCGGCCTGTACGGCGAGGCCCCCGCGGGGATCGACGAGACCGCGCTGACGATGATCGGCGTCCGGTCCACCCTCGCCGACCTGCTCGGCTCGCACGGCGGCCCGGAAGAGCTGCTCGACCTGCTGGCCGACACGTCTGCGGAGGTCGACCGGGCCCAGCTGCGGTCCCTGTGGATCGCGCTGGCGGCCGTCGATCCCGCCCGGGTGAGCCCGCCCGAGGCCGTACGCGCCGTGCTGAAGGGCACGGTCACGGTCGCGGACGTCGAGGACGGCCCGGTCGTGGTGGAGGCGCCCGACCTGCTCCCTCTGGTCGAGGACCGGCCGCTCGTGCTCGCGCCGTTCGACCTCGCCGAGGCGCTGTCGGAGGTGCTCGACCTGCCGCTCGCCGGGGAGGAGGTCACCGGGGCGGTCACCTCGACCGGCGCGGAAAGGCCCGTGCCGCCCGAGGTGCGCTCGCTGCTGCCCGCGGCGCCCTCGACGTATGTCGAGCACGACGAGCTGCTCGTGGACGGCAGGCCGGTGCCGTGGCGGTTCTACGAGGGCGTGGTGCACGCCACCGGCGTCGACGGCCTGGCCAGGGGTCTCGCCTGGGCGGCCGGCCAGTGGGGCGACCGCCTCGCCGTGGCGGCGCTGCTCCGCGACCCCGCCCGGGTCCCCCTGCTGCTCGCCGAGGCCGACCTCGACCCCACGGCCTCGATCTAAGCCTCGTAGGAGACCCGGCCGGGCGTGGTGAAGTACGCGGCGCTCTCCGCGTCCGCGGGGTAGTACGACTCGATCGCGACCTCGTCCAGGGTGACGTCCATCGGCGTGCCGAACGTGGTGGTGGTCGAGAACAGCCGCAGTTCCCGTCCGCCGAAGCGGAAGATCATCGGAACGGCGATCTCGGACTCGATCGGGTGCCGCGCGTCCTCGCGGCCCGGGCCGGGAGCCAGCAACTCCTCGTAGAGCGCGGTCAGCTCGGCGCTGGGAGCGACGACGAGCTGACGCCCGATCCGGACACGGAGCAGCGCACGCACCTCGGCCAGGTTGACGATGTGCGGAGCGAGCCCGCGCGGGTCCAGCCCGAGCCGCACCATGTTGACCGGCGGCCGCAGCAGATCGGGCGCGACGTGTGCGAGGAACGGGTCGAGGGCGCTGTTGGTCATCACGATGTTCCACCGGCGGTCGACGACCAGCGCGGGGTACGGCTCGTGCGCCCGCAGGACCCTCCCGATCGCATCCCGGGCGGCCGACAGCGCGTCCCCGCCGAGCGGCCGCTCGGCGTAGCGGGGTGCGAAGCCGGCGGCGAGCAACAGCCGGTTGCGCTCGCGCAACGGCACGTCGAGCTGTTCGGCGAGCCGAAGGATCATGTCGGCGCTCGGGTGGGACTTGCCGGTCTCCACCAGGCTGACGTGGCGGGCCGAGACGTCGGCGGCGATCGCGAGATCCAGCTGGCTGAGCCGCCGGTGATGCCGCCAGCGCCGCAACAGTTCCCCGACGGCGTGCATGGCCGCCGATGCTACCGGATTCGTCCGCAGTGCTCCGGTCTTCAGGCCGGGGGTGAAGCGGACTCTCCCGCGTAGCGGGACAGGGAAAGCCGGTTCGCCGTCAGGCGGATCGGCGTCTTAGCAGATCAGACGGGGCGGTTGTGCTGCTCGATGTACTGGTTGAGGGCGCTGATCGGTGCGCCGCCCACGCTCCCGGCGAAGTAGGAGCCCGACCACAGCGTGTTCGCCCGGTAGTAGTGGCGGGCCAGTTCGGGGAACTCGGTCCGCATCCGCCGGGAGGACACCCCTTTCAACGAGTTGGCGAGGCGGGACAGGGCGGCGGGATGTTCACCAGCAGGTGCACGTGGCCGGCCTCGCCGTTGGAGCCGGCCAGTTCGCAGTCCACGTCGGTACAGACGTTCCACATGATCTGCCTCATGCGCTCCAGGTGGGCACCGGTGAACACCCGATGCCGGAACGTGGTCACGGAAACCATAGGGGTGTGCCGGCCGGAAACGCCGCCCCTGCTTGCCCTGACTCCCCGTACTCGCCCATCAACGGATGGTAAAACCTTGGTGTGCGGCTTCGGTACAACTACCGGCCTGTCCCCGACGCCGGGTCAGCGTCACGCGCTGGCACGGGCCTTCGGGTGCGCCAGAGTGGTGTTCAACGACGGGCTGCGCCTGCGGCGGGAAGCCCACGCCGCCGGGTTGCCGTACATCTGCGACGGGGAGTTGTCCACGCGGGTCATCACCGAGGCGAAGAAGACCCCGGAACGCTCCTGGCTGGCCGAAGTCTCAGCCGTGGTGTTGCAGCAGGCGCTTGCCGATCTGAGCACCGCCTACCGGAACTTCTTCGCCTCCATCACGGGCAAGCGGCAGGGGCCGAAGGTCGCCCCGCCGAAGTTCCGGTCCCGCAAGGACAACCGGCAGGCGATCCGCTTCACCCGCAACGCCCGGTTCCAGGTCACGGCGGGCGGGAAGCTGCGCCTGCCGAAGATCGGCGATGTGCCGGTTCGCTGGTCGCGGGACCTGCCCCCCGAACCATCCTCGGTGACGGTGGTCAAGGACGCCGCCGGGCGGTACTTCGCATCGTTCGTGGTCGAGGTCGCCGAGCGGCCCCTGCCGCCGGTCGAGCCCGAGGCGGGGATCGACCTGGGCCTGTCGGCCTTCGCGGCCCTGTCGAACGGCCGGAAGATCGACTCCCCGCGTTTCCTGCGCCGGGCCGAAAAGAAGCTCAAGCGGCTCCAGCGGGCGTTGTCCCGCAAAGCCAAGGGATCGAACAACCGGGCCAAGGCCCGGCAGAAGGTTGCCCGCCAGCACGCGAAGGTCGCCGACGCGCGCCGCGAGTTCCACCACCAGCTGTCCACCCGGATAGTCCGCGACAACCAAGCGATCTACGTGGAGGACCTGGCGGTCAAGGGGCTGGCGCGCACCAGGCTGGCCAAGAGCGTGCATGACGCGGGCTGGTCGCAGTTCGTGACCATGCTGGAGTACAAGGCTCGCCTGTACGGGCGGGTCTTTCACCGGATCGACCGGTGGTTTGCCTCCTCCAAGCTGTGCTCGGAATGCGGGGCACTGGCCGAGTCCATGCCGCTGAACGTCCGGGAGTGGACCTGCCCCTGCGGGGCGGTCCACGACCGGGACGTCAACGCCGCCAAGAACATCCTCGCCGCCGGACGGGCGGAGAGACCAAACGCCTGTGGAGCGCGGGTAAGACCAGGCCCTGGCCTGGCACAGCGCGAGGAAGCAGGAAGCCTCAGAGGTGTCACGTGAACGCGCGGCACGGGCTGAATCCCCGGCCTTCAGGCCGGGGAGCGCGTCAATCCCGGGCGAGCCGTACGCCGATGAAATGCCACTTCATCGACAATCCACGCCAACGGCGGAAACACTGCCGGTCATGCCAACCAAGGACATGACCACAGACAACGGCAGCATCGTGCGGCAGGCGCTGGCCGCGCTGATCGCGACAGGTGACGTCGACGCGCTCGCGCCGTCGCTGAGCGACGATTTCGTCCACCACCGGCCGGACGCGACGAGGACCAAGGCGGAGTGGCTCGCCGCCGTCCGCGCCGCGTTCGTCCCGCTCGCCGGCATGCAGGTGGAGATCCGGCACGTGCTGGCCGACGGTGACCACGTCGTGATGCACTCGCGGCGCCGGCTGCCCGGTGCCGGGCCGGAGATCGCGGTCGTCGACATCTGGCGGCTCGACGGCGGGCTGATCGCGGAGGCGTGGGAGATCATCGAGCCGGTGTCCGAGGCGAGCGCCCACCTGACGTGGTGGGAACCCGCTGATCACTGACCGGCCACGGGCCGGCGTTGGCGACGGTTGTCGCGTTCCGCCCCTCAGGGGCGGCGGGGTTCCGACTCGCCCACGTCGGCGGCGGGGACGGACTCGCTCAGCCGGGCGTCGCGGCGGCGGACGTACACGAGGCCGAACAGGCCGAGGCCGATCCCGGCGACGCAGACCCAGACCGGCCGCGGGCCGGCGGGCTTGACCACCAGCAGCACGACGGCCAGGGCGATCACCCACATGACCGTCCCGGCCAGGATCGTGAGGGTGTCCCTCGTTCTGAGAGGCATGGGGTCCGGGCGGCGCTCGCTCACGCCAGCCAGCTTAGAAGGTCACGGCAGCGACCCGGTATCTTCATGACAAACCGGTCACGAAAGGACAACGCTGCTCCCCTGGCTCTTTCCGCGGATGGTAAGGGCCTGCGACTCTGCGCGCGTGAATGCGAACCCCATGAACACCCCTAATTTTCTCGATCGATACTTCTCCATCTCAGCCCGTGGATCCTCCGTCGGACAGGAGGTCCGCGGCGGCTTCGCCACCTTCTTCACGATGGCCTACATCGTGGTGCTCAACCCCCTCATCATCGGCACCGTCGCCGACAAGACGGGCCAGTTCCTCGGTGACGGCGAGAACCCCAACATCGCGTTGGTCGCCGCGGCCACCGCGTTCGCCGCCGGCATCCTCACCATCATCATGGGCGTCTTCGGCCGGGTGCCGTTCGCCCTGGCCACCGGCCTCGGACTGAACGCCTTCCTCGCCTTCGGCATCGCCAGCCAGATGTCGTGGGAGGACGCGATGGGCCTGGTGGTGCTCGAGGGCATCGTCATCGCGATCCTCGTGGTGACGGGCTTCCGGGTGGCGGTGTTCCACGCCATCCCGGCACAGCTCAAGACCGCGATCAGCGTCGGCATCGGCCTGTTCATCGCGCTGATCGGGTTCGTCGACGCCGGGTTCGTCCGGCGCATGCCGGACGCGAGCAACACCACGGTCCCGGTCAAGCTCGGCGCGCTGGGCAACGGCTCGCTGACCGGGTGGCCCACGCTCGTCTTCGTCGTCGGCCTGCTCGTGACGGCCTTCCTCGTCGCCCGCAGGGTCAAGGGCGCCATCCTGCTCGGGATCGTCGGCACGACCGTGCTCGCCATGATCGTCGAGTGGATCGGCAAGATCGGGCCGCAGACTCCCGACGGGAGCAACCCCAACGGGTGGTCGCTCAACGTGCCCGCGTGGCCGAAGAACTTCATCGAGCTGCCCGACCTGTCGCTGCTCGGCCAGTTCAGCCTGTTCGGCAGCTTCGCCAAGATCGGCGGCCTGGCGGCCGTGATGTTCGTCTTCACCCTCATGCTCGCCGACTTCTTCGACACCATGGGCACGATCGTCGGCGTGGGCCGCCAGGCGAACCTGGTCCAGGAGGACGGGACCGTCGAGCGCACCAAGGAGATCCTGCTCGTCGACTCACTCGCGGCGGCGGCCGGCGGCGCGGCCGGCGTCTCGTCCAACACGACCTACATCGAGTCGGCGGCCGGCGTCGGCGAGGGCGCGCGTACCGGTCTGGCGAGCATCGTCACCGGCGTGCTGTTCCTGCTGGCCATGTTCTTCGCCCCGCTGACGGAGATCGTGCCGTTCGAGGCGGCGACCCCGGCTCTCGTGGTCGTCGGCTTCCTGATGATGACCCAGGTCAAGGAGATCGACTTCAGCGACTTCGAGACCGCGATCCCCGCGTTCCTGACCATCGTGCTCATGCCGTTCACGTACTCGATCACCGCCGGCATCGGCGCGGGCTTCGTGAGCTACATCGCCATCAAGGTGTTCCGCGGCAGGGCGCGCGACCTTCACCCCCTGATGTGGCTGGTGGGCGCGCTGTTCGTCGTGTATTTCGCGCTGGAGCCCATCAAGAGCCTGCTCGGGCTGTCCTGACCCGCGCCGTACGGAGGCCGCCGTGGCCGTGCCGCGGCGGCCTCTGTTTGTCGGTGGGCCGGATTAGGGTCGTGACGTGGCCGTGAGGGGACAGCGGACGGTGCCGGTGGAGCTGCTGCCGCGGCTGCGCCTGGCCAGGGACCGCATGGACCGCGACTACCGGAGCGAGCTCGATCTCGACCGGCTCGCGGCCGTCGCCGGGGTCTCCAAGTTCTACTTCGTCCGCTGCTTCGAGGCGGCGTACGGCGAGACGCCGATGCGCTACCTCACCCGGCGGCGGCTTGAGCGCGCCCAGGACCTGCTGCGGTTCGCCAACCTGACCGTGACCGAGGTCTGCATGGCCGTGGGGTTCAGCAGCCTGGGGTCGTTCTCGGCCAAGTTCCGCCGGATGGTGGGAGAGAGCCCGAGCGAGTACCGCGACCGGTGGGCGGCGCGCGGCGGCCCCCGCGTCCCCGGCTGCTTCCTGTTCATGAACGGAGTGCTCGACCTGCGTGGTGCGCCGAAGCGGGACGACGATTGTGCAATTTCGGAGAAGCCCAGGTCAGAGGGGTCAAAGTAGCATCTGGCGCATGATTCGGAACGTCTCCTTGATCACGCTTTACTGCCGGGACCAGGACGAGGCCCGCGACTTCTACGTGGACGTCCTCGGCTTCGTCCCCAACGCCGACGTCCAGTTGGACGGGTTCCGCTGGGTCACCATCAACCACCCGGACCAGCCGGAACTCGAGATCACGCTGATGAAGCCGGGGCCGCCGCTCGACGAGGAGGGTGCCGACTTCTATCGCAGGCAGCTCGACAAGGGCCAGGCCGGCGCCCTGGGGCTGCGCGTGGACGACTGCCGCAAGACCTGCCGGGAGCTCACGGCCAAGGGCGTGACGGTCCTGCAGGAGCCCGCGGACCGGCCGTACGGTGTGGAGGCGGTTATCCGCGACAACCAGGGCAACTGGCTCGTCCTGGTCGAGCCGAAGGAGTTCGCGCCGGAGGACTTCGCCTGACGCGATGCGCGTACACAGGCCCGGCCCCCACACGGGGGCCGGGCCTTGATCGTTCATGCCCCGGACCGCGCCGGTACGGTGTGTCGCGATCCCCACGCAGAGCCGGACGATTTGGAGGAATGCGGGCATGAAACATATAGTTAGCAAAGGTAATGAGTCATGCTAACGAACGCCCAGAACTTGCGCAGCGACGCCGCTCTCGCGTCCGCCCTGCGCGTGTCCCTCGCCCGGTTGACGCGACGGATGCGCAAGCAGGCCGCGCACCACTCACTGACGCCCACACAGCTCGCGACGCTCGTCGCCGTCGAGCGCCACACCGCAATGACCCCCGGCGAGCTCGCGGAGCACGAGAAGGTGCAGCCGCCCTCGATGACCCGCGTGATCGCCAAGCTGGAGGAGCGCGGCCTGCTGGAACGCAGCCCCCATCCGACCGATCGCCGGCAGGTGACGGTGCGGGTGACGGCCCAGGGGGCGGCGCTGCTCAAGGAGGAACGCCGGACGAAGGAAGCCTGGCTGGCGCAGCGGCTCAAGGACCTGACGCCGGAGGAACGGGCGACGTTGCGCGCGGCGGCGCCGATCCTGGAGAAGCTGTCCACGATGTAGGCGGCATGTTCCGCTCGCTGCGGAACTACAACTACCGCCTGTTCGCCTCCGGCGGCGTCGTCTCCAACGTCGGCACCTGGATGCAGCGCACCGCTCAGGACTGGCTGGTCCTCGACCTCGCGCACGGCCGCGGCTCGGCGCTCGGCGTCACCGTGGCGCTGCAGTTCCTGCCGACGATGCTGTTCGGGATGTTCGGCGGGGTGATCGCGGACCGTTACCCCAAGCGCCGGATCCTCATGGCCGCCCAGACCCTCATGGGGCTGCTGGCGCTCACCATGGGCGTGCTGGTCCTCACGGGGACGGCCCAGGTCTGGCACGTGTACGCCATGGCGTTCACGCTGGGCCTGGTGTCCTGTGTCGAGGTGCCCACGCGGCAGTCGTTCGTGGTCGAGATGGTGGGGCGCCGGGACCTGCCCAACGCCATCGCGCTGAACAGCTCGACCTTCAACCTCGCCCGGGTCGTCGGCCCGGCGGTGGCCGGCCTGCTGATCTCCTGGATGGGCACCGGTCCGATCTTCGTGCTGAACGCGGTGTCGTTCGCCGCCGTGATCACCGGGCTCGCGCTCATGCGGGCGTCCGAGCTGCGCTCGCCGGAGCCGGTGCCACGGGGCAAGGGGCAGTTGCGGGAGGGCCTGCGCTATGTCGGCGGCCGCCCCGACCTGTTGCTGCCGCTGCTGCTCGTGGCGTTCATGGCGATCTTCGCGCAGAGCTTCTCGACCAGCATCGCGCTGATGGCCAAGCAGGCGTTCGGCGCGGGCGCGTCCTCCTTCGGCGTGGCGTCCAGCGCGTTCGCCGTCGGGGCGTTCGGCGGGGCGCTGCTGGCCGCGCGCAGGCTCAAGCCGAGCCCCCGCTTCCTGATCGCCGGGGCGCTGTGCTTCGGGCTGTTCCAGGTCGCCGCCGGTCTCGTCCCCGGATACCCGGCCTTCCTGCTGATGCTCGTCCCCGCGGGCATGGCGATGATCACGGTCAACACGACCGCGAACACGATCGTGCAGCTCGGCGCCTCGCCCGAGATGCGCGGCCGCGTGATGGGCATCTATGTGCTGGTCTTCACCGGGGGAGCCCCGATCGGATCCCCGCTGGTCGGCTGGCTCGCCGAACTGGCCGGTCCCCGGGTCTCGGTCGTGGCCGCCGGCGTGCTGAGCATGTGCGGCGTCTGCCTGGCGGTGCTGGTGACCCGGATGGTCGCGGCACGCGTGGCTGCCAGGGAAGAATCGGCACGTGAGCAGATTGTTCGTGGCGCTGCTGCCGCCGCCTGAGGCGCTGGCGGAGATCGCCACGGCGGTCGAGCCCGTACGTGCCGAGTGGACGGAGCTGCGCTGGGTCGACCCCGCGCTGTGGCACGTGACCGTGGCCTTCCTCGGCGAGGTGCCCGACGATGTCCTGCCCGAGCTGCGCGTACGGCTGGCCCGGGCGGCCGGCCGCTATTCCCCCGAGACGGTGTCGTTCGGCGGCGCCGGGGCCTTTCCCTCCGCCTCCCGCGGACGCATCTTCTGGGTCGGCCTGGACGCCGGACCGGCACTGACCCGGCTCGCGGGCTCGGTGGCGGCCGGGGCCCGGCGGGCCGGGGCGGCGGAGACGGACCGCAAGCGGTTCCATCCCCATCTCACCCTGGCCCGTTCGAGAACCCGGTCACGCCACGGCGACGACCTGCGCCCCCTGGTCGGCGCCCTGAGCGCCTTCGGCGGACGGCGCTGGGAGGTGTCGTCGGTGCACCTCGTACGCAGCCACACCGGGGCGAGCGTGCGGTACGAGCAGGTCGAGGCGTACCCATTGGCAGTCCGCGACTAGGCTCCATGGCGTGGATCGTCCTCGTCGCTGGCTGTTGCCCACGGTGCTCGCGCTGCTCGTGCTCATCGTGATCGTCGGCGCACTCCTCAACACCGCCTGATCACCAGGCGTACTCCTCGGGGGCGGTCTTGAAGCCGGGGAAGATCTCGTCGAGCCGGGCGAGTGCCTTGTCGTCCAGCTCGATCTCCAGTGCCCGGATCGTGCCGTCGAGCTGCTCGACCGTGCGGGGGCCGATGATCGGCGCGGTGACCGCCCGCTGGTGCAGCAGCCACGCCAGTCCGACGTTGGCCGGGTCCTCGCCGAGCTCGTCGCAGAACGCCTCGTACCGCTCGATCTTGTCGCGGTGCTTGTCGAGCTGGGCAGCGATCATGTCGGACGCCGAACGGCCCTTGTCGATCTTGCGCAGGATGCCGCCGAGCAGGCCGCCCGCCAGCGGGCTCCACGGGATCAGCCCGAGGCCGTAGTCCTCGCAGGCCGGGATGACCTCCAGCTCGGGCGCGCGGACGAGCAGGTTGTAGTGGGACTGCTCGCTGACCAGGCCGAGGGTGTTCCGGCGGCGGGCCGACTCCTGGGCCTTGGCGATGTGCCAGCCGGCGAAGTTCGACGAGCCGACGTACAGGATCTTGCCCTGCTGCTTGAGGATGTCCATGGCCTCCCAGAACTCGTCGAACGGGGTGTCCCGGTCGATGTGGTGGGCCTGGTAGACGTCGATGTAGTCGGTCTGCATGCGGCGCAGCGAGGCCTCCGCCGCCCGCCGGATGTTCAGCGCGGACAGCTTCTCCTCGTTCGGCCAGTCGCCCATCGAGCCGTACAGCTTGGTGGCGATGACCGTACGCTCACGACGGCCGCCGCCCTGGGCGAACCAGCGGCCGATGATGTTCTCGGTGATCCCCTCGCCCTTCTTCCAGCCGTAGACGTTGGCCGTGTCGAAGAAGTTCAGGCCGAGCTCGTGAGCGCGATCCATGATCGCGAACGAGTCCTCTTCCGTGGTCTGCGGACCGAAGTTCATGGTCCCCAGGCAGAGCTTGCTGACCAGCAGGCCGGTGCGGCCAAGGTGTCCGTATTCCATGCCCCCACCCTAGGTACCTGGAGTGGACTCCAGTCGAGCCCGGCGCGCGTCAGATCCGGTAGTCCCAGGCGAGGCGGCCCTCGTTCAGGTCGTCGGCGAGGCCTCGCACGAACTCCAGCTCCGTGGCGATCTGGGCCCGCTGATACTCGGACTCCACGAGGAAGAGGCGGGGCACGAAGCTCAGGCTGTCGGCCATCTCGGCGTCGAGCGCGGACAGCCGCCCCTCCAGCGCCGCGATCCGCTGCCGCAGCGCGGCCCGCACCTCCTCCGGCGTGAGCACGGGCAGGAAGGCGAGCGCGGCGGGGAACTCGGGAAACTCCCGTGCAGGGGTGGACAGCATGGTCCGCATCCACTGCTTGAGCGTCTCCCGGCCCAGCTCGGTGGCCTCGTAGACGGTGCGTTCCGGCCGGTTCTCCTCGCGGGTGGTCTCGCGGACCGCCAGCAGCCCGTCGCGGAGCAGGCGCTCGATCGTCTGGTAGACGCTGTTGCGCTGCGCCACGTTGACCACGTCGTCCTGGTGCCGCTCCTTGATCAACTGCTGCATCCGGTACGCGTGCATCGGCGACTCGCAGACCAGGGCGAGCACGGCCGTGGCCAGGGGAGAACGCCGTGTGGACATGGCGCCCATCATAGAGGTCTTGCCGCAAAATAGTCATAATATGTATAGTCATTGCATGACCAAGAAAGCTCTGATCATCGGCGGCGGGATCGCGGGTCCCGTGACGGCCATGGCGCTGCGGCGCGCCGGAATCGACAGCGAGATCTTCGAGGCCTACGACCGGGGCGCCGAGGGTGTCGGCTCCTTCCTCACGCTCGCGCGCAACGGCCTGGAGGCCCTGCGGCTGCTCGATCTGCGCGACCTCGTCTGCGACCTCGGCATGGACACACCGTTCATGGAGATGCGCAACGCCCGCGGCAGGCTGCTGGCGACCACGAGCCAGCCGAGCCGTTCGCTCCGGCGCGCCGACCTCTACCGGGAACTGCGCGACGAGGCCGTACGGCGCGGTGTACCCATCCACTACGGCAAGCGGCTCGCCGACGCCTCGGCCACCCCGAACGGGGTGCGCGCGGTCTTCGCGGACGGCAGTGAGGCCGAAGGCGACCTGCTGGTGGGCGCCGACGGGCTGCGTTCGCGCACCCGCGCCCTCATCGACCCCGACGCCCCCCGCGCCCGGTACGTCGGGCTGCTGAACACGGGCGGCTTCGTCGAGGGGGTGCGGGTGCCGGGCAGGCCGGGGGGCTACTACTTCGTCTTCGGCAGGCGGTGCTTCTTCGGGTATCTGATCCACCCGGACGGAGAGGTGTGGTGGTTCGCCAATCCGCCGAGCCGCAGGGAGCCCACGCGGGAGGAGCTCGCCGCGATCACCCCGGATCGGTGGCGGGCCCGCCTCATGGACCTGTTCGAGGGCGACACCGGGCCGATGCGGGAGATCATCGCCGCGACCCCGCACATCCTGCCCGGCTGGACCACCTACGACTTCCCGACCGTGCCGAAGTGGTTCACCGAGCGCATGGTCCTCGTCGGGGACGCCGCCCACGCCACCTCGCCGTCCTCCGGACAGGGCGCGTCGATGGCGATCGAGGACGCCGTGGTGCTGGCCAAGTGCCTGCGCGACCTGCCGGACACCGCGGACGCGTTCGCCGCCTTCGAGCGGCTGCGGCGCGAGCGGGTCGAGCGCGTCGTCGCGCAGGGCAAGCGCAACGGGGACGGCAAGGCGCCGGGCGCCGGCGGGGCCTTCGTCCGCGACCTGATCCTTCCCGTGATCATGCGGCAGGTGGAGAAGCGGAACGCGCTGGCCTGGATGTACGACCACCGCATCGCCTGGGACGAGCGCGTCACGGCTTAATTGACTGATCGTTCTCATATGGCTTAGAGTTCAGGGCATGGCGAGGACCAAGGAGTTCGACCCCGACGTCGCGCTGGGGCGGGCCCTGAACCTGTTCTGGCGCCGCGGATACGAGGCCACGTCGATGGCCGACCTGGTCGAGCATCTCGGCATCGGCCGCGCCAGCCTGTATGCCACCTTCGGCGGCAAGCACGACCTTTACGTGAAGGCGCTGGAGCGGTACGCGCAGATGTGCGACCCGAACCTGGTCGAGATGCTGTCGCAGCCCGGTCCCGCCCTGCCGGCCGTGCGGGCCCTGGTCGAGCGCTACACCGAGGACTCGATCCGCGATCCCGACCGGCGCGGCTGCATGGTCGTGAACGCGGCCACCGAACTCATGCCCGACGACGAGCCGGTCGCCCGGCTCGTCGAGGCCAGTTGGACGAGCCTGGAGACGGCGCTGACCTCGGCGCTCATTCGCGCCCGGGCCCAGGGGGAGATCTCCGCCGACGCCGACCCTCGGGCGCTGGCGCGGTTCGTGCTCGTCTTCCTGCAGGGGCTGCGGGTGATGGGGAAGAGCCGCGGCGACCCCGCGCGCATCCGCGACGCCGCCGCCCACGCCCTCGCGATGCTCCGCTGATCTCTCCGTGGAAAGAGGAGTGCGCTTTTCATGCCTTCATTCTTGACTGATCAGTCTAGAAATACGGCGGCGTTCGCCGTGCTCGGCGGTGCGCAGGTCACGCTGGTCGCGGCGATCACTCTCCTCACCGTGCCGCTGCCGGCCGTCCAGCGGGAGTTCGGCCTCGGACAGGGAGACCTGGCGCTGCTGACCTCGGCGTACGGGCTGACCTTCGGCGGGCTGCTGCTCCTCGGGGGCAAGCTCGCCGACCGGTGGGGCGCCCGGGAGGTGTTCCTCGCCGGGATGGCCCTGCTCGCACTGGCGTCGGCGGTGGGCGGGCTGGCTCCGGACCACGCCGTCCTGCTCGCCGCGCGCTTCGCCCAGGGAGTGGGCGCCGCGATGGCCGCCCCCGCGGCCGTCTCCCTGGTGACGCGGCTCCGCCCGGACGTCCGGCAGCGTGAGCGCGCTCTGGCCGTGTGGGGCACCCTGTCGGTCACCGGGGCCGTCGCCGGCAGCCTGCTGTCCGGCCTCGTCGCAGCCGTGAGCTCGTGGCGCTGGTCGTTCCTCCTGCCCGCCGCCGTCGGCGTCGCGGCCGTGGCCGCCGGGGCCTTCCTGCTGCCGTCCGCGCCTCGTGCGGAGGTCCGCCTCGACGTGCCCGGTGCGCTGCTCGCCACGGCGGGGCTGGTGACGTTCGCCTACGGCCTGCTGGAGGGCGCGACGGCCGTCACCGTCACCGGACTGCTGCTGACGTCCGGTTTCTTCGTCCTTCAGACGAGGTCGCCGCGGCCGCTGCTGCCGCCCCGGCTCGTGGCACACCGCCGCAGGGGCGCCGCCCTGCTCGTCGTCTTCGTCACGGCGGCCGCCAGCGCGACGACCACGTTCCTGCTCAGTCTCCACATGCAGCAGGTGCGCGGGATGTCGCCGATCTCCACGAGCCTGGCCTTCCTGCCCTTTCTCCTGGTCGTGGTCATGGGGCCGGTGAGCGGCCGCCTGCTGCGCCGCTTCGGCGTGCGGCGCGTGCTGGTCGCCGGGTTGCTTCTCGCGGCGGTGTCGATGCTGCTGCTCGGCAATGTCGCGGCCGGCGGAAGCGTGCTCGCCGGGCTGCTGGTCTTCCCGGTGGCCTCGGGACTGGCCTTCTCCGGCGCCACCGTGGCGGCCCTCGACGACGTGCCCGCCGAGGACGCGGGGGCGGCCGGGGGACTGGTCAACACCGCCATGGAGGCGGGGCCGACGGTGGGCCTCGCCGTACTCGTGGCGCTCGCCGAGGCCCGCGCGGGCCACGTATCGGCGGGCGGCGCCCGGGCCGTGACCGAGGGCTACGGATTCGCCCTCACCGCCATGGCCCCGGTCTTCCTTCTCACGGCGGCGGCGGTCGCCGTCGCGTTCACCCGAACAGCCCTCACCCGAACAGTCCTCACCCGGACAGCCCTCACGCAGACAAGGGAGCGATAAATGAGATTCACGGACAAGGTCGTGCTGGTCACCGGAGCGGGTTCCGGCGTCGGGCGGGCGCTCGCCCAGGGGTTCGCCCGGGAGGGCGCCACCGTCGTGGCCGCCGCACGGAGCCCGGAGGCGCTGGAGCAGACCGTCAAGCTGATCGAGGCCGAGGGCGGCCGGGCCGCCGCGATCACGGTCGACGTGACCGACTCGGCCGCCGTGGCCCGGCTCGTCGGCGAGATCGTCGCCCGGTTCGGCCGCCTCGACGTCGCGGTCAACAACGCCGGGATCTTCGCGGCGGGCACCGTCGTGGACATGCCGGAGGAGGACTGGGCACGTGTCCTCCAGGTCAACACGACGGGCGTCTTCCTCGCGTTGAAGCACGAGATCGCCGCGATGCGCGCCCAGGGATCGGGCGTGATCGTGAACATCGCGTCGAACATCGGGGCCCACACGCGCCGGGCCGGGCTGAGCGCATACGCCGCGTCGAAGGCGGCCGTCAGTGCCCTGACCCGTACGGCGGCGCTGGAGTGCATCGGGGACGGTATCAGGATCAACGCGGTCAGCCCGGGGCCGCTGGACACCGACATGTCCAAGCGCCCCGGCGAGACCGAGGACGACCGGGCCGCCCGGATGAGGGAGTCGCTGCCGATCGGCCGCGTCGGCACCCTCGACGAGATCACCGGCACCGTGCTCTGGCTCGCCTCGGACGACGCCGGCTTCGCGGTGGGGCTCGATCTGGTGCTCGACGGCGGCGCCTCAGCCTGACCCCTCATGGCCCCTCGGCCGCGGCGGCGGTCGCGCGGGCGTAGCGGGCGGTGAGGGCGCGCAGGTGGTCGACCAGTTCCGGCGGGCCGGTGACCTCGAAGTCGAGGTCGAGCAGGCCGAGGTGGACGGCGAGCGAGTTCACGGTGTCGGCTCCCGTCGCGAGCACGCAGGTATGGCCGTCGACGTCCTCCACGACGCCGACGGCGGGGTTGATCCGCGCGGCGACCTCCTCGGCCGGGGCGTGGACGAGCACCCGGGCGCGGTGCCGCCAGGCCGCCGACGACACGCCCCGGGCGACGTACGCCGCCGCTCCGCCCTCCGGCGGGTCGCGGGGCGGGAAGCGCGGGCCGGTGGGAGTGCGCGGCGCGATGCGGTCCACCCGGAACGTGCGCCAGTCGTCGCGGTCGACGTCCCAGGCCACGAGGTACCACCGGCGCCCCCAGGACACGAGCCGGTACGGCTCGGCCACCCGGACGCCGGAGGAGCCGTCGTGGCCGCGATAGTCGAACCGCAGCCGTTCTCGGTCGCGGCAGGCCGCGGCCAGCACGCTCAGCACGGCCGGGTCGACCGCCGGACCCGGCCGATCGGGCGGCACCGGTTCGGTGTAGGTCTGCAGGGCCCCGACGCGGCGGCGCAGGCGGGACGGCAGCACCTGTTCGAGCTTGGCGGCGGCGCGCTCGGCCGCCTCCTCGACGCCCGTCACGCCGGCGGCGGCCCGCAGCCCGATCGCCGCGGCCACCGCCTCCTCGTCGTCGAGGAGCAGGGGCGGCATCGCCGTCCCCGCGACCAGCCGGTAGCCGCCGTCCGTGCCCCGGGTGGACTCCACCGGATAGCCGAGTTCGCGCAGCCGGTCGACGTCGCGGCGCACCGTCCGCTCACTCACGCCGAGCCGTTCGGCCAGGATCGCGCCGGGCCAGTCGCGCCTGGCCTGGAGCAACGACAGCAGGCGCAGCAGCCGCGCCGAGGTTTCCAGCATGTCCTCAGTCTGACGGCGCTTCAGGACAGAAGCTGTCCGGAAGGGTCCGTACTGTCGGTGTCATGAGCGACAACACGCCTCCGATCAGGCCTTTCCGCATCGACGTCCCCCAGGCCGACCTCGACGACCTGAAGGACCGGCTCGCCCGGACCCGCTGGCCCGACGAGATCCCCGGAGCGGGATGGGACTACGGCATGCCGGTCGCGTACGTGAAGCGGCTGGCCGAGTACTGGAGGGACGGGTACGACTGGCGTGCCCACGAGGCCGAGATCAACCGGTATCCGCAGTTCGTCACCGAGATCGACGGGCAGGACATCCACTTCCTGCACGTGCGGTCGCCGCACGACAATGCCCTCCCCCTGATCCTGACCCACGGCTGGCCGGGCTCGATCGTGGAGTATCTCAAGGTCATCGAACCGCTGACGAACCCCGAGGACCCGGCGCGGGCGTTCCACCTGGTGATCCCGTCGCTGCCCGGCTTCGGCTTCTCCGGCCCGACGAGAGAGCGGGGCTGGAACCGGTTCCGTACGGCCCGGGCCTGGGCGGAGCTCATGCGCAGGCTCGGCTACGACCGGTACGGCGCCGTGGGCAACGACGGCGGCTCGTTCGTCTCGCCCGAGGTGGGCCGGGTGGACCCCGAGCACGTCGTCGGCGTCCACGTCACGCAGATCTACTCCTTCCCCTCCGGCGACCCGGCCGAGATGGCGAACCTCACCGACGAGGAGCGGAAGGGGCTGGAGATGCTGCGGTGGTTCTCCGAGAACAAGATGTCGTTCAACATGGTCCACTCGCAGCAGCCGCAGACGCTGTCGTACGGGATCTTCGACTCGCCGGCCGGGCTGCTGGGCTGGAACACCCAGTTGTTCGGTGAGGACGTCGACGACGACTTCATCCTGACCAACACGATGCTCTACTGGGCGACCGGCACCGCCACGTCGGCGACGCGGTTCTACTACGAGGACGCGCACGCCGAGCATCCCACGGAGCCGACGACGGTCCCGCTCGGCCTGGCGATGTTCGAGGGCGACTTCGTGTCGATGCGCACCTTCGCCGAGCGCGATCACAAGAACATCGTCCACTGGCGGTCCTACGACGCGGGCGGCCACTACGCCGCCCATCTGCGGCCGGAGGTGCTCGCCGCCGATCTGCGCGACTTCTACGACAGTCTGCGGTGAAGCGGCGCATATCCGGTTCTTGACCTGATCCGGGGCGTGCGTGGGAATGCCGGTCGCCGCACGCGGAGCGGGCATCGGGAATGATGACCACATGGGGCGAGCAACGGGGCGGACGCGGACGAGACGGATTTCGCGGGCCGTCCTCGCTCTCCTCGCGGTCGCGGGCGCGGCGCTCCCCGGAACGGCGGCGCGGGCCGACGTCACAAAGCGGGCCGACGTCACGAGGCGGGCCGACGACGGGGACAAACCGCTGTTCCGGATCCGGGACGAGCGCGTCGGCGAGTCGAGCGGCCTCGCCGTCTCACCCACGCACAAGGGCATCGTCTACACGCACAACGACAGCGGCAACGGCCCGCAGATCTACGCGATCGGCCCGGACGGCCGTACGCGGGCGACCTTCACGATCGGGAACGCCGAGGCCAGGGACTGGGAGGCCATCGCGGCCTCCACCGACCGCACGACCGGCCGCGGGGTGCTGTGGATCGCCGACATCGGCGACAACCTCGACACCTGGCCGGACGTGTCCGTCTACAAGGTCGCCGAGCCGCGGACGATGGCGGACGCGACGCTGCGGGCCACGCGGTATCGCTTCCGGTACGCCGACGGCCCCCGCAACGCCGAGGGGCTGATGGTGAATCCCCGCACCGGCCGGTTGTACGTCGTCAGCAAGGAGATCTCCGGGGGTGTCTACGCCGCCCCGGCGAAGCTGCGCACCGACACGGTGAACGTCCTGCGCCGGGTGGGGCCCGCGCCCATCATGGCCACCGACGCGGCGTACGCACCCGACGGGTCGAGCTTCGTCATCCGCACGTACTTCTCGGCGTCCGTCTATCGGTCGCCGGGGAAGCTGCTCGCGCACGTCACGATGCCGCCGCTCGACCAGGCCGAGTCGATCGCGTACACCCGGGACGGCAGGGCGCTGCTCGCCGGGAGCGAGGGGAGCAACAGCCCGGTCTACCGGGTGCCGCTGCCGGCCGCCGCGCTCCCGAGCCCCTCACCCCGTCCGAGCGCCCGGAGCTCCGCCCGGCCGCGCGCGGTCGCGGCGCCGAGCGAGGCGGCCGCCGCGGACGACCTGCTCGGCGTGCCGATGCGGGTGTTATGGGTCGCGGTCGCCCTGGGCGCGATCGGGATCATCGCGTTCATCGCCTACCGCACGGGCCGCTGACCGACGCGGGACCCGTCCGCGACCGTGTGCGCCCTGGCTTGGCACCGGATGCACGTGGTCAACGACCGGGCCCGCTCATGCGAAGGGCCGGGCCGCCGTTCCCGGCGACACCCGGCCCGGAGCGCGCCGCGAGAGTCAGCTCCGCGCGTAGAGGCGGTGCACGAACTCCGCGAGCTTGCTGTCGGGTAGCTCCTTGGCCAGGTCGGCCTCGGTGATCATCCCGACGATCCGGTGGTTGTCGATCACCGGCATGCGCTTGATCTGGTGTTCCTCCATCTTCGCCAGGGCGTCCTCGACGCTGGCGCCGGCGTCGACCCACACGAGGCCACGGGCGAGCTCGCTCGCCGTGGTCTGGTCGAGGTCCTTGCCCTCGGCGCAGCATTTGATCACGATGTCGCGGTCGGTGATGATGCCCTTGAGCCGGTCGTCGTCCCCGCAGATGGGCAGGGCGCCCACGCTCATGTCGCGCATCATCTCCGCGGCCCTGCGCAGGCTCTCGTGCTCGCCGATGCACTCGGCGCCCTCGTGCATGACCTGGCCGGCGGTCTTGTTCACTCCCTCTGTGGTCATGTCTAACCCCCGATTCCCCCTTTTGGGCGGTTATGCCCCATCTGTCCGGAAATAAGAGCGCGTTCACAGCCGGGGTAGGAAGTGTTCGCCGCGCAGGGCGCGCTCCACGAGCGCGATCGACTCGGCCAGTCGCACGAGCCGGGGGCCCTCCTGACGGTAGGCGTCGAGGACCGCCTCGATCGCGTGTGGGGGCAGGTGCTCCTTCAGGTCGACCGCCGCTCCGCGATACCCCTCCCGCGCCGCCTGGATCGAGGCCGCCACCTGCTGACGGGCCATCCGGGCGAGCGCGAGCGGATGGCGGCGCAGCACGCCGTACGCGCGGTAGTCCGGCGGAACCGCGTCGAGCAGCCACGACACGGCCGAGACCGCCCAGTCGGGGCTGCCGGGAGGGCGCACCTCGGGTGGCCAGCCGGGTGGCACGTACACACCGTCATCGTACCGAACACAGGTTCGATCACCGTGGAGCGGCTCCGGCTGAGACAATGTCTCGCATGCTGTCGACAACCGCACGGACATGAGGATCGGGATCGTCGGCGCCGGAATCCTCGGTCTGGCCGTGGCCCGGCAGATGGCGAGGGCGGGCGCCGAGGTGACCGTCCTGGAGAAGGAGCCCCGGATCGCCGCCCACCAGACCGGGCACAACAGCGGGGTCGTGCACGCCGGGATCTACTATCAGCCCGGCTCGCTGAAGGCGACCCTCTGCCGGGAGGGCGCCGCGATGCTGCGCGAGTACTGCGCCGAGCACAGCCTGCCGTACGACGAGGTGGGCAAGCTCGTCGTGGCCTCCACCCGGGCCGAGCTGCCCGGGCTGCGCCGCATCGCCGAACGGGCCAGGGAGAACGGCGTGCCCGGCATCGCCGAACTCGACGCGATCGGCCTGCGGGAGGTGGAACCGCACGCGGTCGGGGTCGCCGCCGTCCACTCGCCGCACACCGCGATCACCGACTTCTCCGCGGTCGCCCGCCGCCTCGCCGCCGACGTGGCCGAGGCCGGCGGGTCCGTACGGCTCTCGCGTCCCGTACGCGCGATCAGGCAGACCACCGACGGGGTGGCGGTGGCGGCCGGGCCGGAGAGGCTCAGCTTCGACCGGCTGATCTCGTGCGCCGGCCTCGGCACCGACCATGTGGCGGATCTGGCCAGGGCGGGCGGCGACGTGCGGATCGTCCCGTTCAGGGGGGAGTACTACCGGCTCGCCGGCTGGGCGCGCGATCTGGTGAGGGGCCTCATCTATCCCGTGCCCGACCCCCGCTATCCCTTCCTCGGGGTCCACCTGACCCGCCGGATCGACGGGGAGGTCCTGGTCGGGCCCAACGCCGTGCCGGCGCTCGCCCTGGAGGGCTACTCGTGGCGCCGGGCCTCGGCCCGCGACCTGCGCGGCATCCTGTCCTGGCCGGGCACCCGGCGCATGGCGGCCGAGCACTGGCACACCGGCCTGCGCGAGGTGTACGGCTCGCTGGCCAAACACGCCTTCGTGTCCGCCGCCCGGCGGTACGTGCCCGCCCTGGTCCCGGCCGATCTCGTACGCACCGGGGGCGGCGTGCGGGCGCAGGCCGTGGCGCGGGACGGCAGGCTGGTCGACGACTTCGTCATCGACGTGCGCGGGCGGATCGTGCTCGTGCGGAACGCGCCCTCACCTGCGGCGACGAGCAGCCTCGCGATCGCCAGACATATCGCTTTAACGGTTCCCTTAACCAATTAGGTCTAGAGTGCTTCCGCCATGGTCCCTGAATCTCCCGAAGCCCGGCTGCTGATCGTCGAGGACGAGCCGAACATCCTCGAACTGCTCGCGGCCAGTCTCCGGTACGCCGGATTCGAGGTCCACACCGCGTGCAACGGCGGTGAGGCGGTCGCCGCGGCCCAGCGGCACCGCCCGGACCTGATCGTGCTCGACGTCATGCTGCCCGACATGGACGGGTTCGACATCGTCCGCAGACTGCGCGGCGGCGGCACCCACACGCCCGTGGTCTTCCTCACCGCGCGGGACGCCACCGAGGACAAGATCCGCGGCCTGACGCTCGGCGGCGACGACTACGTGACCAAGCCGTTCAGCCTGGAGGAGGTCGTCGCCCGGATCCGGGCCGTGCTGCGCCGCACCGCCGGGGACCCGATGATCACTTCGCCGCGGCTGACCTTCGCCGACATCGAGCTGGACGAGGAGTCCCATGAGGTCTGGCGCGGCGGCCGGGCCGTGTCCCTGTCGCCGACGGAGTTCAAGCTGCTGCGTTACTTCATGTGCAACGCCGGCCGGGTGCTGTCCAAGGCCCAGATCCTCGACCACGTGTGGGACTACGACTTCCGCGGCGACGCCGGGATCGTCGAGTCGTACGTGTCGGTGCTGCGGCGCAAGCTCGACCACGCCCATTCCCGGTCCCACCCCCGGCTCATCCACACGCTGCGCGGCGTCGGTTACGTCATGCGGACACCACCCGCCGGCGCCTGAGCCGTGTCCGGGCGTACGCCGCTGCGGATCCGGCTCAGCGCGGCCATGCTGGCGCTGGTCGCGGTCGCCCTCGCGGCCGTCGGCGTGGGCAGCGTCTCGGTGCTGCGCGACTACCTGGTCAGCCGGGTCGACATGCAGGTCGGCATGCTGGCGCACGAGACGGAGAAACGGCTCGACCGGGGCCCGGCGGCGTTCGCACGGCTCAGGGTGCCGCCCGAGGGCCGGGTGGAGATCCTGGACACCGACGGCAGGACGGTGCTCGCGCAGGCGGGCATGAGCGTGGAGGGTCTGCCGGGCCCCCGCACCGTGACCTCTCAGAACCCGGTGACGGTCTCCGCCGTCTCCGGCGACGGTCTGTGGCGGGCCCGGGTGGTGCCCGTCGAGGGCTTCGGCACGGTCGTCGTCGCGATGGACATGGCCTCGGTCGGGCAGATCACCACGCGGCTCACCCTCATCGAGGCGCTGGTCGGCGGCGCCCTGATGGTCGTGCTCGCCGTCGTCGGCGTCGTGATCGTACGACGCAGCCTGCGGCCCCTGGCGGAGATCGAGGCGACCGCCGAGGCCATCGCCCGGGGGAACCTCGGCAGCCGGATCCCCGACCGCGACCCGCGTACGGAGGTCGGGCGGCTCGCCCGCGCGCTGAACGGCATGCTCGCCCAGATCGAGGCGGCGTTCCAGGCCCGGGCGGCCTCCGAGGCGGCGGCCAGGGAATCCGAGGCCAAGGCGCGCGAGTCGGAGGCGCGCATGCGCCGCTTCGTCGCCGACGCCTCACACGAGCTGCGCACACCGCTCACCTCGATCCGGGGATTCGCCGAGTTCCACCGGCAGGTGCCGGACGCCGACACGACGCGGCTGATGTCGCGGATCGAGAGCGAGGCCGCCCGCATGGGCCTGCTGGTGGAGGACCTCCTGCTGCTCGCCCGGCTCGACCAGCAGCGCCCGCTGCGCATGCAGCCGGTGGACCTGCTGGCCCTGGCGGCCGACGCGGTCCACGACGCCGTCACCCTCTGCCCCGACCGCGAGGTCTCGCTGGCGGTCGAGGGGGACGCGGCGCTGATCGTGTCGGGGGACGAGGTGCGGCTGAGGCAGGTCGTGGGCAACCTGATGAGCAACGCCACCACCCACACGCCCGAAGGAACCCCGATCACTGTCCGCGTCGGCAGCCGGGACGGCACGGCGTTCATCGAGGTGGCGGACAAGGGACCCGGCCTCACTCCCGAGCAGGCCGCCCGGGTCTTCGAGCGCTTCTACCGCGCCGATCCCTCCCGTACGCGGCCGTCCGGTGGCAGCGGACTGGGGCTCGCGATCGTGGAGTCCCTCGTCCGGGTGCACGGCGGCGAGGTCGGCCTGGAGACGGCCCCTGGCGCCGGCGCCGCCTTCCGCGTCACCCTCCCCCTCGCCCCCGAAGCCCGCACCTGACCGCTGTCTTCGGATCGCACCCGGGCGCAGAATCGTGCTCCTGACGGTGTTCTACAAGTCCAGGCCGCGCGACGAGCGTGAGATAGAGAGGGCTCGTCGGGCCCTACGTCGCTGTGTCGAGGCGGCGCACACCGTGGATGAGGAAGAAGAAGCGGTATGAGCGAGCAGGAGAGCTGGCGGGAGCTCCGGAATCGCCGGATGGTCGAGCCCGGAGCGGTCGAAGCCTACGAGGCCGCACGTCTCGCTTATGAACTGGGAAAGACGGTCCGGGCGATGCGGGAGGCGCGGGGCTGGAGCCAGAGTGATCTGGCCCGAACGGCAGGCATGACGCAGTCAGCGGTGGCGCGGTTCGAGGCCGGAGGGACGGTTCCCACCCTGCCTGTCATCGAGCGCCTGGCGAGCGCTCTGGACGCGGATGTCGAGGTCCGTCTGACACCCCGGGCTCCTGCAGCGTGACGTCTGCTGCGCTTTCCCGCACAATCTCTCCCGTACGCGGCCGTCCGGCAAGCGAACGGCTGCCCCTCGTCCACAGGCATGTCGCCGGCGAGCGCGGGCCGTAAGCCGGAGGTCAGGAGGCGGCGGGGAAGCCTTCGTCGGGGAAGGCGGTGGTGGTGCCGGGCAGGGCAACCTGGTCGCCTTCGGAGAGACCGCCCGTGATCTCCACGTAGGTGTCGCCACGCACGCCTATCTTGACCGTCCGCCGCGCCTGCGTCCCGCCGTTGGTCACCGTGACCACGGCCGTGCCGTCGTCCTGGAGGCGTACGGCCTGCGCGGGGACGTAGAGCGCGTCGGCCGCCTCGCCGGTCGTCACCCTCACGGTGGCGCTCTGGCCCAGCAGCATCCGGGCCGGGCGGTTGTTGAGGTCGATAGTCACGCCATAGCGGACGAGCCGGTTCGAGGTGGTCGCGGTCGGATCGACGTGGGCGACCGTTCCCGCGTACTCCCGCCCCGGCTGCGTCGACAGCGTGACGGTGGCCGCCTGACCGGCCTTCAGGAAGCGGATGTCCGACTCGGTGAACATGGCCTGCACCTGCAGGGCGTCGAGGTCGCCGAGCGTGATGAACGCGCCCGAGGTGTAGCGGGAGCCGGTGGTCCCCGCGACGGACAGGATCGTGCCGTCCGCCGGAGCCTTGATTCGCACGCCCGCCAGAGCCTCCTTGGCCTCGGCCAGTTCGGTCGTCGCCTTGCTGACCTGCGCCTCGGCCTGCGCCTCGGTGAGCCGGGCGCCGCCCCCCTGGCCGCCTTGACCGGCCTGTCCCGACGGGCCGCCCTGCTCCGCTTGGCCGTCCTGGCCGCCGCCGAAGCCCGCACGCCCCGGTGCGCCGCCGCCCTGTCCCAGCCGGTTCTGGCCCTGCCGGTTCTGGCCCTGCGAGCCCTGTCCCTGCTGGTTCTGTCCCTGGCCGTCCTGGCCCGGTGCGCAGCTGGGGGAGGCGCCACCGGAGGAGGGGCTCGGCTTCGCGGTCGGTCGCTGCGCCGGCGTCGTGGGCGGGATCGAGACGCTCACCTCGGGGTTCGGCGCGGTCGCGCCGCCGCCCTTGTGGGCCGGATGGTGCGTCCTCGACGGGTGCGGGTGTGACCTGAGCGTGGGCGCCGGACTGGGCTCGGGCGTGGAGCCGCCGTGGTACGCCACCAGGCTGATGCTCGCCGCGCTCGCGCCGCTGTTCGCCGCGGCGGCACCCGGTCGGCTCGACGGCCGGGTGTTCGCGGAAGACCGCGACGAGGGCGGGGAGGAGGGACGCGTGGACGCCTGCCCCGAAGGCCGGGCGGCGGGTGTCGGACACACGACCGGGCCGGCGCCGCTCGGGGTCGCCGCCCCGGAGCCGCCCGCGTTTCCCGACCCGGCTCCCGGGTCGCTTCCGCCGCCGGGGGTCCCGGCCCTGCCCGCGCTGCCAGAGCCGCCCCCGCGGGCGGAGGCCCCGCCCCCGGAGCCGCCCGCGTTCCCCATCCCGGCTCCCGCGCCGGTGCCGCTTGCGCTTTCCGACCCGGCTCCCGCTCCTCCGCCGGACGCGCGGCCTCCGGAGCCGCCCGCACTCGGCGCGGCGGCTCCGCCCGTGGTGGCGGTGCCGTTCTCGACGTCGTCGAGGGTCTCCCGGGCGGCGGCGAGGGCGGCCTTGGCGGCCTCGTAGTTCTCCCTGGCGATGGTGTCGTCGATCCGGGCGAGGACCTTGCCGCGGCGGACCTTCTGGCCCACCTTGACGTAGACCTTCTCGACCGTGCCCTCCGCTCCGAACGTGAGATCGCGCACGCCGGTGTCGACCGTGGTGCCGGCGGCCGAGACGTACGAGGTGACCGTGCCCCGCCTGACCGAGGCGAGCGCTATCCGGTCGGCCACGGAGGTGTCGCCGCCCCTGGCGGAGATCACGGCGACGCTCGCGATGACGATCCCCGCCAGCGCGAGCCCTCCGACACGAAGTGGAGTGCTCGATCTCATGGCGGACATCCTGCTGACGTCACGTGACCGGTGGCTTGGCCGTACCTGAGAGTTGTCTGTGGATGCGGGATCGGATGCGGACTGTCAGGAAACCCTCAGCATCGGCCTAGGTTGCCCGAAGCGGGGTTTGCCAGGGTTCCACGTCGTGAAGCTGTCGACGAAGCGCAGGACACTGATCGTCAACGGTGTCCTGGTGGTGCTGCTGCTCGGCGGGATCGCGGCGGCCTGGGCGTCCGTGGGAGGCGACTCCTCCGGTGACGGCGCCGCGCCGCTGACGACCCGGGTGACCCGCGGGACCGTGCTCGCCTCGGTATCGGCCTCCGGTTCCGTCGAGAGCGCCAGGACGCGCGCCCTCGCTTTCTCCGCGAACGGCACCGTCGAGTCCGTCCTGGTCGAGACCGGCGACAAGGTCAAGAAGGGACAGGTGCTCGCGCGCATCGACGACACGGCGGCCCGGGAGAGCCTGGAGGCGGCCCGGGCGAGCCTGGACGCCGCCGAGGAGGCCGACACTTCGACGGCTTCCGGCTACTCGCAGTACATCAACGCGAGGAACGCCTACCGGTCGGCGAAGCGGGCGCTGGCGGGCACCGTGATCAAGGCGCCGTTCGCCGGGGTCGTCACGGCGGTCAACGGCTCTGTCGGCGGTTCCTCGGGCGCGTCCGGCTCCTCAGGCGGATCGGGCGGATCGGGCGGATCCGGCGGATCCGGCGGATCCTCCCAGGGCGGTCAGGGCCAGTCGCAGTCCTCGCAGTCGCAGAGCGGGTCCGGCGGTTTCATCGAGATCGCCGACCCCGCCCGCCTGCGGATCGTGGGGAACTTCACCGAGGCCGACGTCAGCAGGATCAAGGTCGGCCAGGCGGCGACCGTGACCTTCGACGCCCTCGCCGGGGTCACCGCCGCCGGCAAGGTGACGGTGGTCGACCCACAGCCGCAGACCACCAACAACGTCGTCCAGTACGCCGTGACGATCTCCTTGACCAAGGTGCCCTCCACCGTACGGCTCGGGCAGACGGCCACGGCCCGGGTGACCGTGGGCAAGGCGGACGACGCGCTCACGGTGGCGTCCTCGGCGGTCACGACGGCGGGCGGCCAGACCACGGTGACCGTGCTGGAGAACGGCAGGCAGGTCGTGAAGCGGGTGCAGGTCGGCCTCAAGGGCGACACGACCACCGAGATCACGTCGGGACTTCAGGAGGGCGACCAGGTGGTGCGACCCCAGGCATCGACGACCGGCGGAGGCGGCGGCATCCAGTTCCCGGGCGGCGGAGGCGGCTTCGGCCGCGGCTTCGGCGGCGGTGGCGGTGGCGGCAGGGGCGACCGATGACGGCGGGGGAGCCGCCGGTGCTCAACCCCCCCGTTCTCGATCTGGGCCACGTCACCAAGGTGTACGGCGAGGGCGAGACCGCGGTGCGCGCGTTGCGCGGCGTGTCGCTGAGGGTGGAGCGCGGCGACTACGTGGCGATCATGGGCGCCTCCGGCTCCGGCAAGTCCACGCTGATGAACATCATCGGCTGCCTCGACGTTCCTTCCGGGGGGACCTATCACCTCGACGGCACCGACGTCGGCGGGCTCGACGAGCGGCGGCTCGCGGTCGTCCGCAACCGCAAACTCGGTTTCGTCTTCCAGTCGTTCAATCTGATCCCCCGGATGAGCGCCCTCGCCAACGTCGAGCTTCCCCTGGCGTACGGCGGGGTCAAAGCCGCGGAGCGGCGCCGCAGGGCGCTGGCCGCGCTCGACCGGGTCGGGCTCTCCGAGCGCGTCCACCACCAGCCCAACGAGCTGTCCGGCGGCCAGCAGCAACGGGTGGCGGTGGCCCGCGCGCTCGTCACCGCGCCGACCCTGCTGCTGGCCGACGAGCCCACGGGCGCTCTCGACAGCAAGTCCAGCGAGGACGTCATGAACATCTTCGACCGCCTCAGCGTGAGCGGCCGCACCCTGGTCGTCATCACGCACGAGGAGGAGGTCGCCGCGCACGCGAAACGGGTCGTCCGGCTCATGGACGGCCGGATCGTCGAGGACGTACGCACCACGCCGGTCGGCGGGCCGCCCCCGATGCTCGCGGAGGTGGCCTCGTGAACGCCGCGGAGGTCCTGCGTTTCGCCCTGCGCGGCCTGGCCGCCAACAAGATGCGCAGCGCGCTCACCATGCTCGGCATCCTGATCGGCGTCGCCGCGGTGATCCTCCTGGTCGCGGTGGGCGAGGGGTCCTCCCAGCAGATCCAGCAGAACATCCAGCGGCTCGGGGCCAACTCGCTGACCGTCACGCCCTCCACATCCGGTGGCGGCGGCGGGTTCGGCCGCGCGTTCGGCGGGGGAGGCGGGGGAGGCGGTGGCCAGGCCGGGCGGCAGAACAGCGGACCGCGCACGCAGGCCAGGAACCTGACCGTCGACGACGCGCGGGCGCTGGCCGACCCGGCGAACGCCCCCTCGGTCAAGAGCGTCTCGCCGGTCGTCACCGCCCAGTCCCAGACCGCCACGTACGAAGGGGCGAGCCACTCGATCGGCCAGCTCGTGGGCACCTACCCGAGCTACTTCGAGGCGTCCAACAAGCCGGTGGTCAAGGGCGCCTACTTCTACAACGACGACGTGCTCGCCGCGCGCAAGGTCGTGGTGATCGGGCAGACGGTGGCCGAGAACCTGTTCGGGGCGGTCGATCCCCTCGGCAAGCAGATCACGCTGTCGGGCGTGCCGTTCACGGTCGTGGGCGTGCTCAAGGAGGCCGGCTCGTCCGGGTTCCAGGACGCCGACGACGTGGCGATCGCCCCGCTGCCCGCCGTGCAGCAGAGCCTGACCGGATTCGGGCCGCTGGGGCAGATCCTCGTGCAGGCCAGGAGCGCCGAGGCGGTCGACGCCGCGCAGAGCGAGGTGACCGAGGTGCTCAACCAGCGGCACGGCATCACCGGCTCGGCGAGCGCCGACTACCGCATCCTCAACCAGGCGACGCTGCAGGAGACGGTCAGCGCGGCGACCGGGACGTTCACGGTCCTGCTCGGCGCGGTGGCCGCGATCAGCCTGCTCGTCGGCGGCATCGGCATCACCAACATCATGCTCGTCACGGTCACCGAGCGGACGCGGGAGATCGGCATCCGCAAGGCGATCGGCGCGCCCAAGGGCGCCATCCTCGGCCAGTTCCTCGCCGAGGCGACGATGCTCAGCCTCGTCGGCGGCCTGCTGGGCGTGCTGATCGCCGTGATCGGCGCGCAGTTCACGATCGCGGGCGTGCGGCCGGTGATCGTTCCGACGTCGATCGCGCTGGCGCTCGGCGTCTCGGTCGCGATCGGCCTGTTCTTCGGCAGCTATCCCGCCAACCGCGCCGCCGGGCTGCGGCCGATCGAAGCCCTGCGCTTCGAATGACGGCCGGACCCAGGGAAGGGAGAAGGATTTGAGCAGGCACGACACCGAGGAGCTTCTGGAGACCTCGCCGTTCGACGACGACCTCCAGGAGGTGCTGGCGGCGCGTCCCGCCCGGACGGGCGGGTCGAGGCTGACGCTCGCCCTGGCCGGAGGCGTCCTGCTCGTGGCCGGGCTCCTCCTCGGCATCCAGGTGCAGAAGCTCCTGGGCGGCTCCGCACCCGGCCAGTCGTCCCGCGCCGCCGGTTTCGGGACGTACGCCGGTGGAGGGCAGGCCCCCGGGGGCGGCGGGCTCGGCGGCGGGTACGCCCGCGGCGCGGGCAGGGGCGGTGACGGCGCGGGCGGCGGCTTCGCCGGCGGTGGCGCGGGAAGAGGAGCGGGCGCGGGGACGGGAGCAGGGCCCGGCGGCATGACCTTCGGCACGGTCAAACTGGTCGACGGCGACAAGATCTACGTGCAGACCGCGAACGGCGGTGTGGTCACGGTGACCACGTCAGGTGACACCAAGGTCCAGGTCACCCGGGCGGGGAAGGTGTCCGACCTCAAGCCGGGCAGCTTCGTCACCGTCGCGGGGACCGCCGACGACCAGGGTCAGGTGGCGGCGACGTCCGTCACCCAGGGCTCGCCCATGGGCCGGAGGACGGGCTCGTGATCAGGGAGGGCCGTCTGCTGGTCGTCGACGACGAGCCCGACATCAGAGAGCTGCTGTCGGCCAGCCTGCGGTACGCCGGGTTCGAGGTGCTCACCGCGTCCACCGGCCGTGAGGCGGTCCAGCTGGCCGGCAAGGTGCGCCCCGATCTGATCGTGCTGGACGTCATGCTGCCCGATCTGGACGGCTTCGCCGTCTCCGACCGGCTGCACGCCTCCGGGCGGCGGGTCCCGGTGCTGTTCCTCACCGCGAGGGACGCGACCGAGGACAAGATCACCGGGCTCGGCTGCGGCGACGACTACGTCACCAAGCCGTTCAGCCTGGAGGAGGTGCTCGCGCGCATCCGGGCCGTGCTGCGCCGCACGCGCGGCGGCGACGCCGTCCCCGCCCGGCTGCGCGTCGCCGACCTCGAGCTCGACGAGGACTCCCACGAGGTCTGGCGCGGCGGAGCCGCCGTACGGCTCTCGCCCACGGAGTACAAGCTGCTGCACTACTTCATGGTCAACCAGGGCCGGGTGCTGTCGAAGGCGCAGATCCTCGACCACGTCTGGCACTACGACTTCGGCGGCGACCACAACGTGGTCGAGTCGTATGTCTCCTATCTCCGCCGCAAGATCGACACCACCGAGCCCAAGCTGATCCACACGCTCCGCGGCGTGGGCTATGTCCTCCGTGCGCCGCGTCACTGACCTGCTCCACGCCGGCAGGCCGGCCGGCGCCGCGGGTGCGAGGACCCGTGCGAGGGCCGGTGGGACGGCCGGGCCCGCGCGGGAGCCCGGTGGGGAAACGGCCCGTGCCCGCCGGTGGCCCCGGCTGCCGCGCGCCGATCGGCCGCTGTGCTCGCTGAGCGTTCGCGAGCTGCGGCGGCGGGCCGCGCGGACCCCTCTCTGGCTGCGGCTCGTCGCGGGCACGCTGCTGCTCGTCACCCTCGCGATCGCGCTGACCGGTGGCTTCGCCGTACAGCTCCTGCGCGGTTACCTGGTGGAGCGGGTCGAGACACAGCTCGCGGCCGTCGGCCGGCGCCCGGTCGAGCCGCCGCCTCCGCCCCAGGCCACGGCCACCGCGTCCCGGCCGCCGCGGCAGTTCGGCTCGTTCTACATCGTCGTGCTCGACCGGGACGGCGCCGTCGTGCGTACCGTCCAGGAGCCGCCGAACGCCGACCCGCTGCCCGCGCTGCCCAGGCCCCGGCAGGACCGCAGGCAGTGGCTGTTCACGATGGAGGCCCCCTCGGGGGTCGTGTGGCGGGCGATCGCCGTACGCGAGGAGGGCGGCACCCGCTTCCGCGTCGCGGCCGTCAGCCTGGCCGACATCGACAACACGGTCTCCCAGCTGGAGCTGATCGTCGTCGGGGTCGGCCTCGCCGTGCTCGTCGCGCTCGGGGTCGCCTGCTACTGGCTCGTACGGCGCAGCCTGCGCCCGCTGGGGGAGATCGAGCGTACGGCGGAGGCCATCGCGGCCGGCGATCTGTCGCGGCGGGTCCCGCTGCGGCACCGGCGCACCGAGATGGGCCGTCTCGGCCGGTCCATCAACGGCATGCTCACGCAGATCGAGACGGCGTTCCGGGAGCGGGAGGCGTCGCAGGAGCGGATGCGCCGGTTCATGGCCGACGCCTCCCATGAGCTGCGCACCCCGCTCACCTCGATCCGCGGCTTCGCCGAGCTGTACCGGCAGCAGAGTTCGCAGGATCCCGTCCTGCTGCTGCGCCGCATCGAGGACCAGGCCGTACGGATGGGCCTGCTCGTGGACGACCTGCTGCTGCTCGCCCGGCTCGACCAGCAGCGCCCCCTCGAACGCCGCCCGGTCGACGTGCTGAGTCTCGCGGCGGGGGCGGTGCTCGACGCGCAGACCCTCGCGCCGGACCGGGAGATCGACCTGCTGCGGCTGGACGACTCGGACGAGCCGGTGCGGGTGCTCGGCGACGAGGCGCGGCTGCGCCAGGTCGTCGGCAACCTCGTCGGCAACGCCCTGCGGCACACCCCGGCGGGCACCGCCTTGCGGGTCGGTGTGGGGACCGTGCCCGAATCGCAGGTGCTGATCGAGGTGGCCGACGACGGGCCCGGCCTGGGCCCCGGCGACGCCGAGCGCGTCTTCGAAAGGTTCTACCGCGCCGATCCCTCGCGCAGCCGGTCGGACTCCGGCGGCACGGGGCTCGGGCTGTCCATCGCCGCCGCTCTCGTCCAGGCCCACGGCGGCACCATCACGGCCGACAGCGAGCCCGGCCACGGCGCGGTGTTCCGCGTCCGCCTCCCCGAGTGCCCCCCTGACGAAAGGCTTGGGTGATCCTCTATGCGATACCTGTCCATCGCGGTCGCCGCGGCGGCCCTCGCGGTCACGCTGACCGGCTGCGGCGGCGGTGACGACACCGCCGCCACGACCACCACGCAGGCCGCGGGCGGCGGTTCGACCGCCGACCCCCGGGCCGCGTTCACCGCGTGCCTGCGCGAGAACGGCGTCACGCTGCCGACCGGGCGTCCTTCCGGGATGCCGAACGGGCGCCCCAGCGGCAGGCCCAGCGCGTGGCCGAGCGGCCGGCCAGATGGGGGCTTCGGCGGGTTCCGGTCGATGGACCCCGCCACGAGCAAGGCGTTCGAGGCGTGCCGCTCGCTCATGCCGCAAGGCGGCCGGGGCGGGTTCGGCGGCCGGCGCGGCGTCGATCCGCAGGCGATGCAGGCGTTCCGCACCTGCATGAAGGACAACGGCGCCGAACTGCCCGCCGGCGGGCGCCTGCGCGATCCGGCCACGGCGGACCCCAAGGTGGCCAAGGCGTACGACAAGTGCAAGGTCCTGCTGCCCGCCCCCACCCCCAGCGCCTGACCGGCTGATTCGAGGGCCTTCCACAGGGAAGGTCCGGAAGTATGGCGGGGAACGACAGATTGCGGGCCGCGCTCGAGAGCCTGCGGCGTCACCTCGATCAGGATCTGTTCCCCCTGGAGATCGGGGACGCCGCGGCCGACCGGCGCGTCCTGGGGGAGCTGCGCGGGCAGCTCGACGACTACCTGCTGCCCCGCCTCGCGGCCATCGACGCGCCGCTGCTCGCGGTGGTCGGCGGTTCCACCGGTGCGGGCAAGTCCACCCTGGTCAACTCGCTGGCCGGGACGACCGTGACCGAGCCCGGAGTGCTGCGGCCCACCACGCTCGCGCCGACGCTGGTGTGCAATCCGGCCGACGCCGCCTGGTTCACCTCCACCATGGTCCTGCCCGGGCTGGCCAGGGTGACGGGCGGGCCGTCCGGCGGGGGACGCGGTGAGCCCGGGACCCTGCGGATCGCCCCCGTGGAGGCCCTGCCCCCCGGGATGGCGCTGCTCGACGCCCCCGACATCGACTCGGTCGTCACGGCCAACCGCGAGCTGGCCGCGCAGCTGCTCGCCGCGGCCGACCTGTGGCTGTTCGTCACGACCGCCGCGCGGTACGCCGACGAGGTGCCGTGGAGCTTCCTGCGCCTGGCCAGGGAGCGGAGCACGGCGCTCGCGGTGATCCTCCAGCGGGTCCCGGCGGAGGCGTCCGCGCCCGTGACCGCCGATCTGACGCGGTTGCTGCGGGAGAACGGCCTGGGCGGCACACCGTTGTTCACCGTTCCCGAGCTGGCGCTGCCGTCGGAGCGCGCCCGGCTGCCCGCCGACGTCGTGCAGCCGATCGCGACCTGGCTCGCCGACCTGTCCGTGGACGCCAGGGCGCGGGCCGAGATCGTACGGCGGACCCTGACCGGGGCTCTGGACAGCCTGGGCACCCGGGTGCCCGATCTGGCCGACCGGGTGGAGCGCCAGCGGGCGGGCATCGCCGAGCTGCGCGACATCGCGGGCAGGGCGTACGACGTGGCGATGTCGGCGTTCGACGAGGGGATGCGCGACGGCAGGCTGCTGCGCGGGGAGGTGCTGGCCCGCTGGCAGGACTTCGTCGGCACCGGCGACCTCATGCGGGCCCTGGAGTCCCGCATCGGCTGGCTGCGCGACCGCCTCGCCGCCGCCTTCCGGGGCCGCCCGGCGCCCGACAGGGAGCTGCGAGTCGCACTGGAGAGCGGCGTGGAGTCGCTGATCCGCGCGACCGCCGACGCCGCCGCCGAGCGGGCCGTCGAGGCGTGGCTGGCCCTGCCGGCAGGGCGCGACCTGCTGGAGAAGTCCGGCGTCACCGTCTCCGGCCGGCTCGGCCGCGCGTCCGCCGATCTGCCCCGCAAGGCCGGCACGGCCGTACGCGACTGGCAGGGGCACGTGCTCGACCTCGTCCGCTCCGAGGGCGCCGACCGGCGCACGCTCGCCCGGGCGGCGTCGTTCGGCGTGAACAGCCTGGGCGTGCTGATCATGCTGGCGGTGTTCTCCACGACCGGGGGGATCACCGGCATCGAGCTGGGCATCGCGGGCGGCACCGGCGTGCTCAGCCAGAAACTGCTCGAAGCCGTCTTCGGAGACCAGGCCGTGCGCACGCTGACCCAGCAGGCCCGCGAGGACCTGCGGCGGCGCGTCCGCGCGCTGCTCGACGAGGAGCGCGACCGCTTCACCTCCCTCGTCGAGGGGCTGGGCCCGGCCGCCGACACGGCCCCCCGGCTGCGGGAGGCCGCCAAGGCCGTACAGGAGAGGGGCGTCCTGTGAAGCTCCTGGGCAGAAAGGCCGAGGTGTCGCTGGACGACCGGCTGGAGGCGCTCGCGGAGGCCGCCGACCTGGCGGAGGGCCGGCTCGGCCAGGAGGCCGTGGACCACGCCCGCGCCGTCGTCGCCCGGGCCGGCGTACGGCGGGGCCTGTCGGTGGACCACACCGCGGTCGCCCTGGCCGGAGCGACGGGGAGCGGCAAGTCGTCGCTGTTCAACGCCCTGTCCGGCACCGATCTGGCGACGGTGGGAGTGACCAGGCCGACCACCGCCAAGGCGCAGGCGGCCCTGTGGGGCGCGGGCGGCTCGGGACCGCTGCTCGACTGGCTCGACGTCCCGTTGCGCCACACGGTGGAGGGCGACGCGTCGGGACTGATCCTGCTGGACCTGCCCGACCACGACTCCATCGAGCTGTCCCACCGCGGGGAGGTCGACCGCCTGGTCGCCGTGGTGGATCTGCTGATCTGGGTGCTCGACCCGCAGAAGTACGCCGACGCGGCCGTGCACGAGCGGTATCTGCGCCCGCTCGCCCGGCACCGGGACGTCATGGTCGTCGTGCTCAACCAGGTGGACCGGCTGCCCGAGCGGTCCGTCAAGCGCTGCCTCGACGACCTGCGCGGCCTGCTGGCGGCCGACGGGCTGGAAGGTGTGCCGATCCTCGCCGTGTCGGCGCGTACGGGGCAGGGCGTGTCCGAGCTCAGGGAGCTGCTCGGCCGGGAGGTCTCCCGCCGCCGCGCCTGGTCGTCCCGTCTCGCCGCCGACGTGGCCTCGGCCGCCGCCCGGCTCTCGGCGGACCCGCGGCCCCCGGTCACGGGGGAGGTGCCGCAGGAGGCCGCCGTGAGCAGGACCCTGACGCGGGCGCTGGCACAGGCGGCCGGGGTGCCCGTCGTGGTCGAGGCCGTGGCGAAATCGCACCGGCACCGCTCGGTCGCCGCGACGGGCTGGCCGGTGACGCGCTGGGTGCGCAGGCTGCGGCCCGATCCGCTGCGCCGCCTCCATCTGGTCAAGGGCGCCCGTTCCTCGCTGCCCGCGGCCACCGCCGTGGAGGTCTCGGCCGTGGACACCGCCCTGCGCGATGTCGGAGCCGCCACCTCGGCGGCGGTGCCTGAGCCGTGGGCGACAGCCGTACGGCACGCGGCGCGGTCGCGGTCGGGCGAGTTGACCGACGCCCTGGACCGCACGGTGGCCGCGGCCACCTCGGGCGGGGTCTCCGGGTCCCCCCGGTGGTGGCGTCTGGCGGGGACGGCGCAGTGGCTGACCGTCGCCGTGATGGCCGTGGGCGCGATCTGGCTGCTCGTGCGCTTCGCGATGAACTACCTCATGCTGCCCGAGCTTCCGACCCCGACGGTCGGCCGGGCGCCGTGGCCGACCGTGCTCCTGCTGGGCGGCGCGCTGGCGGGTGTGCTGATCGCGCTGCTGTGCCGGGTGTTCGCCTGGGTCGGCGGGAGGCGCAGGGCCCGCAGAGCCGCCCGGATCCTGCGCACCGGCATCGAACGGGTCGCCGGGGAACTGGTCGTTACGCCGGCGAGGGAGGAACTCGCCCGCTACGCCAGGTTCGCCGACCGCATCACCCGCGCCACCTCCTGACCCCCGGATCGGGAGTACAAAGGGGTGGAGATCATGGTGGACTATGCCGAATGAGGCTGTACAGGACGCTCACGACCGCCGCGCTCGTCGCCTGCTTCGCGGCCGTCGTGCTCAGCGGCGCCTACCTCGCGTACTTCTACGACCCGTTCAACACGTCCACCACGTACCACGGCTCGTACACCCCGTTGGGCGAGGTCGCGATGAGCGAGGCGTACGCCTCGGAGTTGCGGATCACCTTCGACGAGCCTCACGGGCTGTACGCGCGGCAGCTGCACCACTCGTCGTCGTGGCTCTTCCTGCTGGTGCTCGTCCTGCGCCTGGTGGCCGGGAAGGTGTTCCGCCGGATGGCGGCCGTGGCGGCGCTGCCGGCGGCGGGCGCGCTGGCCGTGGTCACCGGGTACGCGCTGCCCGACGACCTGTTCTCCGGCACGATCCTGGCGAAGGTGCCGCTCCCGCTCTGGTACGCCGCCCACCTGGCGCTGGCGCTCGGCCTGGCGGCCGGTCTGGTGGCGGTGTGGCGGCGGACGAGCGCCGAGCAGCCCAAACTGCGCTATTTCGCGCTGGCCGGCCTGGTGCTCGTCCTGCTGGACGTCGCCCAGCCCTTCGTGCCGCACTGAGCTGATCCGGACTTGAGCTGATCCGGACCTGAGTCGATCCGGACCTGAGTCGATCCGGACCTGAGTCGATCCGGACCTGAGCTGATCCGGATCGGTGGTGACAGGGCGCGGCAGACGGCTGACAGGGATCCGGCAGAGCGGCCGGGCACCGTCGGGGGCATGCACGCGAACACGGCCGTACTGATCGTCGGAGCCGGCCCGACCGGCCTCACCCTCGCCGTGGACCTGGCCCGCCGCGGCGTCGCCTTCCGCATCGTCGAGCGGGCGCCCGAGCCCGCGGCCGGCTCCACTGCGGTCGGCTCCAAGGGCAAGGGCCTGCAACCGCGTACGCAGGAGGTCTTCGACGACCTCGGAGTGATCGGCCCGATCCTGGCGGCGGCGACGCCCTACCCGCCGCTGCGGGTCAGGATCGGCCGGGTGCCGATCTGGCAGGCCCGCATGCATAGGCCCGCCGCGGCCACGGACGCGGTGCCGTTCCCGGCGGTGCTGATGCACCCGCAGTGGCGCACCGAGGCGGTGCTACGCGAACGCCTGGCCGAGCTGGGCGGGAGGGTGGAGCAGGGCACCGCGCTGACCGGATTCGAGCAGGACGCGGACGGGGTGACCGCCGTGCTCGGCACGGGGGAGACCCTGCGGGCGCGCTACCTGGTCGCGGCGGACGGCGGCAGAAGCACGGTGCGCAAGGCGCTCGGGATCGGCTTCACCGGCGAGACCCGCGAGGAGCAGCGGATGACCCTGGGCGACGTGCGGGCCGAGGGGCTCGACCGGGACCACATCCACGTGTGGGTGCGGCCGGGAAAGGGGATGGTGGCGCTCTACCCCATGGCCGGCACCGACACCTTCCAGATGCTCGCCTCGCTGAAGCCGGGAGCCACGCCGGAGCAGACGTTGTCCGAATATCAGCGGATTCTCGCGGAGCGGTCGATGGTGCGCGGAGTGCGCCTGACCGAGCTGCTGTGGTCCTCCCTCTACCGGGTGAACGTCCGCCTCGCCGACCGCTACCGCTCCGGCCGGGTCTTCCTGGCCGGGGACGCCGTTCACGTGCACCCGCCGACGGGCGGGCAGGGGCTCAACACCGGCGTCCAGGACGCCTACAACCTGGGCTGGAAGCTCGCCCGGGTGCTCGCCGGGGCGCCGGAGATGCTGCTGGACATCTACGAGGAGGAGCGCAGGCCCGTCGCCGCCCGGGTGCTCGGCCTCAGCGTGGATCTGCTGGACAAGAAGTCGTACAAGCGGGACGAGGACACCTACCAGCTCTCGCTGAGCTACCGGGGCGGCTCACTCGCCCGGCGCGGCGGTGACCGGGTGCCGGACGGCCCGCTCCCGCTGGCGGACGGGACGCGGGCCCGCGTGTTCGACCTGCTGCGGGGCCCGCACTTCACCCTCCTGTCGCCCGACCCCGCTCCGCGCGTCGTCGGCGGTCCCCGGATACGGCAGATGCGGCACGTGCGCGCGTACGCTCCGGCCGAGCCGTACGGCGGCGAGCGGTACACCCTCGTCCGGCCGGACGGCTATGTGGGAATCTCCACCTCCTCGGCGGACGAGCTCGCCGCCTATCTGGACATGGTCTGAACCGTGGACTACGGACGCTCGTCCGGGCGTACGGCGTGGGCCGGGTCGGGGTTCGGGACGTCGTCCGCGCCGAGAGGGACGCCGCCCGCACCGAGAGGCACGTCGTCCGCGCCGCGGGGGATACCGCCGGCACCGACGTCGGCGCGGCGGGCCTCGATCTGGCGCGGCCCCAGCTCGCTGTCCTCGGCCGCCGCCTTGGCCTCGGCGGCGGCGCGTTCGGCCTCCGCGACCGCCTCGCTGCCCGCCGTGCTCAGCCCGGGTCCCCTGCCGTCCGCGCCGGTGGCCCGGCTGGCGGGCAGCGACTCGGTGAACGCCTTCGACAGCGTCTGCATCGCCGAGGTGACCTCACTCGGGATCACCCAGAACGTGTTGCCCTGCCCCTGGGCCAGCTGAGGCAGCACCTGGAGGTACTGGTAGGCGAGCAGCTTGGGGTCGGGGTCGTTGCGGTGCACGGCCTGGAAGACCTCGTCGATCGCCTGCGACTGACCCTGGGCCTTGAGGATCTGGGAGGTGCGCTCACCCTCGGCGCGCAGGATCGAGCTCTGCTTCTCACCCTCGGCCGTGAGGATCTGCGACTGCCGCTGGCCCTCGGCCGTGAGGATCGCCGCGCGCTTGTCCCGCTCGGCGCGCATCTGCTTCTCCATGGCGTCCTTGATGGTCTTCGGCGGGTCGATCGCCTTGATCTCGACCCGGTTGACCCGGATGCCCCACTTGCCGGTGGCCTCGTCGAGCACGCCGCGCAGCTGGCTGTTGATCATGTCGCGGGAGGTGAGCGTCTTCTCCAGATCCATGCCGCCGACGACGTTGCGCAGCGTGGTCACGGTGAGCTGCTCGACGCCCTGGATGAAGTTGGCGATCTCGTACTCCGCCGCCCGGGGATCGGTGACCTGGAAGTACAGCACCGTGTCGATGTCCACCACCAGGTTGTCCTCGGTGATGACCGGCTGCGGCTGGAACGACACCACCTGTTCACGCAGGTCCAGCAGCGGGCGGACCCTGTCGATGTACGGGATGACGAAGTTCAGACCGGGGCCCAGCGTGCGGTAGTACCTGCCCAGGCGCTCGACGTTGGCGGCTCTGGCCTGCGGCACGATGCGGACCGCCCGCAGCACCGTCAGGATCGCGACGAACGCGATGACGATTCCGGCGATCACTGCTGCGTCCATACCTACTCCCGGGGATACACGAGGGCGGTGGCGCCCTCGATCTCTATGACGTCGACCGTGGCACCCGGCGGGATCACGAGCGTCTCGTCGTACGCGCGGGCCGACCACTCCTCGCCGCCGATCCGCACCCGGCCGTCCCTGCCGGTGACCTCCCTGGTCACGTAGGCGGACTTGCCGACCAGCGCGGACACCCCGAAGCGTCGGGGCGGCGGCTGCTTGATGTGCCGGAGCGCGATCGGGCGCACCCCGGCGAGGCCGGCGGCGGAGGCGATGACGAACACGGCGAGCTGAATCGCGGGCGGCAGCCCGACGACCGCGACCACTGTCGTGAGCAGGGCCGCGACGGACAGCAGCCCCAATGACGCGGTCAGCGTGAAGATCTCCGCTATACCCAGCACCGCCGCCAGGATGAGCCACACGATCCAGGGGTCCATTGCCGCCTCCAAAGCAATGAACGAACACCGCTCGGGTCCGGTTCCTCCTCCAACCTAACGCGTACGGCCGCGCTGTCCCAGGGACTCGGGCGTCATACGGGAGCCACGGTGACGCGAAATTCGTTGCCCTCCGGGTCGGCCATCAGCACGTGGTCGTCGAAGGTCGCGAGGATCGTGCCGCCGGCACGCACCAGCCGGGCGGCTTCCGCCCTGATCCGCTCCCACTGGTCGGCGGCCGTGCCGTCCGCCGGCACCCGGACGTCGATGTGGAGCCGGGTGTCCGCCGCCGTCCCCCGGTCGGCGACCGGGAGGATGGAGAGCCGGGGGCCGTTTCCCTCGGGGTCGCAGAGCAGGGCCCCGTCGTCGCCGGCGGGCACGTCGAACCGCGCGAACGACTCGTCACCGGTCCCGTACCGGGCGGCCGGGATCTCCTCGACGTAGCCGAGCGCCGACTTCCAGAACTCGGCGAGCAGTCGCGCATTGGCGCAATAAAGGGCTAGATCGATCGTCACTGCCATGACTCGACCGTAATACAGGCCGCTGACCCGGGTGCGGTCACGTCTGTCAGGAAGAGGTGGCAGGGGTTTCGTGGCGGAGGGCGCTGCCGGCCAGCCACCGGGGCCAGGACAGCTGCCAGTAGCCCCAGCCGTTGTCCCACTCCAGCGCGCGGGTGGTGCCGGTGACGATGACGGGGTCGCCGCGCAGCGCGTGCTCGTAGAACCACCGCGCCTGGTCGGGGCGGACGTTCACGCAGCCGTGGCTGACGTTCACGCGGCCCTGTGCCCACACGTTGTCCAGCGCGTGGACGTACTCGCCGCTGTTGGAGATCCGTACGGCGTGGTCGATGAGCTTGTCGTAGTAGCCGGGGTCGCCCTTGCGGCGGCCCGGGGACACCATGCGGACCGGATTGCCCTTGTCCATCGTCAGGTGGGTCCCGCTCGTGGTCGTGTACTCCCTGGTGGTGGCCATTCCGGCGCTGATCGGCATGCGCTGGGCCACCCTGCCGTCCTGTCGCACCACCATCTGGTGGGCGCGGGTGTCGACCGTGCTGACCAGTGCACGTCCCACGGTGAAGGCGACGCTCCGGTCCGCGGCGCCGTACGTGCCGGGGGCGGCGCGGACGCCGGCGAGGTGGGCGGTGACGCGCACGTCACTGTTCGCCGGCCACATCGTCCGCGGCCGGTAGACGACCCGGGTGGGGCTCGTCCAGCGCCAGGCGCCCTCGGCCGGGCCCCGGACCTCCAGCGCCCGCTCGACCGCCGCGCGGTCCTCGACCGGCCCGGTGAACGTCACGATGATCGGCATCCCGATGCCCACGGTCTCCCCGTCGTACGGGACGATCGAGGCGACGGCGACCTCATGCCGCGGGGGGAGGGTGCGGAACCGGCCCGCGACCCGGGCGGTGACGCCCTGGGCGCCCGTCGCGACGGCGTTGACGACGTACTGCTCGCCGGGGCGCAGCGTCCACGACGACCGCCACACCGTGCGGGTCTCGTCGAACGCGCCGGGCACCGCCTCGCGCCCCGCGAACGCCAGCACGCTGGTCAGCGTGCCGCCCTGCGCCCTGACGACCAGGCCACCCTCCGGAGGCACCGCCGCCGCGCCGGAGGCCGGGGTGATCACGATGCGCGGCGCGGGCGGCACCCGCACGGCGCAGCCCGCGACGAGCGCGGGAAAGGCCGCGAGCAGCACCGCGAGCAGCGGCACCGTGAGCAGGGCGCGGGCGGCGGGAGGCAGGGCACGCGGCCTCACAGGCACCCAAGATGGCTTCACGGGCACCCAAGATAGCGAGAGGTGACGACACAATTACGCTAAGTGGCGGGAAGGATGGTGCCGGAGACCTCGCCGAGGCTGATCCCGTGCGAGGTCCACGCGGTGATGGTGACGGTGTCGCCGTCCTCCAGGAAGGTCCGGGTCTCGTTGGGTAGTTTGACCGGCTCCGCGCCGTTCCAGGTCAGCTCGATGAGCGAGCCCGGCTGCCCGATCGACGAGACCGTCCCGCTCGCGAACAGGTCGCCGGTGCGGAGGCGGGCGCCGTTCACGGTCATGTGGGCGAGCATCTGGTCGGGCGTCCAGTACATGTCGCGGAACGACGGCGTCGAGACCGTCTCGCCGTTGAGCCCGACGCGCAGTGTGAGGTCGAGCCCCCAGGGCGCCTGCCTGGCGAGGTACGGCAGGGGCTCGGGGTCCTGCGACCGGCCCTCGACCCTGGCCTCCTCCAGGGCGTCGAGCGGCGTGATCCACGCGGACATCGAGGTGGCGAACGACTTGCCCAGGAACGGCCCGAGCGGGACGTACTCCCACGCCTGGATGTCGCGGGCGCTCCAGTCGTTGACGAGCGCGACCCCGAAGACGTGGTCCTCGAACGCGCCGGCGCGCTCGCCGAGCCCCGTCGGCACCCCGACGACGAAGCCGACCTCCGCCTCGATGTCGAGCTTCTGCGAGGGGCCGAACGACGGCCGCTGCCCGCGCGGCCGCCTGATCGGCGTTCCCGAGACGACGACGGTGCCCGCCCGCCCGTGGTAGCCGACGGGCAGGTGCCGCCAGTTCTGCTTCAGCGGCTCGTCGTCCGGCCGGAACATCCGCCCGAGGTTCGACGCGTGCTCCAGCGAGGCGTAGAAGTCCACGTAGTCGGCCACCTCGACGGGCAGGTGCAGGGTCACCTCCGCCAGCGGGATCAGGTGGTCGCCCGTGGCCGCCGCCTCGCGTGCCCGTGCCCGCGTCGCCTGCCAGGCCGTACGGCCCAGGGCGAGCAGCGGGTTGAGGCTGGGCGCCGCGTAGACGTCCCCGCCGAGGGCGGCCGCCAGGTCGAGGACGTGGTCCCCGACGCGGACGCCGACCCTGCGGGGCTCCCCGGGCCGGGAGAACACCCCGTACGGCAGGTTGCCGAGCCCGAAGCTCATCTCGCCCACGTCCACGCGTAGTCGGTGTCCTCGCACGCGAGGGCGGCCGGGCCGAGGTCGAGCGGGCGGAACGTGTCGATCATGACGGCCATCTCGGTCGTCTCGGTGTGGCCCTTCCGTACGGCCTCGACGGCGGCCTCCACCGCGCCCGGCTGCGGGCCGTGCGTGAAGCCAGCCGGGTGCAGCGAGATCGAGCCGACGTCGATCCCCGATCCCTTCCTGGCGGTGTAGTCGCCGCCCACGTAGAACATGAACTCGTCGGAGTCCACGTTGTGGTGGTTGTACGGGATCGGCACGGCCTCCGGGTGGAAGTCCAGCGGCCGGGGACAGAACGAGCAGACGACGAAGCCCGGGCCCTCGAAGGTCTGGTGGACCGGCGGCGGCGCGTGGGTGCGCTTCACGATCGGCTCGAAGTCCCGGATGTTGAACGCGTAGGGATAGAGGCAGCCGTCCCAGCCGACCACGTCGAACGGGTGGTGGGCGTAGATCAGCCTGGTCAGCCCGCCCCGCGTCCTGACCAGGACCGGGACCTCCTCGCCGTCCACGAGCAGCGGCTCGGCCGGTGCGCGCAGGTCACGCTCACAGTACGGCGCGTGTTCGAGGAACTGGCCGAACTGGGACAGGTAGCGCTTCGGCGGCCTGATGTGCCCGGCCGCCTCGATCACCAGCGCGGTCACCGGGCCCTCGGGCACCCATCGGTGGATCGTCCCGGTGGGAATCACGACGTAGTCGCCCTCGGCCACGTCCAGCGCGCCGTACGCCGACTCGAAGCGGGCCCGGCCGCTCGCGATGTAGACGCACTCGTCGCCCATCGAGTCGCGGTACAGCTCGCTGGGGGCCTCGGTCGCGGCGTACGAGATGCGGACGTCGGAGTTGCCCGCGAGCAGCATCCGCCCGGAGACCAGGTCGCCGTCGGGCGTCAGATCGCGGGTGCGGAAATGACGCGGCGACAGCGGCAGGTTGGGCGTGAGGCCGGGCGCTCCCGCGTCCACGGCCTCGGCCTTCACGATGGCGGTCGGCGCGTGGCGGTGGTAGAGCAGCGAGGAGTCGGAGGAGAAGCCCTCCTCTCCCATGAGCTCCTCCTTGTACAGCCCGCCGTCGGGTGTGCGGAACTGCACGTGGCGCTTGCGCGGCACCTCGCCGACCACGCGGTAGTACGGCATCGGGCCTCCCGTGCTGGTCCGTGGGATCGTACGTCCGCTAATCGGACGCCAGTGTCCTATATATGTACGACGATTCGCCATGCCGCCGGGAATGTCAAGCTGTCGGCCATGAGCACAGCGGAGATCCACCTGTCCGTCTCGACCTGGCGGCAGCCGTCGCCCCCGCCCGCCTCCCCGGCGCGTACGGCGCTGGCCGGGCGGATCGCCGAGCGCGTGCTGGCCCTCGGGCCGGGCCGCCTGCGCGTCGGCGTCGACGGGCTCACGGCGGCGGGGAAGACGAGCTTCGGCCACGAGCTCGCCGAGCACCTCGCCCGGGCCGGGCGTCCGGTGCTGCGGGCGAGCCTCGACGACTTCAAGCGGCCGTGGCGCGACCGGCACCTGTACGACCGGGAGTCGGGCGAGGGGTACTACCGGAACGCCTACGACTACGACGCGGCGATCGCCCTGCTGCTCGAACCGGCGGGGCCGGACGGCTCGGGGGACGTGGCGCTGTGCTCGATCGACCCGCTGACCCAGGTGGACCACTCGTCGGTGCGGACGACCGCAGCGCCCGGCTCGGTGACGATCGTCGACGGGGTCTTCGCGTTCCGCCCCGAGATCGACGCGTACTGGGACCTGCGCGTCTGGATGGAGGTGTCGCCGGAGACCTCGGTGCGCCGCGGGGCGGAACGCGACCAGGACTGGGCCGGGTCCGAGGCCGAGGCGCTGCACCTGCACCGCTATCTGCCCGCCGAGCGCATCTACATCGCGGAGGCCGATCCGCTGGGGCGGGCCGACGTGGTCGTCGACAACACGAACTTCGCCGATCCGCGACTGCTGAAGTGGTGACCGTCAGCGCGGGGGCTCGGACAGGGCGGTCGCGAGCCGGTCGGCGGCCTCCAGGACCAGCGGGCCGACCTTGTCCGCGTCGAGGTCGGAGAAGCTGACCACGCCGACGGACGCGTCCAGCCACGGCAGGTTCCTGACCGGGGTGGCGATGCCCTGCGCACCCTCCTGGAGTTGCCCGCTGCTCGTGTGCACCGGCGGTTCCGTACGGCCCTCGCGCAGCGCGAGCAGCGCCAGCCCGGCCGCGCCACGCGTCAGGGGGTGGCGCGAGCCCTCGCGGTAGGCGACGTGGAAGTCGGTCCACGACGGCTCGACCACCGCGACCGCCAGGCCCTCATCGCCCTCGGCCACGGTCAGGTGCGCGGTCGCCCCCGCCTGCTCCGCGAGCGCACGCAAAGCCGGCAGCGCCGCCGCCCGCAGGAGAGGATGCACGGCCTGCGCCAACGCGAGCACGGCGAAGCCCAGGTGCACGCGGCCGTGCGCGTCCCGCCGGGCGAAGCCCTCGGCCTGCAGCGTCGTCAGGAGCCGGTAGACGATCGGCCGGCTCAGGCCCAGCTCCTGGGCGAGCTCGGTCGGCGTACGGCCCCGGTTCGCGTCGGCCAGCAGCCGCAACAGCCGTAAGCCCCGTTCGAGCGTCTGCGCCGACTCGGCCGCCATCATGTCTCCGATTATCGCCACACCGGCGCGCCGATGCGGGTACTCACGTGCGACCCGGCGCCGTCTCCGGAAGACCTTGTCGGACCCCGGCTGGTCGAGCGCTTGATTCCGGTCACGAAGGATGAGAGAGGATCCAAACGTAAGATCTACCGCATCAGCGACATCCTTCTCAGCTTCCATCTCGGGCCGCTGATGCGTGACAGATCGGGGACCGGGATGGGGCTGGGAGGGACCATCCTGCCGGTCATTCTGGAAGGACTGGATGATCACATGGGGGACCGTGGCTCAGGCTCGATGAAGTCGGCGATCGTGGTGGGGGCGGGGATCTGGGGGGCGTCGCTGGCGCTGCGACTGGCCGACGAGGGCTGGCGGGTCACGCTCGTCGAGCAGTACGCGCCGGGGCACGTGCGCCAGGCCAGCGCCGGGGAGACCCGCCTGCTGCGCTGCGCCCACGGCTCGGACGACTGGTATCCGCGCCTGGCCTGGCGGGCCCGCGACGCCTGGCGGCGGCTGGAGGAGAGGACCGGCGAGGACCTGTACGTCGAGTCGGGCCTGATGTGGTTCGCCCGTGACCCGGACGGATGGGAGACGCGCAGCGCCCGGGTGCTGGAGCGGCTGGACATCCCCTGCGAGCTGCTCGACCCGGCCGAGGCGGCGCGGCGCTTCCCCGGTCTGCGCGGCGACGACCTCGCCTTCGTGCTGTGGGAGCCGAACGCCGGGGTGCTGCGGGCCCGGCGGGCGACGCAGGCGACCGCGCACCTGGCCGGCGTCGCCGGCGTCCGGCAGGTCCGCGCCCGGGCCGTGCCGTACGCGCGAGGGGTGGGGGTCGTGGCGGACGGCGAGGTGCTGACGGCGGACCGCGTGGTGTGGGCGTGCGGGGCGTGGCTGCCGTGGCTGTTCCCGCACGAGGCGGGGCACGTGCGGGTGACGCGCCAGGACACCTTCCACTTCGGCGTGCCGAGAGACTGGACCACGCCGCCGCTGCCCGCGTTCTGCGACTACGACCTGGCGGCGTACGGGCACGGCGACCTGGACGGCATGGGCATGAAGGTCACCGGCGACGCCGAGGGCGAGCCGTACGACCCGGAGACCGGCGGCAGGCGGGTGCTCCGGCACACCGAGGAGCAGGCGCGCGCCTACCTGGCCAGGCGGTTCCCGTCGCTGGCGGGCGCGCCGGTGGTGTTCAGCCAGGTCTGCCAGTACGCGCTGACCAGGGACGCCGAATGGATCATCGCGGAGATCGAGGACGGCGTCTGGCTGCTCGGCGGCGAGTCGGGGCACGGCTTCAAGCACGCCCCGGTCCTGGCCGGATACGTGGCGGAGATCCTCGACGGCGCACGGGAGCCGGAGGCGCGGTTCGGCCTGCACGAGCGGCCGGCGGCCCGGGGACTGCGGACCAGCGGCGGGCCGACCGCCTAGCGACCCCGTGCTGTCAGGCGTGGCCGGGCGGGCCCACGCGGGCCTGCCGGGCGCGCAGCGCGATCTCCAGCTCGAACCGGACGTCGGGGTCGGCGAGCGCGTCGCCGTACAGCTGCTCGATCTGACGCAGCCGATACCGCACGGTCTGCGGGTGGACATGGAGCGCCGCGGCGACCTCGGCGACGCCCCGGCCGTGGCGCAGCCAGGCGAGCAGGGTCTCGGCCAGGCGGTCCTGCTGGGTCCGGCGCAGGTGGGCGAGGGGCGCGAGGCGCACCTCGGCCAGCGCGGCCACCAGCTCCTCGTCCTTGAAGACGACCAGCGTCGCCATGTGGTCGGTGCAGCGCAGCAGCCCGGGCCTCGGGAGGACGCCGCGGGTGCCGAGATCGAGGGCCTCCCGCGCCCAGCCGAGTGAGTTCGCGGCGGCGGCGAGCGGCACGGCGGGGCCGATCGCGGCCCGCCAGCCGCGCAGCGCGCTCTCCAGCGCCTGCACGCGCCCCGCGCCGCCGGGGTCCGGCACCACGAGACACGGGAGGTTCCGGTCGAGCCCGGCGAGCACGTCCGGCGGCAGCACCGGCAGAGGGGAGCCGCCGTCGTGCTCCTCGAGGGCCACGCCCGCGACCGTACGGGGGAGCCGCCAGCCGGCCGTCCTGGCGAGGCCGGCGACGGCCTCCGGCGAGGCCGGGGGCCGGGTCAGCAGCAGGTCGAGCAGCCGGCGGCGGCGGCGCTCCACCTCGCCGGCCGCGTGCGCCCGCGCCTCGGCGAAACCCCGGGCCGCCGCGTCGGCGAGCTGGTCGAGGTAGACGAAGATGGCCTCGCCCAGGTCGTACAGCGTCTTCGGATCGAGGCCCAGCTGCTCGGACTGCTCGGTGAGCCTCCGCCAGGCCACCCGTGCGCCCAGCCGCATCGCGGTCTGCAGGGGCTCGAGGTCACGCCCCTCGGCCGCCTCGCCCCTGCCGATCGTACGGAAGACCTCGGGATCCCACGGAGCCCGCGGGTTCTCGATGCGTTCCAGGAACCCCCGCAGCGCCTGGTTGACCGACAGTCGCAGGACCTTGATGTAGACCTCGTCCTCAGGGCGGGCGTATTCGGGCACCCGCTGCCGGATCTCCGCGATCATCCGCTCCGCGACGTCGGCCACATGAGGACGCAGCAGCCTCGCGACGCCCGGGGACACCGTGCCCCAGAACTCGTCGTCGCCTTTCAGCGCCCGCTCAGCCCGCACTCAGCCAGGCGCCGAACTCCTCCAGGTCGATCAGGCCGTCGCGGTCGGCGTCGACCCTGTTGATCGCGCCCTGCGCTCCCTCGAGCGTGAGCGGCCGGCCGAGCACCTCCATCAGGCGGACGAGCTCCTCTGCGGAGATACGCCCGTCCCCATCGGTGTCGATAAGTTGAAAAGTCGCTGCATATTCGCTCATGCCGTCCTCCTCCGGGATCGCGATCAGCACCCTAGCTGAAAGCACGCGCTGCCCCCAGAGATCGCGGCCAAGCCGCGGGCCCCGTTTTTGTCGGTGGCGTGTGCCAGCATGGCGTCTCATGACGGACAGCCTGGAGGGGAAGGTCGCACTGGTCGCCGGGGCGACCCGGGGAGCGGGCCGTGGCATCGCGGTCGAGCTGGGCGCGGCGGGGGCTACGGTCTACGTGACCGGCCGCAGCACCCGCGAGCGGCGCTCGGAGATGAACCGGCCGGAGACGATCGAGGAGACGGCCGAGCTGGTCACCGCCGCCGGCGGGCGGGGCATCGCGGTGCCGGTGGACCACCTCGACCGCGAGCAGGTGCGGGCCCTCGTCGAGCGGATCGACGCCGAGCAGGGCGCGCTCGACGTGCTGGTCAACGACATCTGGGGCGGAGAGCTGCTGTTCAGCTGGAAGGACCGGCTCTGGGAGCACTCGCTCGACGACGGCCTGCGCATCCTGCGGCTGGCCATCGACACCCACATCATCACCAGCCACTACGCGCTGCCGCTGCTGATCCGCAAGCCGGGCGGCCTGGTGGTCGAGGTCACCGACGGCACGGCGGAGTACAACGCGGCCAACTACCGCGTCTCGTTCTTCTACGACCTCGCGAAGACGTCCGTGAACCGCATGGCGTTCGCCCAGGCGAAGGAGTTGGCGCCGCACGGCGCGACCGCGGTGTCGCTCACGCCGGGCTGGCTCCGTTCGGAGATCATGCTGGGGCACTACGGGGTGACGGAGGCCAACTGGCGTGACGCGCTGGACCGGCAGCCGCACTTCGCCATCTCCGAGAGCCCGGCCTTCGTGGGCCGCGCGGTGGCGGCCCTGGCCGCCGACCCGGAGGCGAGCCGCTGGAACGGGCAGTCGTTGTCCAGCGGCCAACTGGCTCAGGTGTACGGCTTCACCGATGTGGACGGCAGCCGGCCGGACTGCTGGCGATACATGGTGGAGGTCCAGGACCGCGGCCTCCCGGCCGACGTCACCGGTTACCGGTGAGGCCGGCCCGGAGGCCGAGTGATCCGATGAACCCGACCGGGTCAGGCGGCCGCGCAGACGGGTACGGGGGCGGGGTTGGAGCCGTTCCAGGAGGCGATGAAACCGAAGGTGACGCTCGCGCCGGCGCCGAGGGAGCCGTTCCAGCTTTCGTTCTTCACGGTCACCTTCGCCCCGCTCTGTGTGGCCGTGCCGCCCCACGCCTGGGTCACCTGCTGCCCGCCGGCGAAGGTCCAGGTCACGGTCCAGCCGCGGGTGGGAGCGGCACCGGTGTTCTTGACCGTGACCTCACCCTGGAAGCCGCCGCCCCACTGATTGGTGATCGTGTAGGTCGCGGTGCAGCCCGCGGAACCCGGCGAGGGTGACGGGGACGGCGTGGGCGACGGGCTCGGGCTGGTGTTCGGGCTGGGGGACGGCTGGGCACCGCCGAGCAGCGCCGACAGAGCGGGATACCACTTGTCCGCCATCTTCTGGTTGCCGCTGTCGTTGGGGTGCACCCCGTCGTAGGTGTCCGTGCTCGTGCTGAAGCCGGTCCACTGGTCGACGACCACGATCGGGGAGGCCGCCGTGGTCTTCGAGGCGGCCCAGCCCGGGATCGCGTTGTTCAGGGCGACGGCCCGCTGGGCGCACTCGGGGCAGGTGCCCGGGTTCATCGGGATGATCTGGGCGACCAGGATCTTCATGTTCGCGTTGCTCGCCCGCATCTGGTCCACGAGTTTGCCGTAGGCCGCGAGGATCGTCGCGGTGGGTTTGTTGCTCCACACGTCGTTGGTGCCGAAGTGCATCATCACGATGTCGGGACGGGTCGCCGAGAGCCAGGCCGGTAGCTGGTTCTGGTCGGCGACGTTGGTGACGAGGTAGCCGCCGTGGCCCTCGTTGTCGCCGTCGTACGGCACTCCGCACCCCTGCGCGGGCAGCGTGCCCACCATGTCGATGCCGGTGAAGCCGCCGTTCTGCAGCTTGTTCCACAGCAGGGCCCGCCAGCAGCCGGGTGAACCGGTGATCGAGTCGCCCAGGGGCATGATCCGCACGGCGGCCGCTTCGGCGGGCCGGGCGACGAGCAGCCCGAGCACCAGGAGCAGGGCCGCCACCAAGGCACTTCTCTTCGACATCGCACTCTCCCTCGTCCTGTCCGGCGCGATGGTAGGCAGCGCGTGTCGCCCGGCCCAGGGACGAGGCGGGGGAGAAGTCCTGACCAGCGGGGATGCATGTACGGTTCATCCGATGACCCACGGCGCGGGCGGGCATCGCTTCCGGCCCGTGGGCCTCCGCCGACAGACCGGCCGCTGCCGTGCCCGGCGAGGGGGACGGTGCCGTGTTCCCCCGCCCGGCAGGAGCGAATATGCTGCTCGGGGTTAACTTTCCGCACGTCACCGAGAGGATTCGGTCCCCATGTACAAGGAGTTCCTCGGCGAGGTCGTGGTGTGGCTGATCCCCATCGTCATCCTCGTGGGCATCGCGCTGCTGGTGACCAGCCACTCCTGACGACGCGTCGTGAAGGGCCGGGCCGCGAGGCCCGGCCCTTCTGTTACCCCACGTCACGCCATCCTTGCTCGTTAGGCAATGCTCCCCATGGCAGAGTCTGCCTAAAGCGGCACAGAAGTGTCACTTGCCTGCGTTGTTGATCAATCAGCGTGCACTATGTGATACTTCGCGAGTGACGTCACCGGGGCCGATATAGCTCGTCGCCGCGAGAGATGAGGTGTGAGGGAACGGGCGCAGTTCTTCGCAGGCGCTTGCCGACTGTCTGAGCAGAGCCGAGAAAGTAATCCACGTCCGCGCAGTTGACGGGCACGGCGAGCAGTCCTGGAATGTGCTGACGGACGCCTGCGCCTGGAATTTTCCCTGCTGCGTGGACACGCGTTAGCAGGTGGGGGCACCCGTAATGCCGACCGAAACCGCCTCCGAGCCAGCTCGGAGTGCCAGAACCATTCCTCTCCGTCACGTTCTCCCTTCCCTCCTCCGCGATCCCGTCAACGCTCTCGTCGAGATAGGGGCGACCTCCGGAGGCGAGATCGTCCGGCTCAATCTGGGTCCCTTCCGTCCGTACCTGGTCACCCATCCGGACCACATTCAGCAGATTCTGCGCAGCAATTCCGCCAGCTATGCCCGCGACGGCGTCTTCTGGCGGCCTTTACGGCGCTTCTTCGGCGACAGCATCGTGTCGGACGGTCAGGAATGGAAGCGGAGTCGAAAAGTGCTCCAGCCGATTTTCACGGCTCGGCACGTAGACTCGCTGACTGAGCGAATGGCGGGGATGATCGCCGATGAAGTCGAGGCATGGAGTGGGAAACTCGACATCGGGCAGCCGATTGACATGGCAGGTCCCATCAACCGCACGGTGACCAGGACGATCGTCCAAACGTTCTTCGGCGACAAGGTGACCATGGCGGAGGCCGAGCGACTGGTCACCGCCCTTGACTCGATCGGCACCTCCGTAGTCTTCCGGTTTCTTCTGCCGTTCGTGCCCGAGTGGGTGCCGATGCCGGGGGATGCAGCCTTCCGGGACGCCGTACGGAAATTCGACGAGGTGTTCTTCCCGCTCGCACAGAAGTACCGGGGAAACGACGGCGGTGAGGACATTGTCTCGGTCCTTTGCCGTGCGCAGGAATTGGACGGCCGCAAACCCAGCCATCAGTGGATTCGTGACAATCTCGTCTCGATGTTCGCCAGCGGGATAGAGACCACGGCCTCCGCCCTCACGTGGGTGTGGCCCATCCTCTCCGCCAACCCGGACGTCGCGGCCCGACTGTACGCGGAGATCGACGAGGTCGTGGGCGGCGGGCGCGTGACTGGCGCCCACCTCGCCGAGCTCCCCTACATGAAGCGCGTCATCCAGGAGATGCTGCGCCTGCACCCGGTGGCCTGGGTCTTCAACCGACTGGTCATGACCCCGCAGACCGTGGGCGGGGTGGCGCTGCGGCGCGGTGACACGGTGCTCCTCAGTCCGTACGCCACTCACCGCCTGGAGACGTTCTGGGACCGCCCGTACGAGTTCGACCCTGACCGCTTCACAGCGGACCGAGTCCGGGGCCGGCACCGATACGCCTACTTCCCCTTCGGCGGCGGCCCGCACATGTGTATCGGCATGCACCTGTTCGAAATCGAGGCGCAGCTCATCATCGGTAACATCCTCAGCCGGTTCCGTCCGGTTTCGTGCGATCCGCAGATCGTCACTCCTCGGATCGGGGCCTCGCTACGTCCCCGCGAGCAGGTCCAGGTCATGCTGCGTCCCGCCGCCGAGTGTGAGAAAGATGGATATGAACCAGTACCCCGGTGAGGTCGACGAGCTCCGGGCGGCCGAGCTGTTGGGCACGACTGTCGCCGTGGCGGCGTTGTCCCAGCGCGACCTGCAGGAGTGCGGCACAACCTATTCGAGCCTGTTCCCGGACGATCCCTTCGATGTCACGCTCTTCAACGCCGTCGCGCTTGCCAACGCATTCGGCGCGCCGTGGCTGAGCTTCAAGCAGCTCAGGATCGCCAACCGCACCTCACTGTGGATCTTCGCGGTGGACTGGCTGATTGACTACAAGGCGGACTCGCGCGCCCAAGTGGACGACGTGGCGCGCCGGATCCTCGCGGTCGCCGACGGTGCGTCTCCCGACGACCCACTGACACGGTTCCTCGCGGACATACGGGACGAACTGGCCACCGCCCCCGGGTACGCGCAGTGGGGCTCGGCGTGGCGCGACCAAGTGGAACGGCTGCTTGTCGCCAGCGCGCGGGAGTGGGACTGGAAGGCGGCACGGGCCGCCGGCGACAACTCGGCGCTCCCTTCGTTTGAGGAGTACCTCGACAACGCCGACAACTACGGCTCCAGTCTGGTCAACATCGGCCACTGGATCTACAACGGGGACCTTGCCGCGCTGGCCCACTTCGACGAGTTGCGCGCCGCCGGTGACGAGGTGCAGCGGATACTCCGCCTGCTCAACGACCTCGCGACGTACGAGCGCGACCTGACCTGGGGCGATCTCAACTCCCAGATGCTGGGCGTCGGCCGGGAGCAGGTGTTGGCCCGCGTTGCCGAACTCATCGACAACTGCCGCAAGCTCCTGGAGCCGCTGCGCGACGCCTGTCCGCGCGAGGTCACCTACCTGGAGCGGCAGATCGGCTACAGCTTGGGTTTCTACGGCATCACCGACTACTGGGGACGGCTGTGAGTAATGACGAGCCGACCCACGTGGTGACACGAGAGCGCGATGAGGTGGCGATCGCGGCTGGCGAGCTGATATCCGGGCTTATATTCCGGCCCTGGGGCACAGTCTCCCCGTCCTTGTACGAGACGGGACGGATGGTCACCCTGGCTCCCTGGCTCACCGGTCACACCGCGCGCGTGCGGTATCTTCTGGACGCCCAGCAACTTGACGGTGGCTGGGGCCAGGTCGAGGGCTATCGGCTGGTGCCCACGCTGAGCGCGACCGAGGCGATCCTGTCCGCGCTCACGGGCGGCGAGCCGGGCGTCGATGGGGAGGCCCTCTCGACGGCTGCGGTCCGAGGGCTGCGCCTCCTGTTCGCTTGGTTGAACGAGGATCCCGCGCCGGCCCTGCCCGACATGCCGGCGATCGAGCTCATCGTGCCCTCGCTGGTTGATCTCATTAACGTCCGTCTTGACAGCCTGGGCGAGGCCACTGGTGCTCTTCCGGGCATGCCCCGTGGGCGGCTGCGGATTCCGTCAGGCTGCGACGACCGGCAGCTTGAAATGATCAGGTCCCGAATCAGGTCGGGCTCGGACGTGCCGGAGAAGTTGCTCCACGCCCTGGAGGTGGCCGGGGACGCGGCCGCCGGAGCTCCCGCCGTGCGTCCCACCTCCATCGGGACGGTCGGCGGGTCGCCCGCCGCCGCGGCGGCCTGGCTCGGGGAACGTGGCAGGCTCGATCCCGCTGATCCCGTCCGCCGGCATCTGGAGGCGGTTGTCATGCGGCATGGCGGCCCGGTGCCCGTCGGCTTCCCCATCACCGCCTTCGAGCGGAGCTGGGTGCTGAGCGCGCTTGCCCGCGCCCGGGTGCCCTTCGAGGTGCCGCCCGAGATGCTGGCGGATCTCAGGGCGATGATCGGCCCGACCGGCGCTCCCGCCGGGCCAGGGCTGCCGTCGGACGCCGATACGACGTCCGTGGCCCTGTACGCGTTAGCGCTGCTGGGCTCGCCGTGCGATCCAGGTGTCCTTACGGCGTTCGAGACGGGCACACACTATTGCACCTGGCCCGGGGAGCAAGGCTTCTCGGTCAGCGTCAACGCCCACGTGCTGGACGCCTTCGGGCAGTACGTCGCCTGCCGTCCCCGCGAGATGGCGCGGTATCGTCCCGCGATACGCAAGCTGTCCGCGCTGCTGCGCGACCACCAGGCGGCGGACGGCAGCTGGACCGACCGATGGCACGCCTCGCCGTTCTACGCCACCCTGTGCTGTGCACTCGCCTTGAACGAGTTCGGCGGAGAGCAGTCGGCCGATGCCGTGCGCGCGGCCGTCCGATGGGTGCTGGACGGTCAGCGAGAGGACGGCTCCTGGGGCTGGTGGGAGGGCACCGCCGAGGAGACGGCTTACGCGCTGCATATCCTGCTCATGACGGAGGCGCGGGCGGACGCCCGGAGCCGGGATGCGGCCGCCCGGGGCTATCGATACCTTCTTGAAGCCGATCTGGCGGACGCCCTGCCGCTCTGGCACGACAAGGACCTCTACCTTCCCGTCGCAATTGTGCGCGCCGCCGTCTTGGCCGCGTTTCAGCTCGTTCGCCGGCAGTTGGTTGTCTCGGACCCCTACGCTCACCTATGATCTTGGTACCCCGTGACATGTGTCGAATTTTTATGACCTTTTGGGGGCTTATCGGAATGTGTTGAGATCGCTTGACAGTGTTTGCTAGGGTATCGGAGCCTGACGCAGCGATTTGTGCTCGGCTATCAGCACACATAACAGCCGACGATAGTTAATCGCCTGGATACACGCTGCGGTCCCTTCGATATTTGCTGGGTGAATGTCTATGCGGTTCCGCAATTCACGTGTCCGAACGAAGGTCACGGCCTTGCTGGTGTCGCTTACAGCGCTGTGGGCATTCGCCGCCTGGGTGACCGTCCGGGATGGCGTGAACCTGCTGTGGGTGGCCGTCTACAACAACGGATTGGTGAAACCCGGTGAGACCCTCCTGCTCGAACTACAGCAGGAGCGACGGCTTTCCGCGGTTCACGTGGGCAACCCGTCACTCGCCGACCGCCAGACGCTGGCCGTCCAGCGCGCGCACACGAACGCCGCGGTGGCTGAGTTCCGAGCCCTGGCCAGCGCCGGAGACGTCAAGTTCGCGTCAAGTGAGGCGCTGGACAAACGCATCGCCGAGGTCTTCCGCCAGCTCGATGACCTGGGTTCCGGCCGTAAGGCGATCGACGAGGGGCGAGTAGACGCCCTCCAGGCGATCGGCGTGTACACCGAGGTCATCGACTCCTTCTACCGGATGTACGACTCGCTGGCCGTACTTGATGACGAGCAGATCGCCAAGGACACCCGGACCATCACGAAACTGAACCGGGCCCGCGAATTCCTGTCGCAGGAGGACGCGGTGCTGTCGGGCGCGCTCGCGGCCGGGCGGTTCGGCGGTGGTCAGCCCAGGCAGTTTGTCCAGTTGGTCGGCCTCCAGCGCTTCTACACAATGGACGGGACGGCCGAGCTGCCGCGGGCGGACATGCAAACGCACGAGGACTTGGCCAAGAGCGCTAATTCCGTTCGCCTGCGCCAAATGGAAGATCTCGTCATGCAGACGGGGCGTGCGCAGGGTGCCCCCCCGGTCACCTACGAGCAGTGGACACCGGTGGTCAAGGCGGCCCTGGACGCGCGGATCGCGGCCGTCCACAAGGCGGGTGACGCGCTGGTCGATCGGGCCACGTCCGTGTCGGTCGCCGTCGTCGCCCGCCTCCTGCTGGCCGGTGTGCTCGGCCTGGTGGCGGTCATCGCGTCGATCATCCTGTCGGTCACCACGGCGCGGGCGCTGGTGCGTCAGCTGGAGAAGCTGCGCGAGGCCGCGCTCGAACTGGCCAACGAGCGGCTGCCCGGCGTGGTCGCCCGCCTCGCGCAGGGGGAGAAGGTCGACGTCAAGGCGGAGGCGCCGCCGCTGGACTTCGGCCCCGACGTCATCGGCCAGGTGGGCGCGGCGTTCAACACCGTGCAGGAAACCGCCATCCGCACCGCCGTCGAGGAGGCCCAGCTCCGGCAGAGCATCCGCGACATCCTGCTCAGCCTCGCCCGGCGTACGCAGTCGCTGGTGCACCGCCAGCTCACGCTGCTCGACGTCATGGAGCGGCGCGAGTCGGACCCGGCGGAGCTGAAGGACCTGTTCCGCATCGACCACCTCGCCACCCGCATGCGGCGCAACGCCGAGAATCTGATCGTTCTGGCCGGGGCGTCCCCCGCCCGTGCCTGGCGGCGCTCGGTGCCGATGGTCGACGTCGTGCGCGGCGCGCTGGCCGAGGTCGAGGACTACACCCGCGTCACCGTGATACCGATGGGGCAGACCGCGCTCAACGGACGCGCGGTCGGCGACGTCATCCACCTGCTCGCCGAGCTGATCGAGAACGCGGTGTCGTTCTCCCCGCCGTACACGACGGTGCAGGTGGGCGGCCAGACGGTGGCCAGCGGGTACGCGATCGAGATCGAGGACCGCGGCCTCGGGATGAGCGCCGAGGACCTGGAGGCGACCAACCAGCGCATCGCCGACCCGCCCGAGTTCAACCTGTCGAGCACCGCCCGGCTCGGCCTGTACGTCGTCAGCCGCCTGGCCGAGCGGCACGGCATCAAGGTGTCGCTCAAGGCGTCGCCGTACGGGGGCACGACCGCGGTCGTGCTGCTGCCGCGCGATCTCGTCATCGAGGGCGGGGAGGACCTGCCCGAGGAGGAAACCGGTTCCGGTCTCGCGCGGCGGAGCCGCGGGGGCAGGAGGATCGCGCTGGTCGGCGCGCCCGGAGCGGGTCCCGAACCAGTTCAGGAGGTGGTTCCCGTGCCGAGGGCTCCCGAGCCGCCCCGGCTCGTGCCGAGCGCCCCGCTCCCCGGTGGCGATGGGGTCTCCGGTGACGATGGACTGTCCGGCGGCAACGGGCCGGACGAGCCCGTGCCCACGGCCGGGTTCACTCCGTCGGGCCTGCCGTTCCGGGTGCCGCAGGCCAACCTCGCTCCCGCACTCGCCGAGGAGCCGAGGCGCCGGGGCGGGACGGAGGACGAAGAGGACCGCTCGCCGGAGGACATTCGCAAGATCATGGGCTCGTTCCAGTCGGGGACGAGGCGCGGCAGATCCGAGGCGGCGAAGCTGCTGGCTGACGAGGAGGACAACCTGTGACGCAGAAGACCGCGGCCTCCGCGGACCTCGCCTGGTTGCTCGACGACCTCGTCGCGCGGGTCCGCGAGGTCGAGCACGGGATCGTGCTGTCCACCGACGGCCTGCTGCTGGCCGGCTCGCGGGGACTTCACGTGGAGGACGCCGAGCATCTGTCCGCCGTCGCCTCCGGCCTGCAGAGCCTGGCGCGAAGCGTCGGCGAGCGCTTCCAGGGCGGCTCCGTACGGCAGACCATCGTGGAGATGAAGTCGGCCTTCCTGATCGTGACCGTGGCGGGCGAGGGCGCCTGTCTGGCCGTGCTGTGCGCGGGAGACGCCGACGTCGGCCTGGTGGCGTACGAGATGGCCATGCTCGTCGTCCGGGTCGGGCAGTACCTCACCTCACCCGCCCGGACCACGATCGACCGGACCACGGGGAGCGAGGTTCGCCTGTGAACTCCGAATGGAATCCGGACGAGGAGCGCTTACTCGACGCGCCGACCATCCGGCCGTACGTGATCGCACGTGGCCGTACGGAGGCGCAGGACCGTTTCGACCTCATCTCGCTCGCGGTGACGCTCCGGCCCACCACGGGAGCGGAGATCGGGCTGGACCCCGAGCACCAGGCGATCGTGCGGCTGTGCCGCAGGCCGACGTCGGTGGCCGAGATCGCGGCCCATCTGGATCTGCCGGCGGGGATCGTCCGGGTCCTCCTCGGTGATCTTTTCGACCGGGGCTTCGTGGCAGTGCAACAGCCTCAACCGGAGATGGACGTGCTCGACGAGCGGATGTACAAGGCGGTGCTCGATGGCCTTCGGGCGCTCTGACCCCCAGAAAACGCCTCCGAAGATGCCGAAGGCGATCAAACTGCTGATCGCCGGCGGCTTCGGGGTCGGCAAGACCACGATGGTCGGCGCGGTGTCGGAGATCCGGCCGCTGCGCACGGAGGAGACACTGACCGACCGCAGCGTCGGCGTGGACGACCTGTCCGGGATCGAGGCCAAGGCGACCACCACGGTCGCCATGGACTTCGGCCGGATCAGCATCGGCCAGGACTTCGTCCTCTATCTTTTCGGCACCCCCGGCCAGGAGCGGTTCTGGTTCGTCTGGGACGAGCTCGCGCAGGGGGCGCTCGGCGCGGTCGTGATGGCCGACACGCGCAGGCTCGCCGACTGTTTCCCCTCCGTCGACTACTTCGAGCGGCGCGGCACACCCTTCGTGGTCGCGGTCAACTGCTTCGAGGGCGCCCCGGTCTTCGCTCTGGACGAGGTCAAGCTCGCCCTCAACCTCGGTCAGGACGTGCCGATCATGCTGTGCGACGCGCGCAAGCGGGAATCGGGCAAGGAAGTCCTGATCGAACTCGTCAAGCACGCGTACGGGAAACGCCCGACCGCCGCCGCTCGCTGACCTTTCCGGCGGCTTCCCCAGGCACGAGGCCGTACGTTTCCTTCGCGCCGTGCCCAGTTTTCATGCTGGGCGCGGCGCTTTTTCTGTTATGTCCGAGTCATCGACCGGACGACGCCGTTCCCGTCGGGCCGTCCGGCATGGACGACGACCTCATCCGGGTTTCGGCCGTCCGTTAAATGCGCCGGATTGTTGGCTGTTTGTCTGGATTCTTTCGCGCGAGGCGGCTCGCTTTCCTTTCGGTGTGGACCGCGCGTAACAGCTACACAACAGCCGTTGATCTGAACGGAAGCGCCGCTGTAACGTACGCCACATCGCAGAAACTATCGGACAGTAGCCGAAAGTTTCGGTCGGAACCCAGAAGGGAAACCACCGTGAAGTTGAGTCGGCGAGGTGCGGCGCTCCTGGCGGCGTCGGCACTGGTCCTCGGGGGATGTGGTGGCAACGGGAGCGACGACGGCGAGAGCAAAAGCTCAGCCGGCGGCAAGGTGACGGTCGAGTTCTGGAACATCTGGACCAAGGACCCCCTGAAGACCTACGGCGTTCAGGCGATCAAGGATTTCGAGGCCGCGCACCCGAATATCACCATCAAGAACGTTCCCTACGAGAACGAGGCGTTCAAGGCGAAGCTGACGACGCTCACGCAGTCCGGCAAGGCGCCGGACATCTTCCAGACCTGGGGTGGCGGTGTGCTCGCCCAGCAGGTCGACGCGGGCCTGGTGAAGGACCTGACCGGGGACGCGGGCTCCTGGCTCGGCACCTTCACCGATGCCGCGCTGTCGGCGTACAAGGTCGAGGGCAAGCAGTACGCCATCCCGGACGACATCGGCATGGTGGGCTTCTGGTACAACAAGGCGCTGTTCAAGAAGGCCGGGATCGCCCAGCCCCCGGGGACCTGGTCGGAGCTCCTCGACGACGTCAAGAAGCTGAAGGACGCCGGGATCACCCCGATCGCCCTCGGCGGCAAGGACAAGTGGCCGGGGCACTACTACTGGGCGTACCTCGCCATGCGGATCGGCGGTCTCGACGCCCTCAAGCAGGCCGGTGAGACCAAGGACTTCACGGGTCCGGCCTTCGTGCAGGCGGGACAGAAGCTCAAGGAACTGGCCGGCCTCCAGCCGTTCCAGAAGGGCTACCTCGGCGCGACGTACGGCGACCCGGGCGGCCAGGCCGCCACGATGGGTGACGGCAAGGCCGCCATGGAGCTGATGGGCCAGTGGGCGCCCGCGGTCCAGAAGGACGCAGGCAAGGGCCTCGGCGACGACCTCGGCTTCTTCCCGTTCCCGGCGGTCGACGGCGGCAAGGGCGCGGTCACCGACGCTTTCGGCGGCGGTGGCGGTTACGCGATCGGCGCCGACGCCCCGGCGGAGGCGATCGAGTTCCTGAAGTTCCTCACCGAGAGCACCGAGCACCGCAAGCAGGTCGCGAGCGGCGGCGTGCTCCCGGTGCTGAAGGGAGAGGAGGACGCGGTCACCGACCCGAACCTGAGCGTGGTCGCCAAGAACCTCGCCGGGGCCACCGGGTTCCAGCTCTACCTCGACCAGGCGTACCCGCCGGCCGTCGGCCAGGAGGTCAACGACAGCGTGGCCGAGCTGATCGGCGGCACCAAGACGCCCGAACAGGTGACGCAGGCCATCACCGAAACGGCGAAGTCGGAGTAACTGTCGCGTGAAGACGACGAGACCCCGGAGCCACAGGCTCCGGGGGTTCACCAAAATCCTGCTGTTCCTGCTGCCGTCGCTCGTGCTCTTCTTCGGGCTCGTCGTGGCGCCGATCCTGCTCGCCTTCTACGCGAGCGTGTTCAAGTGGAACGGCATGCGGGGACTGCCCACCGATTTCATCGGCATGACCAACTTCACCCGCCTGCTGGCGGACGAGGTCTTCCTGGGCGACCTGTGGCGCGGCCTACTGCTGATCATCTTTTCGGTGGCGATCCAGCTTCCCCTCTCGCTGGGCATCGCCATGCTGCTCAACCAGAAAATCCACGGCCGGGCGTTCTTCCGCCTGCTGTTCTTCGCCCCGTACGTCCTGTCGGAGGCGATCACCGCAGTCCTGTTCATGATGATCCTGAAGCCCACGGACGGCCTGGCCAACTACATTCTGGGCTGGTTCGGGATCGACCCCCTCGACTGGTTCGCCGACCCGTCGACGGTCATGATGTCACTGTTCATCGTCATGACCTGGAAGTACTTCGGCTTCCACATGATCTTGTACATCGCCGGGCGCCAGGGCATCCCGAAGGAGCTCACCGAGGCCGCCCAGATCGACGGCGCGACGGGCTGGAAGACCTTCCGCTACGTCACGCTGCCGCTGCTCGGCCCGACGATCCGCATCAGCGTGTTCCTGTCGGTCATCGGTGCGATCCAGCTGTTCGACCTGGTCTGGATCATCACCGGCGGAGGGCCGTCGCACTCCTCCGAGACCATGGCCGTCACGATGTTCCAGTTCGGCTTCAAGCGCTTCCAGGTCGGCTACGCGAGCGCGATCAGTGTGGTGATGTTCTTCATCAGCCTCGTGTTCGCGCTCTTCTATCAGAGATACGTCATGCGCCGTGACCTCGAAGGAGCCTCCACCGTGCTGGGAGACCAGAGATGAGCGCAATTCGCCGCAGGCATTCCCCCACGTCGGGCGGCCCGCTGCGCAGCCTGTCCTTGCACGCCATCGTCGTGATCACGGCGTTGTTCGTCGGCATCCCCCTGCTGTACGGCGTGCTGGGCGGCTTCAAGACGACCCGGCAGCTTTCGAGCAACCCGATCGGCCTGCCCGACCCCTGGGTGCCGGAGAACTACACGGGCGTGCTGGCATCGGGATCGTTCTGGCGCATGCTCTGGAACAGCACCTACATCGCGACTCTGACCACACTCATCGTCGTCGCGGTGTCCGCGCTGGCGGCCTTCGTGTTCGCCCGCTTCGCCTTCCGGGGGCGCGAGGCGCTGTTCACGATGTTCGCGGCGGGGCTGATGTTCCCGTTCGCGGTGGCGATCCTGCCGCTGTTCGTGCTGCTGCGCATGTTCGGGCTGCTCGACAACCCGCTCGGCGTGATCCTTCCGCAGGCCGCCTTCGGCATGCCGATGACGATCATCATTCTGCGCGGCTTCTTCCGGGCCATCCCCGGAGAGATCGAGGAGGCGGCGATCCTCGACGGGTGCTCCTCGTTCGGCTTCTTCTGGCGGATCCTGCTGCCGATGGCCCGCCCCGCGATCGCCACGGTCTCCGTGCTCGCGGTCGTCAACAGCTGGAACCAGTTCATGCTGCCGCTCGTGGTGTTCAGCGACGACAGCCTGTCCACCATCCCGCTGGGGGTCCAGCAGTTCCAGGGACAGTATTCGACCGACGTCGCGAAGGTCATGGCCTACATCGTGGTCGCGATGCTGCCCGCCCTCGGCTTCTACGCCGTGGCCGAGCGCCAGCTCGTCAGCGGCCTGACCGCGGGAGCGGTCAAGGGCTGACCCGATTACGTTCCCCTCCGGCGCCCCGGAGGGAACGTGAGGGCGAACGCGCCCTAAGGTGAACGAAACGAGGGGAGAAGCGCAGGGGGGAGCACCGATGGCGGAGCCGATCGTCCGTCCCGCGGCCGACGCCGACATGCCCGGTCTTCGCGCCGTCGCGAACAGCTTCGGCCTCCTGGGAATGTGGCCGGAGCAGCCGGACTTCGTGGACGCCGAACGCGAGTTCGGTGCGGTGGTCGTCGGCGAGGTGGACGGCACGATCGTGGGTTTCGGCGGCACGCTGCGCCGGGGGACGGTCACGCACCTCGGCGACCTGTTCGTCCTGCCGGACCACCAGTCGTCGGGGGTGGGCCGTGCCATCCTGTCCCGCCTGCTGCCGCAAGGCACGCCCACGGTCACCTTCGCCTCCGCCGACAAGAGGGCGTTCGCGCTGTACGTCAGGAACGGGATGCGCCCGCGCTGCCCGCTGCTGTATCTCGAGCGGGGACCGCTCGGTGGCCGGCCCGCGTCACGAGACAGCGGGCAGGCGCCGGGGGAGGCGGACGTCCGCGCGGCGGCGGCCATGGACGCCCACGTCTGCGGCGGGGACCGGGCCTCGACGCTGAGGTGGTTCGCCGGGCTGCCCGGCGTGACCCTGCACGTCAGCGGCTCGGGCTACGCGTTCGCCAGAACGGCCGGAGACGGAGTCGTCATCGGGCCGGCCGGGGGCGCGACCCCGCAGGACTGCGCCGACATCGTGCTGGAGGCGGCGAACGCCCATCCCGGCGCCGGCCCGGTGCACGTGGCGGTGCCCGGCACGCATCCGCTGCTGCCCCTGCTGCTCGACGAGGGCTGGCACATCGGCGACATGGACACGCTGATGACCAGCGAGGACTTCATGCGGCTCGACCGCTACGTCCCCCACCACGACCTCGGCTGAGGAGTGCGGGGCACGGCCTGGCGGGCCGGCGGCCCTCGTCCCCGGCCAGGGGGACACCGGGGACGAGGGCGGCGGCCGGGGGGATGGGACGGGCCGGAGCATGCCGGCCCGGGTCACAGCCTCCGCAGATACCGGGCGGAGGCCCATCCGGGAACGCCGCCGGGGGTGTCCACGGCCACCCAGCCGTGGGCGGCGTCGCAGGCTCCCGCGACGTTCCCGTCGGCCCGCAGGAGCCTGCCGACGGGGGCGTGGTGGATGCCGGCGCCCTCGCGGACGTTGAGGAAACTGCCCTTGCGCACGTGCCGCAGGCGGTAGACGCACGAGAGCGAGGGCCGCCCGCTGAGGTCGAGCCTGTGGAGGAACCGGGCGGCGGCGAAGCCCGACGTCCCACCGGCCGTCTTCACCGCGACCCAGCCGTGGGTGGCGGTGCAGGCCCCGGAGAAACCTCCGTCGGCCGGCCGCAGCTTGGCGACGGGGGCGTGGTGGATGCCGGCGCCCTCGCGGACGTTGAGGAAGCCGCCCTTGCGCACGCCCCGCAGGCGGTAGGCGCACACGAGACCGGGCCCCTGCCAGGCAGTGTGCACGACCTGCCCGTACGGTCCCGAGGTGGTGGGTTCGCCGGGCCCGGGCGGCACGGCCCGGTTCGCGACGGCCGAGGTGGCCGGGCCCGCGAGGGCCGCCGCGGGGTGGCCTACGACGAACCACCCCGCGGCGGCCCATACCGCCAGAGCGGGAACGATGCTCTTGGGCACTCTCACGATCTCTCCCTTCGGTCGGCATCGCCCACGCCCGGCCGGGGGGACCCGGGCCAGTGGTGCTCACCCGAAGTTCTGATCTGATTACCCAGCGTTTACACCTGTGAGGATTTCCCGCCTCGATTTTTTACTCGGCACACCGGGGAAAAGGGTGATTCAGTCACCCGCCGTGCCCGCCGTGGAAGGGCGACGTCACCCCCTCGTACGCCAGGTGCAGCATCATCCCCTGATCGGCGTGGCTGAGGTTGTGGCAGTGGTTCATCCACAGCCCCGGATTGGTGGCGCGGAAGGCCACCTCCCACACCTCGCCGGGCCGTACGTCGAAGGTGTCGAGCCACAGAGGGCTGCCGGTGGGCGAGCGGCCGTCGCGCGAGAGCACGAGGACCCGGTGGCCGTGCAGGTGCCAGGGGTGGATGTCACGGCCGCGGTTGACCACGGTCAGCCGGACCAGGTCGCCCTCCCTGACGACTTCCGTGGGGACGTTGGGGAAGGCGAGGCCGTTCACCGTGTGCGCGTACATCGGCCGCCCGTTCGTCAGCGCCAGCCCCCGGTCGAGGACGAGCGTGAAGTTACGGTCGAAGCGGCTCTGGGCCGTGTACGGCGTCGGGGCCGGGGCGCCGTACCGGGTGAGGTCGAGGTCCGGCCAGTCCGCAGTCTGACCGCCGGCGGCGGGAGCGGCGCCGGCGGACCCGTCACCTGTGTCCGCGCCGGACGATCCGCTCGCCGGGGTGAGCCGTACGGAGTCGGTGCGGTCGTCGATCCGCAGGACGGCGGGGCCCGGCGGCATCGTGAACGCGAGGTCGTACCGGCCGCCCGCCGCGAGCCGCAGGCCGGTCCGGCCGAGCGTGCCCGGGCCGTTCAGGTCCGTCCCGTCCACCGCAACGAGCCGGTACGGCGTGCCCGCCAGGGTGAACCGATGCGGCGTGTTGTCGGTGTTGATCAAGCGCAGCCGTACGGGCGTGCCGGGCGCGATCTGCCGGGCCAGAGGCTGGTCGCGGTCGCCCGTCACCGTCGTGCCGCCGAAGGTGTGCACGGGCAGGGTGAGGTCCGTTCCGGCGGCCGCGCCTTCCTTCGGCGTGACGACGAGCGTGCCGTAGAGCCCCATCCGGACGCCGAGGTCGGACACCTCGTGGGTGTGGTACCAGTACGTCCCCGCCTGTGCGGCGACGAAGCGGTAGACGAACTCCCCGCCGGGCGGCACGGCCTCCTGCGTGAGGCCGGGCACGCCGTCCTCACCCGAGGGCACGTCGTAGCCGTGCCAGTGCAGCGTCACCCCGGACGTGATGTCCGCGTTGCGGAGCCGCACCTCGATGAGGTCGCCCTGAACGGCGGTGATCGGCGGTCCGGGGACCTGCCCGTTGAAGGTCCACGCGGACACCTTGCGTCCCGAGGACAGCGTGATGGTCGCCGTACGGGCCGTCAGCTCGAACCGGCGCACGGAGCCGCCCGGTGGGGGCGCGGCCGGACCGCGCAGCGCGGTCACCGGACGGTCGGGGCCCGCGACGGCGGAGGCGGATTCCCCGGAGACGGAGTGAGTCTGGGAGGCGGGGTGCACACCGGAATGGGCGTCGGCGTGTGTGCCGGCGTGCGTGTCTGTGCCGGCGGCTGTGTCTGTGCCGGGGGCGGCGCGCACGTCGGTGTCGCCCATCGCGTGGGCCTGCGCGGCGCCCGCCGCACTGATCCCTTCCGCGCTGATCCCTTCCGCGTTGGTTCCCTCCGCGCTGGTTCCCTGCGTGGTGGTCCCCTCCGTGGGGGGAATGAAAGCGAGGACCGCTCCGAGGACGGCGGCCACGGCGGTCGCCGCCGTCGCCACCCGCAGCCTGGGAACGTGGGCGCTCATCGCTCTCCAGGTCACCAGCACGGCCCCCGCGACGAAGGCCAGGAGCAGGAGGGCGGAGCTCGCGTCCGCCGGATATCCGATGAGGAAGGTCTGCACGACTCCGGCCGCCGCCGCGTAGCCGGCGCCGAGCAGGGAGACCACCACCGCCGGGGCTCTGACGGCGTCCTGCGCGGGCGGGGCGGCGGAGTCACCCGGCCCGGCCGCGTCCGCCTCCCGGGAGGGGTTCACCCGCCGGGCGGCGCAGAACAGGCGCGGCCCGGCGAGCACGGCGGCGACGCCGCCCGCCGCGACGAGAAGCGGCAGGGCGACGAGGATCTTCTCCTGCACGAACCACCAACCGGCCCAGGACAGCGCGACGACGGACCCGATCCGGGCCAGTGACGCGACCATGGCCACGGCGTACAGGGCCGCGGCCGTCCTCGGACGGCGGGCCGCCGCGGCCACGCCCGCGCCCACCCACGCCGCCACGGTCAGGACCGAGACGACCAGGTCGAGCGCCATGAGCCGGTCGGTCGTCATGAGGCGCGAACCGGACGGCCCTCCGCGGCGGCCTCCGACGTGGCGGGCTTGGCCCACGCGAACTGTCGCGCGTCGCGGGACACGTGACCGGAGACGAACACGACCGCAAGGCCGTTGATGGCATGCAGGCCGAGGATCGCCAGGGAGAGCGGCGTGGTGTTGCCGGTGCTGTCGTCGAACAGGCCGCCGACCGCGATGATCAGCTCCTGCACGATGACCAGACCGATGGGCAGGATGGTCATCCCGATCATGCGTCCCGGCGCCTTGGCGATCGCCGCGGCGATGGTGGCCAGCAGCGAGACCACGGGGATGACCATCGTGCCGTTCATGCTGTGCAGGGAGAACGACGAGTCGTCATGCGGCTTGTCGAACGCACCGACTGCCGCGAGATATATCTGCACGATGGCGGCGACGAACATCAGCGTCGCCAGTACGGCGTAAACCTTGCGCACGCTCTTTGCTCCCTTCCTCCAGCGGATGGCGGTCGCGGGAATCCTGTCCCACGTGAGCCGGCGGCGTCGTCCCTCGTCGAGAGACACGTCGGCTACCGCTGGGGGAGTACGCGGGCACGCGTACCTTCCGTCCCCTGGCGGCGTCTCGATGATGGCCGCCGAGGGCCGTCGGCGTCGTCGCACACCGGAAGGCTCTCGTGTCTACCGCCGGGGGATCAGCGCCGTCCGCCGCTACCGCGAGGGGAGTATGGTCACCCGGGCCGGTTTACGGTAAAGACCGGGGTGATCGTCGATGCGGCGGCCCGGGGTGATGCGCGCGGTGGGGCGAGGGGGTGCCGGCCGGTGCGCGGTCGGAGCGGGGTAGGAGCGGGGTGCGGTGCGGTGCGGCCGAGCACGGGGTCAGTTCCGGCCGCCGTTCCAGAGTAGTTCCTCGGCCTGCTCGACGACATCGCCGACCGGAACCTCGGCCACCCACGACTCGTCGTGCGGGCACCGCCCCGCCCGGGGATCGTGCCCGCTGACGCCGCAGACCGGGCACCGCGCGGTCCAGGAGATCAGGGCTCGGTGCAGGGTGCGGGTGAGGGGCCCGGCGTTGATGAGGTTGCCCGACCAGTAGATGCCGACGGTGGGCGTGCCGACCGCCGCCGCGAGGTGACGGGGGCCGGTGTCGTTGGAGATGACCAGGTCGCACCGCTCGTAAAGCGCGCAGAGGCCGCCGACGCCGAGCGTGCCGACGGCCGTGACGGCGGGCCGCCGCATCGCCGCCGCGACCTCCTCGGCCACCTCTCGCTCCTTCTCGACACCGGTGATCACCACCGGGCGGCCGAGCCGGTCGGCCGCCTCCGCGAACGCGCGCGCCGGCCAGCGCCGCCGTGGGTCGCTCGCGCCCGGATGCAGCGCGATCAGGCCGGGCGGCGGCTCGCCGTACACGCGGGCGAGTTCGGCGCGGTCGGCGTCGGTCACGGCGATCCTCGGCTCGTACACCTCGGCCGTTCCGCCGACAAGCGTGGCGACCTCCAGGTAGCGCAGCGTCTCGTGCTGGTAGTAGACGTACGGCACCCACAGGTCGAGCCGTTCGGCGTCCGGTGTGCGCAGGCCGGCCGTCACCCGGGCACCGATCGCGTTGACGAAGGGGTTGGAGTTGCGCCCGCCGCCGTGGATCTGCACGGCGAGGTCGAACCGGCGCTCGCGCAGCTCCTCGAACAGGCTTTCCGGCGCCTTGTGGCCGTCGGCCGCCGACGAGACCCCGGATATCGGCGGAAGGGCGACGACGTCGTCGACCGGCCCCGGCCTGCCGTCCAGGAACCGGGCGTGCCACGGGGTGCCGAGGAGGGTCAGCCGGGCCGCCGGGTAGGCCCGACGGAGCGCCTCCAGAGCGGGCATCGCGAGGACGAGGTCGCCGAGGGCGTTGGCCCGCAGCACCGCGATGCGGTGCACCCCCTCGATCAGCGCGCCCATGCGGCGTCGAACACGTAGTCGTAGCATTCGGCTCTTCGGTCGGTGACCGTCGTGGGCAGTTCCAGGTGATAGGCGCGGCTCGGCAGCAGGCCCGCGCCGCCGTACCGCTCCATGACGCGCAGCTGCGCCGCGACGTCCTCGCCCGCGTGCCGGGGCGGCACCGACCGCCAGAAGCCGAAGCCGCCGCACTCCAGCAGCCGCTCCCGGTCGTACAGCACGCAGCCGCCGATCCAGGCCACCTTGTACGGCCGCCACTCCCCGGGGCGCGGCGAGCCGAGGTGTTTCCGAGCGAGATGCAGCGGGTTGGCGGCGTTGTGCAGGGTGTGACGACGCCAGGCCGGCGACTCCCGGCGTACCCGCTCGGGCCGCACGCCGTCCGTCCACTCCTCGTACGGCGCCAGCTCGGCGGGGCGCACGTCGTCGCGGTAGGACAGGCCGTGCAGGGCGAAGCCGACGAAGCCGCAGCGCAGGTCGCTCATCGCGGACAGCAGGACCTCGATCGCCTCCGGCTCCAGCCAGACGTCGTCGTCCAGGTAGAGCACCAGCCGTCGCTCGGCCCGGTCGAGCAGGAACGCGCGTTGCTCCGCCATGCCCCGCGAAGGCACGTGGTGGTGGACGGCCACCGGCCTGTCGCGGTGATCGAGGATGCGCAGCTGCGCCGCCACCAGCGGATCGTCGGCGACCGGCTCGTGTGACTGGTCCGAGACCACGACGCGGAACCCGGACACGGTCTGCGCCGCGAGGCCCGCCGACGTGACGGCCAGCGCGCCCGGGCGGTCCTTCGTGGGCACGAGTACATCCAGGTCAGACGGGGCGAACATGGGCGGCTGATACCCGTGAGGTCGTACGGCAAACGGAGGGCACGGGCAGGCCGGCGCCGAGGACGAGCGGCCATGAACGGCGGGGGTCGGGAGCGGCGGGGGTCGGGAGCGGCAGGCGTCAGGAGCGGCGGTCGGAGAGGCGCCGGGGGCTGGGAAACCTGATGCGGCGCCGGCCGGGGCAACCGGCCACCCGTCGTTCCTCGGCCGTGCTCTCCGCGGGCCGCCGCCCGTTGGTGTGCGTGGGGCCGTGCGCGTCGGCACAGTGCGGCTCGGGCGCCGCGTCGGCACAGTGCGGCTCGGCCGCCGTTGTGGCGCAGTGCGGCTCGGCCGTCTCGGCCGCCGGTTCCCCTATCGCGAGAAGCTCCGGTGGGGCGTGGTCGACCTGCAGCGTGGTGTGATCGATGCCGTACTCGTCGTGGACCATCCGCTGCGCCGCCTGCCGTACGGCGTGGCAGTCCGCGCCGGGGGCGACCAGGATGTGCGCGGACATGGCGGGGTAGCCGCTGGTGACCTCCCAGATGTGCAGGTCGTGCACCTCCACCACGTGTTCCAGGGCGGCGGCCTTGCGGCCGATCTCGGCGGGGTTCATCCCGGCGGGGGCGGCTTCCATGAAGACGCGGCCGGATTCGCGCACCAGCTCCCAACCGGCCTTGAGCATCAGGGCGGCCACGACCAGCGCGGCCAGGGCGTCGGCCCGGCCCCAGCCGGTCAGCCAGATCACCGCGCCGGCGGCGGTGGTGGCGATGAAGGCGAACAGGTCGTTGAGGATGTGCTGGAAGGCGCCCTCGACGTTGAGACTGGCGCGGTTGGCCCTGCTCAGCAGCCAGGTCGCGGCCAGGTTCACCGCGATGCCCGCGATGCCGGTGCCGACGACGTACGCGCCTTCGACCTCGGGGGGCTCGATCAGGCGGCGTACGCCCTCGTAGACGAAGTAGACGCTGAGCAGCAGCAGCGTGATGCCGTTGATCTGGGCACTGATGATCTCGGCGCGCTTGAGGCCGTAGGTGAAGCCGCCCTGCGGCGGGCGGGCGGCGATCCGCATCGCGATGATCGCGAAGGCGATGGCGATGGCGTCGGTGAGCATGTGCCCGGCGTCGGAGACCAGGGCCAGGGAGTGCGCGATGACACCGATGACGACCTCGACCGCCATGAAGCCGAGGATGAGCGCCAGCGCGCCGGTCAGCAGACGCCGGTCGGCCTCGGCGCTGACCGCGTGCCCGTGCCCGTGCCCATGCGCGCGCCCGTGTTCGTGCTCACGGCCGTGACCCGTCCCGGTGCGGTGTCCGCGCCCCTTGCCGGTCTCACCCATTGTCCCGGTCCTTATCCTCATGCCCGATGTGCGTGATCGCCAGGTCGAACAGCAGCCGCACGTGTGAGTCCGCGAGGCGGTAATAGGCCATCCTTCCCGCCCGTCGCACCTTCACCACGTTGTGGACGCGCAGCAGGCGCAGAGCGTGGGACGCGGCGGACATGCTGTGGCCGGTCGCCGCCGCGAGATCGCACACGCACATCTCGCCGCCCTCCAGCAGCGCCGCGATCAACCGCAGCCGCCCGGGATCGGCCAGGAGCCCGAAGATCTGCGCCAGGTCCTCGACCGTCTCCGGGGCCGGCATGGCCCTCCTGACGGTCTCCACCCGGCTCGCGTCCACCACGGGCAGCGCGCAGGAGTCGGCCGTCACGAGATCCACAACGTTTGAACGATCGTTCACGTGTGAGAGTGTAAGTCACCGGTCGTCGGTGTCAACGGAGAACCGCCAGGGGGGCGACCCGCGACCGGCGCGGGCGTGCGCCCCCGATCACCAGTCGCCCGCTACGTCCCTTTTGTGCCCCAGGGTTTGATAATCCGTCAGGTGCGGTCATTAATGATTCCGGTGCCGCCCGCCGGTCGATCATTTGAGTACGATGAAAGAGTGTGGAGAATTCCTGCGGCCATCGGTGTCATTCTCGGTGTTTACCTGATCGCCCGCGCCGTCGTAGAGCCGTTCGTTATCGACATGTCCGATCCGGCGACGTACCGAAACGATTGGGGTGGTCCCAGTCTCGGCGGGGTGCTTATGGTGCATCTCGGGCCCGGCATCGTCTCGGCCGCTCTGCTGGGGTGGGCGCTGACGCGGCGACGCCGGCGGCTTCGCGGGGAGAACCGTTGAGCATGTCGCCAACGCCGCGGCCGGTCGCGCCGGAAAGCGGATGAAGTCCACGACTTGAATGACGCGCCGCGCGATTCCCCCGGCCGTGTCGTGGTTCCCGCCGTCTTTCACGTCGCACGCGTGCCTGTTCACCGGTGTCCCGCCGTTTGAATCACGCGGAATCGCCGAATCGCGGGGGTGGTTCGGCAAGCCGATGCCGGGCGCCGGTCACACGAGGTGGACGTGCACCTCGGCGCCCTGCATGAAGGCCCGCGAATAGGGGCACTCCCCGTGGGCCTGCTCCACCAGCCTGCGGGCCGCCTCCGGCTCGACCCCCGGCAGACGTACGGTCAGGTCCGTGGTGATCGTGTAGTCGTCGGCGGTGCCGCGCTTGCGCAGCGTGACGGCCGTGTCCACGGTCGCGTCGGCGGTCCGCACGCCCTGCCGGCCGGCGACCAGCGTGAGCGAGTTGTGGAAACAGGAGGCGTACGCCGCCGCCAGCAGTTGTTCGGGGTTGGTGGCCCCGCCGGGGCCGCCGAGTTCCCCCGGCGCTTTGATACGGACGTCGAGCATGCCGTCGTCCGACGCCACCTTGCCGAGGGCGGACGAGGCCCGGGCCGTGTAGAGATCGTCGTAGGAGCCGCCACCACCGCGCCGGTCATGCCGTTCAGGCCGTCCGGCCCCCTCCTCGGGGCGGCCCTCGGGCATCTGCCCGGTGAGCTCCGCTTCGACGCCGGGCCCCGAATAGTCGGGCCCGGGGGCCCGGTCGCTTGGCAGATGGGTGAAACGCCGTATTTCCTCGCTCATCAGAACCTCCGAGGAGACTCCCGCCTCGGAGACGCCGACGCGCCTCCCTCGTCCGCTCGCATCGCGTCCGGTCGGGATCGGCGGTCACGTACCCCCACAAGCTGCTCAATACCGGACTCTGGTGGCAAAAGTTCACTCAGCCTCGCTGTGCTACGGTCCCGGCAGATATTTCCCATCGAGTGGTGAAATGTCGGCAATGGCGGCGCAGGAGTAGGAGATCGCTATGAGTGGGGCTGTCCGGTGGGGGATCCTCGGCACGGCGGGCATCGCCGCCCGCTCGTTCCTGCCCGCGTTGCGCGAGGCCGGCGGGGGCGCCGCCGTCGTGGTGGCGGGCCGCGACCTGTCCCGTGCCGAGGCGTTCGCCGAGCGGAACGGCGTCGCCGGGGCCGTGTGCGGCTACGAGGCCGTCATCGAGGACCCGTCGATCGACGCGGTCTACGTTCCGCTGCCGAACGCCCTGCACGCGCAGTGGACGATCGCCGCCCTGGAGGCGGGCAAGGCGGTCCTGTGCGAGAAGCCGCTGTGCCTCACCGCCGCGGAGGCCGAGAACGTCGTCGAGGTGGCGGGCCGGTCGGCCCGGCCGCTCTGGGAGGCGTTCGTCTTCCCGTTCCACCCGCAGACGGCGCGGCTGCGCGGCCTGCTGGCGGAGGGCGCCATCGGTGAACTGCGGGAGATCTGGTCGTCCTTCCACTTCCAGCTGCAGGGCGCCGAGAACATCCGGCTCGACGCGGCCCTCGGCGGCGGCGCGCTCTACGACGTGGGCTGCTACCCCGTACGGCTCTCGCATCTGCTGTTCGGCGGCGACGCCGTCGCCGGTCACGCCGTCGCGGTCAAGGGCGAGGCGGGGGTGGACATCGAGACCGCCGGGGTTCTGGAGTTCGCCACCGGCCGCCTGCTGCTGAGCTGCAGCTTCGACCTGCCGTTCACGACGTACACCCGCCTGGTCGGCACCGGCGGGGAGATCCGGCTGACCAACCCGTTCCACCCGAAGGCGCAGGACGTGCTCGAAGTGTGGCGTGAGGGACGCCTGGTCGCCCGGCACGAGCCGGGCGAGGGGACGGCGTTCTCCTGGGGCATCCGGCACATCCACGAGGTGCTGCGCGGAGAGGCCGAGCCCCGGCACACGGCGGCCGACGACTCCCTCGGCACGGCTCGTGCCCTCGACATGCTGCGCTGACGCCGTCTCCCGGCGGCCGGGGCGGCCCGGTCAGGGCGCGGTGAGCGTCGCGCAGAGCTCGCGCGGGAAGCGCGGCTCCGCGGCGAGCACGTCGTCGCAGCCGGGCTTGGTCGTGGTCATCATCACCCGCCAGCCGGAGGGCGTCGCGCGGTAGAAGAACCGGGTCGCCCGGGACGCGCCCGCGCACTCACCCGGCCTCTCACAGACCGGTCCGCTGTTGACCGAGATGTCCATGACGAGCCACTTCCCGTCGCATCCCCGCTCCTGGTGATAGCTGTGCTGCGGTGCGTCCGCGTCCCTGGCGGCCTGGTAATAGGAGTCGGGGGTGCAGCCGGTCGGCGCCGGGTGACAGCCGAGTTCGCCGCAGCGGCGCAGCAGGCCCGGCCGGTCCGGGGTGTAGAGCTGGTCGAGGTTGACGACCACGTCGCGCTTGCCGAGCGGCTTCGGCAGCCGCACCTCCACCGGCACCGTACGCTCGCCGGGGCAGCCGTTCCCGGCCATGAGGAGCCGGGACTCGAAGCGGATGTCGACGCGGACCAGCTTCGGCTCGAAGCCGTCGAGCCTGCCGGTCGGCCCGCGCAGGCAGCCGTCGGGACCGTCGGGCACCCGGGCGTCGAGCGTCAGGACCCTGCCGTCGGGGGAGATGCGGACCTCCGTGACCGCGGACACGGCATAGGTGACCCACCGGGAGGTGTCCTCGTGTGTCACGGCCGAGGGCGTGGCCTCTCCCGTCGCGCCCGCCCGGCGCAGCGCCCGGACGCCGAACTCGTTCACGAGAGTGGCGTCCCCGGCCGTGCTCTCCAGGACCGACACGAGGCGGTCGCCGGCCCTGCCGACGAGGTAGACGCCCGTCTTCTCGGCGCCGTCCTCCCGGTAGTCGTGCTGGATCAGCATCGTCCCGGGCACGCCGACGTCCCTGGCGACGAGCGAGTAGTGATCCGTCTCGTCCCGGCAGCGTCCGAGCCGCTCGCCCAGCTCGTCGAGGTACGCCTGCGCGCCGCCGGGGCGGTAGCCGGCCACGTACTCGTAAACCTGGAAGCGGCGGTCGCCACCCCCGGGAGACACGCTCGCCGTGATCGCCCGCGTGTCCAGGCGGGCGGTGTCGCTGCGGAACGGTTCGGCGGCGCACGGCGCGGGCGCGAGCGGCGGATGCGCGCCGGACACCTCGGACGGCCGCGCGCCGTACAGGTCCGCCGCGCCCAGCATGTCCTCGCCCTCGCTCCCCGCTCCGGCGAGGACGTGGCCGCAGGCCGACAGCGCCGCGCACAGGACCCCGCACAGCACCACGCCCAGGACCGTGCGCGCAACCGTGCGCAGGACTGTGCGCAGGACGACGAGAGGCAGCCGTCTGACCGTCATCCGCCGATGATGCCAACCATTCGGGAGAGCGGCCACCCGTGGTATGCATGGGCGGTGACGATCCCCCGGCCGTACGACGCGGTGCTGTGCGACTTCGACGGCGTCATCCGCTTCTTCGACCAGACGGAACTGACCGAGCTGGAACGGACCGTGGGCCTGGCCGAGGGCGCCACCATGAAGGTCCTCTTCGCGCCCGAGGTCGACCGGCCGGCGCTGCTGGGGCAGATCACCGTCGAGCGCGCGGGCGTCCCGGTCGAGCGGTGCCTGTTCGTCGACGACCGGGCGGAGAACGTCGAGGCGGCCGGGGCGCTCGGCATGACGGCCGTCCTGTTCACCGGCGTTCCGGATCTGGAGGCGGCGCTCGCGCCGCTGCCGGGCTGACCGGTCAGCCGGGCCTATCCGTCAGGGCGAACCGGGTGAGGTGGCAGGCGACGCCGGCCGCCCTCCGGGAGTGGAGAGCGGCGGGGAATCGGGGCATCCCGCCCGCGCCGCTGCACTCGGGTCAATTCCGACTCAGGAATGGCGAGCGAGTAGGGGTTTTCTTTCGATTTTCGGGCACGGTGGGCGATCGATCGACCCTCGACGGTCATGTTCTCCAACCATGCCGTTTCCATGCGCATGATTCCTAAATTGGCCGTGTCGCAGCATTTCGGCTCCCGTGAGGGGGCCGCCGGAAGAGAGAAGGCCAATTGATGATTGGAACTGTCCGGTCGCTCGCCGACCGACTGCTGGAGCGCCTGGTGCCCGCCACGCAGGCAGGGGCGGCACCGTGCACCGAGTACTGGACGGTGGAACCGTGCTACACCAACAGCAGCCTCCCCTACGCCACGTCGAGCAGCATGAAGAAGTTCAGGAAGTGCGGTAGCACGGTGACCCTGCTGGAGACCCGGCCGTGTGGCACGTCGGTCTGCGGTGGATACAACCAGTACGGAGACTTCACTCCCTGGTACCCGTGCCCGTGCGTGCCCGGACCGTACAACACCTGCCCCTGATCGGGTCCGCCCCGGTTGATTCCGTCCCGAGGGCCGGTTCCCGTCGGGTGGGCCGGGTCACAGGGTGTTCCGCAGGGGGGCTGCCGCAGGACTGCCGTCTCCTGGTCCGGTCGGTGCGTGCCGGACGCCTCCGGGTGCGCGCCGTACTGATCGGTTGCGGAGCCGGCCGGATGACCTGACGGTCCGGGGCTGACCGGGTTCGGGAGCCTTCCGACGCGCAGAGGGCGCCGTGGCCGTTGAAACAGTCACGGCGCCCTCCTCGTTTCCCGCACATTCCGTCGATCTCCGTGATCAGGGGGCGGGGTCTGGGTTCCCGGCGTTTCGGGCGCCGGCCGCCGGACACAGGGGGTGACTGTCCCCTATGCGATCGGTCATGGTCTCCCGCCATGCCGTTTCCATGCGCAAGGTCTCTAGCTTGACCGTGTCACAGCGTTCGACCCCCTCTGCTGAGGAGGGTCGAGGAAAAGAAGGACGACCGGCCCGCCTCGCCCGGATCGGCCGTGTGACCGCTCCCGGGCACGCGGGAGGAAACAGGGGGCCGTGAACGGGGAAAAGTCGCGACACCCTTATCGGGATTAGGGGTTTTCATGGAGTATGTCCTGGTCTGCTGCCGCCTTCTGATCGGCGCGGTCTTCGTGGCGTCGGCGGTGAGCAAGGTGCGCAGTCGCAGCGCGTACACCTCCTTCCGCATCGCCGCCGGGGAACTGACGCCCAAGGTCCCGCTGATCCCGCGGGCACTCGTGCCGCCCGCGGTCATCGCCGGTGAGCTCACCGCGGCCCTCCTGCTCGCCGTTCCGGCAACGGTCGGCGTCGGGTTCGTGATCGCGATGGCGTTGCTGGCCGCGTTCACGGCCGCCATCACGATGGCGGTGCGCTCTCGGCGGCGGGTGGCCTGCAACTGCTTCGGCACCTCGTCCATTCCGGTGGGACCGGCTCAGCTCATCCGAAACGGCGTGCTGCTGGCCGCCTCGTCGACAGGGGCGGTACTCGCCTTCAGCACCACCTCGCTGACCCTGGAGCCGATCGGTGTCTTCACGGCGACGGTCGCCGGCCTGCTGGGAGCCGGCCTGGTGCTGCTCACCGAGGACATCGCCGAACTGTTCCAGCCGTTTGCCTGATCGTCGCCGAGAGCGGCGACATGACCGTTGAACTTAGGGGGTTGTCGTGTTGACCATCGTGGCGGTGCTCGTCGCCGTCGTCGGCGTGCTGTGCGTCCTTAACACCGTCCTCACCCTGGGCATGGCCCGGCGGCTGCGGACCCAGAACGAGCTGTTGGCGAACCCCTCCGGGTCCATGCCGGGAAATCACTTCCCGCCGGTGATGCGGGTGGCGGGGGAGCGGACGAGCGCGTTCAGCACCACGACTGTTGACGGCGTGCCGGTCGATGAGACGTTCTTCGACGCGACCTCCACGCTGGTGGGGGCGTTCTCGATCGGCTGCTCCGCGTGTGAGGAGCGGTTCCCCGAGTTCCTCCAGTTCGCCGCGGCCTTCCCGGGAGGGCGGGAGCGGGTCCTGGCCCTGGTGATCGGCGCCCAAGGCACCGAGGAGAAGGCCGAGCGGCTGAAGCCGGTCGCCACCGTGGTGGTGGAGGACACCTACGGCGGTCCGCTCTGCACCTCGCTGGGGGCCAAGGCGTACCCGGCGCTGGGGATCATCGAGCCCGGCGGTGTGGTGCGCGCCTCGGGCACGCTGATCCAGGACGTGGCGATCGCCCTGGAAAAGGTCTGATCGATGCGTGGGATCGTTGAAGCGCTGCGGCTGACCTGGCGCGCCAGCCCGTGGTTCACCATGGTGTTCGTCGCGCTCACCCTGCTGACCGCGCCGATGCCGGTGGTGACGGCGTGGCTGACCAAACTGGTGCTGGACGACATCATCGCCGGAGCCGGGCCCGGCGCGGTGCTCGGCAAAGCCGCCGGACTCGCCGCCGCCGGCCTGGTGACCGGTCTGATCCCGAATCTCACCCAGTACGCCTCCCGCGAGACCGAACGCCGCGTCGGACTCCTGGCCCAGGAACGCCTGTTCACGGCGACCGAGCGGTTCGTGGGGATGGCCAGGTTCGAGGACCCGGTCTTCCTCAACCGGATCCAGATGGCCATGCAGCACGGCGGCACCACCCCCGGCGTACTGGTCTCGGCCATCCTGTCGACGGTCAGTTCCGTCGTCACCGGCCTGGGTTTCCTCGGCTCGCTGCTGGTCATCTCCCCCTGGATGCCGGTGGTGATCCTGGCCTCGGCCGTTCCGGTGCTGGCCACCGAGTTGTGGCTGGCCCGCAGCCGGGCGAACCTGTCGTGGCGGTTGAGCCCGATCGAACGCCGGGAGATGTTCTTCCGCGACCTGCTCACCAGCACCCAGGCCGCCAAGGAGATCCGGTTGTTCGGCATCGGCGCCTACCTGCGCGAGCGCATGACGACCCAGCGGCGCAGGTCCAACGTCGAGAACCGGCGGATGGACCTGCGCCAGATCAGCGCCCAGGCGCTGATCGGCCTGCTCGGCACCGCGGTGGCGAGCGGGACGCTGTTCTGGTCGGTGCTGGCCGCAGCCGGCGGCGACATCAGCATCGGTGACATCTCTTTACTGGTGGCCTCGGTCGGCGGCGTGCAGAGCGCGGCCACGTCGCTGGTGCACACCATCGCCGGTTTCCACCAGCAGTTGATCCTGTTCGACCACTACCTCCAGGTCGTCGCCGCCGGGCCCGACCTGCCCGTCGCCTCCCCGCCCACGGCCATCACTCCTCTGGAGCACGGCATCGTCTTCAAGGACGTGTGGTTCCGCTACTCCCCCGATCACCCCTGGGTGCTGCGCGGCCTGAACCTCACCATCCCGAACGGACGGACCGTGGGGCTGATCGGCCGCAACGGCGCCGGCAAGAGCACTCTGATCAAGCTGCTGTGCCGGATGTACGATCCCGAGCGCGGCGCCGTACTGTGGAACGGCGTGGACCTGCGCGACCTCGATCCCGCCGAGCTGCGTGCCCGCATCGGCGCGGTCTTCCAGGACTACATGGAGTACGACCTGACCGCCGCGGAGAACATCGGCCTGGGCGACCTGGCGTACGCGACCGACCGCGACCGCATCGCCGCCGCCGCCGAGCGGGCCGGGGCGCACACGTTCGTCGAGCGGCTGCCCCGCTCCTACGACACCCTGCTGTCCCGGCTGTTCTTCCAGGGGGACGATGTCAACGGCGCCGACGACGGTGCCGGCGTGGTCCTGTCCGGAGGCCAGTGGCAACGCCTGGCGCTGGCCCGCGCGCACCTGCGGTCCGGGCGCGACCTGATGATCCTGGACGAGCCCAGCTCCGGTCTGGACGCCGAGGCCGAGTACGAGATCCACCACAAGCTGCGGCAGTTCCGGACGGGCCGTACCAACGTGCTCATCTCGCACCGGCTCAACACGGTGCGCGACGCCGACGTGCTGGTCGTGCTGGACGAGGGGGTCGTGGCCGAGCGAGGCACCCACGAGGAGCTGATGGCGTTGAGCGGCGTCTACGCGGGCCTGTTCTCCATGCAGGCCGAGGGTTACCTGGACGCCCTTCCCGAGCGGGCCTCGCGGTGACCGGTCCGCTCCTCCTGGTCCTCGTGCCGCTCGCGGCCGTCGCCGCCGCGACGGTCTGGGCGCGCAGGAGCCTGCTGGCGGCGGACGTCCTGGGCACCAGCATGCACCCCACCTACCGGCCGGGTGACAAGGTGCTGGTGCGGCGCGTGCCCGGCGACCGGGTGCGCCCGGGGGACATCGTGGTGGCCGACATCGCGGTCGTCCCGGACAACGGACCGGCGCTCCCATCGGGGAAGATCGCCCGGCAGCCGGGGGAGACCGTCTGGGAGGAGCACCGCGAACCGCGGCTCCGCCTGGCCGACATGGGCGGCCGGTCCGCGTGGCCCCCGGGCGCCGAGGACACCGTCAGCCGGGTCGTCAAGCGGGTCGCCGCCGTCCCAGGGGATCCGGTCCCCGACTCGGTGCCCCGGCGGGCGGGGGAGACCCTGGTCCCGGCGGGGTGCCTGGTCCTCCTCGGCGACAACCCCGATGAAAGCCTGGACTCCCGCCATTTCGGCTATGTTCCGGCGAACAGCATGGTCGGGAAGGTGATCCGTACCCTCTCCGGGGGATCGGGCGCCGATCCGCCGCCGAGCCGCATCCGGTCGTAGCGGGCGGCGTCCTGGCTGCACGTGCGGCGGAGCAACCGCGCTACCGCCCGTCCTCAGACAGCAGGATGCCGATCGCCTCGGTCACGTCGGCGACGGTGTGAGCGCCAGCCTCGTCTCATCTGATCACGTTACTCGCCCCGCTTTCGGCGCTCATGTGATTACTGCGGCTGATCGCCGTCCGTGTCCCGTACGACGCCGGAGATGACGGTGGTGACCATCCTGTGGACGGCGTCGGCCTGCGGCGGGCCGCCGTCCCGGTCGGCGAACAGCAGGTGTGAGGCTCCGAGCAGCGTGGGAGCGAGCGTGTCGACGTCGGCGTCCGGCGCGATGCGGCCCAGATCGCGCTCCGTCCTGAGGTAGGCGGCGAGCATGGCCGCCGCCTCGGTCAACAGCGGGAGCCCATGGCCCGGCCTGGCCTCGCGCAGCCGGGCGCGCAGCCCGTCCCGGGAGATGATCAGACCGACGACCGCCACGGCGACCGACCCGAACAGGTCCGTCAGCACGCCGGTGAGGTTGCCGGCGACGGTGCCGGTCCCGGCGGACCGGCGGAGGGCGGCCGCCTGGGCGTCGACCCTGGCGATGCCGTCGAGCACGAGCTCGGCGAGGAAGGCGTCGAAGTCGGCGAAGTGCCGGTGCAACACGCCCTTGGCGCAGCCCGCCTCGGTGGTGACCGCCCGGCTCGTCAGCGCGCTCGGCCCGTCCCTGAGCAGGACGCGCTCGGCGGCCTCGAACAACTGCTGCCGCGCGTCGCGGAGGGCAACCCCCGTCGGCACCGTTCCATCCCCTCCTTGTCCGTGGTCGACTTTATCCGGTTTGACGAGTGGGCACTTGCCCACTCATAGTGGGCGCATGCCCACTCAAGCTTCCGACAACGAACCGCACAAGGCCAGAGGCATGGCGGAGTCGTTCGGCGTGGACGCCGAGCGTTACGACCGCACCCGGCCCGCCTACCCCGATGCGATGGTGGAGCGCATCGTCGCCGCCAGTCCCGGGCCGGACGTCCTCGACGTCGGCTGTGGCACCGGCATCGCAGCCCGGCAGTTCCAGGCGGCGGGCTGCACGGTGCTCGGCGTCGAACCCGACGGGCGGATGGCCGATTTCGCGCGCCGCCGGGGACTCGAGGTCGAGGTGGCGACTTTCGAGGCCTGGGACCCCGCCGGTCGCACGTTCGACGCGGTCGTCGCGGGGACGGCCTGGCACTGGGTCGATCCGGTCGCCGGCGCGGCCAAGGCGGCCGAGGTGTTGCGCCCCGGCGGCCGGGTGGCGCTGTTCTGGCACGTGTTCGAGCCTCCGCCCGCCATGGCGGAGGCCCACACCGCGGTCTACCGGCGGGTGATGCCCGGCTTCCCGTCGCAGGACCGGCCCGCGGGGTCGGCCCTCGACGGCTACCGGCCGCTGTTCGACAAAGCCGCCGACGGGATCAGGGACGCGGGCGCGTTCGGCGACCCCGAGGAGTGGCGGTACGACTGGCGGCGGTTCTACACCCGCGACGAGTGGCTCGACCAGATGCCCACGTCCGGCGTTCTCACGCGTCTTCCCCCGGACGGGCTCGCGGAGGTGCTGGCAGACGTCGGGGCCGCCATCGACGCGATGGGAGGCGGCTTCACGGTGTCCTACGTGACAGTGGCGGTGACCGCGACGCGAACCTGACCGTTACGGGCGGAACGCCCGGAGGCGGGGCGATGCTCACCGAGCCGGCACCGCGTCGCCATCGAAACATCAACTGCGTGTAATGGTGCGTGGTCAAGTTCTCCTCGTAGTCGCTCCCGACTCCGAGGAGAACCATGCGCCGGCGACTCGGCCTCATCGCCGCGATCGTCCTGATCGCCCTCACCTCGACCCTTACCCCTGTCGTCCCCGCCACGGCGGCGTCGGCGCCCCTGGTCGTGGCCCATCGCGGCGCGTCCGCGTACGCGCCGGAGAACACCGTCGCGGCCTTCGAACTGGCCCGCGACCGGGGCGCGGACATGTTCGAGCTCGACGTCCAGGAGACCAGGGACCACCACCTGGTCCTGATGCACGACACGACGCTCGGCCGTACGACCGACGTGGAGGAGGTCCTCCCCGGCCGGGCGCCGTGGCGGGTCGGCGACCTGACGCTGGCCGAGATCCGCAGGCTGGACGCCGGCTCCTGGTTCTCTCGAAACGCGGGGTTCTCCCGGAAGTACGCCGGGGAGGCGGTGCCCACGCTCGGCGAGGCGCTGCGCGCGATGCGCGACAGCGGGCTCGGCCTGCTGCTGGAGATCAAGGAGCCCCGGCTCTATCCCGGCATCGAGGCCCGGGTGGCCGAGGAGATCGGGCGCGACCCCGTCTGGCGCGGCAGAATCGTCGTCCAGTCGTTCGACTGGAACTCGATGCGCCGTTTCCACAGCCTCATGCCCCGGGTGCCGATCGGCCTGCTCGGCACGCCCCGGGTCGCGGAGCTGCCCGGCCTGGCCCGGTTCGCCGACCAGATCAACCCGCCGTACGCCGACGTCACGGCGGAGTACGTCCGGCGCGTCCACCGGCTGGGGATGAAGGTCCTCGCCTGGACCGTGGACGATCCCGCCGCCGTACGCCGCCTGATCGGCGCGGGCGTGGACGGCGTCATCACCAACGAACCGGACGTCGTACGCGACATCACGGCGCGAGGCCGGCGCCCTCGGCGGTGATCCGCCCCGCCGAGGGATCATGCACCCGGACGCATCGTGTCAGCGGTCGCCCGCGAGGCGAAACTCTACGCCTGTGAGGCCGGTGGGGACGATGGCGCTCAGGTGGAGACCGTGGGGTGACAGGTGGCGACCGGCCGTTCGCGTCACCGTCGCCATGTCGAGCGCGGTGAGCGCTTCCGGTTCGCTCCACAGCAGTGCGGGCGGGAGACCTTCCGCCACCAAGGAAGCCGTCTCCGCGACGACCTGCTCCGCGGTCTCGAGGCGGATGGGGGCGCCGCCGGCCAGATATCGAACCGCGGTCGCCAGCTCGGCGGGCGTCGGCCCGTATCGATGCAGATCGGTGAGGATCTCGACGATCTCGTCGAGAGCCTCACGGGCTCGCCCGGGGGCGACCGAACCCTCGATGAGCAGGATTCCTGCGCCCCGGATCGGCAAGCAGGCGGCTGTCAATCCGTAGGCGGCGCCGCGCCGGTCCCGCAGCGTCACGTTCAGCCGGGAGGCCAGGCCGCCGCCGAGCACGTGCGCGAGCACGGTCAGCGCGGACCAGTCGGAATGGCGGCGTCCGGGAAGGAGCAGCGCGAGGGCGTACGTGACCTGCGTGCTCGCCGGATTGTCCGCCACGTGGGGGCCGATGTGGAGCCCCAGGCGGGGAGCGGGGGCCTCGGCCGGCCGTCCGGATGCGGCGGAGAGCAACCCGTCCATGGCGGCGGAGTCCACGGACGTCACCAGTGTGATCGGGCCCTGGCGTGCCTGTGCCACGAAGGAGCGGACCGACCGTGGCGTGATCGCGGACATGGTCGTGACGGTCCCGCCGATCGGGCGACTGTGCCGCTCGGATGGGTGAAAGAGCGTCGCGTTGAGCAGCGTGAGGGCCCGCCGGCGGGGGACCGCGTCCTCCAGGGCGATCTCGGTACGGCGACGCTCGACCGCCTGGGCCGCAGCCGGATCACTGACGCGTGTGCCGGCGATCGCGTCGCCGACGAGGGCGAGCGCCCGGGGCAGGACCGCTGCCGAGGCCGTGAAGGCGAATCGCATCGAGCTCAGGCTCGACGTGGCCGTCACCGTGGCCCCAAGGTCGGCGAGCTGCGGGCGGACGCCGTCCAGGACCGCGGAGGCCGTCACCCGTGCCAGCCCCTCCCGTCCCGCCCGCTCCCCTGCCGCCCCCGTATGCAGCAGCAGGCAGGCCGCCGCCGGTCCTCGTCGCCCCGCCGGAACGACGACGAGATTGCCCGGCCTCATGCGGCCGCGTCGGGGAGGCAGTGAAGGGTGGCGGCCCACATGCCGTCGCGCAGCCATTCCGACGCCGACACCTTCTCCGGCTCCACCGGGCCGGACGCCGGGGCCCGGCCACCGTGGAACATGGCGACCCGCGACATCTCGTCGGCCCAGCCCGCGAGGGTCGCCGTCCGGTCGAGCCGGTCGCGTTCCTCCCACGCCTGGGCGCGGGCGAGTTCGCAGGCGGACGGCGGCGCCGCAGCCAGGTCCTCGATCACTCGTCGTAGGTGCTCCTCGACCGAGGCGGCCCGGACACCGGGAGCGGCGATGGCCCGGAACGTGGCCATGGTGCTGCCCCTGCCCAACCGAAGCACCCGGAAGCGAACCTGCGTGACAAGCCGTTCGGGCAGGCGTGCTTCCACGATCCGCACGGCCGCCCGGGCGGCAGGGAAACGGGAATCGCTTTCCGGCGGGAGACGGACCATCGCGAACAGACCCTCGGCGGGGACATGCTCGCGCCACTCACCGCGCGCTCCGGTGACGTCGGACTCCGCGAAGGGCAGCGTGCTCGCGGCGGACGTTCGCGGCGCCAAGCCGAAGTGACGCGCCGCGACGTCCAGCGCGGTCTCATGGTCCGTGTCCCCGGCGATCACGAGGACCATCCCGGACGGCCGGTAGTGCCGGGCGAGAAACTCGCGGCAGTCGGTTTCGGTAAGCCCGGCCACGTCGTCGGGCAGGCCCAGAGGAAGTTGCCCTGCGGGGTCGCCGGGGAGGTAGGCGAGCCCGAACAGGCGGGCCAGGGCTGTGCCGTACGGCCGGGACCCGTACCGCTGGCGCCGTTCGTTCGTCACGACCGATCGCTGCACCACCACATCCTCAGCAGAGACGCCGCTCGGCACATGGGTGAGACGGGCGGCTTCGCGAGCCAGTGCGGTGCCGAGTTCGCCGGCCGGCACCGTCTGCCCGAACGACGTTCGCTGGAACGACGTGGTGGCGGTGAATCGGCCGCCCGAACCCTGAACGTCCGCGGCGTAGGAGCGCGCCGGGCCGGTGAACATCAGGTGTTCCACGAGGTGGGCGAGGCCCGTGCGTCCGGACAGGTCGTCGCGGGCCCCTACGGGGACGGCCAGGTGGACGCTCACGACGGGAATCCTCCGGTCCTCACCGACCACGACGAGCAAGCCGTTGGCAAGTGTCTCGGCGTGTACGCCCCGGGAGGTCATCACCGGAAACGGCGGCCCTGGTCGCCGCGGTAGGCCCAGGCGGCGACGACGGCGAGAAGAACGAGCCAGCCACCGAGGGCTCCGACCGACAGCCAGTTCACCCGGAAGTCGCCGACGGCCGCCCACATCAGCTCGACCGCTCCGCGACTCGGCAGGTACGGTGCGATCGCTTCGACGAACCCGGGAGACTGCCCGGGGGCGGCGAGCAAGCCGCCGCCGAACGCGAGCGGGAAGAACAGCAACTGGGCGACGGCGAGGGCCGCCTTGAACGGCAGCAGGTAGCCGATAGCCAGCCCCATGAGCGTGAAGACGACCGCGACGACGGCGACCGCACCCGCACTCGCGACGAAACGCAGCGGGGTGATGTGCGCCTCGGTGGCGGCCGCGGCGATCACCAACAGGGGAATCATCGAGATGACCATGAAGGCGAGCCCGCAGAGGATGCGCCCGGCGAAGCGCGGAAGCGGCCCGGCGGGCAGTGTGCGGGTGAAGGGGTCCCACGCCTGAGCCCGGTCGTCGGCGATCCCCGCGCCGAACTGGAACAGGCACGTCGTCATGAGCGCGAAGGTGATCATGCTGGCGGTCGCGTACGTGGAGGCGATGGGATCGTCGGCCGTGAACGGCACCACGAAGAAGATCATCGCGGCGGCGGGGAAGAACGCGGCGCCGATGACCGCGATGGGCATCCTGACGCCTTCCAGAAACTGGTATTTGGCGTGGGTCAGTGCGAGGGACATGGCTCTCCTCGGAGCAGGCGCTCGTCGATGGTCGTCAGGCCGCGGGTGTCGCAACGGCCGGGAGGGCCGTGATGGCGAGGAACGCCTCTTCGAGCGGAGTGGACGCGACTTCGAGGTCGGCGAACGGCACTCCGGACAGGACCAGTTCCCGGACAAGCAGGTCGGAGTCCGCGGTGAGAAGGTGTGCTCGAGTCTCGTCCCGCTCGACATGAAGGATGCCGGGAAGCGAAGGAATCTCCCGGATGGACAGGCTCACCCGGCGGGTGCCGACGATGCCTCGCAACTCGGCCACCGTGCCGTCGGCGAGAACACGCCCCTGGCCGAGGACGACGACCCGGGTCGCCAGAGCCTCGATCTCCTCCAGATAGTGGCTGGTCAGCAGCACCGTCCCGCCCTCGGCGTGGAACGACCTGATGGCCTCCCACAGCATGTGGCGGCCCTCGACGTCCAACCCGGCGGTGGGCTCGTCGAGGAAGACCAGCCGGGGCCTGCCGACGAAGGCCAGCGCGACGGCCAGACGGCGGCGCTGGCCGCCGGACAGGCCCCCGGTCTGGCGGCGGGCCAGGCCCTCAAGACCGAACCGGGACAGGACCTCGCCGACCGGCAGCGGGTCGGGGAAGTGGGAGGCGACGAAACGGATGCACTCACCCACCCGCAGGGCGGCGGGCAGGCCGGTCTCCTGAGGCGTCACACCGATGGCGCGGCGGGTGCCGGGACTTCTCGGGTCCTGGCCGAAGAGCGCGACTCTCCCCGATGTGGGGGCGCGCAGGCCGGTGAACAGGTTGATGAGTGTGCTCTTGCCCGCGCCGTTCGGCCCGAGGAGGCCGAGCAGCTCTCCCGCCCCTATCTGCAGTGTCACGCCGTCGACGGCGGCCACGTCTCCGTAGCGCCGTCGTAGGTCCTCGGCGTACGCGAGGGTCTCCGCCATGCTCTTCCTCCATGCTTTTCGTCATAGATAACTTTGAGTTTCAAACCTCTTGGGATCACTGTCAAGCCCACGGTGGAAGAACGGTCTCAGCGCGGGACACGCCTGATGTGCACCGCGCCCCAGGTGGCGAGACCTCGGATCCGTACGACGGGGGCATCGGGCCCGGCCTCCTGGGCGTCCCCATAGAAGGCGCCGAGGACGCCCACGCCCTCGATGCGTACGGTCACGTCCTCGGGTACGAGGATCTCCACTCCGCCGAGGAGCGCCAGCGCGGTGATGACCACCTCACGCTCCGCGAAGCACGCCTCACGCAGGTCGATCTCGGCACGACCCCACACCGCTATCGACCGGTGGGCGCGGGGCACCACCCAGGTGCCCTTGCGCCAAGCGCCGGACGCGATCGCCACCGATGTACGTGAGCCGGGGACGCCACCGATCCGGGGATGCGCGGGGGCGGGGGCCGGCAGGTCCTCGACCAGGGGCCGCAGTTCCGCGTACGTCACCGCCGCGTAGGCCGCGTCGAGTCTGCGCTGATACTCGTCGAGTTCGAGCCGCCGCTCCGCGGCCGCCTGGTTGAGCAACTCGGCCACGCGCTCGCGGTCGGCCTCGCCGACCCTCATTCGGGGATTGGAGGGGAACTCCGGCTCCAGTGTCATATCGGCTCCGTTTCAGTGTCCGAAAGAGCGGACCGTCCACAGCACAATCCAGCAGACCCAGGCGACACAGGCCAGAGCCGCGCAGGTGACATAGATGACATAGATCCTGGTCTGACCCCGGGGATAGGGCGGAAGCGCCCGATCGCGCCGGAGCAGGCCCCGCACGTACGCGAGGCTCTCCCCCTGCAGGTCACGCATGCCGAGCGCGTGGTTCAGCATCGCGTAGCCGTCGAGCCGGAAGAACGGCAGCAGATTGATGAGGCCCGACAGGCTGCCGAGCAGCAGGGCCGATCCGGCCGCGTCGGCGGCGGTCCCGCCGAGCAGCGGCCAGGCGATCGCGACGGGGAGCAGCACGACCAATCCAGCGAACATCCCGGAGAACGCGACATAAACCCGGTGCCGGCGGGCCATGAAGACGATGTCGTTCACCCGGCAGTAAGGGGCGAGCATCGGGAATCTCCACACGACACCGATCTCGGTCGCGGTCCCGCCGAAGTGGGTACCCGTGAGCCCGTGCGCGACCTCGTGCACGGCGACCGTCAGCCAGACGCCCAGGAGTACCGCGGCGAGCACGAGCGGCCGGCCTTCCCCCAAGCGCGTGGTGGCCCCCCACAAATCGCCGGCCCGCGCGAGGACGGCGATCTCCATGCCGACAACGGCCACCAGCAGCGGAACCACGGCATACGGAGAGAACAGCGGCCGCAGCCGCGGCTCCAACCGCCCGAGCCACCGCTCGGGAGCCACCACGGGCAGGCGTACGTAGAGCAGGCTACGTCGCCGCTGCTCCGGCGCGGGTGCCTGGGGAGGTTCGGAACCCGACAGCAGGCCCCGCCGGCCGAGGGTGCCGAGGATGTGGGCCCAGTGGTCGTCGGTCAGGCGGCGCCGGAACTCGACGGCGTACTGCCGGTCGATCTCCGCCAGAGTCGTGATGCCGTCGAGACGGGCCATGATGAAGAACTCGCTCGGGCCGATCTGGAAGTACCGTCCGCTCACCGGCTCCTTGACACTGTGCACGAGCGTGGGGCCGGACCGCACGGCTGGGCCCAGCCGGACGCCCTCCCGCAGGCGTGGACGGGCGGCTCTCAGCGTGTCCGGGCTCATGGCGCAGTCCACGCGAGAAGCGCCGCGAACGGCTCCTCGCGGAGCGTGCGCGCCAGCAGGAACGACAGGTACGACTCGTCCACCACGTTCGTGCCGAGACGGTTGTTGGTCATGTGCAGGTACGGCGAGAGCAGGATGCGCAACGCCACCTCCGGATCCCGTACCGGCTCACGCTCGGTGGCGCCGCCGTGCACCGGGAACTGGCCGCGGTCGTCGCGCTTGGGGAAGACGAGCAGGCCCGACTCGGCGAGCGTGGTCACACGGGTGCGCAGTTCGGCGCAGTGCGACGCCCACCCGCGGCTCAGGGGGGTCAGCCGGTCCAACCGGCCGGAGCCGACGGCCAGGCATATCTCGCTGAAGCGGTGCCGGAGGTCTTCGGCCAGCCGGTCGTGGTTGGCGGCGTACCGAGTCTCGCGATCGCCGTCGCCCAGGTTGAACCACTCGTGCCAGAAAAGGTGGTAGCGCTCCATGAACGTCGCCACCTCCTTGGGCTCACGTAGAAGGCTCATCGACATGATCATCATGAGCTGGGTGGCGAGGCCGAGCATCACCGTCCGGACATGCATGTTGGTCGTCGTCAGCAGTTCGAGAACCAGGTCGCTGGACTTCTCGAAATGCCACTCGGCCAGTTCGACCCCGGCCATTCCGCCGTACTTGTCGTACTCGGGCTCGTAGGGGATCCGGAAACGGCTGTTGTTGGGGCGCAGGGGCATCGAGCCGCCCTCGCCGTACTTCGCGATCCGCTCCTCGTCGCTGTACTCGAGGCGGAACAGTTCGTCGTAGAAGTTCAGCATGTACTCGGAGTCGACCTCGTAGAGGGCGGGGCGGCTCCGGAGGAACTCGTCGACGGCCTCCTCCGCGATACGCAGCGTCTCCGCCGTCGCGGCGGCGGAGACCGGCTTGAGCCGCAGGCGGACGTGCGGACCCTCCAGCCAGTAGTTGATGAAGAAGTATCGGCTGATCAGACCGTCCGCGCGCAGCCGACGCACGAGGGGGGCGACGCAGCCGCTCAACAGCGGGCTGGGGTCGCTGCTGTAAAAGATGTGGATGGCCTGCCACTCGCCGGGAGTGTCGCTGCCGGTCATCGGGGTTCTCCTCGGTGGCGAGTGATTTCCAGGGTCTGTTCGGCGACGTACGCGCCGTCATGGGCGCGCAGCCAGAGGTGGTCGGTGTCGGGCAGCATCTCCTGCATGACCACGCGCTGGGAGGCGTCCTTGACGAGGTGATCCAGTAGCGTGAGTGAGAAGAGGCTGTCGAAGTCGACGTACTGCGGCTTACGGGGCAGAGTGGCGGCCGGGTCTGCTTCGCCGGCGTCCTCGCCGCGGCCGGCGTCGACCATCGCGAACACGCGGCGAGGCAGTCCGTTCTCGCGGCGCCAGCGCTGCCAGGCCAGGAACCACTCGGCGTCGTCCGCGACGCGGCTCGGCAAACGGCTCGGGTGGACCTTCCAGGCCCTGCGGGTCAGCACGAGGTCGCCGTGACGCAGGCGCGGGTGCCCGCCGATCGCCGCGTCACCGAGTGGCCGGTCGACGCCGTCCCACACCGAGAGCGGGGCCATCGAGGTGTGCGAGAAGAGCAGCAGCGCCCGTTGCACCTCGGGCAGCGCGAGCGGCTGCAGAAAGCCCAGATAGACGGGGATGACCTCCCGTCCGAGCGCCGGCGACCACAGCACGAGCCGATCCGCCGCCTCGTCGTGGTAGATCTCCAGATCCGCCACGGCGATCTGCGCCGCCGGGTCCACGGAACTGGTCTCTCCGGGACAAACCAGCTCGTACTCCGTCACGGGCGGGTGCAGATTGAGATTCGTGGTGTCGTAGCCGCCGGTCAGCTCGGCGAACACCGCGCCGTCCGGCTGGAGGTCCTTCAGCGTACGGCGGAGTTCGGCCACCAGGCCGGCGTCCGTGAAGCAGTGGGCGAACCGGGAGAAGAGCAGCGTCAGACCGCTGTAGGAGCGGTTGAGCACGCCTATCGGACGCCCGTCCACGTCGCCCACCTGCAGGAAGAAACTGCGCGGATCGAAGTGAGCGACCGACTCCGGCAACTTGGCGGCGACGGCGTCGAAGAACTCGCGGTCGAGAACGATCTCGTCCGCGCCCTCCGGCAGCGCCTCCCACGCGGATCGCAGGCGCGTGACCAGTTCGCGGCGTGCGTCGTCGAGCATGGTGATCTCGGGAAGCCGCAGCCAGTTGTCCTGGGGGACGTACTCGCCGTCGGCGTCGAAGACCCGTCGGCGTTGCGCGGCCTTGATGAGGTGGTCGTAGAAGTCCCGATGGAACTCGTGGATCAGGCGCAGCACGTCGGAACAGCGGCCGCCCCGGCCGTACCTGGCGACGAAGAAGCCTTTGAACGACAGCTTGCCGGGCAACGTCATGTCGAACAGCGGCAGAATCCGCATCACGTCCCGCAGGGCGGGGAGCATGCCCTCTTCCCACCGGGGGCGGGCGGCGGTGACCGTCGCCTCGGGCAGACAGACGTCCTCGTAGAGCAGCGTGCGGGGGACGCTCGCCTGCTCGGCCGCCAGGTCGTGCTGGATCGCGGTGAGCTCGCCGCGGATCGCCTCGATCAGCTCGCCGCGGCGTGCGTGTGCAGCGAGACCGAACTCCGCGGCGAACGCGGAAATCGCCCGGATGCGCCCGGCCGCGGCGTCGGCCCATGGCTGGCCGAGCGCGGCGATCCTGGCGCCGAAATCGGCCAGTGGGTCGTCGCTGTGGATGTCGATGTGCAGTTGCGGCACCCGCAGCAGGCTGAGCTGCAGCAGCCGCTTCAGGTAGAAATCGATGGTGGCGCGTTCGCGGCCCGCCGGGTCCGCCCGGTGCAGCGCGGCGGCGAGGTCGCCAAGCCGCATGCGCGGCTCGCCTTTCAGCGCGGTCATCAACTCCTGCAGCATCGTGCCGTTGGACAGATAGAACAGGTCCTCCTGCAGAGAGTCGAAGCTCAGGGACGCCTCGTCGTCGCCGGCCTGCCGCACCCGGCGCACATAGCGGATGCGGCGGCTGTCGGCACGCAAACCGGAGGTCATCTCGACGGGCACGTCCGCGCATCGGTCCGGATTGGCGACGATCGCGTCGGTGAGCCGGGCCAGCGCGGCCACGTTGAGCCGTACGTGGCTGCGCGCGGGCCTGTCCAGTCCCTCCAGGCGCAGCACCTCCCCGGCGACGTCGTCGAAGCGGCCGAGTGCGACCGTGGTCAGAGTGCTGAACGGACTCGTCTTGCACGCGGTACGGAAGACGTACTCCAGCAGCGACCGCTCGATGCGCCGGGCCCGCTTGCCCAGCCGGCCAGGGCCGGCGTCGAGATAGGTGGGCAGGTAACGGTCGAGCGACCCGGACGCCAGTTGAAGCCCGTGCCGCAGCCGGGGATCGGCGGCCACGGAGCGCAGGTGAGCCCGGCACTCCTCGACCTCCCCGGCGAGCAGCGCGGCGCCCGCGGTCCGCACTCGCTCGTACTCGGCCCTGCGGTCCAGCCAGTCGCTCACCTCGTCCCTGGCCGGTTGCGTGAGCCCGGCGGTGAGAGTGCGGGTCGCGGGGAGATCGCGCGGAAGCCGGGTGTTGAAGACGTCCCGTCGCAGCTCGATCAGCGCCTGCCGGGTTCCGTCCCGGCAGTCCGCGATCACCGTCTCCAGGGCGTCGGCGACTCGCACGCGCGATCCCGCGAGCGCATCCTCCAGGACGAGTGTCCGCTCGGCCCACCGGACGGTCTCCGGGCAGCGCAGGCCGCGCACCACGTCGGCGGGCAGTCCGCCCACGCGCATGACGAACAGCGGGTTGAGCGTCCACTCGCCGGCCAGGCCGGCCGCCTGCGCGGTTGTGGTCGATGTCATCTGGCCTTCCCCCGTTCAATCGAGCCGGTAGTCGAAGTCGGGTTCGCCGCGGCGTTCGTTGCCGACCATCAGCAGCAGAAGGGGCCACTCACCTGTGCCCGACAGGTCGAGTTGCTCGGCGAAGGAGACGTTGTCGAAACCCAGCGCCGCGCCGCAGCCGACGCCGAGCGCGGCGCTCGCGGTGTAGACGGCCTGGGCGACCGCGCCGACCTCGGCGTTCACGTACCGGTAGCCGCGCGGCCCGATCGTGTCCATCGCCGCGCCCGGCCGGGCGAGCACCACAAGCACGGCGGCCGCCTGCTCGAGGTTGTAGTTGCTGAGGAAGTAGTTGCGCTGCAGGAACAGGCCGGGGTCACCGTCCTGCACCAGGGCGATCGCGTGGCGTTCCGCGTCGTGGTGGTAGACGCCGGAGGACAGGCCGTCCACGTGGTTGACGAAGGCGACGAGCCGGGTGAGCGCGGGGCCGCCGTCGCCGCGCTTGGCGTCGGAGGCTAGCGCTCCCGCTCGCGAGCCGGCGTGCAGCAACGCGCTGAATTCCGCCTGCCGGAGCGCCGGACGGGCGGAGAACCTGCCGAAGCTGCTGCGCCGCGAGCGCAGGGTGGTGCTCAGGTCGGCGGTGAGCGGCCGTGGCGGCGGCAGCGGAAGCCAGTCCTCGCTGTGCGGCACCACCGGCCGGGCCCCGATCAGGGATGTCTCGTCCACCGGCGTCGTGTCGGCCACGATCGAGGCGTGCACCGCCTCCGTGGTCGGGAACCTGATGACGGTCTTCGACCGCTCGGACTCGCGCATCCTGACGCGAGCCCCGTCACCGGCGCCGTGCCCGCCGGCCGCCCGATCGTGACCGTCGTGTCCGTCGGGCAGTGCGCCCGGCAACGGCACGACGGCCATGACGCTCTCCATCGCGGTGTCCAGGCCGAGGAGGCGGTTCAGGCGCAGCTCGTCGAAACTGAGGCGGGGCCGCAGTTCGATGCCGTGCGCGCGCGCCCACGTCTGCCAGGAGCCGAGCAGCGCGCCGAGGTCCATCGTGACGACGTGGTAGCTGAAGCTGTTGTATTTGAAGGCGTTCTTCCAGAACTTGATGCCGACCAGCAGGAACTGGTCCCCCTCCAGGCCCGGCACCGCGTCTCTGACCTGCCCGGACACGTCGCCGACGAGCAGGCGCTCCATGGAGTGGTGGGGCGGTGAGTAGCTGTGGACGCCGGGCATCGTGCCCGTGCTCCTCCCTCGCACCCAGTAGATCTCCGCCGGGTACAGGCCGCCTCCGGATGCCGTGCCCCTGTGATAGACGGCATTGTGATAACGAGGCAACGTGAGCCGGTCGTTGTTGCCCTGCACGCCGAGGCGGCGGCCGAGCATGCCGTACGACTCGCGCAGCATCTGCCCCAGCCGGGCCACGGTGAACGTCCCGGTACGCGGTGACGGGTCGAGACCGGCGGCCACGGTCGCGGGAGGCAGGGCCTCCCGCGTGGGCAGCGGGAAGCTGGTCGCCTCCTCGTACACTTTGAACTTTCGTGGCTTGTCGTTCCAATCGGGCTCGAATTCGAGCGGCTCCATCGGCTCCCGCCGGCGCCGGACGATCGCGTTGAGGTAATCATGGGCGAGGCTCATGGGGGTCCCCTGTGGCGAGGTGTGTTACGGGAAGGGGTGAGGAACGAGGTTCATCTCGTCGTCGCGGAGGTCGGTGGTCCGCCAGCCGGCCCGCCGGAACGCGCTCCGCATCCGCGGCATGCGCAGGCACCGCTGCCTGGCCCAGCCGAAATCGATGGGCAGCAGTCCGGGAGCGATGACAGCGGCCGTGTGCAGCCCGATACGCTCCTGCTCAGGTGATGTCTGGTTGACCACGACCACGTCCATCCCGGCGTCCGTAATACGCTCCACGCAGAACCGCAGGTCGTCGCGGAGGTCGAGGGTGCGTGGCCGGACCCGGTTCCAGTCGCGGTAGACCTCGGCAAGCGGAAGCGGCGGGGCGTCGCTCTCGGTCAGGAACGCCGTGGTCGGCGCCATTTCGGGCAGCCCGAACAGCCGGGGATGGTCGTGCAGGCTGACGACCAGCCAGTAGTTCGCCGCGAGGGCACGCAGCTCGTCCGCCTCCTCCTCGGCGTGGAAGGCGAAACCCGGCACGGTCGAGGCGATCTCGCAGAGAGCGGCGTCCACCGCCTGCCGGGGGTCGAGACTCGCCCCCGCGCCGAAGCAGACGGTGCCGTAGCCGCCGTTCCTGCGCACGCCCATCGCGACGACGACGGGGATGTCCAGGTCGACGCGGGCATCGAAGAGGTGAACGTCGTAACCCGACAGCGAGATCCTGTCGATCATCGCCCGGGTCGCCGGCTCGTCGCAGGACGCCGGGTCGATCCGGAGCGGAGTGCGCCGGCCGTACCAGGTGAGCAGGAAGGCGTCGCGCTCGACGAGTTCGAGCAGGCCGTACAGGATGGCCTCGGTCATTGAGCCGCCTGCGGCGCAGCCGTTGGAGCACTCCTGGAGAAACTTGTTGCGCAGTCCGTTGACGTGGTAGTACGCCATGACCTCGGGCACGAGGATCGGGCGCTCGTCCCGCAATGAGTAGCCCCAGACCCAGGGCACGTCCAGGTCGTCGGAGTAGGGAGTGTACTGGGGATTCAGCCGGTAGAACTCGGGGCTGTAGACGCCGCACTCCTTCGGGTCGAGGGCCTGGCCTGCCAGCTCGCGGTAGCTCCCGACGACCGAGCCGGCGATGCGCCTCGGCCGCTGGCCGGCGTTGCGCTCCAGTCCCTCCAGAATGCCCAGCCGCACGCTCTCGTCGAAGTTGTCCGCGTGGCCGCCCCAGAAGGCGTAGTGCATGTAGCCGTCGCCGCGTACGGCGACGTAGCCGATGGTCGGAGCGGCCGTCGTGCTGTCGAGCCGGTGCCGCGCCGCCTTGCCCAGCGCGCCGACCACGGGGGCGGCGTAGGCGTCGACGCTCAGGTTGTAGCTGCCGGATGGGCACCCGCGAAAGGAGTCGGCCGATCGCTTCGGGCTGAGCGGCAGGGTGATGACCGCTTCATCCGGACTGTCGGGCGTCTTCACGCCGCACAGCCCGCAGTCGGGGTTGGACACCAGCGGGAACCGGCGCACCTCCCCGGTGTCGAGGCGCACATCGTAGATGTATGGGTGCCCCGCGTGGTCGGTGTGTCGCTGGCGCGCGACCTCGGCGACCAGGCACAGCGTCTCCACACTGAACGGGATCACGAACGGCACGGGGTGCGGCATCTCGAAGCCGGAGCCTTCCTCGAGCGCGTCACGCTCATCCTCTGTCCGGAGCTGTTGCCAGGCGCCCGCCACGCAGCGAGGGCAGGGGGTGCTCGGTCCGGACGGGGTCATGTCGGCGACCGGGCCGACGATCGCGGAAGAGTCGTACAGGTAGACGGGAAGCACGGCCTTCGCACCGGGTGGCGTCCACGGAGACGGGGACTCCAGCTCGTCGCGCAATCCGAGGATCCGTACGAAGGGGGTGATTCCGTTGAGCCGGGCGATGAGCGGCTCCTCCACCTCCCGCCGGGACCGCTCCGCGGCGGGGAGCGGGACCGCCTGAGTCATGTCCACCGTCACGACCGGGCTCCCGCTTCCGGAGTGAGCAGGACGCGAACCGTGATCAGGCCGCCACTCAGGCCGAGGTCCGGCGTGGTCGTCTGCACCACGAACGCGTCCCTGCCACGGCTCGCGATCAACCCGGGCAGGTCCTTCGCGGCCACGGCGGGCCGCTCGGCGGCGTCGCCGTCCACCCGGATGACGCTCACGTCGAGATCGGCCACCAGCGGTGAACCCGTATCGAGCGACGGGTCGTCGAGTTGCACCTGCCCGAGCAGGTCCCGCATCGCCGTCACGACCGCGTCCTCGCGCGAGAGCTCCGCCCCGACCGCCCAGCACGTGCCGGGGCCGGAGACGGTCCTGGCGAGCACGACATGAGCAGGTCCCTCGGGAGCCAGATCGAGCAGCTCCACCTCAAGGTCGTAGTTGCCGGCGGTCCGTAGCAGGAAATCGACTTCCGTGCCGGCCGTCTGCTCGCCGATAACGATGCGGTGTGCGGCACCGCCCGCCGCGGACGAGAGGAGCGCGTCGTAGGCCAGCGCGGACAGCAGGCCGTCGAGCACGGCGCCCGCCGCATCGGTTCCGGCGCCGTCGCCGGCCGCGGTCGGCTCGATGACGCGCAACCGGTTGTGTTCCGACAGCGGGTAGACGGCCGCCGCCGGGACCAGTCGCTCATGTCCGCTGACCAGCGACGTGGCCGGCATCCACCAGGATTCGGACGCCGGGTCGGCGGGGATTCCGCTGCGGACGGCGAGCCCGGAATGCGGCACGATCAGGTGGGCGAGCAGGTCGAGGGAGTCCGGCCCGTTGCGCACCGCCTCATGAACGTCGGCGTTCGCGTGAACGTACGCCAGCACGCCGGCCTGGACCGCCCGGGCACGGGCGATCGGCACGAGGTGAACGTCGAAAGCGGTGATGACCCGGTCGTGGCCCAGCCGCACCCGGCCCACCTTGAGCGGTGACTGGTCGATGGACGTGTCGGCGAAATCCAGGAGGATGCCGCAGTTGCGCCCCACCAGCTCGGTGTGACGCTTCAGCCGTTCGCGCAGCGCCTCGGCGTCCGGTCCGTTCGGCACGCGTCCCGCCTCGGCCGGTTCCCGCACGAGGACACGCGGCGGCGTGGGCTGCTCTTCCCGGCAGTTCGGGCAGCGGGGGTGGGGGAGCACACGCTCTCGTGTGACCTCCAGGGTCCGCAGGTCCTGGATCACCACCGCGCCCTCGCTTTCGGCGCCGAGCCGCTCCGGGCCCGCGCCCAGGTCACCGGCGAGCAATCGGAACGCGTCGTAGCCCAGCATGTTGCCGATCATCGCGGCGAGGACCTCGCCGGGCACGTCCGCGGGACGCCCGAGACCGAGCGCGACGTCCCGCCACAGTGCGGCGATGTCACGCTGATCCTGGCTCTCGCTCAGCCGCAGCATCGCACAGCTCCAACAGGGGGTGCCGGCCGGATGCCCGGCGGGCCCGATAACGGCCGATCCACCGATCACGACGGCGGGCAGCAGTATGGGCCCGCTCGGCACGCGCAGCCGCGCGAGCTGCAACACCTGCTTCGGGCCCAGTTCCTCGGCCGGCGCGATGACCAGGTCGTATGGTTCGAGAACCGCCGGGTCGAGCAGTGCTTCCGTCCGCCCGAACAGCTGGACCGACGCCTCGCAACCGTCGGCGACGAGCTGCCGTGCGGTCTCGGCCAGCTTGGCCGGGACGGACCCGTCCGTGGCGATGTCGAGACGCCGCAGCCCGTTGCGAAGCAGGCCGAGCCCGGCCGCCCGGCTGATGGGCCCGCCACCCGCGAGGAGCACTCTCGCCGTACGGAACCGCTGGAAGCGCACCGCCGCGTCGTCGTTGTAGTGCTCGATGTAGTTGATCTGGCCTTCGAACCGGCGCAGCACCTCCGGCGCCAGATCGGCCTTCGGCCCGGGTCTGCTGTCGCGGGCGAAACCACGGTCGAGCAGGGTGCCGACCAGGTCGCGGATCATCGTGCTGTGCGCCGGACTCAGGTCCCTGCACAGGTCCCCCAGCGCGTGGTCTCCGGACAGGTGCGGGAGCAGCATCGACGCAAGCCGGTAGGCCGAGCGTCCCCTGACGATGAACCCTGTGTCGTTGCGCCGCAGGAGCACGCCGTCGCCCGTATCGGCGAAGAGCACGTCATGCCCGAGCCGCGGGCGTACCTCCATGAGCGCGGCGGCGTTGTCCACGTGATGCCTCCTTCAGCCCTTGATCAGGACTTCAGGTTCACAAGGACTGCTGGCATTCCGGTAGCGCGCCGCTCGCACCCGGCTGGACGCCGTCGTCAGGAGATCTTCTGGTCGCGGTAGTAGTCGACCGCGCCGGTGTGCAGGGCTATGGGGAAGGTTCTTGTCGCCGTCCGCTCATGAAGGTTGCGTGCCTCGACATGGGCCTTGATGAGTTCGTCGCGCGACTGGAAGACCAGCTCGGTGATGCGACGGGCCAGCCCGTGGTCCATGCGGGAGTTGACGACCAGGAGGTTGGGCACGCCTATCGTCGGAGTGTCGGCCGGCAGCCCGTAAACGAGTGAGGGGATCAGGCGGCGCAGGTAGACGTTGTCGTACCGCGTTTGGAACGGCTCGACCAGTTGATCGCAGGCCAGCAGACGGATCGGGACACGGCGCGCCAGATCGGCGATCGCCGGGGTGGGCAGACCGCTGGTGAAGAAGAACCCCTGGATACGGCCGTTCTCCAGGGCCCTGGCCGATTCCGCGACGCCGAGGTGGATGCGGGTGACGTTCTTCGCACCCACCCCCTCGACGACCCGCTCGGCCAGCAACTGCGTGCCCGATTCCGATGCGCCGGTGGACAGGGTCAGACCACTTAGATGGCCGATGTCCCTGGCGGGGCCGTCCGCGCGGACGACGACATGCAGGTACTCGTCGTACAGCCGCATGAAGGACTGAATCGGCAGGGGCCTGGTGAACGGAGCCGAGCCGGCGACGGCGAGTGCGGCGGCGTCGACGGACGCGAACCCGATGTCCGCCCCGCCGTCGCCGACCAGCTTGAGGTTCTCTACGGAGGCGGCGGTGCGCAGCACGGTCACGGAGGCGTGAAGCCGGCTCCGGAGCAGCGCCGCCAGCGCCTCGCCGATGCGGTCGTAGATGCCGCCCGCCCCGCCGGTGGCGATGACGAGACGCGGAGGCGCGGGCGGCGAGACGCAGGCGGAAGCGCAGACGACCAGTGCGAGCGCCATCACCACACGGGCGAGCGTCTTACACATACGGCTGCCCCGCGACTCCTATGGGCAGCAGCACCCGTGCGGTCAACCCGCGCTCGCCGCCGGGGATGAGCGTCAGCCGTCCGCCTGAGTGGGCGATCAGGGTGGCGGCGATGGCCAACCCCATGCCTGAGCCGTGGACGTTCTGGGTGCCGGCGCCGCGCCAAAAGGGTTCCAGCGCGTTCCTGGCGTCCTCTCGGGACATCCCGCAGCCGTTGTCGACGACATTGATCACCGCCCATGGCGGGCGGGCCCGGATCTCGACGACGACGCGCCCGGATGGAGGCGAGAATTTGATGGCGTTGTCGATCAGAGCGTCCAACACCTGATTGAGCAGATCCGGATTGACCCGCGCAGAGACGCCGACACCTGAGAGGCTCAGGCCGACGTCGACCTTCTCGGCCACCCGGCCCCAGCGCAGCACCGCCTCGGCGGCCAGTTCGCTCACGTCCACGGATGTGTCGGCGGGATCCTCGATCTCGGCTTGAGCGAACCGCAGCAGCGCATGACAGATCCGGGTGAGCCGGTCCACCTCGTCGATCGCCGATTGCAGTTCCGCCTTGCCCGATTCGGGCAGGTGGTCGCCGACGTTCTCCAGTTGCAGCCGCAGCACGGTCAGCGGGGTACGGATCTGGTGGCTGGCGTGCGAGACGAAGTTGCGCCGGTTCTCCACCATCTTCTCCACCTTCTCCGACATCGCGTTGAACGATGCGGTGAGCCCGCGCAACTCGCTCGGGCCGGTGGTGAGCGTTACCCGCGACGACAGGTTGCCGTCCGCGATCGACCTGGCCACCTTGTCGAGGTCGCGTACCGGACGCAGCACCCAGCGCATCAGCCACGGCACCGCCGCGTTAGACGCCAGCAGCGCCACCAGGCAGACGAGCAGGAAGGAAATCCACACGAGGAACACCCGGCCGCGCAGGTGCTCGGTCGAGGAGACCGTCAGCGCCACCCCGATCAACTCGTCACCCGCCACGACCGGCGCGCCGACGATCAGAGGACGTGACTGCCACGGCCAGATCGCGCTTTCGGGGGTGAGCTGTCCTCCCGATATGACCAGCTCGGCGCTCGCGCGCATGGCGGGCGTCATCCGAAGGGCCAACGGTGCGGACGCGACGACCTCGCCGTATCGGTTCAGCAATGCGGCCTGGATGCCGAAAAGTTCGTTGTAGCGGGTCATCTCATCGGCCACTCCCCGCAGGCGGCTCGTCCGCAGGGCGGGCTCGCCCAGCTCGGCGAACCTGGCGGTGTCGGCCAAGCGGTCGATGTACAGCTCGCGCGTCGCCTCGCCCGCCGTGGCGATGCCCAGGGGGATCGCCAGCATGCACAGGCTCACGGCCAGCAGCGTTTGAAAGATCAGGTGCAGCCGTCGGCGCACTGCGCGCCCCTAGGCTGCCGAGCCGGGCGCCGGTGCGATGTTCAAGTGGTAGCCGACGCCTCTCAGCGTCCCCACGAGAGCGGGATCGCCGAGCTTGGCACGCAGAGTCGTCATGTGCACGGTGAGCGTGCGCGAGGCCTCGCGGGACACCGTCTGCCAGATGTCCAGCAGCAGCTGGTCACGGGAGACCACCTGGCCCTCGGCGCGGGCCAGTCGCACGAGCAGGGCGAATTCCTTGGGCGTGAGATCGATCGGCTGATCCCGATAGGTGACAACGTGCATGTTCAGGTCGAGCCGCAGGTCGCCGTACGTCAAGGTCCTCGGTGGCCGGCGGCTCGACCGGCGTAGGACCGCTTGGATGCGGGCCTCGAGCTCCGCCATGCTGAACGGCTTGACGACGTAGTCGTCGGCGCCGGTACGCAGGCCGAGCACACGGTCGCGTTCCGCGCAGCGGGCGGTGAGGATGATGATGCCGACGTCACTGGACCGGCGGAAGTGACGGCATACCTCCAGACCGTCCTCACCGCCCAGTCGCAGATCCAGCAACATGAGGTCGAAGTCGGTCACGGCCTTTGCGGCGGCGGCGGTCGCCGCGTGCGTCACGGAGTAGCCACGCCTGCGAAGCGCGACGCCGAGCGCGTCGGCCAAACGTCTGTCGTCCTCGACAACCAGAAGTCTCATCGTCGCTCCTATCAACCGGTGCGATGCTCCTGCTCCGGTCTTGGGAAGTTCGATTCCACAGAGTCCAGAAGCCGCCGCAGCGCGGCGGTGTAGGCCTCGAACGCCGCCCGTCCCCGATACGTGAGGCTGATCAAGGTGCTGGGCGTACGCCCCTCGTGCGTCTTGACAATGGTGATGTACTCCGCGTCCTCCAGCTTCCGAAGATGCACGGAGAGATTGCCCGCGGTCATTCGCAGCAGGCCCTGCAGTGAGGGGAATGTGATGAAGTCTCCCTCGGCCAGGGTCGACAGGATGGCCACCACCCGCAGCCGCGCCTGTGCGTGGATGACGGGATCGAGCTCGCCCATCGGGTCGGCCGGCGTCACCTTCCGGCCCTGCCTCCGCGCAGGCGCAGGAGGACGCCGAAGACGATGAGCCCGCCTCCGCCTGCCAGGGCGGTCACGAGCGCGTGCCAGCCGGGCCCGGCCACCAGGCCGGCGGAGTTCGCGACGACGATCCACAGGCCACAGCCGAACAGATACCAGCTGTGCCAGATGGCGGCTCCTGCGATATAGAGCATGCCGACCACGGCGGTCGTCAACGACGACCACATGAGGATGCGATGGGATAGGTCGAGCATCTCGTCGAGCCGCGCCGCCACCGCGGTCACGGACAGCAGGCCGAAACACCAGGCCAGGCCGTACATCATGCTCTGGTGAGAGGACTGCCCGCTGATGTGGCGGGTGCCGCGCCGGATGCCGATGATGGTGGCGGTCAGCGCCGCTGCGCAGCACAGGATCAGCACCAGCCACGGCAGCACCCGCGGGGTGTCGAGCATCACCCGTCCGTCCGGCCCGTAGCGGAGGAAGATCAGTCCATAGCCGATCAGCCACGCCAGACCCCACGGGACGTGCACCGACAAAGGATTGACGTACAGACGGTGACGGGCCTGCCGCTGCTCGGTCTGGATGAGCCGAAGAAGGGATCCGGGATCAGCCGGAGCCGTCTCCGCGTCCGGCGCCTGGTCGCGGCCCATCCCTTGCCCCTCCTGAGAGCCGTTTGCTATTCAAAGTATTCTATGGCGATGAAAAGTCAACGGTGATCGGCTCGCCGGGCCGGGCCCTGCACGAGATCGCGGCCGGTCGTATCAGAGGTGCCGCGGGGGCCGTGCTCGCCCTCAGCCGTCGCATCCACGCTCACCCCGAGACAGCGTTCGACGAGCACGCCGCCGCCGCCTGGTGCGTCGAGGAACTCGAACGACACGGCGTGCCGGGCCACACCGGCGCGTTCGGCCTGCCGACGGCGTTCGTCGCCGAGGCCGGCCATGGCCCATGTGTGGTCGCGATCTGTTGCGAGTACGACGCACTGCCCGGCATCGGCCACGCGTGCGGCCATAACATCATCGCCGCCGCAGGAGTGGGCGCCGCGATCGGGCTTGCCGCCGTCGCCGATGCCGCCGGTCTCACCGTCAGGGTGCTCGGAACCCCGGCGGAGGAAAGTGGCGGCGGGAAGGTCATGCTGCTGGAGCGCGGCGCTTTCGACGGCGTGGACGGCGCCTTGATGGCTCATCCAGGATGTCTCGACGGCGGGTGGTTCCGGTCTTACGCCCGATCCACGCTCTCCTTCACCTACACCGGTCGCGCGGCCCACGCCTCGGCCGCCCCGCATCACGCGAGGAGCGCGGCCGACGCGCTCACGCTCGCACAGGTCGGCGTGGGGCTGCTCTGCCAGCATCTGCCGCCGACGGCCCGCATTCATGGAGCGCCCTCCCACTCCGGCGACGGTGTGCCGAATGTCGTGCCCGCCGCCAGCGGTGGCACCTACCAGGTACGCGCGGCCGACGCAGCCGGTCTGCGCGAACTGACCTCGCGCGTGACCGACTGCCTGCGCGCCGCGGCGCTCGCCACCGGCTGCGAGGTCGAGATCGGCCGGCCCGAACCCGACTACTTGGAGTTCGCCGCCCACCCGGCCCTGGCCGCGAGAGCCGACGCCCATCTCCGCGCCCTCGGCCGCCGTCCGGTGCCGATCGCTCCCGCTGCCTCGACCGACATGGGCAACGTCTCGCACGCGGTGCCGTCCCTGCATCTGGTGATAGACGTGGGCGCGGGACGGATCTATCCGCACCAGCCCGAGTTCGCGGGCCACTGCGTCACTCCCGCGGCCGACAGAGCGGTGATCGACGCCGCCGTCTGCCTCGCCTGGACAGCCATCGATCTGGCGGTGACCAGCCGGCCGCCAGAGGGTTGATAGCGCCCAGCCACCGCTCCTCCAGCGCCGCTCGCCACAGTGGTCCGTGTTCCGCTCAGAACCCGGACAACAGGAAGGGAGTGAGCCGCGATGGCGCGCACCTGGCCCTCGCCCCTGCAAGAGGAGCTGGAGCTGCTCGAGGCCGAGAGCTTCGAGATCCAGGACTACAGCGAGGGCCCGCAGGAGGACCTCATGGCCAGCAGCTGCTGCAGCACGACCAGCAGTTGCACCAGCAGTAGCGGCACGAGCTGCTGCGGCTGACGCATCCAACCGAGGAGAGGACGGGGCCATGAATCGTGCTCAGGACCGGAGAGGCGAGCAGGCCCTCCGCGAGGAGCTGGAGCTGCTGGAGGCCGAGACCTTCGAGATCCAGGACTACACCGAGCTGGCCGGCGAGGACCTCGCCGCCAGCACCACCAGCTGCTGCAGTTGCACCAGCAGTTGCACCAGCAGCAGCGGCACGAGCTGCTGCGGTTGAGGGAAGGGATCACATGAACGGCTACCCGAATCAGGCGCTTCGCGAGGAACTGGAGCTGCTGGAGGCCGAGACCTTCGAAGTCCAGGACTACACCGACGTGGCCGACGACTTCGCCGCCACCAGTACCACCAGCTGCACGAGCAGCTGCACCAGTACCAGCAGCACAAGCTGCTGCGGCTGAGCCGACCGCGTAGGGAGAAGATGATGAGCGACGTCGGTTCCGTTCTCCGGGCCGAGCTCGAGATGCTCGAGGCCGAGACGTTCGAGATCACGGACTATGAGGAGGTCGTCGAGGAACTGGCCGGGTGCAGCAGCACCAGCAGCACCAGCACCTGCAGCAGCACGACCAGCTGCACCAGCTGCGCAAGCTGCGGGTGATCGGCCGATGGTGACTTCCATGAACGGCGGGCTCTCCACCCTTCGGGCCGAGCTGGAACTCCTGGAGGCGGAGACGTTCGAGATCTCCGATCACGTCGAGAACCACGAGGAGCTGATGGGCGGGAGCACGAGCTGCGGGACGAGCACGAGCAGCACGAGCACCAGCAGCAGCACGACCAGCTGCACCAGTTGCATCAGCTGCGGGTAAGGCTCCCATTTCCGGCGGGCCGGTGCGTGCCGCCGGCCCGCCTGTTCCATGAGAGGTGACGGCCATGAGCGCTCTCGACATCGATTCCCCTGCAGTGCCGGATGATTACTGGCTGCTCGCGTCCCACCTTGCCGAGGAAAGTGGGGTCAGCGTGCGCACGCTCGGCCTGCGGGACGCCCTGGAGGAGGACCACGATCTCCCGGGTTACCCCGTGTGGCTGACCCCCGAGTCGATCATCTTCGGCCCGTACGGCAGCGGCCCCTGCGGCGGCTGCCTCGCGCTGCGCTGGCAGAAGATCCGGACGGCCCCGGAGCGAGAGGCACTGGAGGAAGGCCGGCGGGTCAATCGCCTGGCACCCTCGCCCTACCTGACCCAGTCCACTCTGGAGGCCGCCCGCCTGATATGCCGCTGGGTTCTGGACGTCGCGCCCGTGCCGGGCCGCGTTCACGAACTGGACCTGCGGTCCCTGCGGGTGCGGTCGTTTCCATTGCTGGCAGATCCGGATTGCCGGGTCTGCGGTGGTTCGGTCGCCGACAGTGCGGAGTCGGCGGTAATCACGCTGAGGAGCCGGCGCAAACCGGCCCCCGGCCGTTACCGGGTGAAGCACGCCCGTGATTACGGGCTCGACCTCAAAGCCTTCGCCAATCCCGTCTGCGGCATGCTGGGCATGGCGGCGACACCCGAGGTCGATTGCCCGACCACGGCCCCGGTGAACGGGATGATGCGCCTGCGGGTGTCGGGCCGTCTGTTCGACGTGTACTGGGGCGGTCATGCCGACTCCTTCGACGACAGCGGCGTGCTCGGTGTCTTCGAAGGGCTGGAGCGCTATGCGGGCGGTCGCCGCCGCCGGACGGGTGAGCCGCTGGTCGCCGCTCTGGACGAGATCCGCGAGGATGCGCTCGATCCCCGGGAGTGCGGAGTGTACTCGGATGAGGTCTACCGCTCCGAGCCGCTGCTGCGCCCCTTCGACCCAGGGACGCCGATTCCCTGGGTATGGGGTTACTCGCTGCGCGACGAACGGCCGGTGCTCGTTCCCGAGCGGATCGCGTACTACATGGGCCGCCACGGGGGAGCCGACAACTTCGTGCACGAGTGCTCCAACGGCTGTGCGGGCGGCGGGTCGATCGAGGAGGCGACGTTGCACGGCATCCTCGAACTCGTGGAGCGTGATGCCTTCCTGATCGGCTGGTACGGCAGGCTCGAACTGCCGGAGATAGACCCGGCCACGTGCACGGATCGGGCGATACGGTTCATGTGCGACCGGATACGCCTCAACGGCTACGATGTCCGCCTCTTCGACAATCGCATCGACCTGCGAATCCCCGTCGTCACCGCCGTAGCGGTCCGCCGGGACGGAGACATGGGGACGCTGTGTTTCGCGGCGGGCGCGGGCCTGGAGCCGGAGGACGCCGTGCGCGCCGCACTGTGCGAGGTGGCGTCGTACATTCCGTCACTGCCGCAGCGGGTGGCGCAGCGCCGCGATGCCGTCGAGGAGATGGTCCGCGACTACTCGCGCGTACGCGAACTGGCCGACCACGCGACGCTGTTCGGCCATCCTGCGATGGCCGGCACGGCGGATTTCCTGCTAGGCGAGCGCCCCAAGCGGTCCGTGGCCGACCTGTACGCCGACTGGACGGCCGAACGGCCGAACGGCCTGAACCTCACGGACGACCTGCGGTTCTGCCGCGATGTCCTGATCGCTGCCGGACTCGATGTGATTGTGGTGGATCAGACGAGCCCGGAGCAGCGGCTGCTGGGTCTGTCGACGGTGTCGGTGATCGTGCCCGGACTCATTCCGATCGACTTCGGCTGGAGCAAGCAGCGGGCCCTGCACCTGCCCCGCCTCCGCCATGCCCCCCGCCGCGCCGGCCTGCGTTCCGGCGACCTGACCGACGCGGATCTCCACCGGGTGCCGCATCCGTTCCCCTGACGAGTTCAGACGGCCACTGCGCCCTCCACGCAGCGGAACGCCGCGTAGGTGTGAACCAGGCTGTGGAGGGCGTAGCGTCCGGGAGCGAGATAGAGCACCATGCTCGCGTCACGCAGTTCGCCGAGCAGCAACTCGATTTCGTCGCCACTGGCGTCCAGTCCGGCGGCGAGATCTCTCAAGGTGAACTCCGACCCGGCGGGCAGGTGCCCGAGGCGCAGGAACAACGCTCTCGCGGCCTCGCTGAGCCGGGCCAGGGAGACGTCGAAGAGATGGAAGAGCGAGAGCCGCGGGTGATGCCCGATCGACATGCGCCGGGGTACGTCGGCCCGCAGCCAGTTGAGATGGTGGGAGATTCGCTGGCCGGGCAGCCCGCTTATCTGGGCGGCGGCGATGCGCAGGGCGAGCGGCAGATGTCCGCACAGTTCGGCCAGTTCGACGGCCGACGAGTGCTCCATCCGTACCGCGCCCCGGCCGAGGAAGAGCCGTAGCAGCTCCAATGACTGGGCCGGGTCGAGCGGCGGCAGCAGATGGGAGCGCGAACTCAGCAGGGCGGTGAGCTCGGTCATCCGCATCCTGCTGGTCAGCAGAACGGTGCTGCCGGGCGTGCCGGGCAGCAGCGGCCACACCTGCTGGGCGTCGGCGGCGTCGTCGAACAGAAATAGGATCTTGCGATCGGCGATGGCGGACCGGAACGCCGCGGCGCGGGCGGCCAGTCCACAGGGGACCGCGTGAGGGTCCACTCCTGCCGTGACAAGGAGCTCTTCCAGAATGTCGAGAGGGCTCCGCGGTCTGCTGTCGGCGCCGCTCAGCTGCACGTACCACTGGCCATCGGAGAACAGGTTGCGTAAGCGATGGGCCACCCGCACAGTGAGGGCGCTCTTCCCGATGCCCGCGGCGCCGTGGATGAGCGTCAGCGATGGCCGTCCTGTGCTCAGATCGTGCCGCACGTCGGCCAGAAGATCGTGAACGAGCTGTTCGCGGCCCACGAAGTCGGCCACTTCCGGAGGGAGCTGGTACAGCCGGGGACCCGGGTCAGCGATCGGTGTGACCGCCGGGGGAGCCGCGACCGTTCTGACGGGCTCTGCCGGAGGAGCCTCGGGCTGCTGTTCGCCGCGCAGGATTTTGACCTCGAGTTCCTGGAGCCTGCGGCAGGGGTCCACTCCCAGCTCGTCGTGTAAGTACTGCTTGACCTTGGCGTACTCCTCCAACGCCTCGGCCTGTCTCGCCGAACGGTAGAGCGCGTCGATGAGCTGCTCCCAGAATTGCTCCCGCTCGCGGTGCGCTGCCGTGTACGCGCGTAGCTCGCCGATGATGGTCCGGTGTCTACCCAGCGCGAGTTCGAGTTCGAACCGCCGTTCGGCGGCCTCCAGGCGTTCCTCTGCCAACTGTGGGATCCCGTCGCGAACAAGGGTGTCGGACGGGATGTTGGCGAGGGGCGTGCCGCGCCACAGCGAGAGCGCTTGCCCGAGATAGAGGGATTCTTCCTCCGGTTCGCCGCGGAAGTCCCTTGCGCGGTCGCGTAGCTCACGAAACTTCAGCAGGTCCAGGTTCGCCGCCGTCGCGGTGATCGAGTAACCGCCCGGAGAGGTTGAGATCGCGCACTTGTCGTCGAACTTCACGAGGAGCTGGCGCAATCGCATGACGTATGTCTGGAGGGTCGCTCGCGCGCTGGCCGGCGGCCTTTCGCCCCAGATGGTGTCATACAGACGATCCACGGCGACGATTTCATTCGGGTGAAGAAGCAGGGTCGCGAGTACGATGCTGGGCTTGTTGGACGGAAGTACGACGCTCTTTCCGGAAATGACTATTTCCGCCGGACCGAGCACCCTGAACTCAATCGCCATCGATCCCCCTGGATATATGGACGCGGCGAGGGGTGAGTTCGCCTACGTACGGCGAAGGTAGATCTCCTCCGGCAACAGGGTCAACGGCTCATGAATCGGATTTTGTCCAAACTTAGCATGACATCTTGTTAAGAATGCAGTTTGTGCGTTGCGTGCTTTCTGTAGAAATAGGTATGCCGATGCTGGTTCGTACTAAGTACACCGCGCCCTGAATGCGACCATGAGATTGGTGGACGCGGGCGCCCGGCGCTGGGACCTTCGAAGCCCGCCCGGGTGCGATGGGTGGAGCTCGCCGTACGCGCTCTCGCGCTGCCGGGCTGTGGTCAGAAGGCGTAGCGGACCCGGCAGTACGGGATCTTCTCGGCGATCAGGTCGGTGAGCGCGGTGACGTAGCGCCCCTTGTGGCCCGTCTTGTAGCGGACGTTCCAGCCGCCCGTCTGCGAGCGCTTCGGCTGCTGGAGGTCGGGACGCCACAGCACCTCCTCGGCCTTGGGATGCCAGCCGAGGTTGACCTCGTGCAGCCGGTCGTTGTGCGTGAGGAAGATGACCTCGGCGGCGAGCTGCGCGCGGGCAGCAGGGCTCAGCGCGTCGTCGAGCTGTCCGAGCAGCTCCGCCCAGTCCTCCAGCCAGCCGTCGCGGACGACCACGGGGCTGAAGTTGACGTGCACCTCGTACCCCGCCTCGACGAAGTCGTCGATGGCCGCGATCCGGTCGGCGACGGGAGAGGTGCGGATGTCGAGCAGCTTGGAGTCGGCGGCCGGCATCAGGCTGAACCGGACGCGCGTACGGCCCTGCGGGTCCCAGCCGAGCAGGTCGCGGTTGACGTACTTGGTGGCGAAGCTCGCCTTGGCGTTCGGCAGGTCGCGGAAGAGATCGACGAGGTCGCGCACGTTGCCGGAGATGGTCGCGTCCACCGAGCAGTCGGAGTTCTCGCCGATGTCGTAGACCCAGGCGTGCGGGTCCACCTGGTTCGGCTCGGGCTTGTCGCCCTGTCGTCCGGCGTGCCTGGCGAGGTAGCCCGTGATCTTGTCGATGTTGGCGAACACCGTGATCGGGTTGCTGTAGCCCTTGCGGCGCGGCACATAGCAGTACGCGCAGGCCATCGCGCAGCCGTTGGCGGTCGATGGGGCGATGAAGTCGCTCGACCGGCCGTTCGGCCGCGCGGTGAGCGACTTCTTGACGCCGAGGACCAGCGCCTCGGTCTTGATCCTGACCCAGCGGGCCACGTTGGCCTCGTCCCCGTACAGCTCGGGGATGCGGTGGTGGGCCTCGATATCGATCCGCTCGGCCTCGGGGTAGTGCTCCAGGATCTCCTTGCCGCGCGGCAGCTCGGCCGCGGCGGGCTCGACGTAGATACGGCGGATGTCCAGCAGTCTCTGGCCTTCGTTCACCTGAATATAACAACCTGGTAACGGTGCAACTTCCCAGGTCAGGCGGCCTTCAAATGCTGGTCGGCCGGGCACGCGTAGGCCGTCCTCGAGGCGAGCGTCCAGGTCCGTACGGCGGCACCGCAGCGGCGGCAGCGCTCACGTTTGTAGACCCAGCGCTCATCCGGGGCGTCCGGATCGCTGACCACCTGCCCGGCGTCCCGGCCCAGCGCGAGATACCGCACGGCGGTGTCCCAGAGCCGCCCGGCGGCCTCGGCGCCGATGTCACGGGCGCTGGGGTCGAGCCCGGTCAGAAAGAGCAGCTCCGCCCGCCAGGCGTTGCCGATTCCGGACCACACGCCCTGGTCGAGCACCGCCGCGCCGACCGCGGTGCGGGCGGCGAGCAGGCGTCGTACCGCCTCGGTTCTGTCGTTGTCACCACGCAGCGGGTCGGGTCCGGTCGCGGCCCGCAGCGCCGCCAGCGCCCGCTCGTCCATCGGCTCGCATCGCGCGGGCGCGATCAGGTCGAACGCCACGTCGCCGGTCGCCAGCCGCAGCCGGGTGCCCTTGCGCGGCCGGGCCGCCGGGTCGTCGTACCGCAGGAACAGGCCCTGCATGCCGAGGTGCACGTGAATGGGCGGAGCGCCTTCCACCCGGTAAAGCAGGTGCTTGCCGAGTGCCTCCACACCCTCGACGACCCTGTGGTCGTACGGCCGCGCGTCGAACCTGCCCTGCGGGCTGGTGGCGCTGATCACGCGCCCGGCTAGCGCCTCGTGCTGCTCGTCCGCGTAGTGATGGACCAGATGCCCTTCCGGCATGCCCTCGCCCTACCCGCGCCGTTTACGGGCTACCGTGTCGATCATGAGTTACGAGCCGACACCTGAGGAGATGCGGCATCTGCGCCGCTGTGTGGAGCTGGCGGCCGAAGCGCTGGAGGCGGACGACGAGCCGTTCGGCTCGGTCCTGGTCTCCGGCGACGGGAAGGTGCTGGCCGAAGACCGCAACCGGGTCGCGGGCGGCGACCATACGCGCCACCCCGAGTTCGAGCTGGCGCGCTGGGCCGCGGGGAACATGACGCCGGAGGAACGCGCGGAGGCCACGGTCTACACCTCCGGCGAGCACTGCCCGATGTGCGCGGCGGCGCACGCATGGGTGGGGCTGGGGCGGATCGTCTACGTCGCGTCGTCGGCGCAGCTCGCGCGATGGCTGGCCGAGTGGGATGTGCCGCCTCCGCCGGTGCGTACGCTCCCGGTCGGCGAGGTCGCGCCCGGGGTGCGGGTGGCGGGGCCCGTGCCCGCACTGGCCGACGAGGTCCGCGCCCTGCACCGCCGCCTGCACACGGGCTCCTGATCCTGCTCCTTCGATTGGGGCCGTTCCCCGGTGCCGCGCCTGCGGGTACGGCTACCCTCCGCTGCATGGTCACGGATGAGGGGGTCTGATGCGCACCTGGTTCGAGCCGCACGAGGACGAGGAGTTCGAGGCGGCCAAGGACCTGCTGGTCCGCCGCTGCCTCGTCTGGGCGGGGGAGCGCGGCATGGCCGCCGACCCGCTGGTGCTGGGGGCGGCCCTCGACTCCCGCCACCGCAGCGTCGACGGCCGGCCGGCCTACTGGGACGAGGCGCAGGTGCGCAGGTTCCTGCTGGAGTGGATCCCGCGCTACGTCACCGCTCCCCGGCACGAGCTGGACACCGCCCCGGAGAGCCTGCTGACCCTGCTGCGGTACCTCGCCGCGAAGGGGCTGCGCGACCCCCGGGGCGGCGCCCCGGCCGAGCTGGAGCGGGCGGTGCAGGACGCTGTCGCGGACTATCCGGCGGCGCTCGACGATCCCGCGCGCATGGGCCTCGCGAAGTTCTGGGCGCAGACGGCGCTCGACAACGGCATCGACCTGACCGACCACAAGGCGCTGGAGCGGCTCCCCCGCGACGTCGAGGCGGGCCAGGTGCCCTACGACGCCGAGGCCCTCGACAGCGTGGTCGAAGCCAGGCTCGCCCGCCCGCACCTCGACGAGCAACGGGCCTTCCCGCAACCTCCGCTGGCGCTGCCGCCCGCACGCGAGCTCGCCGAGGCGGCGGCGCGCAGCGAGGTCGTACGACGGCTGACGGCCCTGGCCGACTGGGTGGGCGGCGAGGGCAGGACGCTCACCGAGGCCGGCAACCTTCGCGTCGCCGATGCCCGCGAGCTGGCCGGACTGCTCGGCACGGGTGAGGAGGACCTCGAGTGGCGCAGCGCGGCCGAGCTGCCCGGTGTCGGCCTCATGCTCGCCTGGGCGAAGCGCGCCCGGCTCGTCCGCACGGCCAAGGGCCGCCTGCTCCGCGTCGCCAAGGCCGCGCCGCTCCTGCGCGATCCGGCGACGCTGTGGTCGCGGGCATTCGAGGCGTACTTCGAGCTGGGCCCCGACATGTCGCCGCCGTCGATGCTGTGGCCGGCGTTCGACGAGCTGATGCCCGACGTGCTCAACAGCGTCTACGGCATGGCAAGCCCGATGCCCGTGGCCCGGCTGGAGGAGACGGTCTGGCTGGTCTGCCAGGACTACGTTCCGTCCGGTCGCGTGCCGGAGGAGATATGGCGCGATCGGATCGGGCAGGACCTGACGCGGGCGCTGGAGGTGCTGGCCGAGCTCGGCGCCGTGGAGCTGAGCCACGGCGTGGCCGACGGGCTGTACTCCAGCGACCTCACGGGCGATCTTCCCGGCGACGAGCTGTCCGACGACGACCCCACCGGCGATGACGGGCTTCCGCTGCCGGGCGAGGCGCGGGCCCGGCTGCTGCGGCGTCTCGCCGAGCCGGGCCTCCTCGTACGGCTGACGCCGCTCGGCGCGAGGGCGATGCGGGAGCGGATGCTGGCCGCGGGCAGGGACGCCCCGCTGATCGGCGAGCTGGCGGACGCTCCGGCCGCCGAGCTGCTGGGGGTGCTCATGCAGCACTACCCGCCGGGCGCCGCCGCACGGGAGCTGGACGGCTGGCTCGCGGCGCACGGAGGCGACGTGGGGCCGCTGCTGGACGCGGTGCGCGCCTGTTCCTTCCGCACCCGGGCGGCCGCGATGCTCTCCCTTCTGACCGAAATTCATCCGGGCCTGCGGTCGATGCTGCCCGGCCTGCGTACGGATCCGGTGCTGGGCCCCCTCGTCCTGCTGGAGCTCTCCGAGCGCGGTGAGCCGGGCGCGGACGACCTCGGGGCCGAGGAGCATCTGCGGGTGACGACGGAGGGCGTGCTCGGCCTGTTGGAGATCGCGGGGCCGGAGAAGGTGCTGGAGCAGCTGCGCGCCATGGCGGGGCCGAACGCGCTCGCCCTCGTCGAGGCGATGGCCGGCTCCGGCCACCCCGCCGGGGAGAGCATGGAGGAGCTGCGCAGGCTGGTGCTCGACCGCATGCGCGCGCCCGCCCACCCGTTCAGGCTCGTGCCCGGCCCGCGACCCGGCGCCCGGGGCCGTACCGGCGGAAGGAAGCGCAAACGCTGAGGCGTCGCGACGTGTCCTTGACTCCCGCATGCGCGCCCGCTGATGAGGTGCCGAAGTTCTGGGATACTTCGGTGGTGTCCGAGCACCGTCCGCCGCGTCAGGTGAAAGCGCGCCGAGCATGGCCGTGGCTGGTCCTGGCGGTGTGCGCGTCGCTCGTGCCGGCGGGGTTGGTGAACCTGACGTGGAACGGCCTTCCCACCTATCTGCCGGTTTTCTCGGTGGTGGCCATGGTCGACGGCTTGGCCGCCCGGCGGTTCTGGTTCTGGGCCCCGGATCTCATGGTCGCGGGCTGGCTGCCGCTGCTGGTCCTGGTCGCGGCCCTCCCCATCGGACCGCGGCGGTGGGCGGGACCGGTCGTGGCGGTCGCGCTCGGCGTCATGGCGGCCGTCGATCTGGTGGTGGCCGTGGACATGCTCCCGCCTGCGCTGATCACGCCGGCGGAGATCAGTGCGGGCAGTCAGCCCGACTTCACCTACGAAGGTCCGGTGACCTTCGTGCCCTTCCTGATCGGGGCGGTCGCGTACGCCGTCGCCGCCGTGGCCCTCGTGCTCGGGTCGAGGTGGCCGGGAAGGCGGGCCGGTGGACCGGGCGCGAGTAGGATGCCACGGTCCAGTTAGACGGAGATCCACCCTGGAAGGGCTGCACGTGGCGCAGAAGGTGATTCTGGTTGACGACCTCGACCACTCCGAGGGCGAGGATGTGGCGAGACGGGAGTTCCCGCTGCTGAACCGGACCTTCGCCATCGACCTGTCCGACGCGAACCAGCAGCGGCTGAGCGAGGCTCTCGCGTTCATCGAGCAAGTGCTGGAGAACGCCCGTGAGGTGAAGCAGGCGACGCGGTCCAAGAAGGCCGCCGACACCTCCCCGCGCCTGCGCGGCTACACCCTGACCGACGTCCGCGAATGGGCCCGCGAGCAGGGGCTGGACGTGCCCCCGCGCGGGAAGATGGCCGACGAGGTCATCGAGCAGTTCATCGCGGCGCACCCCGATGCCGCCCCCGAGGACGCCTCCGAGGACGTCACCGGCAAGTCCGGCGCGGAGCCGGTGGAGGCGCCCGCCGAAGTGGGGGCCGGCGTCTGACCGGACGCCGGCAAGCGGTCACGCCCGGCCGGACGTCGTAACAGGCGTCCCGGCCGGGCGTTCGCTTTGTCACCCGGTCACCGCCCGGTGCTGCCGCCGCGGCGCGGGTACGTCCGCGACAGCACGGTCTCGCCTCCGTACGGGCGGCGGAAGGTCCAAGTTTTCCGCAAGTGGGTCTTTCTAGCCTCTCCGCCGACGCCCGATCAGGGCGATTCCACCACGGCGAAGTGCGAGGAGACACTCATGCGGCTCGGATACACGGTTCCCCAGTACGGCGCGTTCGCCGACCCGGATTTCATGCGGCGGGCGAGCGCGGATCTCGAGGAGATGGGCTACGACAGCCTGTGGGCGGGCGACCGCATCCTGCTGCCGCTGGCGCCCAGCGACCCGTACCCGGGAGGGGACGGGACGGTGCCCCCGGCCTTCGGGACGTTCTTCGACCCGCTCACCGCGCTGACGCTGGCCGCGGTCAGCACGCGCGAGATCCGGCTGGGAACCAGCACGCTCAACGCGCTGTGGCAGCCGCCCGTCCTGCTCGCCCGTACGCTGACCTCGCTCGACCTGCTCAGCAACGGACGGCTGGACGTCGGCATCGGCCTCGGCTGGCTGCGCGACGAGTACACCGCGACCGGTGTGCCCTGGCGGGGCAGGGGAGACCGGCTCGAAGAGACGCTCGACCTGATGGAGGCCGTCTGGACGAGTGAGGTGGTCGAGCACAAGGGCGCGCTCTGGACGGTGCCGCCGTCGCACATCGACCTCAAGCCCTGTCAGCGTCCACGTCCTCCGGTCCTGCTGGCCGGTTACACGCCGGGGGCGCTGGAGAGGGTCGGCCGGCGGGCCGACGGCTGGCTGAGCGCGGCCATGCCCATGCCGTACCTGACCGGCCTGTGGGACATGGCGCTGCGGGCCGCGTCCGGCGCGGGCCGGGACCCGTCCGCGCTGCGCATGGTGGTGCGTGTCAACCCGGAGATCACGGACGCACCGGTGCCCGCCGACCAGGTGCCGCACGCGGGAACCGTACGCCAGGTCGCCGACTACCTGCTGACCCTCGCCGAGGCCGGGGCACACGAGGCGTTCGTCGACCTGCAGACGACGAGCTCGTCGCGTGACCAGTTCCTCGACGTCGCGCACGGGCTCGTCACCATGATGCGCGCGGGCTGAGGTCGCGACTCAGGGAAATCGGACATTGAGGGATGAAAGCGGCATAAGTGTTCGGCTGCTGCCCCCCATTCGCTAATAACGCGTTAAACACCCTTGATCACCGTTTGCCGCTCGTCTGGCCTGGAAAATATGACATCGCGGGGCAATGGCCACTTAGCGGTCATTAAGCGCCATTCCTGTCTATTTGGGAATGACGCACATATTAGGCAGTTGTGCCTTTAGAGGGGGATATAAAATGCCCAAGCTCAAGAAGGTCATCGCCGGACTCGCACTTTCCGCCGCGCTCGGCGGTGGCGCCCTCGCCGGGGGCGCCGCGGCGGCGAGCGCGTCAACCGCTCCAACGTGCTGGGGTTGTACCAACCCGGGTACCAATGAGTTCGACAACGGGTTCAACAACACCTTCGAAAACACCAGCCTCCGGAACGACGGCTTCCGGAACGGATGCTCCCAGAACGGATGCTCCCGGAACACCTGCTCGGATCTCGACGACATCCTCTGGGACGTCTGCGTCGCCGGCCACTGCTCCGATGTACTCCCCGCGTTGTTCGGCTGCGATTTCTAAAAAGGCCGGCCTGACGTCCTGGGGAATGAACAAAACGGCGTTCATTCCCCAGAGCAGGGCATGGGCTCCGGCGGTTCAACCGCCGGAGCCCGGACTTTTCGCATTCTCCGGCGGGGAGCCGGAGCGGCGGCCGCACACCTCGATGTGCCCCTCCGCGTCCACCGCCGTACGCGGAGGGGCGCCGTGCCCGGGCCGGGCGGGCTCGAGCGGCGCGCTGAAGCCGGCTCCAACCGGATCACAAGTCGCCCTCACTAGAACAGGTCGTCGGTATGTGATCGGCCGGTTCTGGGGGTTCTTGTGGTGTGGCGGCGATTAATCAGCGTGCTGTGCGTTCTGGGGACGCTCTGGGGGGTGCTCATCGCCCTGCCGCAGACCGCGTCGGCGGCCGAGCAGCGGGATGAGGAGACCACCGCGCTGCTGTCCGTGGTGCAGCGCTTCGCCGCCGTCGGCGACGGCATGGCCGCGCTCGGCCCGATGGGCGAGCAGTTGCCTCTCGTCGGCCTGGTCCCCGGCGGGGAGGACGGCCTGGGTCTCGGCGACCTGTTCGACGTCGCGGTGTACGACCAGCTCAAGAATCTGACCGGCCTGTCCGGCCTGGAGGACGAGTATCCGCTCTCCGGTCCGCGTACCGGACGGTTGCTGGCGAAGGCGAGCACGCAGGGCGGGGTCAGACGCCTCGACCTGACCCTGGAGGTGGCCAGGACGGTCGCCGGCAGGCCGGTCTCCGTCAGCAGCACCGAGCCCAGGGTCTCACTGGCGACCTCCGGGGGCGTGGACGTCACACTGAAGCTGAGCGCGAAGCTCCCCTTCGCCTACGACCCCGCCACCAAGACGGCCTGGCTGGGCAAGGACGCCGTGGTGACCGTGCAGGCCGACGGCCGGCTGGCGGCGGGGGCCGCGCCCACGGCCGCCTTCGGCATCCTCGGCGTCGACCTGTCCCCGAGCTCGTCGCTGTCCTTCACCGCCGCGTTCACCTCCACCGCCTCAGACCCGGACGGCGACGGCAGGCTCGACCTGCGTGAGCTGGGCGCGGACGGCGCGGCGGCCGGGCTGTTCACCTTCTCCAGGAAGGGCTCGGCGACCGCCAGGCTCGCGGTCACCGCGCAGCCGTTCGCCGGGGCCCAGGTCGAGGGCGCCACCGCGACCGTCGACGTGAACTGGCCCGATCTCGCCACCGGCGGGCCGCAGGTGAGCGTGAGCCAGCCGGATCTGGCCCGGCTGAACCGTTTCCAGACGCTCACGCCGAAGGACCTGCTCGACGGGCTGACGCATCTGTCCGAGGCGATCACCGCCGTGCAGCGGGCCCGCTGGGGCGACCAGGGAGATCAGGGCGGCCAGGGCGACGTGGACCTGCCGTTCATGCGGGGTTCCCTGGCCGACGCGGTGCGCATCTCCGAGGCCATCGACAAGTTCGTCGCCGACAGCGTCGACCGGAACACCGGTCAGCCCACCTTCACCTCGATCCAGGACATGTTCGCCGCGCTCGGCAGGGCGCGGAACCTGCCCGGCGGCGCGATCATCAAGGTCGCCGACGCGGGCTACGACGACGCCACCAAGAAGATCGCCTTCACGCTCGTCGTCGACCGTCCCGTCAACGCCGCGCCCGAGCCGCTCAACCCGGCCGGACAGGCCACCAGCGGTGTGGGCGCCGGCGTCACCTACACGGCCACGACGCTCAGGCACGCCGGCCAGAAGTGGACGCCCGGCGAGTTCGCCGGCCGTACGATCACCGCGGGCACGTCGACCGGCATGGTGGCGGACAACACCGCCGACGTCGTCACGCTGACCGGTGACGGCTGGCGCGGAGGCGTGCCGGCGGCCGGGGCGGCCTACCGCGTCGCCGCCGCCGACCCGATGATCGGCCAGGTCACCTTCGGCGACACCTTCAAGGCCCGCGCGGGCCTCGCCCAGGCCAACGCGACCACCGCGGTCGCCGGGGTGATGCGCGGCTACCACGCCGCCGCCACGGTCGTGCTCGACCTGAGCGACCCGGCCACCGGGCAGGAGTGCGCGAATCGGCCGGACGGGCAGCAGAAGGCGTGCCCCTACAAGCACATCAACCCCGACGGCAGCGCGACCGTGGTCACCGAGCTGCCCCGGCCCGCCGACCGGATCATGCTGCGTACCGGCCGGGATCTGTTCGGCGTGCGCGCGTCGGTCCTCACCTCGGTCAACGTGGACGCCGTCGTCGGCTACCTGGGCGTACGGCTCACCGGCGACCTGTCCATGAGCAGCAGGTCCGGCGGCGACGTGGTGAAGGTCGCGCTCAAGGACGCCGGGGACGTGCCGCTGACGCGGCTGTTCGAACGTCTGGCGAGCGACCCGGCCGGCATCCTCACCTCCCAGGTGGACGCCACCGCCACGGCCAGGCTGACCCTCGGCGTCCCCGGACTGGCCGACTTCTTCGGCGGCAAGGTCACCGGCGATGTGCAGATGCCGGACGTCCGCACGCCCGGCACCGTGACCTTCCGCGGCTTCGACCAGATCGGCAAGGTCAAGGACTTCGCCTTCGACCCCGGCAACCCGCAGGCGCTGTTCGGCGCGCTGGTCAAGTCGCTGGGCGCGCTGGCCACCTATCTCGATCACGTCAAGCCCAACGGACCGGTCGGCACGGCGATGACGACGAAGCTGCCGCTCCTCGGCCGCTCGCTGTCCGACCTCGTCGCCGCCGACGAGACGGGTTCGGGCCCCGGCGTCGTGTACGGCGACGGCGCCTGTGGAAGCGAGAACGGCTTCGTCACCGACCCCTCGCGGACGTTCACCCAGGCGCACATCGGACGCGGCGTCGTGATCGGCACACGCGTCATGACCGTCGGGGCCGTCTGCGGCGAGCACACCATGGCGTTCACCGCCACGTTCGGCCAGACCCGTCCCGAGCCGGGCACGGCGTACGCGCTGCGCTCGCCGCTCAGGGACGCGATCGACCGGCTGACCGCGGCCCCGCCGGACACCGTGCAGGCGCTGGTGGCCGAGCTGAACAAGGCGCTGGGCGGCCAGGCCCGCATCGGTTACGAGGACGGCGCGCTGCACCTGTCGCTCGCGTACGACAAGAAGGCGGCGCTGCGGGAGCCGCTGCGCTTCTCCTTCGGCGACAGCAGCCTGGTCGCCGCCTCCGGCTCGGGCACGCTCGACGCCTCGGTCGGCGGGCAGATCCGGCTGGGGCTGCGGGTGGCGCTCAAGCGCGACTTCGACCTCGCCCGCGACCTGCTCGTCGACACCGACTCCGGCCTCGACCTGGAGGCGGACGCCCGGCTCGACGGCGCGATCAAGGCGAACATCGGCCCGCTGCCGGTCTCCGTCGGCAAGGCGGACGGCGACCCGATGCAGGCCAGGCTCGCGTACGGCGTGAGTCTCCGGTACGACGGCGAGGCGCAGGACGCCGTGGCGCCGGCCGACTTCTTCGCCGGGCTCGACCTGGCGCTCAACGAGACGACCGATCCGGTCACCTGCGACCGCGACCCGCGGCGCGACGAGACCGACCTCGCGCTGTGCGCGGTGCTGCCCGCCTACGTGAACGGCAGCCCGATCACCGCGGACGGCAGGCACGCGCTCGTGCTGCGTCTGCCCAGGGCCGCTCCGCTGGCGGACATGTTCGACCTGACCGCGAAGCTGCCGGGCGACATCGACCGGCTCGAGGTGCCCGAGTTCGACTTCTCCACCCTGCCCGCGGGGCTGGAGCTCGACTGGACCAACCTCGGCGACGGCATCGACCGCTACCTCACCGCCCTGGAAGCCGGCATGCGCACGGTCTCCTACGGCGGCAGGCTGCCCCTGGTCGGCGACGACCTCCAGCAGGGCGCGGACTTCGTCGGCGTCAAGCGTCAGGAGATCAAGGCGGCGATCGCCACGCTGCCGAACGGCGGCCGGGTGCCCACCGGCAAGGACCTGCGCGAGTGGTACAACGCCGAGCTGGCCCCCAAGGTCGGGCCCGGCGTGCAACCGGTGATCACCTGTGTGCAGGCGCCGGAGCCAGCGGACCCCACCGCCTGTGACGCCGCCAAGGGCACCGAGCTGACCGGCGTGAAGTTCACGATGAGCATCGGCAAGGGCGTGGTCGACCCGCAGCAGGGCTGCGTGGAGGGCTGCGCGGCCCTGGAACGGCAGCTGGACATCGGCGTTCCCGGTCTCGCGCTGCGTCAGGGCCCAGGCAAGGGCGTGCGGGCCGAGCTCGGCTGGCACGTGGACGTGACCGTGGGCCTCGACCGCGTCAACGGCTTCTACATCGACGCGACACCCGGCAAGCGGCCGCAGGCCACCGTGGGCGTGAACGTGTCGCTGCCCGACGAGATCAACGCCAAGCTGTCCATCCTCGACGTCACCGTGAAGAACCGCTCGCCGCAGTCTCCCGACCTGTTCGCGGGCACTTTCACCGTCGGGCTCAAGCCGGTCGGCAAGATCGGGCTCTCCCAGCTCGCCGACGCCTCCGACCTGGTGGAGACGTCGCTGCACGCCAACGCGGCCGTCGACTGGCGTTTCACCGTGACGCCCGGATCGCCGATGCTGCCGGGGCTGTTCGGCGACTTCCACCTGGCCTGGGATCTCACCAAGGGCGGCTCTCCCGACCCCGCCAACCTGTCCATCGCCTTCACCGACGTGAACCTGGAGGCCGGCGACTTCTTCCGTACGGTCCTCGGACCGGTGGTGACGCAGGTCAAGCGGGTCACCGACCCGGTGCGGCCGGTCGTCGACCAGCTGTACGCGCCCATCCCGGTGCTGTCGGACCTGAGCAGGGCCGCGGGCGGCGGCGACGTGAACCTGATGACGATCGCCAAGAAGTTCAACACCCTGGGCGGCAACAGCACGACCCAGTTCATCGAGCGGATGATCGAGATCACCAAGCTGGTGACCTCGCTGCCCGACTGCCGGGGCGAGCTGCACATCCCCATCGGCAGCTTCACCGTGGCCGGCGACAGGGCGCTCACCACGGAGAACTCGCCGGACGTGGCGGACTCGCTGATCGCGGACGTGGCGCCCAAGACGGACGACCTGTTCGCGGCGCTCGATCAGGGCGCCAGGACCTGTGACAAGGGCAAGGCCGCCACCGCCGCGAAGGCCGCGGCGGACGCGCAGGGCCCGATGCAGCAGTCGGCCAAGGCCGGCTTCAGCTTCCCGGTGCTGGAGAACGCCGGGCGGTCGGTCTTCAGCCTGCTCATGGGCAAGGACGTCGAGCTGGTCGCCTTCGACTCCGGTCCGCTGCGGCTGGGCTTCACCTACAGCCAGTCGTTCGGCCCGGTCTACGCGCCGCCGCCCATCATGGTCGTCATCTCCGGCACCGCCGGGGTGGAGGCGCGGATCAGGGCGGGCTTCGACACCTACGGCATCCGTAAGGCCATCGAGCAGGGCAAGGCCGACCTGCAGATCCTCGACAGCCTCTACCTGAAGACCACCGACGAGCGGGGCCGCCCCCTGCCGGCGATCAGCCTGTACGGAACGCTGGAGGCGGGAGCCGGAGTCGATCTGCTGCTCGTCAAGGCGGGCGTGAGCGGGGGCATCGCCCTGGGGATCTCGATGCTCTGGGCCGACCCGACCAACGACGGCAAGTTCAGGTTCTTCGAGTTCGCGGGCGTCCTGCTGCGCAACCCGCTGTGCCTGTTCACCATGGAGGGCAAGCTCAAGGTCTATCTCAAGGCCTGGGTGGAGATCGGCCTCTCGATCTTCAAGAAGCGGTTCGACTGGACGATCGTCGAGGCCACGCTGCTCGACTTCTCGGCCAAGCCGAAGTGCGACGAGGCCCCGCCCAAGCTCGCAACGGTCAGCGGCGACGCGCTGGTGCTGCACATCGGCCCGATGCGCGCGGCCAGAGGCGGCAGCACGGCCAAGCCGGGCGACGACGCCGAGCGGTGGACGGTCACCCAGCTCCCCGGCGACGAGGGATTCGTGGTCAACGCCCTCGGCGTCCGCGAGGAGCACCACACTGCCGGCCTCGACCGGGTGCTGGCCGACGGCCGCGGCGCCAAGGGCGGCCTCACGCTCGTCTTCCAGGGATACGCCGACGACTCGGGCGCGCCGTACCCGTTCGACCGGAAGATCGTCGCCTTCGGCGGCGACGGCGACGACATGATCCTCGCCGGCGCCGGCCGGAACGTGATCGACGGCGGCAAGGGCGACGACCAGATCACCAGCACCGACTCCTACCACGAGCAGGGCGGACCGGCGCCGATCGTGGCCGGCGGCCCCGGCGACGACTACCTGACGATCGGCGGCGCGGGCGGCTGGGTGGCCGGAGACGGCCACCTCACCCCCGCCACCCGGAAGGTCGGCACGGCCGAGGTGGCCGACTGGACGGCCGACGGTCTGCCCGGAGCGCCGGCCGACGGGCCGGACGACGGCGACGACCGGATCACCGCCGGGCTCGGCGAGAACCGGCTGTACGGCAACGGGGGGAACGACACCATCGGCGTCGCCTCCGACAGTCCCCTCGCCGCGACCGACCCGTCGCCCCGCTACCGCGCCCAGCCGAGTCTGCTGGTCGGCGGGCCCGGCGCCGACACCCTCACCGGGGGATCGGCCGCCGACGAGATCCACACCGGTCCGCGGGAGGAGTTCGGGCCGGACGCGCCGGGCCCGGCCGACTCGGGGCCGAACTACGTCGACACCGGCGCGGGCGCCGACAGGGTGTACGGCGGTCAGGCCGTCGACCTGGTCGCCGGGCACTCCCGCCCGGGAGAGACCGCACGGATCCTCGGCGGCGGCGGTGAGGACGTCCTCGCGGGCGGCCACGGCAAGGACGAGATCTTCGGCGGCCCCGGCGACGACTGGGTGATCGCCGAGCCGTCCGACGTGAGCGAGGCCGAGGGCCGCGACGACTACGGTCCGGCCAGGCGGGTGCGGCACCTGCCGCTGCCCGCGGGGGTGGAGCCCTCGGTCAAGCTGCTGGTCGGCGGCGACGGCGACGACCACGTCGTGGGCGGCGACGGCGGCGCCACGATCTTCGGCGACAGGCAGCGCGACGAGCCCTGCGCCGAGGCCGACACAGGGCCCGGCGCGGACGGCGACGGCCGTGACCTCGTCCTCGGCGGCGCCGGCACGGAGACCGTCTCGGCCGGCGGGAAAGCCGACCGGGTCGAGGCGGGCGGCGGCAAGGACCGCGTCTGCGGCGAGAAGGGCGACGACGTCCTGTACGGCGGCGCGGGCGACGACGACGTCAGCGGCGGTTCCGGCGACGACATCGCCTACGGCGACGACGGAGCCGACGAGGTGACCGGCGGGCCGGGCGACGACACCCTGTACGGCGGGGCCCAGGACGACGTGGTCGTCGGCGAGGCCGGCGAGGACACCGCGTTCGGCGGCGACGGCGACGACCTGCTCGTCGGCGGCAGCCGTACGGCGGGCGGCGACGACGCGGGCGACACGCTCTACGGCGACGCCGGGGCCGACCGCCTCGTGGGTGACAACGGAGATGCCGGCGGCTCCTTCGACCTGGACGGGACGCCGGAGGAGGCCGGCGGGCCCGACGTGATCCACGGCGGCGACGGCGAAGACACCGCCTTCGGCGGCATCGGGGCCGACGAGGTGCACGGCGACACCGGCGACGACCACCTGGAGGGCGGCAACGGCGCCGACCGGGTCTTCGGCGAGGCCGGGGAGGACGAGCTCGTCGGCGGCGGCTCCGGGCCGCACCCCGACGCGGGCGACACCCTGCTCGGCGGGGACGGACCGGACGTGATCGCCGGTGACAACGCCGTGCTCAGCACGTCCGGCACGGCCACCTCCGTCGCCGTACGGCCCGGCCAGGCGCACACCCACCGGGTGGAGCCGCTCGCGGGCGGCTCCGGCGCGGACGTCGCCGACGGCGGCACGGGCAACGACGCGATCTTCGGCCAGGGCGGCGCCGACCGGCTCCGCGGCCAGGAGGGGAACGACTACGCCGAGGGCGGCGCGGGCGTCGACTGGGTCGAGGGCGACCAGGGCGACGACGACATCGTGGGCGGCTCTCACGTCGCGGCGGACGACGCCGCCGACGCGTTGTTCGGCGGCCCCGGCGACGACGTCGTCACGGGCGACAACGCGGTGGTGACACTGGCGGGCACGCCCACGCGGGCCACGGTCCGCCTCGGTTCGGCCGGTGCACCGATGACCCCGCGGGCGGTCACGCTCCTCGGCGCAGGCTCGGGCGACGACCGCGTCTCCGGTGGTTCGGGCGTCGACGTGCTGTGGGGACAGGACGGCGACGACTACATCTCCGGCGGCGGCCAGGGCGACTACGCCGAGGGCGGCGGCGGCGCGGACCAGATCCGCGGCGACCTCCCGCTGTCGGCCGAGTCCACCCAGACCGAGAGCAAGCCGCTCGCCGACCCCGGCTGGAAGGGCGTCGCCAGTGCGCCCGCCGAACTGGAGGGCGACGACGCCACTCCCGGCCAGGACGACCTGATCGGCGGCTCGGCGAAGCCGGGCGCGGCCGACAAGGGCGACGCCATCGAGGGCGGCGGCGCGGCCGACGTGCTGCTCGGCGACAACGGCTCGCTCGTCCGCACGCTGACCGGGAACGCCGAGCGCGTCTACACCGAGCGCTACCCGGCGGGCCAGGCGCCCGCGGACGCGACGCGCAGCCGTACGCATGACCCGGCCCTGCCCGGCGACTCCACCCGGTTCTGCACGCAGGCCCAGCCGACGTGCGAACCTGAGGGCTCATTCGGCGCCGATCGCCTGTACGGCGACGCGGGCGACGACGGGCTGTGGGGACAGGACGGCGACGACCGTCTGTACGGCGGCGCGGGCGACGACGACATGTTCGGCGAGCTCGGCGACGACGAGATGGACGGCGGCGCGGGCGAGGACGCCATGCTGGGCGACCGGGGTGGCGTGGTGAACGAGCGCATCGACGCGGGCGACGCCCAGCGGCTCGGCTTCACCGTCAGCCTCAACGCCCCGCCGAAGGAGACCTACCGGGGCTTCCCGGCCGGCTCCTACGACCGCCGTACCGACCTGCTGCACGACGCGGACGGCGACACCTGGGTCACCTCGGCGATGGCGCACGACGGCTTCGTCAAGGGCGGCGACGACCGCATGCGCGGCGGACCGGGCCGCGACAGCATGCACGGCGGCGCGGGCGACGACCTGATCAACGGCGACAGCGGCGGCGACGAGGTCTTCGGCGACGACGGCGCGGACGTCATCTGGGGCGGCAAGGGCTGCGACCCCGTCCTGGACGCGGCGACCGCCGACTGCCTCAGCGGCGGCGCGTTCGACCCGGCCGCCCGGGGCACCGGTGACCGCTTCGTCGACCACGTCTTCGGCGGCGCCGGAGCGGACCTGCTCGACTACAACCCCCGTGGTTCCTACCCCGGCGACTGCGCCCCCGGCCGCATGCCCGAGGGCACGCTCACCACCGTCGTCGACCCGTGCCTGTGGTTCCGGATGACGGACAAGGACAACGCGTCCGCCGCCGACGACCAGCACCACCAGGGCGTCGACTGGCAGTACGGCGGCGCGGACCGCGACGTGCTGCAGGGCGACCGCACCGCCAACGGGCCAAACCCGGGCGACAAGATGATCGACTGGAACGGCTCGTTCAACCTGTACACCCACTGTGGTCCGGCGAACGGCGGGCACAACATCGTCCGCCAGCACTCGCCCGCGATGCTCGACTTCCTGGCCAAGGTGGCCTGGGGCGCCGGCGCGGGCCGCGCGCTGAACGACCCCTCGGCCCAGCGCGAGCTGGCGATCCCCACCGGCGACAGCGGCTCGCCCTACCCCACCTCACCCGGACACTTCGACTCGCCCGTCGCCTGCGCGGGCTGATCAGGAGAAATGGATGTTACGCCGACTGATGGCGGCCGCCCTGGCCGCCACCGGACTGGCCGCGGCGGGCCTCGCCGCGGCCCCGGCCCACGCGGCCCCCGCGAAGCCGCCCTCGTGTGATCCGGGGTACTGCTTCACCGTCGACGTGAAGCTCGACCGCGCCCCGGCCATGGGACAGACCGCGACGCTCACGGTCGAGGTCACCGCTAAGGAGGACCTGCCGGACGCCACGACGATCATCGAGTTGCCGGAGACGCTGCGCTGGGTGCGCCCGCCCGCCGGGCTTTCCCACGCCGCGGCGGCGATCGGCCGCAGTCCCGTGGACCGCGCGAGCCGTACGGAACGTGCCCGGCGCGGCAGGCCGGTCCGGTACGAGGGCGTGGTCACCGCGGTCGCCCCCGGGCCCGCCTCGATCCGCGTCCAGGCGCGGGACGGACGGCCCGGCCCGGGCAGTGAAGGGCTCGCCTACCTCACGATCGGGGAGCGGTCGGCCGTGTTCGGCCGGACGCGCGACGACCGGCAGCCGCTCCCGCGGCCGCAGGCGCCCCTGACCGCCCTCGCCGGCGACACCTGCGTGCACGGGCGCGTCACGCACGTCAAGGCGGAGGACGGCGCCGTCAGGGGCGTGCCCAAAGTCACCGTGGAGGCGTGGGACAAGGACCCCGAGAGGAGCAACCTGCTCGGGCAGGTCCTGACCGACGACGCGGGGGACTACAAGGTGTGCTTCCCCGGGACCGACGAAGACGGCGGCGCGCAGGACGTCTATCTCCAGGTGCACACCGTCAGCCCGCTGTGGAAGGTGGTGGAGCCGGGCGCCGGCGACAACCTGTTCTACTTCGACTACAGCACCGTGGTGAACGACGTGCCCAAGGGCACCGACACCACCACCATCGACTACGCGGCCAAGCCCGGCGACGAGATGGAGGGCGCGTTACGGATCCTCACCGCCGCCTACGACACGTGGAAGGCGTACACCCGATGGCTGAACCAGCCGGGTGACGACTGCTGGAAGCCGGGCGAGGCCGCCTGCCGGCAGGTGGTCGTGAAATGGGCCCCCGACCAGGTCCTCGCGCACTCGTACTACTGCCCGGCCGTCATCACCGGTGATTGCGACGCCCGTTTCCAGATCCACCTGAGCGCCTCGGCCCACCTGCAGAAGATGACGGTCGCCCACGAGCTCGGGCACTTCATCATGGACTACACCCACGGCCGCATGCCGCCCTACGGCTCCTCCTGCGACGACCACTTCCTCAAGACCTCGGAGACCCCGGCCTGCGCCTGGTCCGAGGGGTGGGCCGACTGGGTCGCCGTTCAGACGTACGACGACACGCACTACCGGTGGGGCCCGACCGACACCCCGGTCGACGTCGAGAGCCCGACCTGGTTCACCGCGGGCTGGGACAACGGGGCCGACGTCGAGGGGCGTGTGGCCGGCGCCCTCCTCGACCTGGCCGACTCCGGCGCCCGCGACGAGAAGTACTGGGACGTCGCGGGGATCGGCCCCGCGGGAGTCGTGGCCGCCTTCAGGAAGGCGCCCGCCGACGACGTCGACCAGTTCCTGAAGGGGCTGAGCCCCCAGGACCAGGCTCTCGCCGAGCCCGTGCTGTTCCAGAACACGATCCGCGACAAGCGCTACGAGGACCTCTTCGACCGGAAGACGGCGCACTTCCCCGCCAACGTCCCGCTGGTGCCGGTCTTCCCCGCCACGACCGGCAAGTGGTCCGTGGTGGCGGCCGTCTCCGCCACGGGCGGCGCGAACGTCGACCTCGACGTCTATCCCGTCGGCGGCGGCGGCCAGGCCGTCTCCAGTTCGGACGCGACCGCGGCGAACCCGGACTTCGTCGTCGTGCAGGCCGCCTCGTACGACGACGCCTACGTGGCGAGCGTCCCCTCGGACGTCGACTACCAGGAGTACGCGCTGGAGGTGGCCGAGGCGCCCGACGGCGACCTCGTGAAGGGCACTCCCCAGGAGATCACGATGGCCGCCGACCGGCTGGTCGAGATCCGTACGGCCCGGATCGAGCAGAGCGCGCCCGCGACGTTCACCGTCACGCCCCGCAACGGGCAGGACGTCGACCTGTTCGTGCTGACGCCGAACTCCGGCGCGTGGGGCCTGTCGCGTGGGAAGGCCGCCCGTTCCATCGGCGGAGGGCCGGGCAAGGCGGAACGCGTGACCATCGCGGACCCGAAGGTCTCCGGCGTCTACGCGGTCGTCGTCGTCAGGAAGAGCGGCGCGGGAAACCTCACCCTCGCCCGCACCTGACCGGCCGCACACCCTCGACGGCGGCCTTCCCGGTGTGGTCCGGGAAGGCCGCCGAGACGTCGTACAGGTGCCCGTGCGGCCGTCACAGACGCGAGAGCCGATCGAGCAGTTCCTCGACGCGGTCCCAGCCGGCGACGGCATCGCGCGCCGGAACGCTCGGATAGGCCGTGGTGAGAGTCTTCGCGGTGAGGGCCCGCAGGGACGCGAGGCAGGACGCGGCCAGCGACTCGTGGCCCCGATGCCGCATGGGGTCGAGGTTGAAGCAGAGGACCGCGTCCAACGGGTAGAGCTGCACTATCCGCAGGCCGCTCTGGCTCAGGACACGGACACCGCTCGGTGCGTTCTGCAGCGTACGTCCCTGCTGTCGCGCCCACTGTTCGAGCCGTTCCCACAGCGCGCGGACATGGTCGTCGGCGTTCTGCCGCATCTCCTGAAGGTTGGGCCGCTGCGGGGTGGTCTTCACGGATGCGGCGGCGGTGCGTCCGTAAACGACCGGAACGAGCGTCTTTCCCGGGTAGCCCTCCGCGAGGTACTGCTTGACCTCCACCGCGAGCACCTCCGCGGGATTCATCTGCTCGTTGAGGAATTCCACGATCCGGCGAAGCTCGTCGGGGATGACGTCGGCGACGAAAACCATGCGTATCCGGCCGGTGCGCAGATTCTCCGCGACCTTGGTGAAGAACTCCTCCACAGTGATCATCGCGTCGCCGCAGAGCCGGCTGATGGCGTCCTGAGGGTCCTGGCCGACGTCGCGCTGCGTCTGCTCGAAGTGCACGCGTAGGTCCTGCAAGGGCCAGTACCGCACTCCGTTGGCGGCGTAGTCGAGCATCTGGCCGACGACTTCACGGCGCACCCGGGTGTCGCTCGACCGCTTCACCTCGACCAGAGTGGGAACGCCGTCCTGGTCGACGAAAAGATGGTCCACACTCCAGCGGCCGGCGCCGCCGTCGCGGTCGGGAACGCCGAACTCGCGCCGTACCAGCAGCCAGCGGCGAGGAACATCGGGTGTCATCTGCCCACCGGCGAGCAGGTCGGGGTGGGTGGCGAGTAACTCCTGCAGCACATCTTCGGCTTCGTACGGCGCTACGCGCATCGCAACAAGGCCGTTCTTCTCGTCGATGTGGAAAAGCCCGTCGCTACTGATTTCCCTCTCCCGTCAGAGATTTCCGTCGCATCGCTGACCATGCTAGGGACGGCTCGACGGATTCGCGGGTGATTCGTACGGCCGCAGCGGGACGGCGAACCGATCAGCGGACGGCCCCGGGACCGCACCGGGCACGCCGTCGCCGGATGTGACGAAGCGGGCCGCGTGACCGTCCGTCCGGGAACAGCGACAGGCCGGCCCTCGCCGCGGAGGTGAGGGCCGGTTGGGGCGGATCAGGAACTGGGAGCCTGGGTCGGTGTGTCCGTGGGCGTCGGCGTCGGCGTCGGCGACGGCTCGGGAACGGGAGCCGTGGTCTCGGTCGGGGGCGTGGTCTCGGTGGGGGGCGTGGTCGGAACGGATGTCTCGGCCGGCGGCTCGGTCGGGGTGAGCGTCGGCGTCGGACAGGGCTCGGGGGTGCGCCAGGCGGGCTTGCCCGAGCGCCACTTCAGGGTGTGCGGAGCGCTCTTGCCGAAATACCACAGCCGCTTGCTCGGCCGCGAGAGGTCGAAGACGTAGGCGGCCGTCGCCGTCTCCCCCTGAGGGGCGGCGGGCGTCGTCTCCTCGGTCTGCGGCAGGCCGGAGTTCGTTCCGCTCGGCGACGCGGGCGCCGTCGAGGCCTCGCCGGGGACAGGGGTGCCTTCGGGAGTCGTGGGTGTGCTTTCGGTGGGCGTGCCCTCGGGTGTGCCCGAGGAAGGAGCCGGAACGCCTGTGGGCGTCGGCGTGGTTGCGGGAGTCGTGCCGGTCGGGAGCGGGGCGGGGATCTCCGGCGTGGGGCTCTCCGGGACGGGACTCTCCGGGCTCTGCGGGGTGGGGGTCGCCGTGCCGGGCTGAGCGGCCGCGATCACCGAGACCCAGGCGTCCTGCCGGACCTCACCACCGCGACGGGCGGTGAACACCTTGGAGTCGCCGATCGCGTACGACCGCTCGAAGCCGTCCTGGCTGCGGACGGTGATCGAGCCCTCCGCCACGGCGACGGCCTGCCCGGTCTGGGTGAACACCGTGACGGTGCCACACCCGTCCTTGGCCGGCACGACCACTTCGCCGTGCAGCGCGCCGAGGAACGGACCCACCAGGGGCACCTCCGCGGCGGCGGGAGCGGAGGTGGGCGTCGGCGTGGGGAAGCCGGTGGCGGTCTCCGCCGGACCGGCCGTCGGCGTGATCGTCACCGTGGCCGTCACGACAGGGTCCGAAGTCTCGGCCGGCGGGGTGACGGGGGTGGCGGCGGAGGCCGCCGTCGCTCCGACACCGCCCGTGAGTACGAACGCGGTCGCGAGGATCATGGGATGGGAGATGCGCCGGCGTGGCCCACCCGCTCCGGACGACAGTCCTTTCCGCGGGCGGTGGGGGTTGGTCGGCATCACCGTTCCTCCGTATCGTTCGGTCCTATGGTCTCCGCCGAACACTGGCGGCGGTCGTACCGGAGCGGTCTGCCCCGGTGCCCGGCTGAAGCGACTGGCCAATTTGTTGCCAAACCGTGTCACTTCCGAGGGATTGTGGAGACCTTCCCCATATAGGCCGACTCCATGCGTAGCGAATCTGCCGCCGCGTCCGGTCCGGCCGCCTTTCGGCAGGTCGCAAGGGATGAACTGATTTCAGATTCGGTGACCATCTGAGGCGTCGGCCCGGTGGGCGCCGTGGGGCCCCTGACGGCCGACGCGGGCCGGACACCAGGATCGACGCGGAGTCTCGGCAGGCGGCGGCGCTGAGGGCGTCGGACGGCGGGACGCGCAGACGGCGACGGCCTCCGGTGTGGCGGATCGCGCCACACCGGAGGCCGGTGAGAATCAGAGCGTGAGGTTGATCCGGAGCGGTGGGGTCATCCGCCGCTCCGGCGGGACCGGCGCCGGGTGAGGGGCGCCGGTCGGGACCGGGTTACCTCGACCAGGTCCACTTCTGGTTGCTGCCGCCGTGGCAGGAGTAGAGCTGGAGCTGGGTGCCGTTGCCGGTGCCCTGTCCGACGGCGTCGAGGCACAGCCCCGACTGGACGCCCTGGATGGTGCCGTCGGAGTTGACGCGCCACTTCTGGTTGTCGCCGCCCCAGCAGCCGTAAATCTGGATCTTGGCGCCGTTGCCGGTGCCGGCCGCGTCGAGGCACTTGTTGCCGTACACCCGGATCTCACCGGCAGAGGTGGAGCTCCACACCTGGTTGGTCTGGCCGTGGCAGTCATAGAGCTGGACCGCGGTGCCGTCCGAGGTGCTCGCGTTCGGCACGTCCAGGCATCGCCCGGAGGCGACACCCTTGATCGTGCCGCTGCCGTCCCCGCCACCCGGGCTGGGCGAGGTGCCGGGGCTGGGCGAGGTGCCGGGGCTGGGCGAGGTGTTCGGCGTGGCGGAGTTGAGGGCGTTCAGGACCGAGTTGTACGCGGCCTTCTTGTTGCCGTTGCTGTCGAACAGCAGCGGGGTGGTGTTCGCACCGAGCCAGGAGTCGCTGTCGCGCACGCCCCACACGGTGATGCCGATGCAGCGGGGGACGGCCAGGCAGTCGTTGACCACGTTGGCGTAGGTCTGGGCCGAGCCGCCCTGGATGTCCAGCTCGGTGATTGCGACGTCCACGCCGAGGGCGGCGAACTGGGAGATGGTGGTGCGGTAGTTGCTGTTGTACGCGCTCTGGCTGTTGAAGTGCGACTGCAGGCCGACGCAGTCGATCGGCACGCCGCGGGCCTTGAAGTCCTTGACCATGTTGTAGACGCCCTGCGTCTTGGCCCAGGTCCAGTTGTCGATGTTGTAGTCGTTGTAGCACAGCTTGGCGGACGGGTCGGCCGCGCGCGCGGTGCGGAAGGCGACCTCGATCCAGTCGTTGCCGGTGGCCTGGAGGTTGGACTGGCGGCGTCCGCCGTTGTTGTCGTCGTAGGCTTCGTTGACCACGTCCCAGTAGGGGATCTTGCCCTTGTAGTGGGACAGAACGCCGTTGATGTGGTTGATCATCGCCTGGCGCAGCGCGCTGCCGGACAGGTTCCGCATCCAGTTGGGCTGCTGGTTGTGCCAGGCCAGGGTGTGGCCGCGCACCCTCTTGCCGTTCTGCGTCGCCCAGTTGTAGATGCGGTCACCGGAGCTGAAGTTGAACTGGTTCTGGTTCGGCTCGGTGGCGTCGATCTTCATTTCGTTCTCGGCCGTGATCATGTCGAACTCACGGTTCGCGATGCCGGTGTAGGTCCCGTCACCGAGCTTGCCACTCGCGATGGCGGTGCCGAAGTAGCGGCCGCTCTGCTGGGCCGCGGCGGCCAAGGTGCTGCCCGCGGCGTCGGCGGGGATCGACACCGCCACCAGCGCCGAGGCCGCGCCGAGTACGCCGAGGGCGCCGGCGACCAGGGCCCGGCGCAGCCGGGTTCCGGACGGGGGTAAGGCGTTTGCGCCCATGCCTGAGCCTCCATAAAGGAACGTACGGAAAGGGGGGAAGACACGGGGGAGTCCCGTGGAACCGACGCCGCGCCCCCTGTTGGGAACGCACACCACGAGGGCGTCGTAAACGGCGGCCCCTGCAAGTGCACCACCACCGGGCAGGGGACCGCCTTGGGGACTCAGTGTGGGAACCGCGCCGAAATGTGTCAAGAGTGTTTTGAAAAGTTTCGGCTTTCCTGAGCCTCGACCTCGTCTCACGCATGGTGTCGTAGCTCGAAACATTGCGGTGACGACGTTGGGCGACGGTGTGACGAGGGTTGTGGCGACGCCGAATGAGGCGGCAGATGATGAAAATTTCACGCAATGTGCCGGGTGTCGAGGTGCGCCGGCCTGAACGGCCCAGATGGCGCGCTTCGCCTCACGTGGGCCGGCCCGGCGGGCAACGCGGCCATTGACAGCGTGTCCCGGCCTCGTGTTTGCTCCGCCCACCACCACCTCCACCTGGCGATGGAGAGGCGATAGTGATCGGCAGTGCACTTGTGAGCGTTAACAACCGCGGCCCGACTCGTGTGCCGTCGGCGACCGGGGTGCCGGACGGCCAGGGGACAGACACCGCGTCCGCATGGTCCCGCCCACTCGGTCGCCGATCTCTCGACGGGTGATCCTCCGGACGTGAGTGCGCCGGGTCCCATCCGTGTGCACGGTCGGCGCCGTGCCGGGCTGCGGGGCAGGGTTCGCGATCAGGCATCCGGTCGCGGATCCTGCCGGTGCCGTCCGGGCCATGCTGCCGGTCATGACGATGGGCGGTACCCGCCGGGCATGCCCGGCGGGTACCGCCCACACGCGGTGATCGCGGTTGTCAGCTCAGATCTGATGGCGGCGACGAGCTGGTCGGCGCCTTACTTCATGTTGGCGACGACGAACGGTGCGTGGCCGTGCAGGTAGTTGTTCCAACCGCCGGTGACCGGCGCGCCGGGGGAGAGGATGTTGGTGGAGTCGGTGCCGACGTCGAGCTTCCAGGCGGCCCAGGAGACGCCGTTCGTCTTCATCCAGTTGATCCAGGTCTGCGCCTCGTCGAGGCATACCCTGCCGTCGAGGCCGCCGTCGGCGTCGCTCGCGCCCCACTCGGTGACGAACAGCGGCAGCCCGGCCCTGATCGCCGCGTCGCCCTTGGCGCGCAGGGAGGCGCCGTGAGTGCACGAGTAGAAGTGCAGCGTGTACATCAGGTTGGTGCCGGAGACGGGGCTGGACGCGGCGGAGTCCACGTCCTGCGACCAGGTCGGGGTGCCCAGCACGATGATGTTGTCCGGGTCGTTGGCGCGGATCGCGGACACGACGGCCTGGTGGTACGGCTTCAGCACGCCGGTCCAGCTGAGCTGCAGCGGCTCGTTCCAGTCCTCCCAGATGACGTTGGGCAGGTGACCGTAGCGCTTGGCCAGGTCGGAGAAGAACGCCACCGCCTGCGACTGCTCCTTGTAGGCCTCATGCGCGTGGAAGTCGACGATCACATACACCCCGGCGGCGACGGCGTTGTTGATGATCGTTTCCACCTGTGAGCGCGCCTTGTTCGGGTCGCTCAGATAGGCGCCGGCCGGTTCCACACCCATCGCGGCCCGGATCACCTGCAGGTTCCAGTTGTCCCGCATCCACTTCAGCGCGGACAGGTTCTCGGCGTACGGCGCGGTCTCCCAGTTGAGCCACATGCTGCTCACGCCGCGCAACTGGACCTTCGCGTTGTTCTTGTCGCACATCGTGGTGCCGCAGACGTGCAGCTGACCGTGCCGTTCGACCGGGGTGCCGGTGCTCGGCGTGGTGCTGGGGCTCGGCGATGGCGAAGGGGAGGAAGCCGGGCTGGGGGACGCGGAGGTCACGCCGCCGGTGCAGGTCACGCCGTTCAGGGCGAAACTGGACGGCACCGGGTTGGAGCCGTTCCAGCTGCCGTTGAACCCGAAGCTCGTGCTGCCGCCGCTGGGGATACCGCCGTTGTAGGAGGCGTCGGTCACCGTGACCTGGGAGCCGGACTGGGTGTGGGTGCCGTTCCACAGCTGGGTGATGGTCTGCCCGGCGGGGAACGACCAGGTCAGCTTCCAGCCGTTGATCGGGTCACCGAGGTTGCGGATGCTGACGTCCGCGCCGAAGCCGCCTTGCCACTGGTTGGTGACGCGATAACTGACCTGGCACCCGGCCGTGGCCGCCGAGGCGGCGTGCGTACCGGCCACGGCGGTGCCTGCGGTCAGCAGCGCGGCGACCGCGGCGGCCGACAGCCGCAATCGCCAGCGCACAGAGTCGCCATGTCGCATAGAAATTTCGCACTCTCCGAGATGTGACGTTTCCAGGACGACGAACAACGCCCTGGTGGGACACCGGTCGAGGATCGGCGTCGGCGCGACGTGGTGTCATTGCGCAGACGTTTCGGGACGCCGATATCCACGGACGGTGCTCTGCCGCGGCGAGCCAATCCCGGCGAGTACGGGTGAGTCAACGAGGTGAGGCTCCCGCTGTTCTCACCTCCGCCACGTGGAATCCCTTTCGAACAGGTGCTTCGCGAGTGCATGAGGAAGACCGGCCGTCCGGACGGCGATGAATGTTTCACGCCATCTGATCGTCAGGCCACCTTGACGTCAGGCTGTCCTGACGTGATACTCGGTCGTATGAGCAATCCTGACGATCTTGAGCGTCGGTTCACGCTGCTGACCGCGGCTGCGCGCTATGACGCGCTGCGCACTCAGGAGGCCCTCGCCCCACCGGAGGAGGAGGACGAGGCCGGATCCCCGTCGATCGACCAGGACGCGAAGCCTCTGACCCGGGAGGAGGCGCTGGAACTTCTCGCGCTGGGCGAAGTGATCGCACGGAAGGCGAGCTACGGCCGTCAGCTCACGGTGCGATCGGCCCGCAGGGCCGGAGCTTCGTGGTCGCAGATCGGTGCCGCGCTGGGAACCACCAAGCAGGCCGCCTGGGAAGCGCACCAGCGGTGGATCGACGAACAGGCCCGGCGTCAGAGCGAAGGCCACTGGGGTTGGGACGGCGACGAGGTCACGGCCGCACGCGCACTCGCCGGCGAGCCCGAAGAGCGGGAAGCCGTCGAGTGAGCGGACGAGGCGAGGGGGAGAGCCGGCGCGGCCCGGCCCACCCTGTCCGGAGGCTCACCGAGCGGGCCACCACCATCGTCTACGGGTTGAAGTTCGATCGAGACGGACATCTCGCCGTGATGGAGGAACCGGTGAGCGCGCACGATCGATGAGGCGCGCGGGTGATCGGCGCCGACGGGCGCGCGTCGTACGGTCGGCGGTCTTGCTGCTTGGTTGAAAGTTTCATCACGAGCCGTCTCGCACGTGGTGCGGGCCGGGGCCGGTAATGCCAGGTGGGCGCGTTCCCGGAGGGCGATGCGTTACCGAGCTCTTGATCTTTCCCTTGACGCAACCCGGCGAGTCCTAGTTTGCTCCGGCTTCAACACCGGTATCGAGGCCGGTGGGCGCGACTTCTCGCGCTACGGACGAAATGTTAGCGCTAACACGTCACGATCCCGGGAAGGAGGTTTCCATGATCGGCAGCGGCTCCCGGCTGCGCGCCACTGTGGAGACGTCCCGGGCGTGGCCGGCATCGGGAGGGGGCGTCCTGAGCGCCCCGGGCCCGGGGCCGGCCGTAGGACATCGGAGCCTAAGGGCCGGCGCGTCGCCGGTCACCCACACCGAGGATCTCCAGGCGGCGACGAGTGGTTCGCCCGCTGCATCGAGCACCTCGGAAGGGTAGCGAGTGGCTCAGCCGGACCTGCCAGCTCCTGTCGTATGACCCACGTACCCACCCCCCAGGAGTAGACATGCATTCACCACCCCCCATCCGTTCGCTCGCCGGCCGGTGGCGTTCGCCCATCACAGTGGCGGTGCGTCTGACCGCCGCGCTGGTGACGGTGCTGGCGGCGGCGCTGGTAACGGCGGCGCCCGCGTCGGCGGCGGCGGCGCCGCTGGTGGGCACCGGATCGGGCCGCTGCCTCGACGTGGCGGGCAACACCGACGCGCTGGGCACGGCGCTGCAGATCTGGGACTGCAGCGGTGGGGCCAACCAGGCGTTCGAGTTCACCTCGGCCGGTGAGCTGCGGACCTTCAACGGCACCCGGTGCGTGGACGCCTACAACATGGGCACCACGAACGGCACCAAGGTCGTCATCTGGTCCTGCAACGGCCAGACCAACCAGAAGTGGCAGCAGAACGCCGACGGCTCCATCAAGGGAGTGCAGTCGGGCCTGTGCCTGGACGTGACCGGAATGGGCACGGCCAACGGGACCGCCATCCAGCTGTACACCTGCAACGGCCAGACCAACCAGAAGTGGAGCATCCGCGGCGGCGGCGGCCCGAGCACGACGCCGTCCCCGACGGTGACGCCGACCGGCGGCACATGCGATCTCCCGTCGTCGTACCGCTGGACGTCGACCGGTTCGCTGGCGAACCCGAAGTCGGGCTGGGTCTCGCTCAAGGACTTCACCAACGTCGTCTACAACGGCAAGCACCTCGTCTACGCGACGACGCACAACACGGGATCGAGCTGGGGGTCGATGAACTTCGGCCTCTTCACGAACTGGTCCGACATGGCCTCGGCCAGCCAGAACACGATGAACTTCTCCGCTGTCGCGCCCACGCTGTTCTACTTCGCGCCGAAGAACATCTGGGTGCTGGCCTACCAGTGGGGCGGGACCGCCTTCTCCTACCGCACCTCCAGCGACCCCACCAACCCGAACGGCTGGTCGGCGCAGCAGACTCTGTCCACCGCGAGCATCTCCGGCTCCGGCACCGGTCCCATCGACCAGACGCTGATCGGTGACGGCCAGAACATGTACCTGTTCTTCGCCGGCGACAACGGCAAGATCTACCGGCAGAGCATGCCCATCGGCAACTTCCCCAGCAGCTTCGGCTCCAACTACACGCAGATCATGAGCGACTCGACCAACAACCTGTTCGAGGCGGTCGAGGTCTACAAGCTCCAGGGCCTGAACAAGTACCTCATGCTCGTCGAGTCGATCGGCTCCCAGGGCCGCTACTTCCGCTCCTACACGGCCACCAGCCTGAGCGGTTCGTGGACCCCGCAGGCCACCAGCGAGAGCGCCCCGTTCGCCGGCAAGGCCAACAGCGGCGCGACCTGGACCAACGACATCAGCCACGGCGACCTGGTGCGCAACAACCCCGACCAGACCAAGACCGTCGACGCCTGCAACCTGCAGCTGCTCTATCAGGGCCGCAGCCCCAGCTCCGGCGGCGACTACGGTCTCCTGCCCTACCGGCCGGGCGTGCTGACCCTGCAGCGCTGACGGTGTGACACGGTCCGGCTCGGATGTCCCCGGCGTTCACTGCGGGAGGCGTACGCCGAAGCGGGTGAGCGTCGACACGGAACGCGATAAGGGCCGGTGGAGTTCTAAGCGGCGGGCTCGGCGCGAGGCCGGGCCCGCCGCGGTCATGTGAAGAGCGCAACCGGTGCGCGTATGTTCCTCTACACGCGCCCCGGCAACTGTCTGGAAGGGCCTCGGGCTGTCCCGAGGCCCTTCCGTTTTCTGCGGCGGTCGCTGAACGCTCTGCCGGGGTTGTCGTACCTGCCCGCTTGGATGCCGTGAGAAAGGCTCCGGGCGTGAGACGAGGTAGCGCGAGCAGTACGCGATCTTCTCGGGCATCGAAAGCGACGGGGGCTGGTCGTCGTCCGCGCCGTCCACATCGACAAGATCGTTCAGGTCCAGGTTCCAGGTGAGCACGACCGCAAGGCCATTGAAGGCCGCACACTGGAGCCCGGACACCGCGCCCACGACGCTCACGTTGGCAATCCCATAGAGGGCGCCCGCAACCCGGTCGTCTACCTCGATTCCTCATTCGACCTCGCGGAATGTAAGTGCGGGTGCGGTGAAGTCTCCCGCAGCACTTTCATTCCGGGCCACGATCAGCGGGCGCTCCACGAGCGGATTGCCAAGATCGGCACCGTCGCCGACATCATCGGCTGGTTCGACAGGACTCACAACAGCGACGGCGAGACCATCGGACAGCATGTCGACCTGCGTCACGGTCAGCCGCAGGCCAGCCGCAACGACCAGTGGGATCACGACAAGTACGACTGGCCCAACGGGCTTGGCCTGTTCCTCTACGACGACGGTCGCATCAAGGTGGAGGTCAAGGACGGCACCGTGGCCGTAACTGACGTCTCGAACTACGCGCCGGACGACAGCCGTGGCAGCGCGCACGTCATAGCGCAGGTCACACGCACCTGATCCTTCATCAGAAGGGCGGGCATCGGGTATCCCAAGGTCTGTCACTCCTGGCATGTGACCTGCACGAACACAGCCGATGCCATCCCGGTGGATTGGGAGAAACCCCAGGTGAGGGGATGTTTGGCGAACGGCACGAAGGTGCAGCTGTGGTCCTGCGCCGGCACGACCAGCCAGAAGTGGACCCGGAGCTGACCCCTCCCCAGTGAGACGGCCCGGCGGCGAGACGTCCTCGCCGCCGGGCCTTTTCAGCGAGCGCCGTGAACTGCTGCCGGACGGCGCACGGTGACCCGACGTTCCCGTCAGGAAATGGCGCAGCTGACGCCGTTAAGGGCGAACTGGTCAGGCTTGCCGGTATTGCCGGTATGGGTGGCCTGGAAGCCGATGTCGGTGGATCCGCCTGCTGCCAGCGTCCCGTTGTACGAGACGTTGCGCGCGGAGATCTGACCGCTGGAGCCGGAGTAGGTGGCGTTCCAGCCGTTGGTGATGGTCTGCCCGCCAGGAAGGGTGAACGCCAAGGTCCAACCGTTGATCGTTGATGTGCCACGGTTGGTGATGTGGATGCTGGCGGTGAACCCGTCGTTCCAGGAGTTCATCGTGTAGCCCACCTCGCAGGCGCCGGACTGGCTCGGCGACGCCGTGGGGCTCGGCGACGGCGTGGGGCTCGGCGAGGGCGTGGCGGTGGGCGAGGGCGTGGCGGTGGGCGAGGGCGACGGCGAGGGCGAGGAGGTCGGGGCCGTGGAGAAGGTGATGTTGGAGACGTAGGAGTTGATGTTCCAGCTCGCGTCCGCGTCGGTCGAACTGGTGACGGGTTTGCCCTGGACGATGAAGTTGGTGAAGTGTACGCCGTTGATGTTCACGCTCGACGAGCGACCGTGCAGGTTGACGACCTTCTTCACGTCGGAGGACACGTTGGTGAAGTAGGCGTCGCGGATCGTCGCGGTGTTCTTCACGGTTCGCCAGGACGGCGGCCGGTCCTCCTGCAGGTCGATCAGGCTGTCGGTGTTCTCCACCCTGACGTTCTCCCAACGGGTGTTCGAAACAACGGCCGTGTCGACCGCGTCGATCACCATGGAGCGTCCCGCCTTCACCACGTCGATGTCACGGAACACGATCCCGTCCATCGACCGCCCTTCCGTCTTGGTCCCGATCTTCGCGCAGCCGGAATTGCTGTAGCAGACGACATGCTCGTGGACGACGTTCTTGGTGTCGATCGCACCGGCGGTGGTGTCCTCGTTCTTGGTCGCCATGTTGTCGTCACCGGTGTAGAGGAAGGCGTTGGACAACAGGCCGTTGGTCGACTCGTCGAAATCCACACCGTCGGTGTTGTTGTAACCCGTCGTGGGCCGACAGTTGATCAGCTTGTAGTTCTTGATGGTGACCTTGTCGCTGCGGTAGACGAGCGTGTTCCAGTAGCTGGAGTCACGGACAATCGGGCCGTCGACCTGGATGTTCGAGCTTTGCTCGATCTTCAGCAACGCCAGATTCAGGCCCTGCGCCCGCAGCGACTTCCCGTTACCGTCGATGACACCGCGGCCCAGCAGCTTCGCGTTGCTGACCTGGTACACCCGCAGGGAGGCGTGCTGCATGCCCTCGATGTTCACCCCGCCGCTGCCGGTGTTGAAGTCCGCCTTGTTGTTCGAGCCGTAGAGGACCGCGCCGGCGGCCAGATACAACGTCATGTTGCTTTTCAGCCAGAGCTCGCCGACCAGGTACTTGCCCGGCGGCACGTACAGGATATTGCGGGTCGCTCCCGACGCGGCGTTGATGGCACTTTGGATCTTGGCCGTGACGAGTGTCCCCCCGGTTTTGTCGACCCCGTAGTCAGCCAGGCTCTTGACGTTGGCGTCCCCCAGGTGCGGCGCATCGGACTCGGGTGCGTCGATGAGGATGAACAGCAGCTCTGCGGAGTCGAACTGGACGACCAAATAGTTTGGGCCGCTGTCGAAGGTGATGGTGTTGCCGCTTCTGGTGACCGCCAGCTTCCGGCTCTTGGGGCTGACGGTGTAGGAGTTGAAGCTTTGGGCGACGGTGACGGAGAACCTGGCGGTGCCCGCTGCCGCCATCGAGCAGTGCGCGTAGTGCACCTGCATCTCGGGAGCGTACTTGGTCATCTTCTCGACGAACAGCGGGGAGCCGTCCGCCGTGACGGTGTAGAGGGAACTCTTCGTGGCGCCCGGCAGCGCGGGATCGGCGACGCAGCCGCCGGCTGCCAGGGCGGCCGAGTCGTTGCCGGCAGGGCTGGTCGCCGCAATCGCGCCGTGCTCCGGCGTCACCAGGGCGGTCGTCCCGACGCCAACGCCAACGGCAAGCAGTGTGCTGATTAATAGCTTCGCCAAAGGTTTGATCTTCACGGGGATTCCTTGTTGTGGGAGGGCATGGAGGCCTGAGCGACTGGCATCACGACCGGTAGTCGATCACTTCCTCTCGAAAAGGGCTGATCCCAGCGGATCAGCGGCGTGAATACGTGCGTTTCCCTGCCCGTCAGGCCGGACCGGGAGCGGTTGATTTCCTCACGACGAGTTGCATGGGCACGATCCGGCGCGAGTTGCCGGGCCGTTCGCTTCGTTGAGCAGGTCGACCAGAAGATCGACGGCCATTTGGCCACATTGCTGTTTCGGCTGGCAGACGGTGGTCAGTGGAGGAGTCACGAGGTCGGCCGTGGGAATGTTGTCGAACCCCACCACGCACTCCGTCAGCATGACTCCGACGCGTTGCTCACAGGCCACCCATTCGACACCGTGGATGATCTCCATGCCCCACATGTCCTTCAACTCGCTGAAGGCGAGCTCATCCCCGTCGACACAAGCGGGGTCAGCGTGGCGAGGACCGCGCCGATCCGCAGGCGGACTTTCGTAAGCTAGGCGGTTTCACGATCGGTCCCCCTCGATGTCGACCTTGGCGGCGCCGATCAGTACTTCCTTGCTGAACGGCAGCGGACGATCAGGTATGTGGACAGGTAGATGGAGACGATCGGCGCGTACTAGGCCTCGTGCGCACCAGGGACTCTCCGTTGATGAGGAGCGGTCCGCGCGACCCGCCGCACCATCTCAGAACAGAAACTTTCCACTGGAGTAGCACGAAACATAATCTAGGGATTAGGTGCGTCTCGGTCCACCCGACCTCGGCACTGACGCCCTACGCGGGCAGCCTCGCCCTCTCGCCGACTGGTCCACTGCACCTATAACCAGCTCCTTTGTCGTCGACGCCGATCTGAAGCGCTCGCAAGCAGAGAAACTTTCTAGGCGAACTTTCCTGAATCTTTCAGAGTGGATTTGGCGTACGGCGACGGCCGCGCGTCCCAGGCTGGCCCGGCCGCTGCCTTCGTCAAGGACCTGCCGAGTAAGCCTGACGATGCGGAACTGCGAGAGGTGCTGCGAGATCACGCCCTGCTCCCGGTAGACCGGCGCGCGGAGCTGCCCAGAAACCGGGCGGCCGTCCTGCGCTGGCTGGAAACCGCGTCGCTTCCGCTGGCCGACCTGCACTCAGCGTGCCGGGCACTGTGTGGAGGTTCTCCAACGCGTCTACGCCAAGTGCGTGGAAGGCCAGGAACTCCAGGTGAACCACAAGATCACAGCCGCTCTGAACGACTGAGACAGGGTTACCTCGGAAAGGCCTCGGGCTACCCGGGGCCCTTCGCTTTCGCGGGACGTGGGGGTTAGTGCCAGCGGTCGTTGATCGCTCTGCTGGGGTTGTCGTACCTGCCTGCTTTGATCCCTGATGCGGGCTCCGAGCGTGAGATGAGGTACGGCGTGGCCGAATGTCTGACGAGTTTCGTAGAAGAGATCAAGGATCTCTATGGGGGCTTCGACATCGTGGACGGCGACAGCGGTGACGATCTGACCGTGTCGTCGCTGACAGAAGCGTGGGAGGACTACTGGTGGATCGAGACTGACGACAAGTTCTTCCTCCGCAGCGCGGACAGGGAAAGCAGCGTCTACGTGCGGTTCGAATTGTGGAGCGGTCCGCCCCCGGCTGTCGATCCCTCCTGGGAGCGCTCGTGGGGCGGCCGGGTGCGCGTGCCATCAGGCAAGGTCCAGGCGCGCGAGTACCTCGGGGGTGACAACCATAAGACGTTCGACCTGGGATGCGCTGATGTCGAATGGTCGGTCGAAGTGCACGCGAAGACGCTAGAGAACGACGTCGATCCGGACTTCCCGCCTGACATCTTTCGCGTAGAGCTGTTCAAGCTGCGTTTCTGGCGCTACGACCCTTGATGAGGGCGCGGATCACCCTGCGCGTACCCCGGTCCCATGCGACCGTGACAGCCGACCGTCTCGCTGTGGTTGAACGCGGGCGTTCCGGCAGCCGAGGTGGCCCAAGGGGCGGGGCGCAGCGTGCCTCTTCGCATGTGCGGCCTGACCTGGGGAAACACCCGTAAGATCATTTCGCGTATATTTCGCGATCACTGACATGCAGCTGCCTACGGCTGCACATGATCGCCGCGTGGCTACAGAGAAACCCCAGGTGAGGGGCTATTGGGCCTGATCAAAGAGTGCCCCCGGCAGGATTCGAACCTGCGGCACCCGCTTTAGGAGAGCGGTGCTCTATCCCCTGAGCTACGGAGGCGTGATGTGCACCAGTAAGCCTAGCGAAAGGTTGGCCCCGCTCGCGCCTCCACTGGGGGTGTCGTTTCGGGCTCGCCGGTCACCGGCGGGCTGACCTGCGGTAAAGGCAGGGCAAGTCGCTGTACCTCGTGGTGGCGAGGCTGGTTACCGTCGCTGACCGTGACCCTAACGCGACGTGGATCCGCACGCGGGCTGCGATCGGTGGTGCTCGTCGCCGCGCTGATCGCACCGGTGATCCTGGCCTCGGGCATGCTCATGGCCGACTTTATCGGCTACGGGGATCGGGCGCGGGGTGTTCTCTCCCGAGGCGCGGCCGTACGCGCGGAATCGGGCGGCGGACGCGCCGCAGTGCCCCCCGGACCCGCCGGCGGGACCAGGGATGGCGGGGCCGCCGCCGGGACGCCCGGCACGCGGCCGGCCGTGCCGCCGGCGGAGAACGTCCCGGGCGCGGCTGCGAACGGCCGGGAGGCCCCGAGAATCGCCGTGGTCCCGATGGCGGGAGCGGTGAGGGAGCCCCTGCTGAATCCGACGCCGGTGCCCGAGCCGTCCGGTCCCGCGCGTCTCTACGAGGGGCTCGTACGGGTTCTTCCAGTCGTCCGACCCGTCCGGAATGTCGTCCCCGGGGACGCCCCGAAGGAGGTGCGGCGGCCGGTGGACGAAAAGCCGGAACCTCACGAGGAGACGACCTTCACGTGTGCGCCGGAGTGGCGGGACACGTGGCTGTGGGAGCTCTGCCGCGAACGTGAGAGTCGGTCCGAGGGCGAGTGATCGAGCTGGAAACGCGCAAATGCGACGTGACCGGTCGATAGCGCTTGCGCGAACCGGGGCTCGGGCACACAGGACGCTGTAGTAACGTGCGTCCCTGACCCAGGTCACGAGTTCGCAAACGGGGGAGTCGATCGTGCCATCTCCTCGATCAGCCACGCTGATCGCGGTCGTCACGGCAATGACTTCGCTGGCCGTTTCCGCGCCGTACGGCACGGCCGCGGCGGCCTCGGCCGGCGTCACGACCGCGGAGGCTCGCACGGAAGCCGCAGGGGGAAGCGCCCGGACCGGCGAGCTCGGCAAGGAGCCTGCCACGCTGACGGAGCTGCGGCGGGAGGCCCAGAAGGCGTACAAGTCCATCGAGGACGCGAACCGAGCGCTGGTGGCGCGCCAGAAGAAGTTCGGCGCCGTGGAAAAGGAGCTGGCGACCAAGCTCGAAGGTCTCCAGAAGGCCACGGCGGAGCTCAACGAACTACGCAAGCCGCTGTCCGACCTCGTCTCATCCACATACCAGGACCCTTCGCTCGACGGGCTCAGCCCGTTCTTCAGGGCGGGAGGCGGCACGAGCACCCTCCGGAGGATCGCCGACCTCGACCACCTGGTCGCCGGACGTAACAACGTGCTCGGCGGTGCGATCAAGCTGCTGGAGCGGCAGCAGCAGCTCGCCCAGGAGGCTCAGGAGCTCCGGGCGGCGAGCCTCCTGCAGGAGGCGCAGCTGAGCGCCCAGGTCACCGCTCTGCGCAAGCGCTCATCCACGCTGGTCCGGTCGCTAACCAGGGCGCTGATCAAGCTCGGCGTGAAGATCGGCGAAGGGACGCAGGGGGCGGGGGGCTGCGACCCCACCAGGATCACCCAGGCGGAGGAGTACCCGAACGGCCTGCTGCCCAAGAACATCCTGTGCCCCCTGCCGCAGGCCGGAGAGACACTGCGGGCGGACGCGGCCATCGCCTTCGCCGATCTCAACATCGCCTACAAGAAGCGGTTCGGCACCTCGATATGCATCTCCGACAGCTATCGCAACCTCAGCGAGCAGCAGTCCATCTACTACCGGCGGCCCGGCTTCGCGGCCACTCCCGGCAAGAGCAACCACGGGCTGGGACTCGCCGTCGACCTGTGCGGTGGTGTGCAGAACTTCCGCTCCGTCCAGTTCAACTGGCTTGAGGCCAACAGCAAGCGGTACGGCTGGATGCACCCCGACTGGGCCTACCACAGCCCCTTCGAGCCCTGGCACTGGGAGTACGACCCCAAGCTCGGCTCACTCCTGTGACGGGCCTGCCCATGGAGCCGGTGGGGGCCCGCCCAGGAGTGGCTCGCGACTGTCCCTGAGCGAGGGACACATCGCAGGGTCCCGCACGCGACGCGTCGTCCTGACGGGAGTCAGCCGGCGTCGAGACGGACGGCCTGGTCGATGTAGTCGCGTAGTGCGGCCTCGTTCATCCCGTCCAGCGTCTTGATCTTGACGTGTCGGGTCTTCTTACCGACTCCTTCGAGGAGGCCGTGCGGGTCGGACATCTCCGCGCCCCGCTCGAAGGCGAAGGTGAGATGAGTTTTGCTCTGGCTGATGACGGCGAGGATCTTGTTGCCCCGCCAGGCCGGCGAGCCGTACGTGAGGCATTCGACGGCCCCGGGGGCCTGTTCGGCCACGAGGGCGCGCAGGGCCGCGACGATCTCGCGGTACTTCGGGTCGAGCTTGGTCTCGATGTAGGTGTCGACCTCGCTGGTGGTCATCGTCGTGGCTCTCCTCACTGGGCCGCGGTGAAGTCCATGTGCGTGGCCTCCCAGAGGTGACCGTCGGGGTCGGTGAACGCCCGGGTGTAGGCGAAGCCGAGGTCCTTCGTCTCGCCGGACAGAGCGCCGCCGTTGGCCGCGGCGGCCTCGGCGAGCTCGTCGACGCGCTGCCGGCTCTCCACGCCTAAGGCGAAGATGGCCTCCGTCACCTCGCCGGTGTCGGCGATCTTCTTGTCGGTGTAGGTCGCGAAGTATTCCTCGGTCAGCAACATCGCGAAGGTGTCCGGACCGATGATCATCGCCTCCATCTTCTCGTCGGCGAACTGGTCGTTGAAGGCGAATCCGAGCGCGGTGAAGAACCGCCGGGAGGTCGCGAGGTCCTTGACCGGCAGATTGATGTACAGCATTCGATCTCCTGGGGTGGTGTGGTGCGTGTTCTGGTGCCAGCGTATAATCAAGGTCGTTGACAGTCAATGATCGTGACTAAATTGCGGAAAGACGGTGGACTGTGAGGGTCCCTGACATCGGCGTGCTGGCCGGCCAGTTGATGCGTGCTCTTCAAGACGAGCTGTTCGAGACTCTCGCCGAGCAGGGGCATCCCGACGTGCGCCCGCGGCACGGGACGGTTCTGGCGTTCCTCGATGGAAAGGGTGTGCGCGCGACGGACCTCGCGGCGCGGTCCGGCCAGCACAAGCAGATCGTCGGGACGATCCTCGACGAACTCGTCAAACTCGGCTATGTCACCCGCGAACCCGATCCCGCCGATCGCCGGGCCAAGCTCGTCGTCCCCACCGAGCGCGGCATCGACGAGATCGCCAAAGCGCGCGCCATCCTCGCCGCCATCGAAGAGCGGCACGAACGGAATCTCGGTGCCGAGCGCTATGCCGGGTTCAAGGAGATTCTCCATCAGGTCACGCGTGACCAGCGGGCCTGGCGGCAGGCCGGCGCGGGCACCGACTGACCACCGCCCGCCTCGCCCGCCCATGGCCTGCCGGTGTGGCTCGTCAGCGAGGGCGGATGGTCACCGAGAGCCTGCCCTGTGCCTGGGCCTGGGCGAGCTGGGCGGCCTGCCCGGGAGTCGTGGCGAGCACGAGCAGCGCGCCGCCGTCCGTACGGCTCGGTGGCCGTGCGATCACCCGCACCTCCTCGGCGACGGTCCGGGCCTGGAAAGGGCCCTCGGCGAAGGCAGCCATGACGTCGATGACGTCCCCCGGGGACAGCAGGCGGGCGGCGTCGGGGTCGGCGATCCGGACCGGCGTCGCGACCATCCCCATCCCCGTCTCCATCCCCGTCCCCGTCTCCGTCGCCTGGTCTCCCGTTGCCCGAGGACTCGCCATCTGCCCGCCGGGTCCCTGCCCCTCAAGGGCCTGGCGGAACAGGCCCGGGCCGAGCAGTCGCGCGTCGGTGAGGGGCTCGCCGCGACGCAACGGACCCGTGAGCACGCGGCCCGAGACGGGGGTTCCGGGGGCGTACACCCCGGCGGGTACGGCGTCGGGCGGGAGCCGTACGACCACGACGTCGGAGGCGGCCAACCGGCCCCCGGGGAGGTCGCGGGCGGCGGCGAGGACCTCCACCCCGCCGGGGGCACGGACGGCCAGCAGCACGCAGGCCACCGCGAGACCGGCGAGCACGGCGGCGATCGGACGGCGACGGCGCGCCGACAGCCGTTTCAGGGCACGCATGACCACCTCGGTGCGAATCGCGCCCCTCGCCGGGCACGCGTCGGTGTCAGGGGAGCTCGATCGGCAACTTGATGCTGTCGAGGGCGTTGCCGCAGGGGCAGGGACGCTCCTCCGGAAGGGTCTCGACGACCTGCGCGACCAGAGTGCGCATCCGCTCGACGTTGGCCGCGAAGAAGGCCAGGACCTCCTCGTGGGTGACCCCCTCACCGGCCTCCACACCGGCGTCGTGGTCGGTCACGAGGGCGAGCGTCGTGTAGCAGAGGGCGAGCTCGCGGGCGAGCGCGGCCTCGGGGTGCCCGGTCATGCCGATGATCGACCAGCCCGCGTTCGCGAACCACTTCGACTCGGCCCGCGTGGAGAAGCGGGGCCCCTGGACAACGACCAGGGTGCCGCCGTCGACCGTGTCCCAGCCCGTCTCGCGTGCCGTGGCCACGGCGGCCGCGCGTCCGGAGGGACAGTAGGGGTCGGAGAACGACACGTGAACGGCGCCGCCCGTGTCGTAGTAGGTCTGCTCGCGCCCCTGTGTGCGGTCCACGAGCTGGTCGGGGATCACGAGGGCGCCCGGACCGATCTCCGGGCGGAGGGACCCGACCGCGCTGGGCGCGAGCACCTGGCGGACGCCGAGGGATCGCAGGGCCCACATGTTCGCCCTATAGGGGATGCGGTGGGGAGGAAAGGTGTGGCCGCGGCCGTGCCGGGGGACGAACGCGACGGTCCGCTCGCCGATGCGGCCCACGGTGATCGAGTCACTGGGCGGGCCGTACGGCGTCGTCACGTCGATCTCTTCGGCGTCCTCCAGCAGAGAGTAGAACCCCGAACCGCCGATGACCCCGATGTCTGCGCGATTGACCATGGGCCGACCCTAGCGAACGGCGCCGCACACCCGCCGCGACTCGTCGGCCCCTGTGGATAACCTCAGGCGGCGGCGGTGGAGCCGGAGGACGACGTGCTCGACGAGGAGGTGCTCGACGAGCTCGTGGAGGCGGTCTCCTTCTTGCCCGAGTCACCGGACGGCTTCGCGGACGACGACGCCGTGCTGGACGTGGTCGTCGACGAGCCCGACGAACGGTTGTCGGTCCGGTAGAAGCCGGAGCCCTTGAACACGATGCCAACGGCGGAGAAGACCTTGCGCAGCTTGCCCTGGCAGGCCGGGCACTCCGTGAGCGGGTCGTCAGAGAACTTCTGGACGGCCTCCAGCTGCTCACCGCAAGCGGTACAGGCGTACTGGTAGGTAGGCACTCGCTCCTCCTGAGACTGGCACTCGACCGGGTCGATTGCTAATGGTAAGCAGTCAACAAGCCCAAACGCCACTCCAGCCCGGTTTATTGCCCCACGGCGTCCCGTTCGCCGCTCCCCGGTCCGCCCGCGAAACCGCCAGTCCGCGGACCCCGCGCGATCTCGGCCATGAGACCCGGGCGAACTTCACGACGAGACCCGTACGATCTCCGCCATGAGACCCGCGCGAACCGGGCGACGATGGTCAGCCGCCGCGCTCTCCGTACCAGCCGGCGAGCTTGCCGCGGCGGCTCACGGCGCGCAGGCGGCGTTCGACCGTCTCCCGCTGGGCGGCCGTGGTGACCACGAGAAGCTGGTCCCCGGCCAGCAGCCGGGTCGTATTCGTGGGTACGAACGACTGCCCCTTCCGCACGACGAGCGTGACCATGGTGTTCGCGGGCAGCCGCAGCTCGAAGATCTCCACGCCGTGCATGAGCGAACCCGACGGGATGCGGACCTGCAGCAGGTCGGCGTTCAGTTCCTCCAGGGGCGCGGCCTCCACGTCGAGGTCACGGGCCTCGCCCTCGGCGGACAGGCGGAGCCTGCGGGCGAGGTGCGGCAGCAGCGGCCCTTGGAGGAACGTGAACACGATGACGATCACGAACACGTCGTCGAACAGGTTCTTCGCCCCCGGCACCCCGGCCGCCCAGGGGATCGTGGCGAGCACGATCGGCACCGCGCCGCGCAGCCCTGCCCACGACAGGAACACCTGCTCCCGCCAGGAGATCGCGCCGATCCGCAGCACCCGCGTCAGCAGGGCGGACACCACGACCGACGCGGGCCGGGCGACCAGGACGAGCAGCACCCCGGAGACCAGGGCGGGGACGAACACGGCGGGCAGCTCACCGGGGTCGGCCAGCAGGCCGAGCATGACGAACAGCCCGATCTGGGCGAGCCAGGCGGCGCCCTCCGCGAAGCCGCGCGTCGCGGCGCGGTGGGGGAGGCGGGCGTTGCCGAGGATCACCGTGGCGATGTACACGGCGAGGAACCCGCTGCCGTGCACCAGCGTGGCCCCGCTGTAGGTGGCCAGCGCCAGCGCCATCACCGCGATCGGGTACAGGCCGGAGGCCGGCAGCGCGACCCGGCGCAACGCGTAGACCCCCGCGGGCCCGACGGCGAGGCCGATGGCCGCACCGACGGCCAGTTCGAGCACGGTCTCCAGCAGGGTGGCCGACAGCGAGAGCGTCAGCGTGGGTGCCGCGCTGAGCGCCATCACGAGGATGACGGTCGGAGCGTCGTTGAAACCCGACTCGGCTTCCAGGACGCCCGCGAGCCGGGGCGGCAGCGGCAGCCGCCGCAGCACGGAGAAGACGGCCGCCGCATCGGTCGAGGCCAGGATGGCGCCCAGCAGCAGCGCCGTTCGCCAGTCCATGCCGAGCAGCAGCCAGACGGCCAGTGCGAGCACGATCACGCTGACCGCGACGCCGACCGTGGCCAGCACCAGCGCGGCCGGCACGGCGTTGCGTACGTGGCTCCAGTTGGTGGTCAGGCCGCCTTCGGCCAGGATCACGGCGAGTGCGACGAGCCCGAGGTGCTGGGCGTTCTGGGCGTTGTCGAAGTGGATGCCGCTCTCGCCGAGTAGCAGGCCGAGGCCGAGGTAGATGAGCAGGGTGGGAAGGCCGGTGCGGTGCGCGATCCGTACGGACGCGACGCACGCGATGACGACGGCGGCGGACAGGAGCAGCCAGACGTTCAGACCCACCGCTCCCTTCGCTGTCCCTTACGACAATCTTGTCATATCTGTACCAAACGGGTGATTCCGCTCGGGAGGGCGGCGAAGCGCACCCGCTGGTCGTGGGGCTCCGTGGGCACCCCCTCCACCAGCTCGCCCTCGTGCAGGAGGGCCACCGTCGGCACGTTCGGCCCGACGCGGGCCAGCGCCCGGTCGTAGAACCCGCCGCCGCGGCCGAGCCGTACGCCGGTGACCCGGTCCACGGCCAGGGCCGGCGCGATGACCAGCGCGGCGGTGCGGATCGCGTCGACGCCGCGCCGGACGTCCACCGGCTCCATGATCCCGTTAGGGCCGGGCGCCAGCGAGTCCGGGCCGTCGTACACCGCCCAGTCGAGGTCGCCGTCCGGGCGCTGCACCGGCAGGATCACCGTGGCGCCGTGCTTCCACAGGGCCAGGATCAGTCCCTGGGTGGACGGCTCGGTGCCGGTCGACCAGTAGCAGGCCACCAGCCCCGCCATCTGCACCCACGGCTGGTCGAGGAGTAACTCCCTGATCGCCGCCGACGACTCGCGCAGCGTCCCGGGATCGAGTTCCGACCGGCCGCGGAGGATACGCCGACGCAGGTTCATCTTGTCCAAAGACCGCTCCGTTAGTGTCTACTCATGGCTGACTTCGATCCCGTGACCAAAGCCGTCGTGCCCGCCGCGGGTCTCGGCACCCGCTTCCTTCCCGCGACGAAGGCGACCCCCAAGGAGATGCTGCCCATCGTCGACAAGCCGGCCATCCAGTACGTCGTGGAGGAGGCCGTCTCCGCCGGGCTGCTCGACGTCCTCATGGTGACCGGCCGCAACAAGCGCTCGATCGAGGACCACTTCGACGTAGCGTACGAGTTGGAGGACGCTCTTCGCGCCAAGGGCGACGAGGAGCGGCTCAACCAGGTGAAGGAACCCGTCGACCTCGCCACCATGCACTACGTGCGGCAGGGTGAGCCCAAGGGCCTCGGCCACGCCGTCCTGTGCGCCAAGCAGCACGTCGGCCACGAGCCGTTCGCCTGCCTGCTCGGCGACGACCTCATCGACCCGCGCGACCCGCTGCTCAAGCGCATGATCGAGGTGCGCGCGACCTACGGCGGCAGCGTCGTCGCGCTGATGGAGGTGCCGCGCGAGCACGTCTCCCTGTACGGCGCCGCCGCCATCGAGCCGACCGACGAGGACGACGTCGTCCGCGTCACCGACCTCGTGGAGAAGCCCCCGGCCGACGAGGCGCCCTCCAACTGGGCCATCATCGGCCGCTACGTGATCGACCCCGCCGTGTTCGACGTACTGGAGCGCACCCCGCCCGGGCGCGGCGGCGAGATCCAGCTCACCGACGCCCTGCGTACGCTGGCCTCGACGAGCTCGGACGAGGGTGGTCCGGTGCACGGCGTGCTGTTCCGCGGCCGTCGTTACGACACCGGCAACAAGCTGGAGTATCTGCAGACCGTGGTGCAGTTCGCGGCGAACCGGGACGACCTCGCCCCCGAGTTCCTGCCGTGGCTGCGGGAGTTCCTCGACAAGTCCGGACAGTGAGCCGATGAAGCCCGTCGACCGCCATCTCGCCGACATCCTCGCGGCGGTGCGTCCGCTCGCACCGCTCGAGGTCGAGATCGACGCCGCCCTCGGCGCCGTGCTGGCCGAGGACGTCGCCTCGCCCGTCCCGCTGCCGCCGTTCGACAACTCGGCGATGGACGGCTACGCCGTACGGGCCGAGGACGTGGCCGCCGCGCCCGTCACACTGCCCGTGATCGGAGACGTGGCGGCGGGGGACGGCGGGCTGAACGCCCTCGGTCCCGGACTGGTCACCCGCATCATGACCGGGGCGCCCCTGCCCACCGGAGCCGACGCCGTCGTTCCGGTGGAGTGGACCGACGGCGGCACCGTCCGCGTACGGATCGACAGGCCGGCCCCGCTCGGCAACGCGATCCGGCGGGCGGGGGAGGACGTGCGCGCGGGCGACGTGGTGCTCCGCGAGGGCGCCAGGATCGGGCCCGCGCAGATCGGGATACTCGCCGGGGTCGGCCGCCGCCGCGTGCGGGTGCGGCCCCGGCCGAGGGTGGTCGTGCTGTCCACGGGTGCCGAGCTCGCCGAGCCCGGCACCCCGCTGGGCGCGGGCCGCATCTGGGAGTCCAACAGCTTCATGCTCGCCGCCGCCGTGCGCGAGGCGGGAGCGGAGGGGTACCGCGCCGGTTCGGTGACCGACGACCCCAAGGAGTTCATGGACACGCTGGACGCCCAGCTCGTACGGGCCGACGCCGTGATCACCAGCGGCGGCGTCTCGATGGGGGCGTACGAGCCGGTCAAGGAGGCGCTGTCCCCGCTGGGCACGGTGACGTTCGAGAAGGTCGCCATGCAGCCGGGCATGCCGCAGGGCTTCGGCGTCGTGGGGCCGGACCAGGTGCCGATCTTCACGCTGCCCGGCAACCCGGTCTCGTCGTTCGTGTCGTTCGTGCTCTTCGTCAAGCCGGCCCTGCGGGTCATGCAGGGACTTCCGGCCGGACCGCCGGCGACGGTCCGCGCGACCGTCACCGCGCCGCTGCGCTCTCCCGAGGGGAAACGGTCGTACCTGCGCGCCGTGCTGTCCGGCGAGACAGTCGAGCCGGTGACCAGGCAGGGCTCGCACCAGCTCGCGGCGCTGGCCGGGGCGAACGCGCTGATCGCGGTGCCCGAAGACGTGACCTCGCTGCCCGAGGGCGCCGAGGTGGAGGTGATCCCGCTGTGAGACTGACACATGTCGATGAGACCGGGGCCGCCCGGATGGTGGACGTCTCAGAGAAGGACGTGAGCGCGCGCACCTCGATCGCGACCGGGCGCGTGCTGCTGTCGCCCGAGGCGGTGGCCGTGCTGCGCGCCGGGGACGTGCCGAAGGGCGACGCGCTCGGCGTGGCGCGGATCGCCGGGATCATGGGCGCCAAGCGCACCCCCGACCTCGTGCCGCTGTGCCACCCGATCGCCCTGACCGGCGTGAAGGTCGACCTGGCCGTTGTGGACGAGGGCGTGGAGATCACCGCCCGGGTCCGTACGGCCGACAGGACGGGCGTCGAGATGGAGGCGCTGACGGCCGTCACCGTCGCCGCGCTCGCCCTGGTGGACATGATCAAAGCGGTGGACCCGGCGGCGGTCATCACCGACGTGCGGGTCGAGGAGAAGACCGGCGGCAAGACCGGCCACTGGACGCGTTCCGGACAGGAGTGAAGGCGTGCGCGCGCTGGTGGTGACGGTGTCCAACAGAGCGTCGGCGGGCGTCTACGAGGACCGCTCCGGGCCGCTGCTGGCCTCCCTGCTGCGGGAGGCGGGCTGCCACGAGGTGGACGGGCCCCGCGTGGTCCCCGACGGTGACGCCGTCGAGGCCGCGCTGTGGGACGGCGTCGCCGAGGGGTACGACGTGATCGTCACGACCGGCGGGACCGGGGTGACGCCCCTCGACCTCACCCCGGAGATGACCGCGCGGGTGCTGGACCGGGAGATCCCCGGCATCGCCGAGGCGATACGCCAGGTCAACCGGGAGAAGGTGCCGACGTCGATCCTGTCGCGCGGCCTCGCCGGGCAGGCCGGGAAGACGCTGGTGGTCAATCTGCCCGGGTCCTCCGGAGGCGTACGGGACGGCATGGCCGTGCTGACCCCGATCCTGGGCCATGTCGTCGACCAGATCCACGGCGGCGACCATGCCGGTTGAGGAGCCCGCTGAGCCCGCTGAGGATGAGGCGCGTCCCGCGTGGCGCGTTGACCGTGTTCCGGTGGATGATTGACGAATGGATCGACTTCGCGGCTGGCCGGCGTCCATGGCCGAGGGACCCGTCGGGCTGCGGCCGCTGCGCCTGCGCGACGTGCGGGACTGGCGCGACACGCGCCTGCGCAACGCCGAATGGCTCCGTCCCTGGGAGCCCAGCAACCCCGAGACCCCGCTGTTCCGCACAGGTCTCGGGCCGTACGTCTCGATGGTCGGCACGCTGCGCCGCGAGGCACGCCAGGGGATGGCCATGCCCTGGGTCGTCACGTACGAGGGACGGTTCGCCGGGCAGCTCACCGTGGGGGCGATCGTGTGGGGCTCGGCCCGCTCCGCCCAGGTGGGCTACTGGATCGACGGCGCGCTGGCCGGTCGGGGCATCACTCCGACCGCGCTCGCCATGGCCGTCGACCACTGCTTCTTCACGACCGGTTTACACCGGCTGGAGGCCAACATCCGGCCGGAGAACCACGCCAGTCGCAGGGTCGTGGAGAAGCTCGGATTCCGTGAGGAGGGCATCCGCCGGCGGCAACTGCACATCGACGGCGCGTGGCGCGACCACATCTGCTACGCGCTGACCGTCGAGGACGTGCCGCGCGGGCTGCTCGTCCAATGGCGCCGCACCATGAACTCGGCCGCCCGCCGCAGCGAGTCAAGCCCCGGATAGCCACGAGGGCTGTCCTGCCGCCGTTGCAACCGAGTCACAAGCGGATCGTCAGAGCGTTCTGCCGACAGCTCCGTGCGCCTCGAGACGCGGGTCCGGGCGGTGCACGCCCTCGCCGCCGCCGCAACCGACGCACAAGTGGATCACCAGTGGGCCCCGTGATGCTTCGTGGCCGTAAGCGAAACCGCATCACGGGGAGACACCCACATGAGGAAAAAGGCGTTATTCATCGCAGCGGCCGCTCTGGCCGCGGCCGTGACCACGGTGGCACCCGCACCCGCGTCCGCCGCGGCGGTGAAGATCGAGATCGTCCCCGCCCACACCGAGACCGTGATCGAGTGGCTGAACCCGATCACGTGCCCGACGAACATGGTGCTCACCGGCCGCTCGCACCACGGCGACGAGATGCAGGACACCACCTATACCTGCAGCTTCATTCTCATCAACGGGGAGCAGGCCCGGGTGTACATCGGCGACTGGGGCACCCGCCAGAAGGAGAGCAAGGCCGACTACAGCGCCCCCGACCACCAGGCCGTCGTCGGCAGGTGGCACGAAGGCGACGAGAACGGCTACACGCGATACCGCTCGGCCACCATCTTCTGGCAGGGCCGGCAGGTGCTGCTGGCCAACGGGGACTCCACCGGCTACTTCTACGAGAACAAGCACAACTGGCAGGCGCAGGGGAACACGGTCATGACCGGCCGTAAGCACACCGGGGACGAGAACGGCAAGACCTGGTACCGGTACGCCACCGTGACCGTCGCGGGCTGACCCCGCCGCTGCCGCTCACGTCATAGGGGCGGCGACCGACCGTCGCGCCGGCGGCGCAACCGGCCGAACCTGACCATTCCCGTGTGCATCGGCACCCGGGAATATCCGGCCGGACTCTCTTCGATCTTCGCCGCCGTGCGCATCACTCCACTAGTTAAGGAACAGACGATGATGAGGACGTACGGCAAGGCTCTGTCCGTCGTCGCCGTGGCCGCCGCTCTGTCGGCCGCCACCATGGCCGCTCCCGCTTCGGCGGCGGTGACGATCAAGGTGGAACAGGTCTCGACCCGGTCGGTGTGGGAATCGACCGGCACCCAGGTCACCTGTCCGCCGAACCAGGTGCTCACCGGCCGCTCGCACTCCGGCGACGAGAGAGGGCAGACCATCTACTACTGCAGCCGGATCCTGATCAACGGCGAGCAGGTCGAGGTGCACTCCGGAGACTGGACGAGCCCGCAGAGGGAGAGCAGGGCCGACTACAGCGCCCCCAACAACCAGGTGATCGCCGGCAGGTGGCACAAGGGCGACGAGAACGGCGACACGAGGTACCGCACCGCCGCGCTGTACTGGCAGGGGCGGCAGGTGACGCTGATCGACGGGGACACGAGCGGTGAGTACACGGAGAGCAGCCACAACTGGCAGGCGAAGGCCGGCAAGGTCATGACCGGTCGTATGCACTACGGGGACGAGAACGGCAAGACCTGGTACCGGTCCGCCACGGTGTATTTCGAGGGCTGATCTCCCGCAGCACATCGGCCGGCCGACCGCCCGGGCCCGGATCGTTCGGCCCTGGTGGCCGGGCCCTGATTGCGTGGGCCCTGATCGTGCGGGCCGGAACACCCGGGAAGGCCGCGAGATTCGGCCGGTCGAGCCCGTGAGCCGCGTGGTCCGTGAGGACCACGCGGAATCCTCGGGATCGAATTACACGAAGAGCTTTGACGATCTCGCGACACACCGGACTGAATACTCGTCATTCAGCGACACGCAGTCCTACCGTGCGTGACGTGAACACCTCTCCGCCGACACAGGTCCACGGACGTGTTCACCATGCCCGCAGGCGTGCCCGTACGGCAGTGCGGGGGTGGGCGCATGGGTAGCGCCCTGCTCTATCTCGCCATCGTCGTCATGTGGCTCAGCGTCCTGCTGCCCATGTGGCTGCGCCGTGATCGGCACACCGACGACGATCTCTTCGAGGAGCAGCCCGGCGAGGCGTTCACGCTGACCGAGCCGCCCGCCGCCGACGACGCGGAAACCGGCTCCGACGATGCCGCCGAGAGCCTCGACGGCGCTGGTGACGCGGACGGGGGCGACGCCGACACCGTCATCACGCCCCCGGCCACGTCCGCGGAATCCGCCGATCCCGCTCCGTCTTCCACGGCGGTGCGTGGCGCCGAGGCCGGGGCCGCGGACCAGGTCGCGGCGGAGCGGCACGCACGGGCCCGCCGTGTCGCCGCCCACCGGCGTGCCCGGATCCTCGCCCGGCGCCGGCGGCGGCTCCTGTGGAGCATCCTGCTCGTGCTGGCCTCCGTGGTCACCGCGGCCGTCCGCGTGATGCCCTGGTGGGCGGTCGCGCCCTCGGGCGTGCTCCTCGTCGGTTATCTCATCGTGCTGCGTGTGGCCGTACGCGTGGACAGGGAGCAGCGGGAGAGGGCCGCCCTGGCGCGGGCCGAGCACCTGCGCCGCCGGCGGGAACGCCGCCGCGCCCTGGCCGCGGCAGCCCGCGAGGCGGAGATCATCAAGTTCGAGGCGCGCAAGCGCGTCCAGGTCTTCGACCAGTACGCCGACGGACGGCGCGCGGCCGGAGACTGAGTCGGTGGCGCGAACACCCCGCAGAGTTTGCTAATCTAGTCGAGGTCGTTGGGGCTATAGCGCAGTCCGGTAGCGCACTTCGTTCGCATCGAAGGGGTCTGGGGTTCAAATCCCCATAGCTCCACCACGACGAAGGCCCGTCAGGTGATCCACCTGACGGGCCTTTTCGCTGCTCAGGGCCGTGCCGCCACGTGTCCTGGCCGTTCCCCTGCCAAGGTTCACCGGTACGGCTACCGCCTCGTTCCTGCTGCTGGAGCATTAGGGGTCAGGTGGCATGACCGCCTACCTGCCGTGGCTCTCGCTCCTCAGGGCATGGGGCCGGTCGGCCCCGGGTCGTGATCTTCTTGCGTCTCCGGCGTTCGGCTCCGAAGTGATTGCGTGAGCCGAGGTTCGCAGGTGGCTGGAGCCCCGCAGGTACGAGCGTGCGAGCCACGCGACAGACCCGGGAGGAAATGGTTCAAAAATGGGCTGGCGCGGTCGTGTGAATTGCGTTTTCCTGTGATTTATCGGGGGTGACATTAAGAAGATCGCGAGGGCCGGAGGCGCGGGATGAGGCAGGGCCGAATCGCCGCATTCATGAGGCTGGCGCAGCATGGCGGCGAGCAGCGGTTCACGGTTGCCGACGGCTTGCTGACGCTCGAATCGGGCCGGGTACCGAAGGTGCGCCAGGTGCGTGACCCGCTGGCATTGGGCGTCCATCCTTGCGCTGCGGCTTCGGTGGCAGGCTCGCAGCCGGAACGGGTGCCGGTCTATGTACGGCGCGATGTCGATGCCGAGCTCCGTGATTGTCTCGGCAGGGGCGGGTTCGTGCTCCTGATCGGGGACTCCACGGCGGGTAAATCGCGGACGGCTTTTGAAGCCGTGCACGCCCGGCTTTCCGGTCATGAGTTTTTCGTGCCGGGCGACAAGAACATCGGCAAGGACGTGATGGCCGCGATCGTCGACCGGATCGCTCGATCCCGGCGCGCGGTTCTGTGGCTGGACGACCTAGAGCGTTTTCTCCGCTCAGGCGCGATCACACCCGTGCAGATCGCCCGCATCGTGGGCGGCAGGGGGCACAAGGCGATCGTTGCCACGCTGCGCGGCGCCGAGGAGGATCAGCTCGCGCAGGTGCCCGCCGACGCCGACGCCGGCCAGAGGGAGTTGCGCGAACAGGCCGGCCAGGTGCTGGAGCAAGCGCAGCGCATCCGCCTGGAGCGGCTGTTCAGCCCTGCGGAGCTGGAGAGAGCCCGATCACAGGTGGCCGACGAGCGGATCGCCGATGCGCTGGACCACGCGAGCGAGTACGGCATCGCCGAGTTCTTGACGGCGGGGCCGTATGTGCGGGACGCCTATGACGAACCCTGGGCGGACGACCGTAACCCTCGCGGTGTGGCTCTGGTGGCAGCCGCTGTCGACTGTCTTCGCGCCGGCTACCCGTCTCCCCTTCCGAAGGCGTTGCTGGAGGAGCTGCATCAGGACTATCTCGACCGACGCGGCGGACAGCGGCTCCGGCCGGAACCGCTGGAGCAGGCCTGGGCATGGGCGACCCGGCAGCGCGGGTCCGCCACCGCCCTCCTTCAACCGGTAGCCGGCGATGAGGCGAAGGTGGAGGTGTCCGGCTACCTGGCCGACCGCTGTCAGCAACAGATCGCACTCCCCACGCAGGTGCCCGACCACATCGTCCGGGTCATCATCGGCCATGCCGATGCACCAGGTCTCAAAGCCGTGGCCAGTCGACTGTGGGACCAGGGACGCTACCCCCTGGCCGCCGAAGGGTTCCTGCAGGAGATGTATGTCCGCTGGGCAGACGACGGTGAGGAGCACCCGGACACGCTGGTCAGCTGGAAGAACTGGGCGGGCGCGCTGGCAACGTCGGGGCGGTTGGCGGAGGCCGAGGCCGAGCAACGGGCGGTGCTGGAGGTGCAGCGGCGGGTGCTGGGTGAGGAGCACCCGGACACGCTGGACGGTCGTGTCAGCCTGGCGAACGTGCTGCGGGGGCTGGGGCGGTTGGAGGAGTCCGAGGCCGAGTACCGGGCGGTGCTGGAGATACAGCGGCGGGTGCTGGGTGAGGAGCACCTGTCCACCCTGGTCTGCCGGAACAACCTGGCGAACGTGCTCAAGGCGTTGGGACGGTTGGAGGAGTCCGAGGCCGAATACCGGGCGGTGCTGGAGATACAGCGGCGGGTGCTGGGTGAGGAGCACCTGTCCACTCTGCTGTGCCGGAGCAACCTGGTGAACGTGCTGGAGGCGCTGGGGCGGTTGACGGAGGCCGAGGCCGAGACCGAGCGCCGGGCGGTGCTGGAGGTGCAGCGGCGGGTGCTGGGTGAGGAGCACCCCTCCACTCTGGTCAGCCGGCACAACCTGGCGTACACGATGAAGGAGTCGGGGCGGCTGGAGGAGGCCGCGGCCGAGTACCGGGCGGTGCTGGAGGCGCGGCGGCGGGTGCTGGGTGAGGAGCACAGGAACACGCTCCTCGGCTGGAACGAGTTGGCGGGCGTGCTGGCGGCGCTGGGGCGGTTGGAGGAGGCGGCGGCCGAGTACCGGGCGGTGCTGGAGATCAGCCGCCGGGTCTCGGGTGAGGAGCACAAGGACACGCTGATCTGCCGGAACGAGCTGGCGGGCGTGCTGGCGGCGCTGGGGCGGTTGGAGGAGGCGGCGGCCGAGTACCGGGCGGTGCTGGAGATCAGCCGCCGGGTCTCGGGTGAGGAGA
>NZ_JBFBIP010000013.1:201167-233687 GCF_040685655.1 Microbispora sp. NPDC088329
GCACAAGGACACGCTGGTCAGCCGGAACAACCTGGCGATCGTGCTGGAGGCGTTGGACCGGCTGCCGGAGGCCGAGGCCGAGTTCCGCGCCGTGCTGGAGGTACGGCGGAGGGCGCTGGGTGAGGAGCACCCGGACACGCTGATCACCCGAAGCCGCCGGGCGGGCGCGCTGGAGGCGTTGGGGCGGTTGGAGGAGTCCGAGGCCGAGTACCGGGCGGTGCTGGAGATCTGCCTGCGGGTGTGGGGGAAGGAGCACCCGTCCACTCTGGTCAGCCGGAACAACCTGGCGATCGTGCTGCGGGCGTTGGGGCGATCGGAGGAAGCCGAAGAGTTGGAGTGACCTCGCCGCCGTGGAAATGCGGTGCCCGCCCCTGATGAATGATCGTAGGATGAGGCGCAACGCGATGACGGAGACGAGTAGTTCCGGGATCACGCGAGTCAGAGAGCCGCCGGAAGCTGCGAAGGCGGTCTCGCGCCCCGGCGACGAAGACCCTCCCGAGTGCGGGGAGGAACGGCGAGACCGCCCAATGCCCCGCCGGCCGGCCCCCGTGATCGGGCCAGGATGAGGCCGCCGCCAAGGCGGCGGCGAAAGTGCGGTGGCACCGGGAGTTCCCTTCTCCCCCGCACTCCCAAGGGATCGCTCATATTCCTCAAGGAACGTGATGATCTCTCGTACACTCGCCGCCGACCTGCCCGCGCACGTCGGCCACCGTGTCCGCCTCGCCGGCTGGCTTCACCGCCGCCGCGAGCTCAAGTCCGTGTCCTTCCTCGTGATCAGGGACCGTTCCGGACTCGCCCAGATCGTGCTGCGCGAACCGGTCCAGCTGGCCGAGGAAACCGTCGTCGAGGTCACCGGGACCGTCGCCGCCAGCCCTCAGGCCCCGGGCGGGGCCGAACTGGTCGACCCGGTCATCGACGTGCTGTCCACGCCGGTCGAGTCGCCGCCGTTCGACCTGTACCGGCCCGTTGTCGCCGGTGCGCTGCCCACGATCCTCGACCACGCGTCCGTGACGTTGCGGCATCCCCGGCTGCGGGCATCGTTCGATATCGCCGCCGCGGGGGTCGCCGGGTTCCGGGCCGCCCTGGACGGGCTCGGGTTCGTCGAGACGTTCACGCCGAAGATCGTGGCCTCGGCGACCGAGTCCGGCGCCAACGTGTTCGGCATCGACTATTTCGGCAAGCCCGCCTTCCTGGCCCAGTCGCCGCAGTTCTTCAAACAGACGTTGGTCGGGGTGTTCGAACGGGTCTACGAGGTCGGGCCGGTGTTCCGGGCCGAGCCGCACGACACCGCCAGGCACCTGGCGCAGTACACGAGCCTCGACGCGGAGCTGGGCTTCATCACGGACCACCGCGACGTCATGGCGGTGCTGACGCGCGCCCTGCGCGGCATGCACGCGGCCGTCGCCGAGCGCGCGGGGGCCTCCGTCCGTCTCCTGGGAATCCACGTGCCCGAGGTTTCGGAGGAGATCCCGTCGATTCACTTCACCGACGCACAGGAACTCCTCGCCCGGCACACCGGCGAGGACCCGCGGGGCGAACCAGACCTGGCTCCCGCGCACGAACGCTGGCTCGGGGAGTGGGCGCTGCGCGAACACGGATCGGAGTTCCTGTTCGTCACGGGCTACCCGATGGTCAAGCGTCCCTTCTACACCCATCCCGACCCGGGCAGGCCGGAGTGTTCGCGCAGCTTCGACCTGCTCTTCCGAGGACTGGAGCTGGTGACGGGAGGCCAGCGGCTGCATCGTCACGCCGACTATCTGGCCGCGCTCGCAGGCCGGGGCGAGGACCCGGAGGCGTACCGGGGGTATCTCGCCGCGTTCGCCCACGGGCTGCCGCCCCACGGCGGCTTCGCCATCGGCCTGGAACGCTGGACCGCCCGCCTGACGGGCGCCGCCAACGTCCGCCAGACCACCCTCTTCCCGCGCGACCTGCACCGTCTCAGCCCGTGAATCCGTACGGGGTTCACGCCGTGAGCCACGTCCCGACACCCGCATGAGCGCGCGTGGCGCGAGGGTGCGAATCCCATAGCTCAACCACGGCGAAGGCCCGTCAGGTGATCCACCTGGCGGGCCTTTCATGTCCAGAAGCCAGAGGCGGCTTCGCGTCATACATGTACGAGGACTGAAATGCCATTGACGGAGTGAGTGCTCACTCCGTAATCTTGAGGGCATGGCAGACACGACATCCCGCCGGCGAGCGCCGGCGATGAGCACCGAGCAGCGCAGGGCGATGATCGTCGCCGCGGCGCTTCCGCTGGTCGCCGAGCACGGCGCCGCGGTCACCACAAGTCAGATCGCCCGGGCCGCCGGCATCGGTGAGGGCACCGTCTTCCGAGCCTTCGCCGACAAGGACGAACTGCTCGACGCGTGCCTGACCGAGGCGATGAATCCCAGCCACGTGCTGCGCGAGCTGACCTCCATCTCCCTCGACGAACCGCTTGCCGACCGGCTGACACAGGCGGCCGAGGCCCTGCACGCCCACCTGGGACGGATGGGGACGGTGATCGGAGCCCTGCACGGCACCGGCCACCGTCGCGGGCGCGGCCTCGGAGAACGGCAGACCGCCGACGACCGGCCGCCCTCGGGCGGCAGGGAGGCCTCGACGAAGGCGACCCACGAGGCGATCGTCGAGCTGATCGAACCCGATCGGGCGGCGCTGCGCCTGGAGCCCGAGAAGGTCGCCTCGGTCTTCCTGGGCATGCTCTTCACCCGTCCCCGCTCCGCGTTCGGTGGCGCGGAACCCACGTCGGAGGAGCTCGTCGACATCCTTCTGCACGGCGCTTTCACACGCCCGGAGGGCCCGGCATGACCATCACGCTGAACCACACCATCGTCCCGGCCGTCGACAACCGCGAGGCGGCCCGGTTCTTCGCCTCGATCATGGGGCTGGAGGTGCTGCCGCCCGCCGGCCGCAACGGCCACTTCGCGCCCGTACGGGTGAACGACACGCTGACCCTGGACTTCATGACCGTGGAGAACCCCGCCGGCGTACATCTGGCCTTCCAGGTCGATCCGGCCACGTTCGACCGGATTCTGGGCCGCCTGCGGGAGGAGGCAGTGCCCTACGGCAGCGATCCGGCCCATCCCGACAACGGCCGCATCGATCACCCGTTGTGCCCGCGCGGGCTGTTCTTCGTCGACGCGGCGCGCAACCTCTACGAGGTGATGTCTCCCGAATGAGCGCGGGTCGCCGCGACCATGGACGTCTTGAGGTAGGGCCCGCCGTACCAGAACCGCCAGCCGAGGTCGTACACGTGGACGTCGGCGGCCCCGCACTCGCGGAGCACCTCGGCATAGCGGTGGGCGTTCCTGATGTCGGCCAGGCGCAGCCCGCCGCCCGGCTTCAGCACGCGCAACGCCTCGCGTACGGCACTGGCGCGCCCCTCGGCGTCGGTGATGTTGTGCACGACGAGGCTCGACACCACCAGGTCGAACGTGGCGTCAGGGAAGGGCAGGCCGCGAACGTCGGCGGTGACCAGCGCGACCCGGTCCGCGACGCCTTCGGCGCGGGCGTTGGCCAGGGTGGCCTCGCCGCTGTTGCCCGACTGATCGTGCGTCCACAGGTCCACCCCGGTCGCGGCGCCGCCGGGAACCCGCGCCGCCGCCTTGAGCAGGACGAGCCCGCGGCCGCAGCCCAGGTCGAGGACGCGTTCGTCACCGGACAGGCCGAGCCGGTCGAGTTCCGCGTCCCACACGCGGAACTTGCCGCGCAGGGTGGTGTGCGCGAACAGCGCCGCGCCGATGATCAGCACGCCGCCGCCGATCAGCAGCACCACCGCCGGGACGACCCAGCCGATGGCGAAGAGCCAGACGGCCAGCGCAGTCTCCAGGACCCCGCCCACCGTCAGCCCGGTCAGCACGGCCGGAGCGTCCACACCGTAGTTCCCACGCGGCTTCGTCACGATCACTTTGTACCGTCCGCAAGTCCGTCTCGTACAGGCCGAAGATCCTTCCGTGTCGTCGTGGCAGGCCCGGCCTCCGCCGGAACGCGCCGACGCTCCGGACGGCGGGATGCCGGGTCCGGCGCGGCCTCAGACGCCGTCCGCCGCCGCGGCCCGGTAGCGATCGGCGAGCGTACGCAGGTGAGCGCGTAGTTCGGGCGGATCGAGCACGGTGAAGGGCACGTCGAGCGAGGTGAGGAAGGTCGCGAGGTCGTGCGGTGAGTCGCCCCCGGTCTCCAGCACGCAGGCGTCCTCCCCGTCGGCGCGCAGCAGCCCGGCCGCGGCGGTGAGCCGCGCGCCCATGACCGCGACGGGGGCGTGCAGCCGCACGACGGCCCTGTGCCTCCAGGCGGACGAGCCCGCCCCGCGTACGACGTGGGCGGCGGCGTCTCCCTCGGGCGGTTCCCGCGGGGTGAAGCGGGGGCCGTTCGGGGAGCGTGGCCGCACGCGGTCGGCGCGGAAGGTCCGCCAGTCGCGGCGGTCGACGTCCCAGGCCAGCAGATACCAGCGTCGCCCGGTGAACACGAGCCGGTGCGGCTCCGCCGTGCGGCGCCTCTCGGTCCCCCGGTGGTCGAGGTAGTCGAACCGCAGCGTCTCGCGGTCGCGGATGGCGGCGGCGATCGAGGTCAGCGTGTCCGGATCCACGGTGGGGCCGTGCCCCGGCACCGCGACCGTGGCGGCGCGCACGGCCTCGATCCGGTGACGCAGCCGGGACGGCAGCATCCGCTGGAGCTTGGTGAGCGCGCGCAGCGAGGTCTCCTCGATGCCGGTCACGGTGCTGCCCGCGGCGGCCTGCAGGCTGACGACCACCGCGACGACCTCCTCGTCGTCGAGCAGCAGCGGGGGCAGGGCCGACCCCGCGCCCAGGCGGTACCCGCCGGCCGTGCCGGTGGCCGAGTGGATCTCGTAGCCCAGGACGCGCAGCCGGTCGACGTCGTTGCGTACGGTCCTGGTGGTCACGCCGAGCCGGTTCGCCAGGTCGGCGCCGGACCAGCCGGGTCGCGCCTGGAGCAGTGCCAGCAACCGCAGCAGCCGTACGGAGGTCTCCAGCATGACGACAGTCTCCCGTTCATTGAGGAACCGTATGTTCCGCAATGCCTTCTAGCGTTCCCCCCATCGACGAGAGATCGACGAAAGGGGACGACCGATGCTGCGTGGACTGACGACCGTGACCTTCTGGGCCGACGACGTCGAGGAGGCGACGCGCTGGTACGCGGAGGTGCTCGGCGCCGAGGCGTACTTCGAGAGGAAGGGCCCGGACGGCCGGGTCGCCTACGCGGAGTTCCGCCTCGGCGACCACCAGCACGAACTCGGCTTCGCCGACCGGCGCTACGCGCCGCACCCGACGACGGAACCGGTCGGGGCCGTCGTCTACTGGCACGTCGACGACCTCACGGCGGCGCTCGGCAGACTACTGTCGTTGGGCGCCACGCAGCACGAGGCGCCGACGGAGCGCGGCCCCGGCTTCGTCACCGCCTCGGTGGCCGACCCGTTCGGCAACATCCTGGGGATCATGTACAACGCCCACTACCTGGAGGTCCTCGAAGGCCGCGCCTGAAAGTCGCAGCGCCGCGGGCCGCCCCATCTGCGCCTACAGCCGACCGGGAGGACCCCGCCGGGGTCAGCCGAGACCGGCGTACTGGCGGGGGCGCAGGGCCTGGGCGCGCAGCGCGGCCAGCGCGGCCCGGCGCCCGGCGGTCGTGAGCCGCCACGGCCCGCTGCCCGGGGCATGCGTCACGGGCGCCCGGCCCGCGACCTCCGGCGTTCCGGACGTGGTCCCGGGCGCTCCGGCCGTGGTCCGGCGATCGCGGCCCAACGCCCCGGGCTCCCGCGACGAGGCCTCCAGGCCGAGGGCGTCGAGGCGGTGGCGGAGCCGGGCGAGCGGTCCGGTGAGGTCCGCCCCGCCGACGCGGTCGCCGTCCGTCGTGCGCCAGCCCTCGCCGTTGACCACCTCGGCGACCCGGTCGCGCAGGTCGCCGTCCCGCACCACATCGGCGTCGGCCAGGATCATCAGCGCCGACTCACGGATGGAGACCTCGTAATCGTGCTCCCCGGGGGCGGGAACGAGCAGTGTGGGCGCGGCCGCCTCCCACATGGCGGCGCGGTCGTCGAGCAGGTTCCTGCCCGTGGTGGTGAGCACCAGCCTCCGGCCGCTGCGCCGCAGCGCCCCGAGATCGTGCAGGGCGATCTGCCGCAGTTCGGTGAGGGCCGGCACGTCGTTCTCGCCGCGTACGGCCCCGGACCTCGCCCGATTGGCCCAGCCGAACCGGTCGGCCGCCTCGACGGCCACGGCACGCCCGACGTTGAGCCGCTCGGTCAGGCGGACCCCGGTGCGGGCCAGGCCGAGCAGCCAGCGCAGCGGTTCCAGATGCGGCTCGTCCGGAACCGCGATCGGCGCGTGCAGCCGCACCTCGAAGGGCTGGGCGAGCTCCCGGCGGGCGTTGCCCCGTCCGAGCACCCAGCGGTTCAGCCGTTCGCCGTGGACCCGGTGCAGCCAGCAGTCGCCGCCCAGCTCCGCGCGGGGCGTGGTGAGCCAGCGGCGGGTCAGCTCCTCCCTGTCCACCGGGTCGCCGGCGACGATGGCGAGCTCCAGGGCGGCCGCGCAGGCGACGTGCGCCCCCAGCTCCTCCGGTCCCATGATCGAGCTCCACGACAGCTCGGCGATGTCCGGGGGCAGCACCCCGGTGGCCTCCAGCTCCCGGTGGTAGGCCGCGGCCCCGGCCTCCTCGCCCTCCCTGGCGTACGTCTGCAGGATCCGGGCGGTGGCGGGGGAGTCGCACAGGGCGGCGTAACGCTCCATGCCCGCGAGTCTGAGCAGCTCGCCGAGGGCACGCGCGATCGTCGCCTGGTCGCCCGGCACCTTGATCGGCAGCGTGTACCAGAGGAACTCGCACACGTCGAACTGGCTGATGGTCTCCAGCGCCTCGCCGCCGGCGAGCCACTCGACCGCGACGCGGGCGGACTCGGCGATGTCCGGCTCGGAGCGCTCCAGCTGGGCGAGGAGCGCGGCGACGTCAGGTGCGGGCATGACCCGAAGTCTGCCGTATCGACCCCATCGTTGACGACGACCCGGCATCACTCGCGACCCCCCCTCTCGGTGCACCTGACGGTATGCGCCCAACGATACGGGGGTAAGGAGCCGGCGGCGCTTGAGGGTGCGTGGGCGTGCATGCCTTGCCTCGCCGTGCGCGTTCAGCCCTCGATGGCCGGCATCAGATCCATGAGTCGAACAGCATCCTCGCGTGCCAGGAGTCGTACGGGATGACCTCGGCGGCGATCACGGGATAGAGCCAGCCGAAGTTGACCAACGCCAGGAGCACGAACGCGCCCACCACCGCCGTGCCGGCCACCCGCCGGTTGGGCCGGGCCGGATCCTCCCTGCCCATGATCAGCCCGCAGCCCAGCACGATCGCCAGGATCATGAACGGCACCAGCGGCATGGCGTAGAACATGAACATCGTCCGGTTGTCCGCCACGGCGAAGTAGAACCACGGCAGCCACCCGGCGGCGTAGCCGAGCAGCACCGCGCCCGCGCGCCAGTCGCGGGTCGCGACATACCAGGCGATCATGGCGATCAGCGCGATGAGGCCGGCGAACCAGATGATCGGGGTGCCGGTGCCGAGAATCGCCCAGGAGCAGGAGGCGGTGCCGCAGGTCTTCGGCGACTCGTAGAAGAACGCGACCGGGCGCAGCAGCAGCGGCCACTGCCAGGGCTCCGACTGGTACGTGTGGCTCTGTTCCAGGCCGGTGTGGAAGGTCAGCACCTGCTTCTGGTAGTCGAACCAGGAGCGGAGCGAGTCGATGACGAAGTAGACCGGGCCGTTCGAGGTGGCCTGGTCCCAGTTGCGGCCGTATCCCTTGTCGGTGACGAACCACCCGGTGAACGACAGCAGGTAGGTGAAGACCGGGACGACGGCCATCCACGCCGCGGCGAGCGGCAGGTCGCGGCGGACGACCTCGCCGTACGGCCGGGGCTGTCCGGCGGCCCGCCGGGCGCCCGCGTCCCACAGCAACGTCATGATCACGAAGGCGACGATGTAGAAGCCGCCGGTCCACTTGGTGGCCGTGGCCAGGCCCAGGCACACCCCGGCGGCCAGGCGCCAGGGCCGCAGGCCCAGCCGTGGTCCCTCCGCGGGCGACCCCGCCTCGTGCCAGTCGGCGAACCGGGTGCGGACCCGGTCACGGTCGACGACCAGGCAGGCGAACCCGGCGAGCACCCAGAACATCAGGAAGATGTCCAGCAGGGCCGTACGGGACAGCACGAAGTGGAGGGCGTCGAGAGACAGCAGCAGGCCGGCCGCGCAGCCGAGCAGCGTCGAGCGGGTCATCCTGCGGGCCGTGCGGGCGAGGATCAGGATGGACAGCGTGCCGAGCACCGCGGCGGTGAAACGCCAGCCGAAAGGGTTCGCCCCGAAGATCAGCTCGCCGAGGCCGATCAGCCACTTGCCCGCCGGCGGGTGCACCACGTAGGAGGCGCACTCGCCCACCGAGCCGCACTGTTTGAAGATGTGCTCGTTGCCGGCGAGTAGGAGCTTGTCCGCGCCTTCCACGAACTGCCGCTCGACGCCGTACTTGACGGTGGCGAAGGCGTCCTTGGCGTAGTACGTCTCGTCGAAGACGACCGAGTGCGGTGTGCCCAGCCGGTAGAACCGGAGGAACCCGCCGAAGGCGGCCACCAGGATGGGGCCGAGCCAGCCCCACATGGCGCTGCCGGGCATGGGCGGCACGAGCCGGTCGCGCAGGGAGACCGCGGGAGTCTTGTCCCGGGGCCCCTCTTCCGGCTGCTCGAACGCCTTGTGAGAATAGTCGGTCACGGCCACGCCGACAGATTACTGGTGAGTCCCCGCCGAGGACACGGCTCGCGTATGGATTGGGTCATCCGGCCGTTCGGCGATGAATGTTTCACGCCGGCCATAGGCTGGACGGGTGCTCGTTCTCGCCGCAGCCCCCATCGGCCAGCCCAAAGACGCGTCCCCACGGCTGCGCGAGGTGCTCGCCGCGGCCGACGTGATCGCGGCGGAGGACACCCGCCGGCTGCGACGGCTCGCGGCCGACCTGGAGATCGTCATCGGGGGGCGCGTGGTGTCCTACTACGACGCCAACGAGAGCGCGCGGGCCGCCGAGTTGCTCGAGGCGCTGCGCGAGGGGCGGACCGTGGTGGTGATCACGGACGCCGGCATGCCGGGCGTCTCCGACCCCGGATACCGGCTCACCCGCCTCGCGGTCGAGGCCGGTCTGCCCGTGACGGCGCTGCCCGGCCCGTCGGCGGTGACGACCGCGCTCGCCGTCTCCGGCCTGCCGAGCGACCGGTTCTGCTTCGAGGGGTTCCCGCCGCGGAAGCAGGGGGAGCGGGCCAGGCGGCTGGCGGCGCTGGCGGCCGAGGAGCGCACGATGGTGTTCTTCGAGGCGCCGCACCGCCTGCACGCCACCTTGGAGGCGATGGCGGAGGCCTTCGGCGCGCAGCGGCCCGCCGCCGTCTGCCGGGAGCTCACCAAGACCTACGAGGAGGTGCGGCGCGGCGGTCTCGGCGAGCTGGCCGAGTGGGCCGCCGGCGAGGTCAGGGGCGAGATCACGCTGGTGGTGGCGGGACGGACCGCCGGGGAGGCCGCGCCGGGCATCGAGGAGCTGGTCGAGGAGGTGGCCAGGCGCGAGAGCGCGGGCGTGCCGCGCAAGCAGGCCATCACCGAGGTGGCCAGGTCCGCCGGCGTCCCCAAGCGCGACCTCTACAACGCCGTCCACGCCACTCCGTCGCCGTGATCTCGCACTGCGGGATCACGGCCAAGGGCGGACCAGGTCAGCGGCCACTTCTGCGACCGACTGCACGATCACGCGCGGTGAGGGCGGCGGCGAGGCAGGCGAGCGGCACCGCGGGCAGCAGGTAGCGGTAGTCGAACTCGGCGGTCGCCGCCGGGGCCAGGATCAGGCCCACCGCACCCAGCCAGGGCAGCAGCGCGGGCCCGCCGAGCTCGCGCCAGCGCCGCGCCGCGCCGTACAGGCCGAACAACAGCAGCGCGCCCAGCACGAGGCCGGGCAGCCGTACGACCTTCTGATAGCCGATCATGATGTCCGACCACGGCGAGACCACGTGCGTCGCGGCCGGCCCGTTCTCGTACGCCTCCGCGTCCTTGTCGGTCGTGCTGTGGTAGGAGCTCCACCTGGGCAGCTTGCGCGTGTACTCGTTGTCGAACTCGTACTGCAGGAAGGTTTTGGCATCCGGGAACCGCGGACGGCCCCACTGGAAGGCGCGGAAGAAGTCCTTGGCCACCGCGGCCAGATAGTCGCCCGGCTGCGACAGGATCGCCCTCTTCGCGAACGCGCTCGCGTTCGCGTTGATCTCCGGGGTGAACTTCATGCCCGAGCCGAACACATGGAGCTGGTTCTGGTCGTCCCACCACAGGTACGCCTGCGCGGACAGGCCGCGGTCCTTGGGCGGGACGTTGATGCACAGCAGCGCCAGCTCCAGCTCACGGCGCTCGTCGATGTCCATCTTGTGGCAGTCGGCGAACAGCGACGTCCTCATGTAGAGGATCACCCCGTCGCTGTTGGTCATCGCGAACTGGCCGTTCACCGCCTTGAACCAGCCCATGTACGCGAGCACGGGCAGCGCGCACGCGGTGACCATGGCGGCGATCGGCTTCCAGCCGGCCCGCTTGATCACCAGGTATGCCACCACCAGGGCGAGGATGGGCAGGCCGATGCTCCGGGTCAGCGCGGTCAGCGCGAGCAGCAGCCCGACCACGGTCCCGCCGCGCCAGGTCATCCGCTCCCGCCACAGCACGAGCGTCACCACGCCCACCACGAGCAGGATGAACATGGTGTCCGACATGATCAGCTGTTCGAGCTGGATCTGGTAGGCGTCGAACAGCACGGGGGCGGCCGCGAGCGTCGCACCCCAGCCTGGAACCCCAAATCTTCTGGTCAGCAGCGCATAGATAAGGACCGCCGCAGCCAGGCCCATGAGGTGCTGGGTCAACACCACGAGCGAGAAACTGTGGAACGGCTTGAGCAGCAGCAGCCAGAAGCTGTACCCGTCCGGGCGGATCGGGTGCGGACGCGGCCGGAGCGCCACCGACACGTAGTCGTAGGAGTCGTTGAACCACATCGCCGGGCCGAAGCCCAGCATCGTGACGATCCGCAGCACGAAGGCGACGCCGAGCGTGACCGCGAAGACCCGGTGCCGGCGCAGCAGGGCGACCGGACGGCCCCAGCGGCCGGCCGGGGTGGTGTCCACCGAGGGAGGATCCGCGATCGCGACCATTCACAGTCGCGCGGAGAGCACCGCCTGCTTCGGCCGGCGGCGGACGACTCCGCGCTCCCTCCCCTCGGATTTCGCCGGTGCCTTCCAACGGACGCCCACGGGCATGTCGCGAAAAAGAACTGCGAGTGCCTCACCTGCGGGTATACCGCGCACGCCGGCAGGGCCGGCGTGCTGAGAATTCTCCGGGCCGGGCTCGTCCTCTGCGTCGCCGCTCGGCCGGCGACGCGGGAAGCCCGCCGCTCCAGCGGTGGGTGGAGTCACTGTTACAGAATGCCAGCCGTTTCGCGGACTTGACTCGGACGCTACTGGGAAGCGGGCATCATTGGTGTCCTGCCGTCATATGCGAGGAGTTGCGACGTGGAACTTACCGTTGTCATGCCATGCCTCAATGAGGCCGAGACCGTGGAGATCTGTGTTCGCAAGGCTCTCACCTGCATGCGCGAGAACGGAATCGACGGCGAGGTGGTCATCGCCGACAACGGCAGCACCGACGGCTCGCAACAACTGGCCCGTGACGCGGGCGCCCGGGTTGTCCATATTGACGAGAAGGGCTACGGCAATGCCCTGATCGGCGGCATCCGTGCCGCTCGCGGCAAGTACGTCATCATGGGCGACGCCGACGACTCCTACGACTTCACCAACCTGATGCCCTTCGTCGAGCAGCTCCGGGACGGCGCCGAGCTGGTCATGGGCAACCGGTTCCGCGGGGGCATCGCCCCGGGAGCCATGCCCCCGCTCCACCGCTACCTGGGCAACCCGGTCCTGTCGTTCATCGGCCGGCTGTTCTTCCCCAGCGCGATCGGCGACTTCCACTGCGGCCTGCGCGGCTTCCGCCGCGACTCGATCCTGCGGCTGGGCCTGCAGACCGGCGGCATGGAGTTCGCCTCCGAGATGGTCGTGAAGGCGACCCTGCAGGGGCTCGACGTCCGCGAGGTGCCGACCACCCTGTCGCCCGACGGCCGCTCCCGCCCGCCGCACCTGCGCTCCTGGCGGGACGGCTGGCGTCACCTGCGCTTCCTGCTGCTCTACAGCCCGCGCTGGCTGTTCTTCATCCCGGGCCTGGTGCTGATGAGCCTCGGTCTCGTCGCCGGGGCCGCGCTGTCGTTCGGCCCGGTTTACATCGGCAAGCTCGCCTTCGACGTCGACACGCTGGTCGGCGCGTCCGCGATGGTGATCAGCGGATTTCAGGCCGTGCTGTTCGCGCTGTTCACCAAGGTGTACGCCGCCGAGGAGGGCTTCCTCCCCGAGGACCGGCGGATCCGCAGGCTGGTGGACGTCGTCACGCTGGAGAAGGGCCTGCTCGCGGGCGGCGCCCTCGCCGTGGCCGGCCTGGTCGGCCTGGTGGCCTCGCTCGCCCACTGGGGCGGCCGCGGCTTCGGCGAGCTGATCCCGGCCGAGTCGCTGCGCCTCGTCGTGCCGTCGGCGACCGCGTTCGTCATGAGCTTCCAGACGATCTTCGCGTCGCTGTTCATCAGCATCCTCGGCATCCGCCGTACGCGGGAGAACCCGGTCGACATCGCGGCGTCCGCCGCCGAGGAGGCCGCGGAGGCCGTCAGCCGCGAGTCCGTGGCCTGACGCCACCGGCGTTTTATCCCGGGGAGTCATCTCCCCGGGGCCGATAGGATTCGCACATGGCGGCTACAGGAACGACTGCATCCGGGGAGTCGGCGTTCTACGTGACGACGCCGATCTACTACGTCAACGACGCCCCGCACCTGGGCCACGCCTACACGACCGTCGCGGGCGACGTGCTCACCCGCTGGCACCGCCAGCGCGGCGAGAAGGTGTGGTACCTCACCGGCACGGACGAGCACGGTCAGAAGATCATGCGAACGGCCGAGGCGAACGGTGTGACGCCCCAGGAGTGGTGCGACAAGCTCGTCGAGGACGCCTGGAAGCCGCTCTGGGAGCACCTCCAGATCGCCAACGACGACTTCATCCGCACCACCGAGCCGCGCCACACCGACCGCGTCCAGGAGTTCGTGCAGGACCTGTACGACAAGGGCGAGATCTACAAGGGCGGGTACGAAGGGCCCTACTGCGTCGGCTGTGAGGAGTACAAGTCGCCCGGCGACCTGCTGGAGGGCGACCTGTGCCCGATCCACAAGCGCCCGGTGGAGTGGCTGAAGGAGGAGAACTACTTCTTCAGGCTCTCGGCGTACGGCCCGCGCCTGCTGGAGTTCTACGAGCAGAACCCGGACTTCGTCCAGCCCGCCTCGGCGCGCAACGAGGTCGTGCAGTTCGTGAAGCAGGGCCTGCAGGACCTGTCGATCTCGCGGTCGACGTTCGACTGGGGCGTCCCGATCCCCTGGGACACCAAGCACGTCATCTACGTGTGGATCGACGCGCTGCTCAACTACGCCACGGCCGTCGGCTACGGCTCCGACCAGGCGAAGTTCGACGCCACCTGGCCGGCGAACGTGCACCTGGTCGGCAAGGACATCCTCCGGTTCCACGCGATCATCTGGCCCGCCATGCTGATGGCGAACGACCTGCCGCTGCCGGGACGCGTGTTCGCCAACGGCTGGCTCATGGTCGGCGGCGAGAAGATGAGCAAGTCCAACCTCACCGGCATCTCGCCGCGCGACCTGACGAGCCACTTCGGCGTGGACGCCTACCGCTACTACTTCCTGCGGGCGATCCCGTTCGGCCAGGACGGCTCGTTCTCCTGGGAGGACTTCTCCGCCCGCTACACCTCCGAGCTCGCCAACGACTTCGGCAACCTGGCGTCCCGGGTCGCCGCGATGGTCGGCAAGTACTTCGACGGAGCGCTGCCCGGGGCCGAGGACGCCGGTCCGGCCGAGCAGGCGGTCGCGGACGGCCTCGCGGCGGCCGTGGCCCAGGCGGACACCATGATCGGTGACAACCTGGACTTCGCCGGCGGCATCGGCGCGATCTTCGACTTCGTCAAGCAGGTCAACGGCTACCTGAGCGACCAGGCGCCGTGGAAGGTGGCCAAGGACGACTCGCCCGAGGGGCAGGCGCGGCTCGCGACGATCCTCTACACGGCGGCCGAGTCGCTGCGCGCGATCGCGGTCCTGCTCCACCCGATCATGCCGGCCACCGCCGAGAAGCTGTGGGCGTCTCTCGGGGCGGAGGAGCACCTGGGCGCGCTCGCCGACCAGCGGATCGCCGACACCGCGACCTGGGGCAGGCTGCCCGCCGGGGCGCGGGTCGTCAAGGGCGAGATCCTCTTCCCGAGGCTGGAGAACGCCTGACCATGTCGCGAGAGCGTCCCGCACCGCCCGAGGCGTTGCCGGCGGAGGTGTTCGACAGCCACTGCCACCTGGACATCATGGTCGGCAACCGGCAGGCGTCCTCGGGCGACCCGGTCGCCCTCGCCGCGCAGGCGGCCGGGGCGAGCATCGAGTCGATCCTCGCCGAGGCGAAGTCGGTCGGCGTGACGCGCCTGGTGACGGTCGGATACGACCTGCCGTCCTCGCGGTGGAACGCCGCGGTGGCCGGTGCGCATCGGGACGTGTACGCGGCTGTGGCCATCCATCCGAACGAGGCGCACGCCGCCACGCCCGAGGTCCTCGCCGAGATCGAGGACCTCGCCCGGCTGCCGCACGTGCGGGCGGTGGGGGAGACCGGCCTCGACTACTTCCGCGACTGGGCGTCGAAGGACGACCAGCACGCCAGTTTCCGCGCGCACATCGAGATCGCCAAGCGGACCGGCAAGGCCCTGGTCATCCACGACCGCGACGCGCACGACGACGTGCTCGACGTGCTGGCCGACCAGGGCGCCCCCGATGTGGTGGTCTTCCACAGCTACTCCGGTGACGCCGAGATGGCCAAACGGTGCGTGGACGCCGGTTATCACATGTCGTTCTCCGGCCCGGTGACGTACAAGAACGCCGGATATCTGCGTGAGGCGGCGGCGGTGGCCCCGCCCGAGCTGATCCTGGTCGAGACCGACGCGCCCTACCTGCCGCCGACGCCGCACCGGGGCAAGCCCAACGCGCCCTACCTGATCCCGCTCACGCTCCGCTGCCTCGCGGAGGTCAAGGGCATGGACGTCGCCGACCTCGCCGCCCGGATCACGGCCAACGGCGAGACCGTCTTCGGTGCCTGGTAGCGCGGGAGACACTGGACGCATGAGTCTGCTCGGGCCGGTCGAAGTGCGTGCGCTCGCGGAGAAGCTGAACATCCGGCCGACGAAGAAGCTGGGGCAGAACTTCGTGATCGACGGCGGCACCGTCCGCCGGATCGTCCGGCTCGCCGAGGTCACGCCGGGGGATGTGGCGATCGAGGTCGGGCCGGGGCTCGGGTCGCTCACCCTCGCCCTGCTCCCCGAGGTCGCCGAGGTCGTCGCCGTGGAGATCGACCCGGTGCTGGCAGAGCAGTTGCCTCTGACGGTCGCCGAGCGGGCCCCCGAGGTGGCCGGTCGGCTGACCGTGGTGCACGCCGACGCGCTCAAGGTCGGGCCCGCCGAGCTCGGGACCGAGCCGACCGTGCTGGTCGCCAACCTGCCGTACAACGTGTCCGTGCCGGTCGTGCTGCACCTGCTGGAGGTGCTGCCGTCGCTGCGGCGCGGGCTGGTGATGGTGCAGTCGGAGGTCGCCGACCGGCTCGCGGCGGCGCCGGGGTCGCGCATCTATGGCGTTCCCTCGGTGAAGGCCGCCTGGTACGCCGACGTGCGCCGGGCCGGGCCGGTCGGGCGCAACGTCTTCTGGCCCGCGCCGAACGTCGACTCCGGCCTGGTCTCGCTCGTACGGCGGGAGCCGCCGACGACGACGGCGACCCGCGAGGAGGTCTTCGCCGCCGTCGACGCGGCCTTCGCGCAGCGCCGCAAGACGCTGCGCGCCGCTCTCGCCTCCTGGGCCGGTACGGCCGCCGCCGCCGAGGAGGCGCTGGTCAAGGCCGGGATCGCCCCCTCGGCGCGCGGGGAGCAGCTGCGGGTCGAGGACTTCGCCCGCATCGCCGAGCAGCGGGCCGCCGCAATCTCCTAGGTCAGAACACGGGGACCGGCCGGCGGCCGAGGTAGGCGAGCAGCCTGGCCACGTCGCCGGCCTCCTCGCCGGGCTCGAGAGCGGGAGCGTATGCGCCGTAGGCCCGCAGCGGTTCGACGATCCGGGTGGCGACCTCCATCAGCGGCCGGGCCATCTCGGGGGTGAGCGGCGAGGGCCGCCCTGTGGCCACGGCGATGTCCCAGGCGTGCACCGCGGCGTCGAGCGCGCACGCGCCGGCCGCGAGCCAGGCGGGCAGGGGACCCTGCGGAAGCGGCACCGGCACCTGCTCGGCGGCGTCGTCCACGGTCGCCCACGCGCCGGCCGAGGCGTCGAGCGCCGCGGCGAGGTAGGCCCCGGGGTCGCCCTCGATGCGGCCGGAGGGGGAGAAGGGGTCCTCCGACGGCCACGGCCCGCCCGTGATCGCGGCGGCGTAGGCGATCTGGTCGCCGGTCGCGTGCTGGAGCACCTGGGTGACCGACCACTTCTCGCACGGCGTCGCGGCGTCCCATGCCTCGGCCCCGACGCCCGCGACGGCGTCGCGCAACGCGTCGTGAGCCTGGGTCAGCAGGGTCCGCCAGCTCGCCGTCGTGGTCTCGTTCATCCGCGCTTCCTCTCCACTGGAGAACGGAATGTTCCGTTCCGTTAATCTCACTCTATCAGAACGGAATGCTCTGTTCCACTGCTACGGTGACCCCATGCCGAAGCAGACGAACGACCAGGGTTCCGCCGGTCTGGCCGGACGGCGGAGCCAGGCCGCGCGCAACGACGCCGCCATCCTCGCCGCCGCAAGGGAGGTCTTCCTCGCCGATCCCAAGGCGCCGGTCTCGGCCGTCGCGGAACGGGCCGGGGTCGGCATGAGCGCGCTCTATCGGAGATATCCGGGCAAGGAGACCCTGCTGCGCACGCTGTGCCATGACGGGCTGCGCCGCTGGATCGAGGAGGCGGAGGCCGTCGAGGCGGAGCCGGACGCCGGGAAGGCCCTCGTCGTCTTCCTCGAGCGGATCGTCGACGCCGACGTGCACTCGCTCACGGTCCACCTCGCCGGCACGTTCACGCCGACCGAGGAGATGGGACGTGACGCGCGGCGGGCCGCGGAGCTGATGGGCCGGCTGGTGGAGCGGGCCCACGCGGCCGGACGGTTGCGCCGGGATGTGGTCGCCGACGACATCGGCCTCGTGCTGGAGGGGTGCGCCGCCGTCCGGATGCCCGACCCGGAGCGTACGCGGGAGCTGCGGCGGCGCTTCCTGTCGATGGTGCTCGGCGGCTTGACCGGGCCCGATGTGAACGTCCTCCCCGGTCCGGCTCCGGAGCCGGGCGAGCTGAACTGGCGGTGGCGGCGGTCGGGGTAGACGGGCCCGGCGCTGCTCCCCCGGCGTGACGTGAAGGGGTGGATTCGACGTGATCGCCAGTTGATCCGTTCCATCGATTAAGTGTGATTTGGGTCACATGAGGAAGGGGTGTCGATCTGTTGCGCTCCGTCACGGATCGGCATCGGCGAAACCTGTGATCAGCGAAAACGTGGTGATCGGTCGCAGGGTGCCGACGGCGGCGAGGGTCGCGATCTTGACACCAAGATCGGACTAACGGCCACTGAAGTGGTCACAACTCCCGAAATCTCAGATAGTTTTTAGCCGTCCTTTACTGACGGATGGGGCGCAAGTGGCGCCCGACGATCAGACCAGGGAGTAGTAAGTTGAAGCGCACCCTCACCCTCGGTGGCATCGCGGTCGGCCTGCTGGCATCCGCGGCCGTCGCCGCCCCCGCCCACGCGGACTCCGTTCCGCACGACACCCTGGCCAGCACCAACTTCGCCGCCAAGCAGGTCGCCGCGTTCTGGTACGGCCAGAACAAGGCCAACCTGGTCAACGCCACGCCGTACGCGGTGGAGACCACCCTGCCCACCAAGCACGTCTCGGCCGGTGGCGCGTCGGCGGACAGCAAGGCCGGCGTCGTCGGGTCCAGCGGTGACCAGAAGGCCTCCAGCGGCACGTCCAAGAACGTGAACCTGCCGAAGACGACCGGCAAGGTGTTCTTCATCGGCGCCGACCACAAGCCGCACTGGTGCTCGGCGACCGCCGTGCAGAGCCAGTACAAGAACCTGGTGGCGACCGCCGGCCATTGCGTGTACGACACCGAGAGCAACAAGGCGACCCTCGACAAGTGGGTCTTCGTCCCGGGTTACTACCAGGGCAAGACCCCGTGGGGCATCTACGTCGGCAAGACCGCGTACACGCACTACGACTACGACGTGTATGAGGACGGCGACCGCGACTACGCGTTCGTGACCGTCTACAACGGCGTCCTGCCCACCAGCGCCTCCGGCAGGAGCTATGACCGCACCTACGAGACCTCCCGCGAGGCGAGGTGGGCCAAGGCCAAGCTCGACAAGGACAAGGCCTACTCGAACGTGACCATCCAGCCCGTGGCCGACACCGACCACGTGGTCAAGGAGGGCACCCGCGACTCGCAGAAGGTCTACGTCAAGCGGGACGAGTGGAAGAAGCTCAACCCCGAGGGCACCGACGCGAACGGGCCCTTCAAGGAGGGCACCGGCGTCACCGACCGGGAGTTCTCCTTCAAGCCGCGCGGCTGGGAAGAGGGCAAGCAGTCCCGGGACGGCAAGGCCTTCTACATGAAGAAGGGCGACAAGTACGTCGTCCGCACCTACTGGATCAACTACGACGTCGACTACCGCCTGACCGGCCGCGCCCTGTCGATCGGCCTCAAGGACGTCGGCACCCTCGGCTCGAACGTCGGTGGTCAGGGCCTGGCCTACAACCAGAAGATCGGCACGGGCATGTTCGTGTTCGGTTACCCGAGCGGGTCGCACCCGGACGGCAACTACGCCTTCTCCGGCAAGACGCTCAAGTGGAGCTACGGCAAGACCTTCAAGGCGGCCGCCCCGTCGATGAAGGCCGAGGAGCTCGTCGGCGTCAAGTCCTCCTTCACCGGTGAGGGCGCCATCGGTTCCGCGTGGCTGTACCGCTACAGCAGCACGAAGCGGCTGGGTTACCTGAACGGTGTGACCATCGCGGTCTCCGACACCGACGGCAACAAGCGGATCGACACCAGCGTCTCCCCGTACTTCGACGGTGAGACCCTGGCCGTCTACAAGACCGCCGCCGCCAACTGGTCCGGCAAGATCGTCTGATTCATCGGCATCACGTGAAGGGGCCCGGCATCATGCCGGGCCCTTTTCTCATGCCCGGACATGGACGACCCGCCCCCGTCCGTGGACGCCCACTGAATATCCGGAGGGGCGAGTGACGCTAAGCTCGGGTCTCATGCCGAGGCACAGCGATCACGGCACGGTGACGAGTGACGACGACGCGAGGCGGTGAGCGGGCGATGAGCGCGATCACGGTGCGGGTGCCGGCGAAGGTCAACCTCCAGCTCGCGGTCGGCCCGCTCCGCGGGGACGGCTATCACGACCTGGTGAACGTCTTCCACGCGGTCTCGTTGTTCGACGAGGTCACCGCCGCCGAGCCGGCCGAGGGGGACGCCTGCGCCCCCCCGCTGCGGGTCAGGGTCGAGGGAGACCTCACCGGTCAGGTGCCGGTGAGCGACGACAACCTCGCCGTACGGGCCGCCAGGGCGCTGGCCGACCGGGCGGGCCGTTCCTACCGGGCCGACCTGCTGATCCGCAAGTCGATTCCCGTGGCGGGCGGCATGGCCGGGGGGAGCGCCGACGCCGCCGCGGCCCTGGTCGCCTGCAACGAGCTGTGGGGCCTCGGCCTGCCGGTCGAAGACCTGATGGAGATCGCCGCCGACATCGGCAGCGACGTGCCGTTCGCGCTGCTCGGTGGCACCGCCGTGGGCACCGGACGCGGCGAGCGGCTCGCCCCGCTGGAGACCGGCGGGGTCTTCCACTGGGTCTTCGCACTCGCCGACGGGGGGCTGTCGACCCCGCGGGTGTACGGCGAGTGTGACCGTCTGCGTGAAGAGGCGGGGATGGCCGCGCCCCACCCCGCGGTGAGCGAGGAACTGCTCACCGCTCTGCGCGAGGGCGACGCCGAGACGCTGGGCCGGGCGCTGTCCAACGACCTCCAGCCCGCGGCGCTGGCGCTGCGTCCCTCGCTCGCGGGCACGCTCGCCGCCGGTCGCGAGCACGGCGCGCTCGGCGCCCTCGTCTCCGGATCCGGCCCCACCTGCGCCTTCCTCGCCGAGTCGGCGGAGCGGGCGGAGGAGCTCGCCGCCCTTGTCAAGGACGTCGACGGCTGCCGCTCCGTCGTCACCGCGCACGGCCCGGTTCCGGGGGCGACCGTTGCCGGTGCGGGGGCCGGATAAGCTTTACCAGCGATGAACCTGGTCAATCTGGAGTCCGTCTCCCACGCCTTCGGGCCCAAGCCGCTGCTCGCCGACGTCTCCCTCGGCCTGGAACAGGGCGACAGGATCGGCGTCGTCGGCCGCAACGGCGGTGGTAAGACCACGCTCATCTCGATCGTGGCCGGGACGTTGCAGCCCGACAGCGGCAGGGTCACCCACACCCGGGGCCTGCGCGTCGGCACGCTCTCCCAGCGTGACCAGTTCGACCCGGACGCCGCCGTGAAGGACATCGTCCTGGGCGGCCGGGCCGAGCACGAGTGGGCGGGCGACCCCGCGATCAGAGAGATCCTGGCCAATCTGCTCGGCGACATCGACCTGTCCGGCGCCGCGGGCGCGCTGTCGGGCGGCGAGCGGCGCCGTACGGCACTGGCCCGGCTGCTGGTCGAGGAGCACGACCTGCTGATCCTCGACGAGCCGACGAACCACCTCGACATCGAGGCCATCGCCTGGCTCGCCGGGCATCTCGTCCAGCGCAAGTCCGCGCTGCTCGTCGTCACCCACGATCGCTGGTTCCTCGACGCCGTCTCCACCCGGACGTGGGAGGTCGTGGACGGCTCCGTCGAGCGATACGAGGGCGGTTACGCGGCGTACGTGCTGGCCAAGGCCGAGCGGGCGCGGATCGCGCAGGCCGCGGAGGAACGCCGGCAGAACCTGATGCGCAAGGAGATCGCGTGGCTGCGGCGCGGACCGCCGGCCCGGACCTCCAAGCCGAAGTTCCGGATCAACGCCGCCGAGGCGCTGATCGCGAACGAGCCGCCGCCGCGGGAGACCGTCGAGCTGCTCGACTTCGCCTCGGCGCGGCTCGGCAAGACCGTCTTCGACCTGGAGGACGTGACGCTCCACGCGGGCGGCCCCGGTGACGGACAGGGCGCCGGGCCGCTGGTGCTCGACCACTGCACGTACCAGTTCGGCCCGGGGGACCGGATCGGGCTGATCGGGGTCAACGGCTCGGGCAAGTCGTCGGTGCTTCGCCTGCTGTCCGGCACGGTCGCGGCCGACTCCGGCCGCGTCGTGCGCGGCAGGACCGTACGGCTCGCGCACCTGTCGCAGGAGCTCGGTGAGCTCGACCCCACGCGCCGGGTGCTGGAGACGGTCGAGGAGATCCGCAAGTACGTCCAGGTCGGCAAGAAGGAATGGTCGGCCTCCCAGCTGCTGGAGCGCCTCGGTTTCCGGGGCGAGGCCCAGTGGAAGGTCGTCGGCGACCTGTCGGGCGGCGAGCGGCGGAGGCTGCAGTTCCTCCGGCTCATCATGGACGAGCCGAACGTGCTGCTGCTCGACGAGCCGACCAACGACCTCGACATCGAGACGCTCACCGAGCTGGAGGACCTGCTCGACGGCTGGCCGGGCACGCTGGTGGTGGTGAGCCACGACCGCTACTTCCTCGAGCGGGTGGCCGACCGCTGCCTCGCGCTCCTCGGGGACGGCAGGCTGTCGATGCTGCCGGGCGGTGTGGACGAGTATCTCGACCGGCGCGCCCGCGGCGCGGCCGTGTCGGCCCGTGCGGCGACCGCGGCCAAGGCGGCCCCGGCATCCTCGGCGGGGTCCTCCGCGGGGTCTTCGCCCGGCGGCGCGGCGGCCGCGCCGAAGGCCGGTGGACTGTCGGCCAAGGAGCTGCGGGAGCTGCAGAAGGAGCTGAGCCGGCTGGAACGGCAGATCGATCGGCTCGGCGAGCGGGAGGCGCAGTTGCACGGCGACATGGCGGAGGCGGCGACCGACTTCGAACGGCTGGCGAAGCTCGACGCCGAGTTGCGCGAGGTCGTCGCGCAGAAGGAGTCGGTCGAGCTCGAGTGGATGACGGTGGCGGAGCGCCTCGAGGAGCAGTAGGTCACGTCACGTCGCCCGGCCGCGTCCCGGTGCCGGTGACGCGGACGGAAAGGGGGCCCGGCGTGATGCCGGGCCCCCTTCGCGTGGTGCCGGTGGATCAGACGATCTTGCCGGACCAGTTGTTCGCGGCGGTCTTGTAGACGGCCAGCGTCTCACCGTCGAAGTACGGCGACACGTTGGTGTCGATCCGCTTGTTGCCGTCGGTGTCGGAGACCGAGATGGTCACACCGTTGAGGTAGCCGAGCCGCTTGGCGCTGCTGTAGCGGTACAGCCACGGCGAGCCGATCGCGCCCTCACCGGTGAAGGAGGACTTGATGGCCACGAGCTCCTCGGCCTTCATCGACGGAGCGGCCGCCTTGAAGGTCTTGCCGTACGCCCACTTGAGCGTGGTGCCGCTGTAGGCGTGGTTGCCGTCGGGGTGCGACCCGCTCGGGTAGCCGAACTCGAAGACGGAGGTGCCGATCTTCTGGTTGTAGGCCAGGCCCTGCCCACCGACGTTCGAGCCGAGGGTGCCGACGTCCTTGAGGCCGATCGACAGGGCGCGGCCGGTCAGGCGGTAGTCGACGTCGTAGTTGATCCAGTAGGTGCGGACGACGTACTTGTCGCCCTTCTTCATGTAGAAGGCCTTGCCGTCCCGGGACTGCTTGCCCTCTTCCCAGCCGCGAGGCTTGAAGCGGTACTCCTTGTCCGTGACGCCGGTGCCCTCCTTGAAGGGTCCGTCCGCGGCGGTGCCCTCGGGGTTGAGCTTCTTCCACTCGTCCCGCTTGACGTAGACCTTCTCGGAGTCGCGGGTGCCTTCCTTGACCACGTGCCGGGTGTCGACCACGGGCCGGATGCTCAGGTGGGAGTAGGCGCTGTCCTTGTCGAGCTTCGCCTTGGCCCAGCGAGCCTCACGGGAGGTCTCGTAGGTGCGCTCGTAGCTCCTGCCGGAGGCGCTGGTGGGCAGGACGCCGTTGTAGACGGTCACGAACGCGTAGTCGCGGTCGCCGTCCTCGTAGACATCGAAGTCGTAGTGCGTGTACGCGGTCTTGCCGACGTAGATGCCCCACGGGGTCTTGCCCTGGTAGTAACCCGGGACGAAGACCCACTTGTCGAGGGTGGCCTTGTTGCTCTTGGTGTCGTACACGCAATGGCCGGCGGTCGCCACCAGGTTCTTGTACTTCGACTGGACCGCCGTGGCGGAGCACCAGTGCGGCCGCTTGTCGGCGCCGACGAAGAACACCTTGCCGGTCGTCTTCGGCAGGTTGACGTTCTTCGTGCTGGTGGTGGCCTTCTTGTCACCGCTGGAGCCGACGACGCCGGCCTTGCTGTCCGCCGACGCTCCGCCGGTCGAGACGTGCTTGGCGGAGACCGTGGTCTCCACGTTGTACGGCTTGGCGTTGCGGAGGTTGGCCGCACGCTCGCCGAGCCAGAAGGCGGCGACCTGCTTGGCGGCGAAGTTGGTGCTGGCCAGGGTGTCGTGCGGAACGGAGTCCGCGTGCGCGGGGGCGGCGACGACCGCGGACGCCAGCAGGCCGACCGCGATGCCACCGAGGGTGAGGGTGCGCTTCAAGGGTTGTTCTCCTTGGTCTGTCGGGGGCACAAAGTACGCCCACACGTCAGTAAAGGGACGGTAAGAAAGTTATCGGAGGAGTCAGGCGGAAAGTAGCGCTGAGAACCAGAGCGTCTACGTCCCCGTAATGATCAAGGTCCGATCCGAGCCTGAACGCTCGCTGCGTTTCCGCTGATGAGATGCTGATTTTGAGAGCTCGCGATCACGCGGAGTAACTGATCGTTCAGTGGGCGAATGTGACGTAAATCACACTGGCCGGATGGAACCGAGCGCCCAAGTGATCACGTCTGATTCCGTCCGTACGGGTGCCGATCGAGGCCCGGAGGACGATCCCCGGCGGGGGTGCGAAGCGCGGAGAGAGCCGGAGACGGGGGATCGGGGAAGCGGGGAGAGCCGAAAACGGGAGAAGGGCCCGGCCGCACGCGGCCGGGCCCTTGCTCAGTGGTGCCTCACGAAGCGTCAGACGACGTCGAACGCTGTCAGACGATGTTGGCCGAGGGGGTGGCGGCCGCGGTCTTGTAGACGGCCAGCGTCTCACCGTCGAAGTACGGGGAGACGCTGGTGTCGTACCGGTTGTTGCCGTCGGTGTCGGAGACGCCGATGGTGATGCCGTTGAGGTAGCCGAACCGGGTCGCGTTGTTGTACTTGAACAGCCACGCGGAACCGGAAGCGCCCTCGCCCGTGAACGACGACTTGATGCCCTGGAGGGCCTCGCCCTTCAGCGCCGAAGCCGTGGCGGGGAAGGTCTTGCCGTAGGTGTACTTGAGGGTCTTGCCGGTGAAGGCGTAGTTGCCGTCCGGGTGCGACCCGCTCGGGTAGCCGAACACGTAGGTCGGCTGGCCGACCTTCTGGTTGTAGGCCAGACCCTGACCGCCGACGTTGTCCCCGAGCTTGCCGACGTCCTTCAGGCCGATGGTCAGCTTCAGGCCGACGACCTGGTAGCCCTTGAAAACATTCGCCTTGAACGTCCGGCTGAAGTACTTGTAGTGGTTGTTCTCCTTCACCCGCCAGAACAGGGTCTTCCCGTCCTGGCTGATGTAGGAGTCCTTGTTCGACCTGTACTCGTCCGGCCTGACGCGGTCATTGATCTTGTCCGCGGACGTCAGAGGAGCCCACTTGCCGTCGGGGTCCGTCAGGTCCTTGCCCTTGTTCCAGGCCTGGAAGTCGGCGACGGGGACCGGAACCTCCCGGGCGCGACGCGAGAGCGTGTTGACCTCCACGACCTCGAGGTTCGAGAGAGCGGTGGTCTTGTCCTTCGCGAGCTGGTCTTTGGCCTTGTAGGCGTCCCACTTGTTGCTGTAGAGCCGGGACTCGTACTTGCCGCCGCTGGTGCCGCCGTCCGTCGGGAGGACGCCGTTGTAGACGGCGACGAAGGCGTAGTCGAAGTCACCGTCGCCGTAGGTGGTGAAGTCGAAGTGGGTGAACGCCATCTTGCCGACGTAGATGCCGTACGGCGTCTTGCCGTTGTAGTAACCCGGGACGAAGACCCACTTGTCCATCAGGTCCTTGTCCTTCACCGTGTCGTAGACACAGTGACCGGCCGTGGCCACGATGTTCTTGTGCTGCGACTGCAGGGCGGTCGCCGTGCACCAGTGGGGCTTGTGGTCGGCGCCGATGAAGAACACCTTGCCGGTGGTCCGCGGCAGGTTGACGTTCTTCGACGTGCCGGTGGTCTTCTTCTCGCCGCTCGACGAGACGACGCCGGGCTTGGTGTCGGTGATCTCCTTGGGCATCGTCGACACGTGCTTCACGGAGACCTGGGTCTCGGTCCCGTACGGCGTGGCGTTGACCAGGTTCGCCATCTTCTGCCCGAACCAGAACGCGGCGACTTGCTTGGCGGCGAAGTTGGTCTCGGCCAGCGGCTTGGAGTGGGGCTTGCCGTGGCCGCGGTCGGCGTGCGCCGGGGAGGCGATCAGGGCGGAGGCCAGCAGGCCGGCCGTGACGCCGCCGATCATGAGGGTGCGCTTCAAGTGCTCTCCATGGTCTGTCGTGAGGCGCGACTTTGCCTCAAGCGTCAGTAAAGGGTGTGCAAAAACTACCGGACCGATAGCTGAGGGCGTAAGAGAGGTGCGCCAATGGGTATCACCTCGTGATCTTCAATGTGATATGCCAATGCACACCTCCGCCGCCGGACGCTTTCACCGTGAATTGCGGTGTGCCGGCGGCGGTCTTCCATGGAGGCCGTGCGGGGCGGACGGGCCGCGCGCGGCTGTGGCCGGTGCGGGCTCCTCGCGCTGGCTGTATGGGGGGAGAGCGGCACTCGCGACGGCCCAGGGAACGGCCCGGGCACAGCCCTGGAACGGTCTGGGAACGGTCCGGAACGAAAGAAGGGCAGGGTGAATTGATGACGCCGTTCCTTTTCCCGCCGGCTACCTCGCCGCGATCCTGAGAAATGCCAAAGAAAAGGACCCGACTGGAGGCCGGGTCCTTTTCCTTGTGTCAAAGACCGGGGAAAGATCAGACGATCTTGCCGGACCAGTTGGCCTGGGCGGTCTTGTAGACGGCCAGGGTCTCACCGTCGAAGTACGGGGAGACGCTGGTGTCGATGCGGCCGTTGCCGTCGGTGTCGGAGACCGCGATGGTCACACCGTTGAGGTAACCGAGCCGCTTGGTGCTGCTGTAGCGGTAGAGCCAGGACGAGCCGATGGCGCCCTCACCGGTGAAGGAGGACTTGATGCCGACGAGCTCCTCGGCCTTCATCGACGCGGCGGCGGCCTTGAAGGTCTTGCCGTAGGCCCACTTCTGGGTCTTGCCGGTGAAGGCGTAGTTGCCGTCCGGGTGCGACCCGCTCGGGTAGCCGAACTCGAAGACGGCGGTGCCGATCTTCTGGTTGTAGGCCAGGCCCTGACCGCCGACGTTGGAGCCGAGGCTGCCGACGTCCTTGAGGCCGATCGACACCTTGAAGCCGACGACCTTGTAGCCGATGATCTTGCCGGTGGGGGCCGGGGTGGGCCGGTGGTGCGACCAGCGGTTGTTGTTGTCGGACTTCGACTGCTCGTAGACCGGCACGACCTGGAGCCTGGAGTAGCCCGTGGTCTTGTCGGCCGCGAGCTTGGCCTTCGCGCGCTCGGCGAACCACTTCGTCTTGTAGAGCGGCGACTCGTACTTGCCGCCGCTGGTGCCGCCGTCGGTGGGGATGACGCCGTTGTAGACGCTCACGAACGCGTAGTCGCGGTCGCCGTCCTCGTAGACGCTGTAGTCGTAGTGCGTGTACGCGGTCTTGCCGACGTAGATGCCCCACGGGGTCTTGCCCTGGTAGTAGCCGGGGACGAAGACCCAGTTGTCCAGCGTGGTCGCGTTCGACTTGGTGTCGTAGACGCAGTGACCCGCGGTCGCCACGATGTTCTTGTACTGCGACTGCAGGGCAGTCGCCGAGCACCAGTGCGGCTTGCCGTCGGCGCCGGTGAAGAACACCTTGCCGGTGGTCTTCGGCAGGTTCACGTTCTTCGACGTGCCGGTGGAAGCCTTCTGGTCGCCGCTGGACCCGACGACGCCGGCCTTGTCGTCGGCGGAGACACCGCCGGTCGACACGTGCTTGGCCGAAACCGTGGTCTCCGCCGTGTACGGCGTGGCGTTGACCAGGTTGGCCTTCGCCTCACCGAACCAGTACTGGGCGACCTGCTGGGCGGCGAGGTTGGTGTTGGCCAGGTTCACGCTCGGAACGGAGTCGGCGTGGGCCGGGGCGGCGATGGCCGCGGAGGCCAGCAGGCCGGCCGCGATGCCACCGAATGCGAGGGTGCGCTTCAACTTTCTTCTCCCTGGTCTGTCGTGGGGCGACTCCTGCGCCCCAAGCGTCAGTAAAGGAACGGTCAGAAAGTTATAGGAGAAGTTGGTGTGGTGTAAGTGGAACCGTGACGCCTGCCCGCCGGCTCCGGCTCGCGTGATTCGTGGCGATTTGGAGGTCTCTGCGGGCATCTCCGCTGATCACGTACGGTGCCGGACGTCCGTTGTCGCGGCGGATGAGCACCTGAGGTTGGGGTGCGTATGTGATGCAAATCACATTAAGCGAATGAAACCGAGAGCGGGGGTTCAACGTCAAAAGGAGCCTTCGGCGGGACGGCGAGAGGTCTTCGGTGGCTCGTTCCGGCCGCCCGAAAGGCGCTGGATTGGTGGGGCCGCAGGCGGTCCTTCGAGGTGTCCCGGGCCGTTCGTGTCCGCCTGAAGGATCACTGAGGCCGGGGGCGGCGCCTGGCCGGAATGAGCCGGCGGTGGCGGAGCGGGAGAGGGGCGGAGCGGTGGCCGCGCGCTCGATCCCCCTGGAACGCACCACGGCGTGAGGCCGGTGAGGCGGTTTCGGGCAACAGGAAAGGGCCCGGCTGGGTGCCGGGCCCTTTCCTTGACTGTGCTTTACCGGGGGGAAGATCAGACGATCTTGCCGGACCAGTTGGCGGCAGCCTGCTTGTAGACGGCCAGCGTCTCACCGTCGAAGTACGGCGACACGTTGGTGTCGATGCGGCTGTTGCCGTCGGTGTCGGAGACCGCGATGGTCACACCGTTGAGGTAGCCGAGCCGCTTGGTGTTGCTGTAGCGGTACAGCCACGCGGAACCGATGGAGCCCTCGCCGGTGAAGGAGGACTTGATGCCGACGAGCTCCTCGGCCTTCATCGACGGGGCGGCCGCCTTGAAGGTCTTGCCGTAGGCCCACTTCTGGGTCTTGCCGGTGAAGGCGTAGTTGCCGTCCGGGTGCGACCCGCTCGGGTAACCGAACTCGAAGATGCCCGTGCCGATCTTCTGGTTGTAGGCCAGCCCCTGCCCGCCGACGTTGGACCCGAGGGTGCCGACGTCCTTGAGACCGATCGACAGCTTGAAGCCGACGACCTGGTAGCCCTTGGCGATCTTCGCCCCGAACTTCCGCATGTAGTACTTGTACTCGCTGCGGCCGTTACGGTCGTCGTGGTCGTCACGGCCGAAGCCGGGGCCGGGCTTGTCCGCCTTCACCCTCCAGAACAGGGTCCTTCCGTCCTCGCTGACGTACGAGTCCTTGTTCCAGGCCTTGTACTCGTCCTTGCTGATCTCGCGAGTGTAGGAGACGCCCGTGTTCGGAGCCCACGGGCCGTTCCCGGTCAGGTCCTTGCCCTTGTTCCAGCCCTGGAACTGGGCGACGCTGACCTGGGTCGCCTGCGCAGTGGGCGAGAGTGCGGCGACCTCCACGACCTCGAGCTTCGAGAGCGCGGTGGTCTTGTCGGCCTCGAGCTTCCGCTTGGCCTTCCACGCCTCCATCTTGGTCCAGTAGACCTGCGACTCGTACTTGCCGCCGCTGGTGCCGCCCTCGGTGGGGATGACGCCGTTGTAGACGGTCACGAACGCGTAGTCGCGGTCGCCGTCCTCGTACACGCTGTAGTCGTAGTGCGTGTAAGCGGTCTTACCGACGTAGATGCCCCAGGGGGTCTTGCCCTCGTAGTAACCGGGGATGAAGACCCACTTGTCGAGGGTGGCCGCGTTCGACTCGGTGTCGTAGACGCAGTGACCGGCCGTGGCGACGAGGTTCTTGTACTGGCCCTGGACCGAGGTGGCCGAGCACCAGTGGGGCTTGTGGTCGGCGCCGATGAAGAAGACCTTGCCGGTGGTCTTCGGGAGGTTGACGTTTTTGAGGTTGCCGGTGGCGGCCTTCTGGTCGCCGCTGGAGCCAACCGTGCCGGCCTTGTCGCTGGCCGACACGCCGCCGGTCGACACGTGCTTGGTGGGGACCTGGGTCTCCACCGCGTACGGCGTGGCGTTGATCAGGTTGGCCTTGGCCTGGCCGAACCAGAACGCCGCGACCTGCTGGGCCGCGAGGTTGGTGTTGGCCAGGTTCACGCTCGGAATCTGGTCGGCCTGAGCCGGGGCGGCGATCGCAGCGGAGGCCAGCAGGCCGGCCGCGACACCGCCCAGAGCGAGAGTGCGCTTCATGGATTTCTCCTGGTCTGTCGTGAGGCGTCACTTGCGCCCCATGCGTCAGTGAGGAACGAGGAGAAAGTTATAGGAGGAGATGAAGCGACGTAAGTGGGTTCGCGTCCATGCTCTCGGGGCCAGCGGTGCGCGCGGATGACCTGTGCCGAAGGGCGGTTGATTATTTTGGCTGATCACAAAGGAGCTGAGCGGCTTTCGTTACGCTCCGCGTTGGACCGCTATAACGGTCGGCGTGATGCAAATCACAGTTTTGAGGGAAACCGAGAGGTGTGAGATGACGTCAAAGCCCCCCGCATGCGAGGCGCGCCAATCACTGTCAGCGCCTCGGCCATGTTCCGATGAATGGGACGAAGGGTGCTATTGGTGACCGTCGGCAACTGGGCCGAGTAGGGGGGGGACGCGAACCGGCCGGCCCAGCTGATGGTCCGAGGCGGACAATCAGTGGCAGCCCTAGGCGCCGCGCCGGTTGTTCGGCGGAAACATCTGGGAGAACGGGAAAAGGGCCCGGCTGGGTGCCGGGCCCTTTCCTTGACTGTGCTTTACCGGGGGGAAGATCAGACGATCTTGCCGGACCAGTTGGCGGCAGCCTGCTTGTAGACGGCCAGCGTCTCACCGTCGAAGTACGGGGAAACGTTGGTGTCGATGCGGTTGTTGCCGTCGGTGTCGGAGACCGCGATGGTCACACCGTTGAGGTAGCCGAGCCGCTTGGTGTTGCTGTAGCGGTACAGCCACGCGGAACCGATGGAGCCCTCGCCGGTGAAGGAGGACTTGATGCCGACGAGCTCCTCGGCCTTCATCGACGGGGCGGCCGCCTTGAAGGTCTTGCCGTAGGCCCACTTCTGGGTCTTGCCGGTGAAGGCGTAGTTGCCGTCGGGGTGCGAGCCGCTCGGGTAGCCGAACTCGAAGATGCCCGTGCCGATCTTCTGGTTGTAGGCCAGGCCCTGCCCGCCGACGTTGGACCCGAGGGTGCCGACGTCCTTGAGACCGATCGACAGCTTGAAGCCGACAACCTGGTAGCCCTTGACAACCTTCGCCGTGAACGTCCGGCTGAAGTACTTGTACTCGGGACCCTTCGGCGGCTCCGGCTTGTCGCCCGGCTTGCCCGGTCCGCCCGGGTTGCCCGGGTTGCCGGGGTGGCCCGGTCCGCCCGGGTTACCGGGGTTGCCGGGGTGGCCCGGTCCGCCCGGGTTGCCCGGGTTGGTGGGCGCGAAGCTGGGCTTGTTGCCGCCCTGCTCCTTCACCCGCCAGTACAGGGTCTTCCCGTCCTGGCTGACGTAGGAGTCCTTGTCCTGCGTGTAGTCCTTCTTCTCGACGTTGGCAGGCGCGGTGGCGAAGGTGCCCCAGGTCCACTTGCCGTTCGGGTCCGTCAGGTTCTTGCCCTTGTTCCAGTCCTGGAACTCGGCGACGGTGACCGGAACCGGCTTGGCGAAGCGCGAGAGCTTGTTGACCGGCACGATCTGGAGCTTCGAGAGCGCGGTGGTCTTGTCGGCCTCGAGCTTCCGCTTGGCCTTCCAGGCCTCGAGCTTGGTCGGGTAGACCTGCGACTCGTACTTGCCGGCGCTGGTGCCGCCCTCGGTGGGGATGACGCCGTTGTAGACGGTCACGAACGCGTAGTCGCGGTCGCCGTCCTCGTACACGCTGTAGTCGTAGTGCGTGTAAGCGGTCTTACCGACGTAGATGCCCCACGGGGTCTTGCCCTCGTAGTAGCCGGGGATGAAGACCCACTTGTCCAGCGTGGTGGCGTTGGACTCGGTGTCGTAGACGCAGTGACCCGCGGTCGCCACCAGGTTCTTGTACTGGCCCTGGACCGAGGTGGCCGAGCACCAGTGCGGCTTGTGGTCGGCGCCGATGAAGAACACCTTGCCGGTGGTCTTCGGCAGGTTGACGTTCTTCAGGTTGCCGGTGGCGGCCTTCTGGTCGCCGCTGGAACCCACAACGCCGGCCTTGTCGCTGGCCGACACGCCGCCGGTCGACACGTGCTTGGTGGGGACCGTGGTCTCCACCGCGTACGGGGTCGCGTTGATCAGGTTCGCCTTGGCCTGACCGAACCAGAACGCCGCGACCTGCTGGGCCGCGAGGTTGGTGTTGGCCAGGTTCACGCTCGGGATCGAGTCCGCGTGAGCCGGGGCAGCGATCGCAGCGGAGGCCAGCAGGCCCGCCGTGACCCCGCCCAGAGCGAGAGTGCGCTTCATGGATTTCTCCTGGTCTGTCGTGAGGCGCCACTTGCGCCCCATGCGTCAGTGAGGAACGAGGAGAAAGCTATATGAGGAAAAGGAGTGACGTAAGTGGGTTTGTGGCCATGCCTTAAGGGGGAGTGAGGCACGCGAATGACCCGAGCCAGAGAGTCGTTGATCATTTTGGCTGATCAACAATGGTGCCAAGGGGCCTCCGTTACGCTCCGCGTTGGACCGATGCAACGTCAGATGTGATGTAAATCACAGCTGTGGAGGAAACCGAAGAGGTGTGCAATCACGTCGCGGCGAGCGGGGTGAGGGCTGCCGGCCCGTGCGGACGCGCTTCGCAGAATCGGACAAGCGGCGCTATTTGCGACCATTAGCCGTCGGGTCGGGCAGGGGAGAGCGCGCACCAGCCGACCAGTGGACGACTCCGACAAGGATTGAGAATTAGGCGGTTTCGGGCAACAGAAAAGGGCCCGGCTGGGTGCCGGGCCCTTTCCTTGACTGTGCTTTACCGGGGGGAAGATCAGACGATCTTGCCGGACCAGTTGGCGGCAGCCTGCTTGTAGACGGCCAGCGTCTCACCGTCGAAGTACGGCGAC
>NZ_JBFBIP010000014.1:0-231660 GCF_040685655.1 Microbispora sp. NPDC088329
GAATCCCTCGCCTACATCCGCTCGCTCAACGCCATCACCCCGCCGGAGGCCGCCTTCGACGCCGCCTTCTCCTCCGAGAGCTGACCTCTCTCCCCAGCTCGCGTGAGGCCGGGCCGGGCGCTCCGTCAGGGGCGCCCGGCCCTTCGGCATGTCCTCATCCCCAGGCCGCCACCACGTCGTGGGCGTCCCAGGCCAGGCCGACGCCCTCCACGTCGGGGCGGACGCCGGACAACGACACCACCACGACGCCGCTCGTCCCCGCGTCGAAACCCGGCACCTGTACGGCGTCGCGGCGCAGCGCGGCGAGGTCGTGGCCGTCGAACGGCGTGCCGAGCCACTTGATCGAGCCCGCGAACAGCACCCGCCGTGCCACCGGTGCCCGGTCCGCGCCGACCAGGTCCACCTCGGGGGAGAACCGGCGGTTCCACCACCCGCCGACGGCCTCCGTATCAGGCCAGGGCAGATCTCCCGCCGCGGCGGCCATGCCCAGCGCCTGTCTGACGACCGGTTCGACGGCCCGCCCCCGCAGGCTCGCCCAGCGTCGCCGTACGAGCCCGAAGGCGAGATCGGGCCGTCCCCGGTGCGCGTGTTCCGCCGCTGCGCGCAGGACGCCCAGGTACATCCGCAGGTTGTGATCGCGGATGCGGTACAGCGCCGGTTTTCCGGGCTGGACGGACAAGGGCTCGTCCATCGCCAGGACGCGCTTCTCGCCGGTGAGCCTGCGCAGGAGAGGGGAGAGCGAACCGGACTGCAGCGGTCCCTCTCGCCCGCCCGCCGTCGCGGCGATGGCGGCGTGCGTCCTGTCGCCGCTGCCGACCGCTTCCAGCACCCGGCGGGCCTGGTCGGGCGAGGGGAATTCCCCGAGCAGCACGGATTCGGGCACGCCGAACAGGGCGGACGCCGGATCCTCGCACTCCTGCTGGATGAACTCCAGCGGTGGAGTGCCATGCGGCCAGGCGCGCAGGATCCCGGGCAGCCCTCCGCTGGCGAGGTACGCGTCGATCGCGTCACCTCCGGTCAGGCCCAGTGCCCCGGCGGTCTCCGCGGGATCAAGCGGGTCGAGCGCCATGGTGTCGGCGCGCCCGTAGAACGGCCGGTCGTAGGCGGTCAGCCGCTCCATCATGTGGAGGTCGCTGCCCAACAGGAGCAGGAGAACGGGCTTGGCCGACAGGAGCCGGTCCCAGGCCGTCTGCAGCGCGCCGTCGAAAAGGTCGTCCTGTTCCGCCAGCCAGGGCATCTCGTCGATCACGATTATCGAGGGGGTCGGCGGGATCGTCGCGTGCAGCACGCGAAAGCCCTCCGGCCAGCTCCCGCTGGTGACGCGGACGACCTGCTCGGGATCGGCGGGCAGGCACGACTCCTTGAGCTCGGCGCAGAACGCCTCGACCGCCTCGACCGGCGACATCCCCTTGGTCGCGGTGAAGAAAAGGTACGGCACCTCGGCCTTGTCGCAGAACTCCTGCACGAGCCGGGACTTGCCGACCTGGCGGCGTCCCCTGATGGCCATGGCGGAGCCGGCACCCGTCCGGCGGACCCGGTCGAGGCGTTTGGCCAGGGCGGCCAGCTCCCGCCGCCGGCCGATGAAAGGAACCGCGCTCACCATGCCCCTTATGTAGATGACATCTACGTAGATGCAATCTACACAGTTCGACGGCCCTGGATGGTGCGGCGCGGTGGGAGCAGGGCGTTGACGCGGTCGGAGTCGGGCCAGACGTAGGGGAGGTCGTCGGGGTCTCCGGGGAACTTCGGGCCGTAGAACTCGGGATCCTTGCGCAGCAGGGCCGAGCGGTGGCTGAGGTGGAGGGCGGGGTCTCCGAGCCACGGCGGCAGTTCGCCGGCCTCCGCGAGGCCCTCCTGGGTGCGGGGTGCCCCGATGCCCCGGCACTCCAGCAGCTCCTTGGTCATCGTCCCCGCGCAGGTGTCGGCCCGGCCCAGGCCGCACCAGGCCGCGACGATCTCCAGGCCGTAGCGGACCAGCGCCTCCTCGTAGCCGGCCCACATGTGCGCCACCGGGTGGTGCCGCCAGCCGTACCCGGGAACGGTGAGCGTGCGCAGGACCTGCAGGGCCTCGACCCGCTGCTTGCCGAGGCGGAGCGGGTCGAGGACGCCGGCGGTCGCCGTGAAGTCCGGATACGGCAGGAACGTCTGCATGTCGCCGCTCGGGTTACCCCGGCCCGCCGGAGATATCCCCGCGCCAGGGAGATCTCCGGCGGTGAGGGACGTCTCAGCCGAACAGGACGATCTGCCGGAGCACCTCGCCTCCGCGCAGGGCGGCGACGGCCTCGTTCAGGTCACCGAGTTTGATGCGCGAGCTGATCATGCTGTCGAGGTCGAGCTTGCCCGCCTTGTAGAGCTTGGCGAACAGGGAGAAGTCCCTGCGGACGTCGCCGCCGCCGTACAGGGAGCTGAGGATGTTCTTGCCGTCGAACAGCAGGCTGAAGGCGGTCAGCGGCACCTGGTCGTCCATGGCCCCCGCGCCGACGATGATGACGTCGCCGCCGCGCCGGGTCGCCTGCCAGGCCGTCATGATGGCCGCCGACTTGCCGACCGCCTCGAAGCCGTGGTCGAAGCCCTGACCGCCGGTCAGAGTGCCGATCGCGTCCGGGAGCTGGTCGGGCGTGCAGGCGTGGGTGGCCCCCACCTTCTTCGCGAGCTCGTGCTTGGACTCCAGCGGATCGATCGCGAGGATCGTGGTCGCGCCGGAGATCCGGGCCCCCTGGATCACCGACAGGCCGACGCCGCCGCAGCCCACCACGGCCACCGTCGCGCCGGGCCGCACCTTCGCCGTGTTGAGCACCGCGCCGACACCCGTGGTGACGCCGCAGCCGATCAGCGCCGCGACCTCGTACGGCACGTCGGGGTCGACCTTGATCGCGCCCTGCCAGGGCACGATGATCTCCTCGGCCCAGGTGCCGCACCCGGCCATGCCGAACACGGGAGTGTCGTCGCCGCCGAACCGGAAGCGGGGCTCGGCGAAGCTCTTCATCATGTACGTCATGCAGAGGTTCGGCTGCCCCACGGTGCAGCTCGGGCAGTCGCCGCAGGCGGGCGTCCAGTTGATGATGACGTGGTCGCCCGGCCGCAGCGCGGTCACCCCCTCGCCCACCTCGGCGACCTCGCCCGCGCCCTCGTGGCCGGGAATGATCGGCAGCGGCTGCGGCAGCACGCCGGTGAGCACCGAGAGGTCGGAGTGGCAGACGCCGGTGGCCCTGATCCGCACCCGGACGTCGCCCGGACCCACCGGCGTCAGCGTGATGTCGTCTCTGATGTCGAGCTTGTCGTCGCCGACCGCGTGCAGAAGCGCGCCGCGCATGGGACCTCCTGGTCTTTCGGGGGTTGGGTGCCGCGCGTCACTCGTCCTCGAGCGACAACGCGGCCTTAGGACAGGACCGGACCGCGTGGCGGACCCGATCGAGCAGTTCGGCGGGCGGCTCGGGCATCAGAACGTGGAGGTTGTCCTCGTCGTCGACCTCGAAGACCTCGGGTGCCAGGCCCATGCAGACGGCGTTGGCCTCGCACACGTCGTAATCGACCTTGATCTTCATGGCGCGTCCTCCTCCTGTGCGTCACTTCGCGCTGGAGTTCACACGTTAGGGCCTGTCTCTCGGACCTTTCGCCTTTCGCGGCCGCTACGGCGAGATCCGCGGGACGGACCCGTCGCCGAGCTTGCGGTGGTCCCAGGAGACCACGCGAACCGGCTCGACCACGTAGGCCACCCGCTTGCGCGCGGTGTGCTCGACGTATCCTCGGGCCTCGGGACCGTCGACGGGCATGCCGGTCATCCGCCGGGTGACGTCCAGGCCGACCTCCAGGACGGCCGCCGGGTCGTCGATCAGCCGCGCCTCGCCGTAGACGAGCACCCCGCGCAGCTGCGTGTACTCGTCCCCGGTCTCGATCAGGCAGCTCACCCGCGGGTCGCGGTCGATGTTGCGGGCCTTCTGCGACTTGGCGTACGTCCAGAACGTGACGCGGCCGTCGTCGAGTCCGTGGAACATGGTGACCAGGTGGGGCGTGCCGTCGGGGTTGATCGTGCCGAGCTGGAGCTTGCGGGCGTCCCGCAGGAGCCCGGCGATCTCGTCCTCGCTCATCGCGATGCGGCCGCGCTGGTTCACGAAGCAAAGTAGAACACGTTGCATCAGGGCCGACAAGGGGCTCGCCGAACCTCGTTCGGCCTATTGGATAAGGTGCCCGTCATGGTGACCCCGATGCCCGACGACCTGCGCCGCGCCGCCGAGGACGCGCGCGGGTTCATGCCGCCCGCCGAGGGAGAGGCGCTGTACGAGATCGCCTGCGCGTACGGCTCCCGCGGGCCGATCTGCGAGGTCGGCACCTACTGCGGCAAGTCGGCGATCTACCTGGGCGCGGGGGCGCGGCGGGCGGGCACGGTGGTCTTCACGGTGGACCACCACCGGGGGTCGGAGGAGATCCAGCCGGGCTGGCCGCACCACGACCCCGAGTTGGTGGACCCGAAGACCGGGCGGATGGACTCGCTGCCGTTCTTCCGTGACACGATCGCGGCCGCCGGCCTGGAGGACGAGGTGATCGCGATCGTGGGCGCCTCGGCGACGGTCGCCCGCCACTGGTCGACTCCGCTGGCCGTGCTGTTCGTCGACGGCGGCCACTCGGAGGAGCCGGTGACCGCCGACTACGAGGGATGGGCGCCGCACGTCATGAAGGGCGGCGCGCTGGTCTTCCACGACATCTACCCCGACCCGGCCGACGGCGGGCAGGCGCCGTACCGGGTCTATCTGCGCGCGCTGGAGTCGGGCGCCTTCCGCGAGGTGCGGATCGTCGGGTCGCTGCGCGTGCTGGAACGCCTTTGACGGCGCACCCCGCCGGGCGTGCTCACTCGATGACGGCGGTGGCCTCGACCTCGACCAGATGCTCGGGCACGTCCAGCGCCGCGACGCCCAGCAGCGTGCCGGGCGGCACCGGGGTGACCCCCAGCTTCGCGGAGGCCCGCGCGACCCCCTCCAGGAACAGCGGCATCTTGGCGGGAGTCCAGTCGACCACGTAGACGGTCAGTTTCGCCACGTCCGCGAAGGAAGCACCGGCCCCGGCCAGAGCGGTGGCGACGTTCAGGTAACACTGCTCGACCTGGGCGGCGAGGTCGCCTTCGCCGACCGTGACCCCGTCGGCGTCCCAGGCGACCTGTCCGGCGACGAAGACCAGTTTCGACCCGGTCGCGACCGATACCTGCCGGTAGGCCTCGATCTCCGGCAGCCCCGCGGGGTTCAGCAGAGTGAGGGCCATGCTGCCCACCTCCTCATTAGTCTCTTGTGGTTACCGAGGAACTGTAGGAGAGTGGCCGCTGACAAGGAAGAACGCACTTTTCGGTGACAGGGGAACCTCATGGTGACCAAGCAGTTCAGCGGCTCGCCGGAGGAAGCGGACCTGACGCGGGCGGACTCTCTGGCGCGGGAGATCTTCTCCGACATCGCGAACAAGTGGGCGTTGCTGATCATCGAGTCCATCGGTGATCGCACCCGGCGCTTCAGCGAGTTGCGCGACGAGATCGAGGGTGTCAGCCACAAGATGCTCACCCAGAATCTGCGCATGCTGGAGCGCAACGGCCTGGTCGAGCGGACCGTGCATCCCACCGTGCCGCCGCGGGTCGACTACACCCTCACGGAGCCGGGCCGGGCCCTGCGGGCTGTCGTCGACGGGATGTGCGACTGGACCCACCGATACCTCGGTGACATCGAGGCCTCCCGCGGCCGCTTCGACGGCTGAACGCCGCGCACGGGCCGGCCGGTCAGGCGCGGGCGCGCTCGCAGCCGCACTCGCCGGTGATGCGGGCCTCCCGGCCGCCGGCGTCGCGGAAGATCCCCGAGCCGGGGGTCGCGCGGGCGAGGGCGTCCGCGGCGAGCACCACCGCGGCGGCCGTGTAGCCCGAGCGCTCGTTGGGGAAGTGCCGCTCGTTCACGAACTGCCAGCCGGTCCAGTAGGACCCGTCCTCGTGGCGCAGGTGCTGCATGTCGGCGAAGACCGCCAGCGCACGCTCCCGCAGCCCGGCGGCGTCGAGCGCGAGCACCAGTTCGCACGACTCCGCGCCGGTCACCCAGGGCTGGTCGGAGACGCAGCGCGCGCCGAGGCCGGACACGACGAAGGTGTCCCATTCCTGGTCGAACCGCCGGGCCGCCGCCGCGCCGCGTAAGGCGCCGCCGAGCACGGGGTAGTACCAGTCCATCGAGAACCGGCTCTTGTCGGCGAACGCCTCCGGGTGGCCGGCGATCACGTGGCCGAGCTGGTCGGCGGCGAGCTCCCAGTCGGGCTGCGGGTCGCCGAGCCGCTCGGCGAGCAGTGCCCCGCACCGCAGGCCCTGGTGGATGGACGAGCAGCCGGTGAGCAGGGCGTAGTCCGCCGGGCGTCCCTCGGCGTCGCGCTGCCACAGGATCTCGCCGCGCGCGGTCTGCAGGCCGATGACGAAGTCGAGGGCCCGCGTCACCACCGGCCACATCGACCGGGCGAAGTCCTCGTCGCCGGTCACCAGCAGGTCGTGCCAGACCCCCACCGCGATGTACGCCGCGTGGTTCGACTCCCCGGCCGCCTCGGCGGGCTCGCCGTCGCGCACCTTCATCGGCCAGGAGCCGTCCGGGCGCTGGTGCCGTACGAGCCAGTCGTAGCCCTTGCGGGCTTCGGCGCGCAGCCCGGCCACGGTCAGCGCCATCAGGCACTCGACGTGGTTCCACGCGTCGATGTGGCCCTCGGGCCAGGGCACGCCGCCCTGGTCGTCCTGGACGGCGGCGATGCTCTCGGCCGTACGGACGACCTGCTCTGCGGTGATGATCCCCGGAACGTCCGGCACCCGCCTCATGCCGGCTTCCGGACGTAGACCACGACGCTCTTGCCGATCAGGGGGTTGAGCACGGCCTCGGCCAGCCGGGTGGCGAGTGGGCGCTTCATGATGTCCCAGACGAGCAGCTCGTGGTAGGCCTTGGCCAGCGGGTGCTGGTCGTCGTTCACCCCGACCGCGCACTTGATCCACCAGTACGGCGAGTGCAGGCCGTGGGCGTAGTGGTGGCCGCCGACCTCCAGCCCGGAGGCCTTCAGCTTCGCCTGGAGCTCGGCCAGCGTATAAATCCGGATATGTCCGCCGGGGGCGGTGTGGTAGTCCTCCGACAGGGCCCAGCAGATCCGCTCGGGCAGGAAGCTCGGCACCGTGATCGCGGCCCGTCCGCCCGGCTTCAGCACGCGTACGATCTCGCGCATCGCGGCCATGTCGTCGGGGATGTGCTCAAGCACCTCGGCGGCGATGACGCGGTCGAACGAGGCGTCGGGGAACGGCATGCCGAGGGCGTCGCCGACGACGGTCTCGCCGGTCGCGCCCGCCGGCACCTCGCCCTCCTTGTCCATGGCCGCGAACATGGCCGCCACGCTCTCCATCTCGGCGGCGTCCATGTCGAAGGCGACCACGTCGGCGCCCCGGCGCAGCACCTCGAAAGCGTGCCGGCCACCACCGGCCCCGAGGTCGAGAACGCGGTCGCCCGGGCCGACGGGCAGCCGGTTGAAGTCGACGGTCAGCACTCGGTGCCTGCCTTTCGTGGGTTTCGGGGAGTCGCCGGGAGACCTTCGGAAGTCACGGAGAGGCTTCCGGGGCTCACGGGAGGCTTTCGGAGGTCACCGGTTCCGGCGGTCTGCGGTTTCGGAAGTCACCGGTTCCGGTGGTCGCCGAGATCGATAGTCGCCGGGATCGGTGGTCACGGGCTTCGGGGTCACCGGGAGGGGCGGTGCGCGGCGATGGCCTCGTGGTAGGCCTCGACGGTGCGCTTGGCGACCACCGGCCACGCGTAGCGCTCCATCACGCGCTCGTAGCCGCGGCGGCCGTGCTCGGCGCGCTCCCCGGGGGAGTCGAGCAGGCGGCGCAGGACGGCGGCGAGCTCCTCGGGGTCGCCGGGGGTGACCTGCACGGCCGCGTCGCCGACCACCTCGGGCAGGGCGCCGGTACGCGAGGCGACCAGCGGCGTGCCGCACGCCATGTGCTCCACGGCCGGCAGCGAGAAGCCCTCGTACAGCGAGGGGACCACCGCGACCTCGGAGGTGGCGATCAGCTCGGCCAGCTCCTCGTCCGGGATGCCGTGCACGAACCGCACGCGGTCGTGCAGCGACAGCTCGTTGACCAGCTGCTCGGTCGGCCCGCCGGGCGTCGGCCTGCTCACCACGGTGAGGTTGACCTCGCGCTCGGTGGCGAGCTTGGCGACCGCGCGCAGCAGGGTCGCCACGCCCTTCATGGGCGAGTCGGCGCTGGCCACGGCCACGATCGAGTTCTCCCGCTTCGGCAGTTCCGGCCGGGGGTGGAAGAACCGCGTGTCGACGCCGAGCGGGATCAGCCGCATGTTGGACTGCGGCACGTTGAAGTCGCGGTGGATGTCGGCCAGCGACGACTCGCTGACGGTCAGGATCGGGCTGAGCCGGGGCGCCACGATGCTCTGCATGCGGACGAAGCCGTACCAGCGCCGCATCGACAGCCGCTTCCAGCCCTTGGCGGCCTTCAGCTCGATCCGCCGGTCCACGCTGATCGGGTGGTGGATGGTGCCGACCACCGGGAAGATCTTTTGAATGCCGAGCAGGCCGTATCCGAGGGTCTGGTTGTCCTGGACGACGTCGAAGTCGCCCCGCCGCCTCTTCAGCTCCCGGTAGGCCCGCAGGCTGAACGTCAGCGGCTCGGGGAAGCCGGCCGTCCACATCGTGGCGACCTCGAGCGCGTCGATCCAGTCGCGGTATTCGTCGCGTTTGGGGGTACGGAACGGGTCCTCGTCACGGTAGAGGTCCAGGCTCGGCACCTTGTTGAGGATCACGCCCTCGTCCAGCTCCGGGTACGGCTGGCCGGAGAAGACCTCGACATGGTGGCCCAGAGCGACGAGCTCGCGGCTTATGTGGCGCAGATACACCCCCTGGCCGCCGCAGGTGGGCTTGCTGCGGTAGGACAGCAGCGCGACTCGCAGCCTCTCCGCCAAGAGGCACCCCTTTCCAGCCGGTTTCCCGCCGTGCCCCCGTGGGGCTGCTCGCCAGGAACACTACCATTTGACCTTAGATGGGGTAGGTGAGGTGGAAAGGGTCCTCGCTCGACTCCCACCCTGCCCGACCTGGGGACTTAGCTTACTCGAACGAGATTCGGTGTAACGCGTTCTAGTGGGTGTATGCAGGCGAGGCCGGGCAGGACGGTACATTCGCCTCTCATAGGCCAAGTTGGGCGCTACGAGGAGGATCCGTTGGCCAGGCGTGCGCTGATCACCGGCATCACCGGTCAGGACGGCTCCTATCTCGCGGAACACCTGCTGAGCGAGGGATACGAGGTCTGGGGCCTGGTCCGCGGGCAGGCCAACCCGCGCGTCCCGCGCGTGCGCCGGCTCCTGCAGGACGTCCGGCTGGTCCGCGGTGATCTGCTCGACCAGGGGTCGCTGATCTCGGCCGTGGAGAAGGTGCAGCCGGACGAGGTCTACAACCTCGGCGCGATCTCGTTCGTGCCGATGTCGTGGGAGCAGGCCGAGCTGACCGCCGAGGTGACCGGCATGGGCGTGCTCCGGGTGCTGGAGGCCATCCGCGTCTGCTCGGGGATCACCGCCTCGCGCGGCACGGCCGCCGGGCAGATCCGCTTCTACCAGGCGTCGTCCTCGGAGATGTTCGGGCAGGTCAGGGAGACGCCGCAGACCGAGCGCACGCCGTTCCACCCCAGGTCTCCCTACGGCGTGGCCAAGGCGTACGGGCACTTCCTCACGCAGAACTATCGCGAGTCGTACGGGATGTTCGCGGTGTCGGGGATCCTGTTCAACCACGAGTCGCCCCGGCGGGGCGCCGAGTTCGTCACCCGCAAGGTCTCGCTGGGCGTGGCACGGATCAAACTCGGGATGGCCGCGGAGTTGCGCCTGGGCAACCTGGAGGCGCGCCGTGACTGGGGCTTCGCCGGCGACTTCGTCCGGGCGATGCACATGATGCTGGCGGCCGGCGAGCCCGAGGACTACGTCATCGGCACGGGACGCACGCACTCGGTGCGCGAGCTGGTCGAGGCGGCGTTCGCGGCCGCCGATCTGGACTGGGAACGGTACGTCGTCTGCGACGCGTCGCTGCACCGCCCGGCGGAGGTCGACCTGCTGTGCGCCGACCCGAAGAAGGCCCGCACCCAGCTCGGCTGGGAGCCGACGGTGTCGTTCGAGGAGCTCGTGGCGATGATGGTCGAGGCCGACCTGCGCCTGCTCGCCGACGGCGGCGACCCCGAGCAGGACTCCTCCTGGGCATGACCGGGAGTCACGGGGGAGTGAGATCCCGGCTCACCGCCTCCGCGACCTTGCCGATGCCGTGTTCGAGACGGCGGAAGTAGGTGGCCCTGGACAGGTGGAGGCGATGCGCGAGGAGGTCGTGGCCTCCGGCGCGGGCGAGGTAGTACAGGCGGAGGATCTCCCCGGCCTCGGCGTCCACAGCCGACGCCGACGACGCGAGCGCCTCCACGGCCTGCCGCAGGAGATCGGCGAGCGCGGGCGCCGGGCGCGGGCCCGATGCGGCCGCCCGGGTCGGTGCGCGAAGGTCCCGCAACGCGGCGCGGACGAGTTCGGCCGTCCGGCCGGGTCCCGCGGAGTGAGGGTCCTGCATCCGCCGCAGCCATCCGGACAGGTTCTGCGGCGTGAACGTGCGGGTGTAGAGGGCGCTCGGCCGGCCGCACCGGTAGACGTCGTGCCGCGTGTCGCCCATGCGGCGCAGGCCGAAGCGCGCCGCCATCTCCTGGTAGGGGATCCACGGCGTGGACACGACGAGCCGGCCGCCGTCGATCCCCGCGGTGAGGATGTGGCGGACGAGTGCGGGCTGAGCCCGGGCGAACTGCGGCTCGACCGCCATCATGCCGACGACCCATCCGGACCGCCCGAGGTTCAGCACCGTGTCCGCGTACTGCTGGAGCAGCGGCTCCAGCGCCGGTGCGCCGCCGGGATCCAGCGGCGTGAGGTTGACCATCCCCACCGCGTGATCGTCGGTGTCCACCGCGAGATGGAAGCCATGGTCGGCGCCGGAGAGCCACAGATCCCGCATCCGCCCCACCTGGCGTTCCGCCAGGCCCTCGGCGTCGCCCCACAACCGGATCAGGCGGCCGATCGCCTCGTCGTCGCCGTCGCCCGCGCGCCGGATCGAGAACTCGCCGCGCCCGTCGGCGTACAGATCACGGCGCGCACGCCGGTTCCCCGACAGGTAGAGAACCTGGTCGGCGAGCCGGGCCCGCAGCGGTGGGTCGGCGGTGCGGGCCAGCTGGCGGTGCCGATGCTCGGCGGCCCGGGCGGCCATGTCGTCGCGGAGCACCGGGTGACGCCAGCGATAGGCGAGATCGAAGAGCGTGCGGTACGGCTCGGCGACGGTCAGCCCGTGCCGGTCCGGGCGGATCACGCTCAGCCTTCCCAGCCGCGTGAAGGCCCTGGGCGGAAGCCGTGTCAGGGCGGTGAGGAGATCCTCGTCCGCTCCGTCGACGGCGGCCACGATCGGCAGCGTTTCGGCAGGAATCCCCCGGGACTCCACGCCCAGGCGAAGCAGCACCTCGCCGGCGGCCGCGTCGGCCGGCGCGCCCTCCGGGCCGGGGTCGCCGCCTCTGAGGATCGCCCGGCACAGCGAGTCCGCGATGAGCGGGATCCCGCCGCTGAGCCGTACGACCAGGTCGGCGCGCGCCGGGTCCGTCACCCCGAGCGCGCAGGCGAGCCCGCGGATGTCGGCGGGCGACCACGGCCCGAGCTCGACGGTGACGAGCGGCCTGTGCGCCCACCCGGGCCGTGAGGCCAGGGGCAGCCGGCCGGCGATCAGGAACCGGCCGCGACCGGCCCGGTCCAGGAGACGCGCCGCCGCGTCCGCACGGCGGTCGGTGTCGACACCGTCGATGGCGAGCGGAGCACACCCGTCCAGGTCGCCGTCAGCCGGCGTATGGACCTCGGCCGGCGTACGGAGGTCCACGAATCCGGACGACAGCGTCGCGAGCAGACGGCTCTTGCCGACGCCGAGCGGGCCCACGACGTTGACGATCGCCGACGCGCCCGCCTCGTCCAACGCTGCGACGACAGCACGGGCGGCCTCCGCGAAGGCGGCCGGCACGGCGGGCGAGCCGGCGAGCCGGTGGACGGAGGCGGGGAGGTTGAGACCCGGTTGAGACTTCGACGGGGACGAGCGCCGATACGTTCGGGTCACGTCGAACACGGAGGGGTGATCATGTTCACTGTCGTCCGCGCACGCGCCGGCGCCGCCGCCGTCGTCATCGGTGTGATGAGCGTCCTCGCTGTCACCGCCCGGCCCGCCCAGGCCGCCGTCAACCCGGCCAACTGCCAGTTCGGCTACGACCTGTCCATCGGACGCGTGGCCGCCGACTGCTGGAACAGCACCGGGTCGGGATGGTACATCCAGCTCACCTGCGAGCGCTTCGCCAACGGCAACCACTACTACGCCAGAGGATCGATCGTCTACGGCAGCGGCGTGTCGGCCGCGCAGTGCAACGCGCACCTCTCGGAGATCGCCGACGTCGAGATCGTCAACATCTGAGCCGGCGTCCACCGGGTCGCACGCCTGCGGCCGGTGCCCGGCGGTGTTCCGGGAGCGGGAGGCCTGCCGGCCTCCCGCTGTCGTCCCGTCGGCCCGCCGGGCGCTCGGGTCGGGGGTCACGATCCGTCCGCTCGGAACGGCGCCCTAGGAGATGTCCGTGTAGGTCACTTTGCAGGGCACGCCGTTGAGAGTGAAGTCGGTCGGTTTGTCATTGATCCCGCTGTAGGTGCCCTGGAAGCCGAGGGAGGTGCTCGCGCCGGGGTCGATGCTCTTCGCCCAAGTGGGGTTGACGGCCTGGACGCTCGGGGGTGTCTGCGTCCAGGTCGCGCTCCAGCCGACCGTGATCTTCTGATTGCCGGAGAACAGGAACTGCAGGATCCACGGGCTGAAGGGCTTGGAGCCGGTGTTGGAGATCGTCAACAGGGCGGTGAAGCCCGTGGCCCAGTCGGCGCTGGCGTAGGTCACCTCGCATCCGTAGCCGGGCGGGGGCGAAAGGGCCGCAGCGTGGGCGGGGGCGGCCGACAGCGCGGCCAGCAGGAGACCGGCCACTGCGATACCGGACGACGTGCGGGAAGAGCGCATGGATCCCCCTTCGGGACGCACACCCGCGATGCGGGGTGGTGGGGCGGGAGGGGTGTTCCAGCGCATCGTGAGCCGCCTCAAGCACGCTGTCAAGATTCCCGCGTTCTCGCGCCGGAGCCGTCCCAAAATTGACACAAAACCTACCAAGTGTGCATGATTTTTGCATGCTATCCAGGCCAGATGTCGTGTCTCCGGTGCGGCGCGGGCACGAGCAGGCCGTGCTCGGCCTGCTGCGCGGGCACGGCCCGCTCAACCGGGGCGAGATCAGCAGGCGGTGCGGTCTGTCGCGCACGACCCTGCACGACACGCTCCGCGGGCTGCTGGCCACGGGCGCGGTGGTCACCGCGGTGCCGGACGAGGGACCACGCGGCCGGGGGCGTCCGGCCGAGAAGCTGACCCTCAACACCTCGGTGGGCCAGGCCCTCGGCATCGACTTCGCCCGGCGTGCGGTGCACGTCGCGGCCGTCGGCGTGACGTACGAATTGGTGGGCTCGGCGGGGGAGGCGCACGCGCCAGGTCTGCCGTGGCCCGATCGGGTGGCCCTCGCCGAACGCCTCGTCCGCGGGCTTGCCGGCGCGGAGCCGTGGCGCAGGGCGCTCAGGGGCGTCGGCGTGGGCGTCGTGGGGCCGCTGACCGGGGCGCGGGACGGGACCCTCTCCGGCGTCGGGACTCTGCTCGGGGAGCGCTTCGGCGGGCCGGTGCTGCTGGACAACAACACCAGGCTCGCGGCGCTCGCCGAGTCGACGTGGGGCGCGGCCGCCGGCGACCAGGACGTGCTCTACCTACGGCTCTCGTACGGTGTCGGCGGCGGGGTGGTGGCCGGAGGCGTGCTGCACCGCGGCGCCGACGGGGTGTCCGGGGAGATCGGCCACATTCCGGTGGACCCGGCGGGAAGGCCCTGCGAATGCGGCGGCACCGGATGCCTGGAGACCGTCGCCTCGATCAGGGCGGTGCTCGACGCCTACCGCGCCCGGGGCGGCCACGGCGACGACCTGCCCGCCCTGGCGGCGGCCGTGGCGGCGGGAGACCCGATCGCCCGGGGCCTGCTGCGCGACGTGGGCACCCAGATCGGCCGGGTGCTCGCCGCGCTGTCCAATGCGATCGGGCCCAGGGTGATCGTGATCGGCGGTGAGCTGGCCCAGATCGGCGATCCGCTCCTTGGGCCCGTTCGGGAGGCTCTGAACGCGGGCGCGGTGCCGATCTCGCGCCACCGGCTGACCCTGCGCCGGGCGGCGCTCGGCGACGCCGCCGGCGCCCTCGGCGCAGTCGCCCTGGCGCTCGGGGACTCTCCGCTGCTGTCGCGCTACCCGGCCGCGGAGCCGGATTCCGGCCCGGCAGGCGCCGATCGGAACGGCGGGGTCGCGGTCCGGCCGCGCCTGGCCCTGACCTTCTGACCCCGCCGTCCTCGCCGCCCTTCAGCCGAGGGTGACGGGCAGTGTCTTGATGCCGTTGATGAAGTTGGACCTCAGCCGCGTGGCGTCGCCGCTCTGCCGGATGCCGGGCAGGCGCTGGGCCAGCACCTCGAACAGCACCCGAAGCTCCAGCTTGGCCAGGTGGTTGCCGAGGCAGAAGTGCGCCCCGCCGCCGCCGAAGCCGATCTGCGGGTTGGGGTCGCGGCCGATGTCGAACTCGTCGGGCCGCTCGAAGACCTCCTCGTCCCGGTTTGCCGACGCGTAGAAGACCACCACCTTGTCGCCCTCGGCGATCTTCTGGCCGCGGATCTCGGTGTCCGCCATGGCCGTACGCCGGAACAGGTTGACCGGGGAGACCCACCGGACGATCTCGTCGGCGGCCGTCCTGGCGAGGGAGGGGTCGTCCACCAGGCGCTTCCACTGGTCCGGGTGCTCGAAGAGGGTCAGCATGCCGCCGGACGCGGCGTTCCTGGTGGTCTCGTTGCCCGCCACGATCAGCAGCAGGACGAACAGGTCGAACTCGTCCTCGGTCAGCGTCTGCCCGTCCTCGTCGGGCTGCAGGAGCCTGGTGACGATGTCGTCGCGCGGGTCCTGCCTGCGCGCCTCCGCGAGGCTGTGGGCGTAGGAGTAGACCTCGATTGCGGCGGCCTGCCCCTCCTCGGGGCTGGTGGAGTAGTCGGGGTCGTCGCTGCCGATCATGCGGTTGGACCACTCGAAGATCTTGCCGCGGTCCTCGACCGGCGCGCCGAGCAGTTCGCAGATCACGTAAAGCGGCAACGGCGCGGCGATGTCCCGGACGAAGTCGACCTCGGGCTTGCCCTGGATCTCGTCCACCAGCGCGTGGCAGATGTCGCGGATGTGCTCCTCCAGCCGCCCGATCTGCCGCGGGGTGAAGCCGCGGTTGACCAGAGAACGGCGCCGGGTGTGCTCGGGCGGGTCCTGGTTGAGCATCATCAGCCGCTGGAACTCGCGCTGCTCCTCTGGCATCTCGTCGAACAACGCCAGCTTGCGGGCCGAGGAGAACAGGTCGGAGTGACGGGAGACGTGGACGACGTCCGCGTGCTTGGTGATCGTCCAGAATCCGGGCCAGTCGTCCTGTCCCTCGTGCCAGTAGACGGGCGCGTTCTCCCTGAGCCAGCGGAGCTGGTCGTGCGGAACCCCGCTGCGCGCGTAACGGTCCTTGTCGACGAGGTTGATGTCCATGGGATTCACCTAATCGGGTTTGGCAGCCCTTGGTAAGAGGGACGATCGCCCTGCGGGGGGCCGGCGGGATCGGATACGGCGATCAGTCGCTTGCTCGCGCTGCTCTGCAACGTGTTCTATTGCCGTGGTCACGGCCCGTCAAGCGCCTCGGGGGTGACGGATCGCTGTCGCCGTCCTGTCGGTGGGCTCTGGTACGACTGGGCGCATGGGTGTGAGTGTCGAGGAGTTGTTGGCCATGCTGGACCGGCTGCCCGAGGTCAGCCAGGGCCAGGGCGGCGACTGGGTCTCGTTCAAGGTGCGCGGCAAGGGCTTCGGCTACCTGTGGGAGCGCACCGAGACGGTGGGTCTCAAGGCGACGATCGAGGAGCAGATCGCGCTGGTGGCCGAGCGGCCCGAGGTGTTCGAGCCGCAGTTCACCGCCGGGCGTTTCGGCTGGGTCGTGGTCCATCTGGCGAAGATCGACGCGGACGAGCTGTTCGAGCTGGTCACCGAGGCGTGGTGCCTCACCGCGCCGAAGGCCCTCGTCGAGGCGCACGAGTCCGGGCCCGGCGCGTTGCCGTAGAACTGAAACATGTTCTAGCTGAATAGGGTGATTGGACGTGATCGGCTCGCGGGCGGTCATGCGAAGAGTGGACGACGTGACGCCGGTGAGCGGGGGCGCTGTCGGAACGGGAATCTAGAAACCCGCCAGCAACCTCTCGGCGGCGATCTCGATGCGGTGCTGGATCTGCTCGTAGGTGCGCCGCCCGCGCAGCATCTCCAGCAACTCCTGCACCCACACTCCGGCGAGGGAGCCGGTGAGCACGAGCTGGTCCTCCGCGGGCAGGTCCTCCGACGGTGGAACCGAGCGGCCGTTGCCGGCGACACGCAGCAGCAGGCTCGCCATCCGGTCGCCGAACGGCGCCTCCACCTCGGCCATGATCAGTGAGCGGATGAGCGCGTCGGCGAGTTCCGGCTCGCGCATCAGGCCGCGGGTCGCCCGCATCAGCACGTCGACCGCGCGGCCCGCGGGGTGTGCCGCGCTCGGCGGGCGCCGCTCGATGCTGGATTCGAGCAGGTCGATCTCCTCGCCGACCACCGCCACGACCAGGTCCATCTTGGAGGGGAAGTAGCGGTAGAGCGTTCCCAGTGCGACGCCGGCGCGCTCGGCGACCGTGCGCATCTGCATCGCCTCGACGCCTCCGCGGGAGGCGAGGGCGGCCGCCGCCTGGACGATGCGCCGACGCCGTTGGTGCTGGCTCCTGGTGCGGACACTCGGAGTGGCCGGAGCCGGATGGCCGCCCGCGCCGGAAGGGCCTTCGGGGAGCGGTGGTGGAGCGTCGGCGACTGTATGCGAAGTGCGCATAGGAACACGTTATCTGATTTCGGCTCCCGCTCGGTGGTTACCCGCCGGTCACAAAAGTGCTGGCATGTTAATGACTTTCGTGTTTCCGTCGCGTGTCGCCACCGCTTCGGGGCCACCCTCTGGACAGAGATTAGAATCTGTTCTACTTTGCGAAACTGGGCGGTGATCTCGCCCCACAGGCAGCTCGGCGGCACACGCGGGAGGCGCGGTGGACTTCGATCTCGACGAGACCCATGCCGAGTTGCGCGCGCTGGCCGCGTCGGTGCTGGACCGCGAGGCGGACCAGGCCAGGATCGAGGCGCACGAGCGCGGCGGCCGGCCGTACGACGCGGGGGCGTGGAAGGCGCTGGCGCAGGCGGGCCTGCTCGGCGCGTGCCTGCCGTCCGAGGCGGGCGGTGCCGGGCTCGGCCCGCTCGCGGCGGCGGTGATCCTGCGTGAGGTGGGAGCCCGCGCCGCGCCGGTTCCCGCGCTGACCGGTCTGATCGCCGCGCTGACCGTCGCCGGGCACGGCACGGACGCCCAGCGGCGGGCGCTCGCGCCGTTCGGCGAGGGGGAGGAGGTGCTGACCGTCGCCTTCCGCGAGGCCGGAGCGGGCCCCGGCGATCCGCCGGCCGCGATCGCCGGGGACGGCCGGATAACCGGGCGGCCCGGGATCGTCCCGTACGCCGCCGAGGCGTCGGCCATTCTCGTGCCCGCGCGGTCCGGGTCCGGGGCCGCGCTGTTCCTCGTACGGCCCGGGGACGCGCTGTTGTGCCCGGTCCCGTCGGCGAGCGGGGAGCCCGCGGCCGCGGTCATCCTCGAGGACGCGCCGGGCGAGATGGTGGGGGAGCCGGACGGCGCGGCCGTGGCCGCGTTGCGGCTGAACACCCTCGCGGCCGTGACCGCGGCCGCCTCCGGAGTGCTGGCCGGCGCGCTCGCGCTGACCAAGGGACACATCGCCACGCGCAGGCAGTTCGGCCGGGTGCTCGCCGAGTTCCAGGCGGTGACCATGCAGATCGCCGACGTCTACATCGCCGCACGCGCGCTCGACGTCGCCATGTGGACAGGGGCGTGGCGGCTGACCGAGGGGCTGCCCGCGGAGCGCGACCTCGCCGTCGCCGCCTACAACGCGGCGGGGCAGGCCGTGCGGGCGCTCTACACCTGTCAGCATCTGCACGGCGGCGTCGGCCTCGACCTGACCTATCCGCTGCACCGCTACTTCGGCCTGGGCAAGCACCTCGCCCATCTGCTGGGCGGTGAGCGGGCCCAGCTCGACCTGATCGGAGCCCTGGTCTGATGTTCATCGAACTGACGGCGGAGCAGCGGCGGCTCCGCGACGACCTGCGGGCCTACTTCGCGTCCTGCCTGACGGGCGAGGAGCGCGCCGAGATCGCCCGGGACCCGTTCGGCGAGGCGTACATGGCGCACTGCCGCAGGCTGGGCCGCGACGGCAAGCTCGGCCTCGGGTGGCCGGAGGAGTACGGCGGAGGCGGCTACGGCTCCGTCGAGCAGCAGATCTTCGCCAACGAGGTCGCCCGGGCCGAGGTGCCCTACCCCGTGATCACATTGCAGACGGTCGGCCCGACGCTGATGCGGTACGGCACGGACGCGCAGAAGGAGTTCTTCCTGCCGCGCATCCTGGCCGGAGAGTGTCACTTCGCGATCGGCTACAGCGAGCCGGAGGCGGGCACCGATCTCGCCTCGCTGCGCACGACGGCGGTGCTGGACGGCGACCACTACGTGGTCAACGGGCAGAAGGTGTTCACCTCGGGCGCCCACCACGCCGGCTACATCTGGCTGGCCGCGCGCACCGACCCGGCGGCGGACAGGCACCGGGGGATCACCATGATGATCGTCGACTGCGCGGACCCCGGATTCTCCTGGACGCCGATCACCACCATGGACGGCCGCCACCACACCAACGCCACGTACTACTCGGACGTGCGCGTCCCGCTCGACATGGTCGTCGGCGAGGTGAACAAGGGCTGGGACCTGATCGTCAGTCAGCTCAACCACGAGCGTGTCACGCTCGGGCCCGCCGGGACACTCGCGCACACCCTCGATCGTTTCGTCCGCTGGGCCAAGACCCATCCGGGCCGCGACGGCGTGCCACTGTGGGAACACCCCGACGTACGGCGGGCCGTCGCCGAGGTGTACGCGTACTTCCGGACGAACGAGCTGCTGAACTGGCAGGTCGCGGCGTCGATGGACCTTGGCTGGCTGGGCGCGCCCGACGCCTCGGCCACCAAGATCTACGCCTCCGAGCGGGTGCAGGACGCCGGCCGGATCGTCGGCGACACGCTGGCCCGCTTCGGCGACCCGTACGACGAGGAGACGCGCGACCTGATCGAACGGATGGACCGCGGCGTCAAGGGCGCGCTCGTGCTCACCTTCGGCGGCGGCGTCAACGAGGTCCAGCGCGAGCTGATCGCCATGCTCGGGCTCGGGCTGCCCAAACCGCCACGCTGAGCGCGCCCCCGCGCCGCGCCGCATGCAAGGCTCGGCGCAGGGCTCGTTCTCGGCTCGGCCGGGCTCAGGGCGTGAAGACCGTCGGCACGTTGAGGAAGACGATCACCGCGATGATCAGGCAGATCAGGATGCCGACGACCTCCCACAGCCAGTCGTAGTGCCGGTCGCGCTTGACGCGCCGGCCCTTGCCGGCGCTGTCGCCGCCGGACGGCTTGCCGGCGTGCTTGCTCGCCGTGTTCGTGCCCGAGGTGTTCTTGCCGGTGGTGTTCGTGCCTGCGGCCTTTTTGCCCGCGGTGCGCTTGCGTCCCGCGCGGCGGGTGCCCGCGGGCGCGGGAGCGGGGACTGCCGCGGCCGCCGGGTGGACCAGGACGTCCGGCTTGTCGGCGACCCAGGCTGTCTGGAACGGCTCGGCGTGCTCTCCGGCGGCCGGATCGGCCTGCGGAGGTGCGGGAGCGAACGCGTTCACGGGCGGATCGGCCGGAAGGAACGACTCGAGAGGCGACGCCGGCGGGATCTCGCCGGACGGCTCCTCGGTCTGCGGGAACACCGGGGGGAGCGCGCCGGCCTGTTCCGTGGCGGGAACCGGATCGAAGGGCCCGACCTGCGGGAAGGCCCCGGCGGGCTCGTCCGGCTGCGGCGAGCCGGTCTTCTCGGCCGTACCGAACGCGTCGAAGGGCACCGCGAAGCGGAGGGTGTCGAACAACGCGTCCAGCGGGTCCGCCGGGTGGGGTGTGCCGGTGGCGCCGGGCGCCGGGAAGGGGTCTGCCGGGCGCGGCGGGTTTCCGAAGGCGTCGAATGGTTCTGCCGGTGGTGGTGTGGTGCCGAAGGCGTCGAACGGTTCTGCCGGTGGTGGTGTGGTGCCGAAGGCGTCGAACGGTTCTGCCGGGTGGGGTGTGCCGGTGGCGCCGGGCGCCGGGAACGGGTCTGTCCGCCGGGGGACGCTCGACGTCCCGAACGCGACGAACGGGTCCGAGTGGTGGGGGGCGTCGGAGGTGCCGAAGGCGTCGAACGGCTCCGCCACGTTCTCCGCCGGGCCCCCGGCGGGTGGCGTGGCCGGGCCGGGCCGGGCGGATTCGCGCGGGGACGTCTGCGGCTCGACGGGTGCGGCCAGGGCCTCCGGTCGCTCCGCGGGCGCCGGTCGCCCGGCGCGCTTCCTGCGCAGACGCCCCTCGGCGAGCGAGTTGAGCAGCGATCCGCGCAGCCGGGGCATGGGCTCGGTGGTCGCCTCGTGCTTGGCCTTGCGCCGGGAGCCCTGCGGCTGTCCGATGGCGTCGGTTTTGACCACGCACGTGTTGGTGACCTGGTCGGGGTCGCTCAGCGGCAGCGGCCAGGTCGGCGTGGTCGGCCACAGTCTCTTGGTGGCGAGCCCGGAGGGCTGCTCCCGGCCCGTGGCGGTGCTTCCCGGCTCCTCGTACGGCAGCGCCGCCAGCACCCGGTTGCGCACGGACGCGGCCGGCCGGCGCCAGGGCAGCCGGGTCAGCACGTCGCCGATGGGAGAGACGCCGATGGCGTCGTACACCTCGGCGACGGAGTCGGGCACGAACGGCGCCGACCTGGCGGCGGTGACCGCCGTCTCCAGGGTCTGGCCGAAGCGGCGTGCCGCCCCCGCGATCAGCTCCTCGGCGGTGTCGGCCGCCACATCGAGAACCAGCGAAAGCTCGGGCGCCGTGAGGCCGCACACCTCCGACAGCAGCAGGACCTCCCGCTGGTGTGGCCGGATGTCCCGGAACACCCGCTCGATCAAGGCGGTGGCGGGGTCGGCGACGGAGTCGACGGCCGGCAGGGCGTAGCTGACGTCCCGGCGGTAGATCTCCCGTCGCGCCAGGGCGTACAGCGCGGCGCGCGAGGGTGGTTCGGCGGTCGGAGCGGTGGTGAAGACGGCCACCACGGCATCGGCGGCCGACGTCGTCTCACCGAGTTGGTCGTGGCAGTACGCGAACAACCCCGCGGCGTGACGCTCGTAGAGCTCGGCGATCAGTTCGCTCCTGGAGCGCTGACCGGTGAGCGGTGGAGTCACGACCGGCTCCTCAGAAGTTCATGGCTGGTCCGTATCGGAGGGACGCGGCGGAGGGATAGAAGAGGCGTGAGAGTAATCATGCCAACACATCGCCGCGTCACGCATCAGGAGATGCCCTATTGATAGATAACTAGGCCCGGCCGCCGCCGTAGGCTGACGGCCGGATGTTCTACGCGAAAGGGGTGGCGTTGGATATCCGGGAGGTTCACGGGGAAGAGCGGATGGGCTTCGCGATGTTGGCTTGATCGCACACTCTTTCGAAGGGCGAGATGGCGTGATCACGTTCGAAGGCGTCACCAAGCGCTACCGGGACGGGACGGTGGCCGTGGACGACCTCAGTCTTGAGGTACCCACGGGAGCGATCACCGTGTTCGTCGGCCCCTCCGGCTGCGGCAAGACCACCTCCCTGCGGATGATCAACCGCATGATCGACGCCACCTCCGGCCGCATCAGTCTGGACGGTCAGGATGTGCGCGAGATCGACCCGCCGACGCTGCGGCGCGGCATCGGGTACGTGATCCAGCAGGCGGGTCTGTTTCCGCACCGGAAGATCGTCGACAACGTGGCTACCGTGCCGTACCTGCTGGGCTGGAGCAAGAAGAAGGCGCGGACCCGCGCCATGGAGCTGCTGGAGCTCGTCGGGCTCGACCCGGGCCTGGCCGGCCGCTACCCCTTCCAGCTCTCGGGTGGTCAGCAGCAGCGCGTCGGCGTGGCCCGGGCGCTCGCGGCCGATCCTCCGGTGCTGCTCATGGACGAGCCGTTCAGCGCGGTCGATCCGATCGTGCGGGCCAGCCTCCAGGACGAGCTGCTGCGGCTGCAGTCGGAGCTGCGCAAGACGATCGTGTTCGTCACCCACGACATCGACGAGGCGGTCAAGCTCGGCGACACGGTGGCCGTCCTGCGCGTCGGCGGGCGGCTGGCCCAGATGGCCGGCCCGGCCACGCTGCTCACCGAGCCCGCCGACGACTTCGTCCGCGAGTTCCTCGGCCGCGACCGCGGCATCCGGCGGCTGTCGTTCATCTCGGCGAAGGAGGTGCGCCTGAGCCCGGCGCCGTCCGATCTGGCGACGGACGAGGACGGCAGGCCGCTCGGCTGGCGGACCGCGGACGGGCTCGCGGCCTACGGCACCTTCAATCCCGAGTCCGACTCGTTGCGCGCGGCACTCGACGCCGCGCTGCTGTCGCCGGGCGGCACCGCGGTCGCCGTGGACGAGGAGGGCCGCGTGCGCGGAGTGGCCGGCCGGGACGCGATCGACGAACTGCTCGCCGAGTACGCGCCGCCCGCCGCCCCCGCCCCGGGAACCGAAGCCCCGAATTCCAAAGCCCCGGGAGCCGCATCCCCGAAGGGCGAATCCTCGCGGGCCGCATCGCCGGACGGCGGATCACGCGATGACGCCTCCGGCGCCGGCTCCCCCGAGGGGGCGCCCGCGTGAACCAGGAGCCGTTGGTCCGCTGGGACTGGATCGCGCGCAACTGGGCCAACGGAGGCCCCACCGCGATCAGCGCCCTGCTGGAGAACCACGTCGTGATGGCCTTCCTGCCCGTGCTGTTCGGGCTGGTCGTGGCACTGCCGCTGGGCCTGGCCTGCGTACGCTGGCGCTGGCTGTACCAGCCGACGGCCGCGCTGATGAACGTCACCTACTCGCTGCCGTCCCTCGTGCTGTTCTCAATCTTCCTGTCGGTCACCGGGCTCACCCGGTCGACCGTCGTCATCCCGCTGACGTTCTTCGCGCTCGCGGTCCTGATCCCCGCCGTGGTGGACGGCCTGGCCTCGGTGCCCGACCCCGTACGGCAGTCCGCGGTGGCGATGGGGTTCCGGCCCGTGCGCCGGCTGCTCCGGGTCGAGCTGCCGGTCGCGGTGCCGGTGGTCCTGGCCGGGCTGCGGGTCGCGACCGTGTCCAGCATCAGCCTGGTCAGTGTGGGCGCGCTGATCGGCCAGGGCGGGCTCGGCAACCTGTTCATCGACGGCTGGCAACGGCAGTTCTACACGCCCATCGTGGTCGGGATCGTGCTCATCGTGCTGCTCGCCGTGCTCGCCGACGGGCTGCTCGTGCTCGCCCAGCGGCTGCTTACCCCCTGGTCCCGGGCGAGGAGGACGGCGTGAACTTCCTGACCGACTTCTTCGGCGACTCATCGCACTGGTCCGGCCCCGACGGCATCCCGGTCCGGCTGCTGGAGCACCTGGAGTTCTCGGCGGCGGCCTTCGTCGTCGCGGCGCTGATCGCCGTGCCGCTCGGCATGCTCATCGGCCACACCGGCCGCGGCGCGCTGCTCGTCGTGGTCGCGGCGAACGCCGCCCGGGCGTTGCCGACGCTCGGCCTGCTCGTGCTCGTGGTGCTGCTCGCGGGTGTGGGGACCGTCCTGCCGGTGCTGATCCCGCTGATCGTGCTCGCGGTCCCGCCCATCCTCGTGAACACGTACGAGGGTGTGCGGGGGGTGGACGCCGACCTGCGCGACGCCGCGTACGGCATGGGCCTGCGCGGGCGTCAGGTGCTGTTCCAGACGCTGACCCCGGTCGCGCTGCCGCTGATCCTGCTGGGCCTGCGCCTCGCCGCCATCCAGGTCGTCTCGACCGCCACCGTCGCGGCGTTCGTCGGGCTGGGGGGGCTCGGCCGGTTCATCATCGACGGCCTGGCCACCAAGACCTACGCGGACGTGATCGGGGGAGCGGTCCTGGTGGCCGCCCTCGCCCTGGCCGTCCAGTTCGCCTTCCTCCTGCTCGACCGGGTGGCCGTCTCGCCCGGTGTTCGCCAGGTCCGCTAATTTCGCTATTATCGCCCTAAAATGAAGGGATTTTTTGGTATGAGACGTATCTTCGGCGTCGCGGCGGTCGCCCTGACCGCGGCGCTCACGTTATCGGGCTGCGGGGGCTCCGACCCCCTTTCCACGACCGCGTCCGCCGCTCCGTCGGCGTCGGGCTCGGGCGACGCCGCCGCCGCGAAGGTCGTCGTGGGCTCCTTCAACTTCCCCGAGAGCGTCCTGCTCGCCTCGATCTACGCCCAGGCCCTCCAGGCCAAGGGGGTCACGGTCGAGGAGAAGCCCAACATCGGCAGCCGCGAGGTCGTCTACGACCAGGTCAAGAGCGGCGGCCTGACCGTGCTGCCCGAGTACGCCGGGTCGCTGCTGGCGTTCGTCGACAAGTCGAGCACCGCCAGGACCAAGGACGAGATTCTCTCGGGCCTGAAGGCCAAGCTGCCGCCGGAGCTGGAGATCCTGGAGCCCGCGGCGGCCGAGGACAACAACTCCCTCACGGTCACCAAGGCCACGGCCGACAAGTACAAGCTGACGAGCATCGAGGACCTCGCCAAGGTGGCGAAGGACTTCGTGGTCGGCGGTCCGCCGGAGTTCAAGCAGCGCCAGGAGGAGAACTTCAAGACCGTCTACGGCCTGGAGTTCAAGCAGTGGAAGCCGACCGGGGACACCACCGCTGACGCGATCAAGAGCGGCACGGTCCAGGTGGGCAACGTGTTCACCACCGACCCCAAGATCGTGCTGAACGACCTCGTGCCGCTGCAGGACAACAAGAACGCCTTCGGCTCCGAGAACGTGACGCCCCTCGTCTACAAGGCCGGGGTGAACGACACCGTGACCTCCACGCTGAACGCGGTCTCCGCCAAGCTGGACACGGAGACGCTGGTCGGGCTGATGAAGCGGATCGCCGTCGACAAGGACGACCCGCCCGTGGTGGCCAAGGACTGGCTCACCCAGAACGGCCTGCTGTGACCCGAGCCGGGGGCCCGGAGTCCTCCGGGCCCCCGGCCGCGTCTACCACCTGAGCGGCAGCGTGGCGATGAAGTCGTCGAGCCGCTGGGAGATGATCCGGTGGTCGTGGGCCGAGGGGTGCCAGTCACAGCCGCCGTAGTCCAGCTCCGAATTGTCGTAGTACCAGTAGCGGACCCGGTCGTCGCCCCGCTCGTTGCGGTCCTGGACGATCTGCCGCGCGGCGTCGGCGAACGCCGTGGTGTTGGACATGTAGGTGGCGCTGACCACGATGATCGCGCGCTTGCCGTACCGGGCCCGGAGCTTGTCGATGAAGCCGTGGTAGGCCGTCTTGTAGGCGGCGACCAGGGACTCCGGCGTCCACGGCTCGCCCGGGTTGATGGCGGTGGAGAAGTCGTTGATGCCGAGGCCGATCACGATCAGCTGCGGGTGCCAGGTGCCCGGATTCCGCCAGACGTCGCCGGGCACGCCGATCAGGGCGCGGTCGTAGTAGGTGCGGTAGTCGGTGCCGGGCTCGATCCCGTTGTAGTTGCGCACCACCCCGCGGCCGGAGAAGGCGTTGATCTGGTAGTCGGCTCCGAGGCGGCGCGCGGTGAGGGCGCCGAAGCTGACGTCGGCGTTGGTGTTCCGGTCGATCTGGCCGGGCGCGGGGCAGTCACGGGTGCCGGACATGTTGCCGTAGCCGGCGGTGTAGGAGTCGCCGATGAACTCGATCTGCCGGTGGCGATCGGCCGGCCTGGGCAGGATGGCGCCGCCGGGCGCGGCGACGAACCCGCCGAACCGGCCGGTGGACCACGGGCTCTCGGTGCGCTTGACGAGCCGCACGCTGTGCACGCCGTGGCTCAGGTTCCTGACCCAGTGGGTGGTGCGGCCGGGGGTCACCAGCGTGGCGACCGTGGCGCCGTCGACCTGGACGTCGTAGTCGTTCACCGCGTCGTCGATCACGATCCCGACCCCGCTGCCGCGGAAGCGGCCCTCGAAGTAGACGCCCGGCCAGCTGTAGTGCAGTGAGTTCCCCGCGACCTCGACCCGCCCGGCGGTGTGCACGGTGGCCGGCACGGCCGGCGCCGGCGTGCGCGCCTCCGCCACGCCGGGCGGGGCCGCCGCGTGGGCGGCCGCCGGCGGCAGCGCGGCGGTCATCGCGAGCGCGGCCAGCGCCGTCCTCACCATTGTGTGTCGCACGGTCTCTCCTTCTCCCTGCCGATGGGGCACCGGGCTCCCTGCCGATGGCACGCCGAGCAGCCGGCGCTGAACGTTTCACGGGCACGGGCACGGCGGGGGGCTCGCCGCGTCGCCGCCGTCCGGAGGCACGACCGGCCGCGGATCTTCGGCCGAGACGCGGATGACCTGGGGGTCAACGCCCACCCTTCGCATGTGATCGGACGGATGCCGGCGGCGGGTCCGTCAACGCGTGCGGGCCCGCGCCGAGCGCAGAGTGTGCGCCCCCGCCCTGATCGTCAAGGCCCCGAACGTCAAGGGCCCGGCTCTTGTCAGAGGTAGGGCCGCTGGGCGCGCTTGGCCTCCTCGTAGCGTTCGCGCGCGGCGCGCGTGTCGGCATTCCCGGAGACCTCGGCCACCGGGACGTCCCACCACGCCTCGGCGGCCGGTGCGGGGCCGGCGACCGTCTCGACGTAAACCAGGGTCGTACGCGGGGACGCGACGGCCTCGGCGAGCGCGGCCCGCAGGGCCCGCGGATCGGCCGCGGTCAGCACGTCGGCGCCGAGGCTGGCCGCGTTGGCGGCGAGGTCCACCGGCAGCCGCTCCCCGTCGAGGAGGCCGTCCGGGCCGCGCTTGCGGTAGGCCGTGCCGAGCCGCATGGCGCCGACCGACTCGCTCAGCGCGCCGATCGAGGCGAATCCCCGGTTGTCGACCAGGACGATGACGAGCTTGACACCCTCCTGCACGGCGGTGGCGATCTCCTGGGCCATCATCAGGTAGGACCCGTCGCCGACGAGCACGAACACCTCGCGCTCCGGGGCGGCGAGCTTCGCCCCCAGGCCGCCGGCGATCTCGTAGCCCATGCAGGAGTAGCCGTACTCGACGTGGTACGACTCCGGATCGGCCGCCCGCCACAGCTTGTGCAGGTCGCCCGGCATCGACCCGGCCGCGTTGACCACCACCCCGCCCGCGGCGACCTGGTCGACCGCGTCGTTGACGACGCCCAGCACGACCGGCTGGGTCAGCTCGCTCCCGCCGGAGAACCGGTCGATCTCGGCCTGCCAGGCGGCGGCCAGCTCGGCCGCCCGGCTCGTCCAGCCGGGGTCGGCCCGCCAGTCCAGGCCGTCAAGTGCCCTGAGTGCCTCGCGGGCGTCGGCGACGAGCGTCTCGGCCGCGTGCTTGGCCGCGTCGAACGCCGCCACGTTGACGTTCAGGAATCCGGCCCGGCCGAACAACGTCCGCGAGGCGGTGGTGAAGTCGCTCCAGCGGGTGCCGATCCCGATGACCAGGTCGGCCTCGCGGGCCAGGGCGTCGGCGGCGCGGGTCCCGGTGTGCCCGATCGCGCCCACCGCGCACGCGTGGTCGTACGGCAGCGCGCCCTTGCCCGCCTGGGTCTCGGCCACCGGCACGCCGTGACGTTCCGCGAAGCGGGCCAGCTCGGCGCAGGCGCCGCTGTACCCGACCCCGCCCCCGGCGACGATCAGCGGGCGGCGCGAGCCGCGCAGCACCTCGGCGGCCCTGGCCAGGGCCGCGGGTTCGGGGACCGGCCGGGCCACGTGCCAGACCCTGCGGGCGAACAGCTCGCCCGGCCAGTCGTACGCCTCGGCCTGCACATCCTGCGGCAGCGCCAGCGTCACCGCGCCGGTCTCGGCCGGGTCGGCGAGCACCCGCATGGCCCCCAGCAGCGCGGACGGAAGCTGCTCGGGCCGGTTGACCCGGTCCCAGAAGCGGCTGACCGGCTTGAGGCAGTCGTTGACGCCGACGTCGTACGACCGGGGGTCCTCCAGCTCCTGCAGCACCGGCGAGGCGGCCCGGGTGGCGAACAGGTCGCCGGGCAGCAGCAGCACCGGCAGCCGGTTGATCGTGGCCAGCGCGGCCCCGGTGACCATGTTGGTCGCGCCCGGCCCGATCGAGCTGGTGCAGGCGAGGGTGGACAGCCGGCCGGACTGCCGGGCGTAGCCGGCGGCCGTGTGCACCATGGCCTGCTCGTTGCGGGCCGGGTAGTAGGGCAGCGGGTCGCGGGTGCCCGCGCCCTGCTCGGCCAGGGCCTGGCCGATGCCCGCCACGTTGCCGTGCCCGAAGATGCCCAGGCAGCCGGCGATCAGCCGGTGCTCCACGCCGTCGCGTTCGGTCCACTGCCGCGCGAGGAACCGCACCAGCGCCTGCGCGACGGTGAGTCTCGTGGTGTTCCTCATCGCGCACCCCCCGGACAACGCGTCCCCCGCCCGGCGCCCGAGCCGGCGACGACGGGCCGCCCGGTTGGTGAGGCGCGGCCCGGGGACGTCCCCCTGGAGTGACGTTCCCCGGACGGCCTGTCGTCTGACGCGAGCGGGCGATCGGTTGCGCGTCCCGGTCCCCGGTGGCACAGTCGCACGCCGGAGGGGAAGGAGCCGGGCAGTGGGACCTGGGCAGGGGTTGTTCACCGAGGCCATGGGGCAGGTGGCCGCGGGCGTGGCGGTGGTGACGGTCAAGGACGACCGCGACGACCTGGGCACGACGGTCGCGACCCTGATGTCGGTGTCGCTCGATCCGCCGCTCGTGCTGGTCAGCCTCGACTCGGCCGGATACCTCGCCGAGGTGCTGCTGCGCCGCGACCGCTGGGCCGCGAGCGTGCTGGCGGACGGCCAGCAGGCGGTCGCCTCACGGTTCGCCGCGGCCGGACGGCCCGGCGCCCGGCTCCTGCTGGCCGGGGTCGCCCACCACCGCGGCACGCACAGCGAGGCGCTGGTCGTGGAGCGGGGGGTGACGGCGATCGAGGCCGAGACGACGCGGGTCGTCCCGGCCGGCGATCACACGTTGTTCATCGGGGAGGTCCTCGGCGTCGACTACGTCGACGCGTCGAAGGCCCCGCTCGTACGGCTGCGCTCCCGCTACCGTCCGGTCATCTGATCGTCCAGTGGCCCGGCAGCACCAGCGGGCCGTACGCCGGGAGACCGAGCCGCCCGGCCATCCGCGCCAGCGGGCCCCACGCCTCCAGGCGCACCCGGGCGAGCGCGGCCGACTTGTCCTCGCTGGACTCCGGCGGGCGCAGCCGCTCCAGCGGGTGCATGCGCGGATAGGTCCGTACGGGGGCGTCGTCGGCCAGCCCGGCCCGGCGGCGGGCCAGGGCGAGGGCGTCCTCCAGGCCGCCGAGCTCGTCGGCGAGACCGGCCGCCTTGGCGTCGGCGCCGGTCCACACCCGGCCCCTGGCCAGCTCGTGCGCCCGATCCTCGGTCAGGCCGCGACCCTGCGCCACCTTGCCCACGAAGTCGGCGTAGATGCGGTCGAGCCAGGCGTTCACCCGCTCCCACTGGGCGTCGGAGAACGCGGTGGACGGCGAGAACATCCCGGCGTTGGCGCCCTCGGCGACCGACTCGGTCACCACGCCGAGCTTGCCGAGCAGCTCGCCGACGACGGGCTTGCCGCCGAACACGCCGATCGAGCCGGTCAGCGTGCCGGGCTGGGCGACGATGACGTCGGCGGCCATCGACACGAAGTAACCGCCGGAGGCCGCCAGGTCGCCCATCGACACGATGACCGGCTTGCCCGCCCGACGAGCCAGGACGACCTCCCTCCAGATGGCGTCGGAGGCGACGTACGACCCGCCGGGGCTGTCCACGCGGAACACGATGGCCTTGACCTTCTCGTCCCGCCGGGCCGAGCGCAGGGCGGCGCAGATGGTGTCGGAGCCCATGGCGCCCCCGCCGCCGAGCGGCGAACGACCGCTGCGGCCGAGGCGGATCATGCCGTTGCCGTGGACCAGGGCGACCGTGTCGGCCCCCGGGTGGGGGAGCTTCCCGGACAGCACGCTCTTGGCGTACCGCGACACGTAGAGCAGGTGCGCGCCGTCGTCGACGGTCTCGGCGTAGACCTCGTCGCGATATTTCAGCGCGTCCACCAGCCCGGCCTCGACGGCCTCCGTGCCGATGAACGGGCCCTGGTCGATCAGCTCGCGCACCCGCTTCGGGTCGAGCCCGCGCGCCTCGGCGATGCCGGCGACGATCTGCTCGGTGATCGACTCGGCGATGCGGCCGGCCGACTCGCGGTGGGCGTCGGTCATGTGGTTCTGGGTGAACGTGTTGGCCGCGGTCTTGTACTCGTGCCGCTGGCCGAGCTGGTATTCCACCCCCGCCTTGGCGAGCGCGTCACGCAGGAACCGCTGCTCCAGCGCCACGCCGGTCAGACCCACGTCGCCGGAGGGCTGGAGGTAGACCCGCTCGAAGGCGCTCGCCAGGTAGTAGGGGACGGTGCCCGCGCCGAACTCGCCGTACGTCTCGGCGAACGCGACGGTCCGCTTGCCGGCGGCGCGCAGCTTGAGCACGGCCGTACGCAGCTCCTGCACCATGCCGAGGCCGAGGGGGTTGCCGCCGATCTTGACGATCAGCGCGGTGACGCGGGGGTCCTTACGGGCGCGGCGCAGACCCGAAAGCACGTCGGTGAGGCGTGTCTTGCGCATGGACAGCAGAGCGGTGACCGGGTCGGCGGGCGGCCCTTCCGACAGCCCTTCGGTCAGATCCAGTTCCAGCACGAGCGGCGCCGTACGGCGCTGCCGCAGCTTGCCGACGGTCTCTACGATCGTCCTCGTCGCGTCCATAAATGCCACCATAAGCGACGGTTTAGCCGGAATGGCCCGGATGAGGCCCCCGCAGGCGCGGGGGCCGGTGACCGTTTACTTGAGACCGCTCGACATCGCGGTGATCAGTTCGCCGTTCGCGGTGTCGCCGCTGAACTCCCAGAAGAAGGCCCCGCCGAGACCCTGGTTCTTGGCGTAGGTCATCTTGCCGCCGATCGTGGCGGGGGTGTCGTAGCTCCACCAGTTCGAGCCGCACTTGGCGTAGGCCGTGCCGGCGACGGTGCCGGTGGCCGGGCAGCTGTTCTTGAGGACCTTGTAGTCCTCGATGCCCGCCTCGTACGTGCCGGGGGCGGCGCCGGTGGCGGTGCCTCCGGGAGCGGCCTGGGTGACGCCGGTCCAGCCGCGGCCGTAGAAGCCGATGCCGAGCAGCAGCTTGCTCGCCGGCACGCCCTTGCTCTTGAGCTTCTGGATGGCCGCGTCGGAGTAGAACCCGGCGATGGGGATGCCGGAGTAGGAGGTGAGCGGCGAGTGCGGGGCCGTCGGGCCCTGTGCGGCGAAGGCGCCGAAGTAGTCGTAGGTCATCACGTTGTACCAGTCGACGTACTGCGCCGCGCCGGCGTAGTCGGCGGCGTCGATCTTGCCGCCGTTCGTGCCGTCGGCGGTGATCGCGGCGGTGACGAGGTAGCTGGGCCCGAACTTGGCCCGCAGGGCCGCCATCAGGTTCTTGAACGCCGCCGCGCCGCTGGTGTCACAGCTCAGGCCGCAGGCGTTCGGGTACTCCCAGTCGATGTCGATGCCGTCGAACACATCGGCCCAGCGCGGGTCCTTCAGCAGGGTGTAGCAGGAGTTGGCGAAGGCGGTGGGGTTGGCGGCCGCCTGGCCGAAGCCGCCGGACCAGGTCCAGCCGCCGAAGGAGTAGAGCACCTTGATGTGCGGATACTGCGCCTTCAGCTTGCGCAGCTGGTTGAACGCGCCCCGCAGCGCGCCGTTGTCCCAGGTGTCGGCCTTGCCGTCCACGCTGTTGGCCGTCGTGTAGGCCATGTCGTAGTCGGCGTAGGAGTCGCCGATCGCGCACTGGCCGTTGGTCACGTTGCCGAAGGCGTAGTTGATGTGGGTGAGCTTGGCGGCCGAGCCGCTGCTCACGATGTTCTTCACGAAGTACTGCCGGCCGTACACGCCCCAGTCGGTGAAGTAGCCGAGCACCTTCTTACCGCCGGGCGGCGGAGGCGTGGGGGAGGCGCTCGGCGACGCGGAGGGCGACGCGGAGGGCGATGCGGACGGGCTGACACTGGGGCTCGTGCTAGGGCCGGCCGAGGGGGAGCTGCCGGGCCCGCCGGCGCAGGGCGCGCCGTTCAGCGTGCAGTGCAGCGGCGTCGAGCCGCCGGGAGCGCCGATGAAGCCGAAGCTCGCCGAGGCGCCCGCCGCGAGCCCGCCGCTCCAGGAGGGGTTCTTGAACGTGTAGTGGTTGCCGCTCTTGGTCATGGTGGCGTCCCAGGCCGAGCTGATCGTCGCGCCCGAGGGCATGTCGACCTCGACGGTCCAGCTCGGCAGGGCGTCGGACCCCGCCTTGACGGTGAACTTGCCCTGGAAGCCGGAGCCCCAGTCGGAGTCGACGGTGTACGTGGCGGTGGCGGGGGTGGCGGCGGAGGCGGTCCCGAGCGCGAGCGGCGCGAGTAACGCGGCGCCCGCGATCAGGGACCCGAGGAGGATCTTTCGCATCGGAAACTCCCGGTGGGGGTGCTTGAATAGGAAAGTTTCCTATTTATTGTCAGAGTAAGCAAAGGCCGCGAGGGGGTCAACGCCCTCCTGACCCGCTAACCGTCGTTTAAGCCTCCGCTAAGGTCGCGGCGCCGTCCTCGGTGATGACCGGGCCTGCCCTGGTGCCGCGACCGACAGGATTCGCCCGGGGCGAAGATCGGCGAGAGGGGCACCAGCGTGCCGCAGCATCCGACGTTTGCCCCATGGCCCAGGCGTCGGCCTCACTGCTTGGATCATGCCTCTCGCGATATGAGCTGCTCAGTACGATCCTGGGGATCTCAGGAGCTTTCCACGAAGCGCGCGCCCGGCCCGGGCGTGCGGCAGACGTCTTCCGGGGCGAGGTGGCTGTGCCCCGCAGCGCACTCGAGGACGACCTTGACCGGCTCGTCGCAGGAGCTCGCATCGTCGACGGGCCGGTGCCGGACGATGACCGACGGGCCCTGCGGGTCGGCGAGGTACGTGTCGCCCCATTCCAGGAGCGCCACGAGCGTGGGCCGCAACGCCCGGCCCTGCTCGGTGAGCTCGTAGGCGAAGCGCTGCCGATCCCCGGGCTCCTGATAGGGCACGCGGCGCATCACTCCCGCGGTCACCAAGGTCTCGAGCCGAGTCGCCAGGAGATTCCTGGCGATCCCGAGGCGGGAGTGGAACTCTCCGAACCGGCGCGCGCCGTCCAGTGCTTCACGAACGATCAGCAGCGACCAGCGCTCCCCCACCACCGAGAGGGCGCGCGCCACCGAGCAGTTCACCGGGTCGATTCGCCGCGTCTCCATGGGACGAGTGTACCCATCTGGGTTTACAAGCTGTACTCAGCCCTCGTAGACTCCAGTCTGAGTTTAAGAACTAAACTCATAAAGGAGATCGATCATGCCCATGCTCGACGTGTACATTCCCGAGGGCGCGCTCCAGCCGGACGCCGAGGCGGCCCTGCTGAACCGCATCACCGAGATCCTCGTCCGCAACGAGGGATTCGACCCCGCCGACCCGGTGAGCCGTTCCGTCTCCTGGCTCTGGCTGCACCGACCGGCCGGCATCTACGTCGGCGGGGAACCCGCGGACGCACCTCGCTACAAGGTCGTCCCGTCCGTCCCCGAGGGCCAGCTCGACGAGCAGAAGCGTGCGAGCGTCATCGCCGAGGTCACCGAGGCGATCCTCGACGCGGAGAACGGCGCCTGGCCGCGTGACGCCAGCCGGATCTGGGTATTCCCCACCGAGATCCCCGAGGGTCACTGGGGCGGCTGGGGCAAGATCAGGCCGCTCGCAGCGATCCTCGCCCGACTCACCGGCGACGACACCGAACGGGCCCGTACGCTCGCGCGTGAGCGGATCGCTGCCACCCGAGCCGAACACGCCCGCCTGCCCTGATGAGCGGCGAACGAAGTGGGGATCGACGCGGCCGGTGACACAGTCGTGAGGATCAGCCCGATTCGGGCGACGTTGGCCTTGGCCACGACCTCGCGGAGGCGTTCGTCGGCGGCGTGCTGGTCCCGCCTCTCCCATGTCACCGCACCGGACTCGTCGTCGCCGGCGACAAGGACGAACTCCCGCTCTCCACCCGAGGACCGGACGTTTCTCAGCCGCGGTGCCTGTTCTGCTTCCCACGTCCGCTCTCGTACCATGAGGCGGTGCACGGCTTCATCCGCTCCGTGTGGCACGAGCCCCGTCCTCCCGATCCCCCCGTACGTGTGTGGCGGGACTGGGTGCTCGCCGGGGTGCTCGTGCCGCTCGCGATACTCGAAGGAGTGCTGCGGCCGGATCTTCCGTGGCGGCCGCTGGCGGTGGCCGTCACCGTCGGACTGGTGCCCACCCTCCTGTGGCGGCGGACCCGTCCCCTGGCGATGCTCGCGATCTGCTTCGTCGCCGCGCATGCGATCCCGATCCTCGTGACCGGCGCGACCCTCGACGTGTACACGCTGGGATACCTGCTGATCCTGCCCTACGCGGTGTTCCGGTGGGGGTCGGGCAGGGAGATCGTGACCGGTCTCGGAATCATGATCGCCTCCGCCGGTCTGTCCGCGCTCGTCGACCACGCCGCTCTCGCCGACGTGGTCGGGCCGTTCGCCGTCCTGCTCGCGACCACCAGCCTGGGCGGCGCATTCCGCTACCGGGCCGGGGCGAGAATGCGCGAGCTGGACCAGGTCAAGCTGCTGATGCGCGAGCAGCTCGCCCGCGACCTGCACGACACGGTCGCGCACCATGTCTCCGCGATGGCCATCCGCGCACAGGCGGGGCTCGCCACGGCGGCGGCGCGGCCGGACGCCGCGACCGATGCTCTCCGCGTGATCGAGGCCGAGGCGGCACGGGCCCTCGACGAGATGCGCGCCATCGTCCGCGTCCTGCGGCGCGACCGGCCGGCGGAGCTGACCCCTGGCCTGCGCATCGCCGAACTCGAACGGCTCGCGAGCCGGGGCGGCTCCCACCACCCGGCGGTCGAGGTGGAGATATCCGGTGACTTGGACGATCTGTCGCCGTCGGTCGAGTCCGCGGTCTACCGCATCGCCCAGGAGGCGGTGACCAACGCCGTACGGCACGCGCGCCGTGCCACCAGGGTCGAGGTGCGCGTCGCCGCCGACGAGGCGGCGGTGCGCCTGTGCGTGCGTGACGACGGCGACGGGGGCTCCACCCGCCCGGCCGCGTCGCCGGGATACGGGATCATCGGCATGAGCGAGCGCGCGAGCCTGCTCGGCGGCACGTGCGTGGCCGGCCCGGACCGCGATCGGGGGTGGACGGTGACCGCGGTGCTTCCCCGGGCCGGGGTCGCATGAGCGAGCGGAGCGAGCGAGCCGGTGGGCACGGCGTCCGGGTGCTGATCGCCGACGATCAGGAGATCGTCCGCACCGGGCTCTCGATGATCCTCGACGCCCAGCCGGACATCGAGGTCGTCGCCACGGCCGCCGACGGGCGGCGAGCCGTCGAGCTCGCCCGGCGCCTGCGCCCCGACGTGTGCCTGTTCGACATCCGCATGCCCGGGACCGACGGCATCGAGGCGACCAGGTCCCTCGCAGGACCGGACGTCGCCGACCCCCTCGCCGTCGTCGTCATCACCACGTTCGACCTCGACGAGTACGTCTATGCGGCGTTGCAGGCCGGGGCCCGGGGTTTCCTGTTGAAGAACGCCGGGGCCGACATGCTCGCGCAGGCCGTGCACGCCGCCGCCGCGGGCGACGCGCTCATCGCCCCGAGCATCACCGCGCGGCTGCTCGGCGCCTTCGCCCGCACCGGTCCCGCCGCGCAGGCCGTGCGGCCCATCGAGGAGCTCACGCACCGGGAGGAGCAGATCCTCGCCGCCGTGGCGCGCGGCCGGACCAACGGCGAGATCTCCGCCGAGCTGCACATCTCGCTCAGCACGGTCAAGACCCACGTCGCCAGCCTGATGGCCAAGCTCGGCGCCCGCAACCGCGTGGAGATCGCCATCTGGGCCTACGAGACCGGCCGCGTCAGGAGCTGACCGCGGTCCGGCCCGCCGAGGCGGCGCGTTCAGCGTGCGATCGCCCAGTCCGGCGCCCAGGTCCCGGCGGCGTCGTGGCCGGCCGCCGTGGCGGCGAGGTGGGCGCGGAGGGTGGCCAGCGCGGGGTGGGGGTTGTCGCGGTGCCACAGGAGCGAGTGCGGGTAGACGGGCGTGGGGTCGGTCACCGGGATGCGGCGCAGGCCGTGGCCGGCGGGCCAGACGAGGCGGGTGTGCCCGCCCATGAAGGTGGCCAGGGCCGGGGTGTCGGCGATGGTGTCGAGGAGCGCGTCGGAGCCGAAGTTGGGGCCGGTCGCCTCGATGGTGAGGCCGAACTCGGCGACGAGGTCGTCGTAGTAGGCGGTCCACTCGGTGCCGGGGGTCAGGCCGGGCATCCAGATCCGGTGCCCGGCGAGCTGGGCGACGGTCACCGACCGGGCGCCGGCCAGCGCGTGGGCGGGGCCGATGAGGAGCTGGAGCGGCTCGTCGAGCACCCGGACGGACTCGAGCTCCTCGGGAAGGGGCCGGCCGGGCATGGCGACGGCACGGAAGGACGCGTCGATCGCTCCGGACCGGATGGCGGCGACGGCCTTCTCGATGTCGAACAGCATCACCACGTCGAGGTCGATCTCGGGGTGCGCGCGGTGGAAGCCGCGCATCAGGCCCGAGGCCGCGCTGCGGGAGGTGAGCATGTCGACGCGCAGCGGACGGCGGCCGGCGCGCACGGACGCGACAGCCCGGTCGGCGGCGCGCAGCAGCTCCTTGGCGTGGGGCAGGAAGGCCTGCCCGTCGATGGTGAGCTCGGCGCCGCGCGGCGTGCGGGTGAACAGCCGCACGCCGAGGTCGCGCTCCAGCGCGGCGATGCGCTTGGAGACGGCCTGTTGCGTGACCGCCAGCTCCGCGGCGGCCTCCTGGAACTGTCCCGCGTCGGCGGCGGCGACGAAGGTCCGGACGATGTCGAGGTCCATGCGGACACCTTACGGATACAACCATCGGTTGTGGCCGGGTGGCCTCGCGGTTGTTTGATCTGCGGCCATGGTGCTCGCTTTGATGCTTCTGATCGCGGATCGGTTGTACGGGCGAGTGGCGAGGGGCGTGGGACGTGAGGAACGGGCACCGGTTGGGGCGGCGGTTCGGATGGCTCTGGGCGGCGTACGGGACCAGCGCGCTCGGCACGTGGCTCGCCTTCGGCGCGTTCCCGCTGATCGCGGTCCAGGTGCTGCACGCCGGGCCGGCGCAGGTCGCGGCGTTGGCCTCCGTGGGGGCCGCGGTGGGCGCGGCCGTTGCGGTGCCGCTGGGCCCGTGGGTGGAGTTCCGCCGCAAGCGGCCGGTGCTGATCGGGACGGACCTGGTGCGCTTCGCGGCGCTGCTGACGATCCCGGCCGCGTTCGCGCTCGGCGTGCTCTCCTTCGTCCAGCTCCTGCTGGTCTCGGTCGTCGTCGCGGCGGCGGACATCACCTTCCGCGCGGCCTCCGGCGCGTACCTGAAGACGCTGGTGCCGGCCGAGCACCTGCTCGTCGCCAACGCCCGATTCGAGTCCACGGCCTGGACGACCACGATCATCGGACCGCCGCTGGGCGGTGCCGCGATCGGCCTCCTCGGCCCGGTGGCGACGGTGGTGGCCGACGCGGTCAGCTACCTGCTCTCGGCCCTCGGCATCCGCGCGACGGGCGGCCGGGAGCCGCGGCCCGAGCGCGGGGAGGCCGCGCGCGTGCGGGCCGGGGACCTGCTCGACGGCTGGCGGTACATCCTCGCCGACGCGACGCTGCGTCCGCTGTTCTTCAACACCGCCGTGTTCAACGGCCTGGTGATGGCCGCCGACGCGCTGCTGGCCGTCCTGATGCTCGGCCGGCTCGGGTTCGCACCGTGGCAGTACGGCCTCGCCTTCGCCGCGCCCGCGATCGGCGGGCTGCTGGGCTCGCGGCTGGCCCGGCCGCTCGTCACCCGGTTCGGGCAGCACCGGGTCCTGGTCGTGTCCGGGACGCTGCGCGCGCTCTGGCTCGTCGGCCTGGCCTTCGTGGGGCCGGGCACCGGGGGGCTGTTGCTGGTGATGGGCGTCGAGCTCGGGCTCATCTTCTGCTGCGGCGTCTTCAACCCCGTCTGCGCGACCTACCGTCTCGAACGCACGGCGACCGGCCGGGTGGCCCGCACGCTGTCCGCCTGGACGGTGACGACCAAGGCCTCGACCGCGCTTTTGACGGCCGTCTGGGGCGTGCTGGGCGGCCTGCTCGGCCCGCGTACGGCCATCGGCCTGGCCGGTGTGCTCCTGCTGGCGACCCCGCTGCTGCTTCCCCGACGCGCCGCGGCGACCCCCGCTCAGTCCCCTGCCCAGCCCCCCGCCGGGCCCGCCGAGCCGGAGCCCGCATCGACCCGCGCCTGACGGGCCGCCACCGCCGTCACCGCCATTTCCTCACTCGCCTACGTGCGCGTCGGATTCACCGAAGCCGACTGGGCGGCGATCCCGCCGGCCAACAGGACGTTCTCCTTCCTCGGCCGGCAGCGCCTCATGCACCACGCGGATCCCGCCACGGCCATCCACTATCGGCTCGCTCCCGAGCCCGGCGACATCGTCGTCCGCAAGACCCGCTACGGCGCGCTGTCCACGACAGACTTGGACCGGCGGCTGCAGGATCGCGGAATCACCACCCTGGTCATCGCCGGCGTCACCACCAGCGGCGTCGTGCTGTCCACCGTCACCGACGCCGCCGACCGCGACTACCGGCTCCACGTCCTGTCCGACGGCGTCGCCGACCCGGACCCGCAGGCCCACCAGGCCCTGATGACCGGCGTCTTCCCGAGGCTGGCCCACATCGTCGACACCGCGGAGCTGCGCGCGCTCCTGCACCAGGGTCATCACGATCGGGCGGAGACCGGCGGGGCATGAGCCGCTCACTTCGCCCCTCGGGACGATGCCGGCATTCGGGCACCTCTGCGGACGACCCACTCCGCGACGGCGATGTTGATCAGCCATCCCGCGCCCAGCAGCAGCGCCCGGGGGAGCGGACCGGGCTGACCGGCCACCACGACCCAGGGCACGGTGGTCAGCACCTGGGTGCCCGCGCCCATGCCGATCGCGTAGCCGCGCGTCATCCAGGCGCGATGGCGGGCGACGTCCCGTCGCCGGATCGCCGCGAAGCCGAGGACGACGGACACGAGCATGGCCGTGCCGAACACCAGCCGCATGCCGGTCAGGAGGGCGTGGTCGGCCGGTGGGTGGGGATAGAACACCGTCATCCACAGCCCCGACAGCGCCGTGACGATCCCGGACGGAACCAGCACCCGGCCCAGGACGCGATGCAGGCGCGGCGCGCGGCGGCGGAGCCCGGCGGCGAACTGCAGGGCTCCCAGGACGCTGAACAGGGTGACGGCGACGATGTGCGCGACCACGGGAACGGGTGAGGCGAAGAACCGGGCGTTGTCCGCGGTGACCGGTCCTCCGCCGGTCAGTTGGGACAGCCGGGCGGCGCCGGCGATCACGGGGACGGCGCTGAGCACGATCAGCGCGGCGGGCACGAGCCACCCCGCCCCGCGGTTTCCGCCCGATCGGCCGGTTTCCTTCACCCGGCCGTGTGCGAGCCTGGGCCGTTCCATCGATTCGGTCATGTGCCGATCGTGGGCCGCGAGGGGGCCGTGGTTCATCGGTGGAACGGCCGGATCCGTGCCGCCCGATCGGCTGCCGATCGGGCGTACTTTCGGCCGATACGCCCGGCACGCGACGCTTCTTACGCTGGCCCTCCCCACTGCCAAGGTGACGAGGAGAACGCGATGAAGGCGTACGTCCTGCGCTCGTACGGCCCGCCCGACGTCCTGGAGCTCACCGACGTCGGCACGCCCGTGCCCGGCCCCGGCGAGGTGCTGGTCCGGGTGCGCGCCACCTCCGTCCAGCCGTACGACTGGCACCACATGAGAGGCGAGCCGTACGTCGCGCGCCTGATGGGCGGCACGCTCGGCCCGCGACGGCCGCGGATCGGCGTCCTGGGCGCCGACGTGGCGGGAGAGGTCGAGGCGGTCGGCGCCGGCGTCACCGCGTTCCGCCCCGGCGACGAGGTGTTCGCACTGCTCACGCAGGGCGGCTTCGCCGAGTACGTGTGCGTGCGGGAGGGCGCACTGGCCAGGAAACCGGAGAACCTGTCGTTCGAGCAGGCGGCGGCGGTGCCGATGGCGGCCGTCACCGCACTGATCGCGCTCGACCAGGGACGGGTCCAGGAGGGGCACGCGGTTCTCGTGAACGGAGCCTCGGGCGGCGTGGGGACCTTCGCCGTGCAGCTCGCCAAGGCGTTCGGCGCCGAGGTCACCGCAGTGTGCAGCGGCCGGAACGCGGACCTGGTGCGATCGATCGGCGCCGACGAGGTCGTCGACTACACGAAGGAGGACTTCACCCGGCGCGGGCGGCGCCACGACCTGCTGCTCGACATCGCGGGTACCCGCCCGCTGCGGGCCTGCGCGCGGGTGCTGAAGCCCCGGGGGACGCACCTCGTCGTCGGCGGGCCGGCCGGACGATGGCTGCAGCCCGTCGGTCACATCATCGCGACGCTCGCGGTGTCGCCGTTCGTGTCCCAGCGTGTGGTCGTGACCCAGGTGTCCTACGGCGAGAAGGTCCGGGGCGACCTGATGCGGCTGACCGACCTCATCGAGGACGGCAAGGTCACTCCGGTGATCGACCGCGGTTATCCGTTCGACGAGATCCCGGCCGCCGTCGGGTACGTGGAACAGGGGCACGCCCGCGGAAAGGTCGTCGTCACGCTCTGACCGATAGGCGGTGGCTAGGCTTCGGCCGCCGTACGCAGCCGGTCGGCCAGGTCGCGCAGGACCGGGATCAGCTCGGGCGGGTCCAGCACCCGGAACGGGAATCCCTTGGCCGCGACGTGCAGGGCGAGCGTCTCCAGCGAGTCGGAGCCCGTGTGGAACAGGCAGGCGTCGGCGCCGTGCGCCTCCAGCCGGCCGGCCGTGGGGGAGGAGCGCCGGGCCACCGCCTCGATCGGGGCCTCGAACAGGATCCGGGCCCGGTAGCGGTAGGGCGCCGACGAGATCGCCTGGGAGACGTAGGCCGCCACGTCGCCGGAGGGGGGCGTACGCGGGGTGAACCGGGCGCCGGGCGGGTCCACGGGGCCCTGGATCCGGTCGGCCCGGAAGGTCCGCCAGTCGTCGCGGTCCACGTCCCACGCCAGCAGATACCACCGGCGGTGCGTGTGAGCCAGCCGGTGGGGCTCGACGGTACGGACCGCCGGGCCGTCCCGTCCCGGGTACCGCAGCCGCAGCCGCCGGTGGTCCCGGCAGGCCGCCGCGAGCGCGGTCAGCAGGCCGGGGCCGACCGCCTCGCCGGCCTGCGCCGGCCCGGTCAGCGGCACGGCCGCCGCCCGGAACGCGGTCACCCGATGCCGGAGGCGGGCCGGGAGCATCTGCTCGAGCTTGACCAACGCCCGCACCGAGCTCTCCTCCAGCCCGGCCACGCTGCCGGTCGCGGCCGTGTGCAACCCGATCGCTACCGCCACCGCCTCCTCGTCGTCGAGCAGTAGCGGTGGCAGCGCCGTGCCGGCGCCGAGCCGGTAGCCGCCCGCGACTCCCGGGGTCGCGTCCACCGGATAACCGAGGTCGCGCAGCCGGTCGATGTCGCGCCGCACCGTACGCAGGCCCACACCGAGCCGTTCGGCCAGGTCTGCGCCCCGCCAGTCGCCGCGCGCCTGGAGTAGGGACAGCAGCCGGAGCAGTCGTGCCGAGGTTTCCAGCATGACTGGAATTGTGCCCGCCATTGGTGGCCGAATCTGACACCGATCGTTCCTACGGTGATCGCATGACGAAGACAGAGATCCGTCCGTTCCGCATCGAGATCCCCCAGGCCGACGTCGACGACCTGCGCGATCGGCTGGCCCGCACCCGCTGGGCCCCGGAGCTGCCGGGAACCGGATGGGAGCGCGGCGTGCCGACCGGCTACCTGCGCGACCTGGCGGCGTATTGGGCGGAGAAGTACGACTGGCGGGCGCACGAGGCGGCGATCAACGCCCATCAGCAGTTCACGACCACGATCGACGGAATCGACCTGCACTTCCTCCACGTCCGCTCGGCCGTGCCGGACGCCACGCCGCTGCTGCTGCTCCACGGCTGGCCCGGTTCGATCGTGGAGTTCCTCGACGTGATCGGCCCGCTCACCGACCCGGCGGCGCACGGTGGCGACCCCGCCGCCGCCTTCCACGTGGTGATCCCGTCGCTTCCCGGGTACGGCTTCTCCGGCCCGCTGCCCGCCGCCGGCTGGACCGACGGACGGGCCGCCGCGGCGATGGCGGACCTGATGGACCGGCTCGGCTACGACCGGTACGGCGTGCAGGGCGGCGACGTGAGCGCCTTCATCGCCCCGCTGATCGGCCGGGCGGCGCCCGACCGGGTCATCGGGGTCCACCTCAACGCGCTGGTCACCTTCCCGACGGGGAACCCGGCCGACCTGGCCGCGCTCACCGAGGCCGAACGGGAGCGGCTGAGGCGGATGAAGGACTGGCAGGACCGGTCGAGCGCGTACATGCAGATTCAGGGCACCCGGCCGCAGACGATCGCGCACGCCCTGCACGACTCCCCGGCCGGCCAGCTCGCCTGGATCGTGGAGAAGTTCCGTGAGTGGACCGACCCGGCCGCCGAGCTGCCCGAAGACGCCGTGGACCGCGACCGGATCCTCACCGACGTCAGCCTCTACTGGTACACCGGCACCGCGGGCTCGGCCGCGCACACCTACTTCGAGCGGTTCAACGACCCGTTCATGTGGGCGCCGCGCGAGCGGACGGGCGTGCCGACGGCCGTGGCGGTCTTCCCCACGGACTTCGCCATCCGTGGGTTCGCCGGAAGGACGCACACCATCGTGCGCTGGACCGAGTTCGACCGGGGCGGCCACTTTCCCGCCCTGGAGGCTCCCGGCCTGCTCGTGGAGGACCTGCGGGAGTTCTTCCGCGGCCGCGCCTGACCGGCTCCCCCTGCCGGGGCCCGCGCCGCGGACCCCGGCAGGAAGGGCTCAGGACTCGGCGACCAGGCCCTCGGGCTCGGCCTCCGCCGCCTCCGGCTCCACCGCCCGCTCGTCCATCTCGGCGCTCACGGCCGTGGGACTCTCCACCGGCCGCAGCCACACCACGCCGAGCGGCGGCACGCGCAGGCGTGCCGAGCAGGGCAGTCCGTGCCGCGGCTCCTCGGCCGCCTCGACCGCGCCCATGTTGCCGGTGCCGCTGCCGGCGTACTCGTACGCGTCGGTGTTGAGGATCTCCTCCCACCGGCCGGGGGTGGGCAGGCCGAGGTGGTAGTCCTCGTGCGGGGCGCCGGAGAAGTTGGCGACGCAGGCCAGCACCGAGCCGTCCGTGCCGTACCGGAGGAACGACAGCACGTTGCCCGAGGCGTCGTCGGCGTCGATCCAGCGGAAGCCCTCGTGGGTGTTGTCGCGGGAGTACAGCGCGGGCGACTCCCGGTAGACCCGGTTGAGGTCCCGGACCAGGCGTTGCACGCCACGGTGGTAGTCGAAGTCCAGCACCCACCAGTCGAGGCCCTTGGCCTCCGACCACTCGGCGCCCTGGCCGAACTCGCCGCCCATGAACAGCAGCTGCTTGCCGGGATGGGCCCACATGAAGCCGTACAACGCGCGCAGGTTGGCGAAGCGCTGCCACTCGTCGCCCGGCATCTTGCCCAGCAGCGACCCCTTGAGGTGGACGACCTCGTCATGCGACAGCGGCAGCACGAAGTTCTCGGAGAAGGCGTACATCAGGGAGAACGTCATCTGGTGGTGGTGATACTGCCGGTAGATCGGCTCGCGCGACATGTAGCTGAGCGAGTCGTGCATCCAGCCCATGTTCCACTTGAAGCCGAAGCCGAGCCCGCCGAGGTAGGCCGGCCGAGACACGCCTGGCCAGGCCGTCGACTCCTCCGCGATCGTGACGATCCCCGGCTCCTCGCGGTAGACGACGGCGTTCATCTCCTTGAGGAACTCGATCGCGTCGAGGTTCTCCCTGCCGCCGTACGCGTTGGGCGTCCACTCGCCCTCACGGCGGGAGTAGTCGAGATAGAGCATCGAGGCCACCGCGTCCACCCGCAGGCCGTCGATGTGGAACTCCTTGAGCCAGTAGAGCGCGTTGGCCACGAGGAAGTTGCGCACCTCGTTGCGGCCGAAGTCGAAGACGTACGTGCCCCAGTCGGGGTGCATGCCGCGGGCGGGGTCGGCGTGCTCGTAGAGCGGCGTGCCGTCGAAGCGGGCCAGCGCCCACTCGTCCATGGGGAAGTGCGCGGGCACCCAGTCGACGATCACGCCGATGCCGGCCCGGTGCAGCTCGTCGACCAGGTGGCGGAAGTCGTCGGGGGAGCCGAAGCGCGAGGTGGGGGCGTAGTAGGAGGTCACCTGGTAGCCCCACGAGCCGCCGAAGGGGTGCTCGGCGACCGGCATGAACTCCACGTGCGTGAATCCCATGTCCTTGACGTAGCCGACCAGCTCGCGGGCGAGCTCCCGGTAGGACAGGCCGGGCCGCCACGAGCCCAGGTGCACCTCGTAGGTGCTCATCGGCTCGGCGAGGGCGTCGCGCGACGGCCTGCCGGCCATCCACTCCCCGTCGCGCCACCCGTACGCGGACTTCTCGACGATGCTGGCCGTCGCCGGGGGGATCTCGGTGCGGCGGGCCATCGGGTCGGCCTTCTCCCGCCAGATGCCGTCGAGGCCGAGGATCTGGAACTTGTACCGCATGCCCTCGCCGATGTCCGGGAGGAACAGTTCCCAGACCCCCGACCGGCCGAGGGAGCGCATGGGATGGGCGGCGCCGTTCCAGTGGTTGAAGTCGCCGATCACCCGCACGCCCTGGGCGTTCGGCGCCCACACCGAGAAGGCCGTCCCGTCCACGTCCTCATGGCGGACGACCCGCGCCCCGAGCACCTCCCACAGCCGCTCGTGCCGTCCCTCACCGATCAGGTGGAGGTCCAGCTCGCCCAGCGTCGGCCAGTGCCGGTACGGATCGTCCGTCTCGTACGGCGGGGCGTCGGCATAGGTGATGCGCAGGCGATAGTCGGGGACCTTGTCGAGGCCGGGCAGCGTCACCTCGAAGACCCCGAAGGCGAGGTGACTCATCTCGTGGGCCGAGCCGTCGGCCAGCACCTCGACCTTCTCCGCGAAAGGGCGCAGGGCCCTGATCGTGATGCCGTCGGGCCCGGGATGGGCACCCAATATGGAGTGGGGGTCGTGGTGCGCGCCCCCCGCCAGCCGATCCAAATCCATGTCGCCAACCTGCCCTCGATGTGTCCCTCGGAACACCCTGATCTTGTCAGCGGAACGCCGCGATTGGGATGGGCAGCCACGAGGGGCGGTTGCGCGCCTCGTAGACGACCTCGTACACCGCCTTGCTCAGTTCCAGCGCGCGCAGCAGCACCGCGTCGTCGCCGCGGATGCGCCCGCCACCCTCCGAATAGCCGGCCAGGAACGCGGCGCGGTTGCGCTCCGACCACTCCCTGGCCCGGTTCTCCAGGCTCTCGGCGTCGGGGCGGTCGGCCAGCAGGTGCCGGGCGGCGTAGTCGAACGAGCGCAGCATGCCCGCCACGTCCCGCAACGGCGAGTCGAGCGCCCGGCGCTCGGCCAGCGGCTGCCCCGGCTCTCCCTCGAAGTCGAGCACCACCCAGTCGGTCATGGTGCGCATGACCTGGCCGAGGTGATAGTCGCCGTGCACCCGCTGCACCGGGATCTCGTGGCCGAGATCGGACAGCCGGTCGAACGCCTCGGCGGCCACGGCGGCGTGCTCGCCGAGACGCGGCACCTCGGCGACCGCCTTGTCCAGACGGCGGCGGAACCGCTCGGTCATCCGCTTGATCTCGGGCGGCTCGATAGTCCCCGTCGGGAAGGCCCGCGCGAGCTCGCGGTGGACCTGCGCGGTGGCCAGCCCGAGCCGTCGCGCCTCGCCCGCGAAGTCGCCGCCGGCGTCCTGCGCCGGCATGTCCTCCGGGCACGCGTAGAGATCGCGGACGCTGGTGAGGGCCATGGACCAGCCCTCGTTGGCGTTCTGCAGGTACTCCTGCATGATCGCCAACGTGGTCGGCTCGCCCAGGAGCTCGGTTTCGATCCATCCGTACGGCCTGGCCACCTGGGCCGAGCCCGCGTCGGCGAGCGCCGTGATGATCTCCAGCTCGGGGTTGACCCCCGGGCTGAGCTGGCGGAACAGCTTGAATATGTACTGGTCGCCGTACACCAGCGAGGTGTTCGACTGCTCGGCGGTCAGCACGAGGCTGCGTTGCGAGGTGTCGATCTGCGCCCCGTGCGCGAGATGGAAGCCGAGGCCGTCGAACCGGCGGTCGCCGGCCATCCCCTCCAGCAGGTGCCCGGTCAGGGCGGAGTCGTGCAGCGCGTCGTACACCTCGACCTCGCGGTCGTCCCGGCGGCAGGCGCCGATCCGCACGTGGCCGAGCCGGTCGGGCAGGTGCTCGCGCAGCCCGACCGGAATCTGGTAGCGCGTGCGGCGTTCCCCCTGGCGCACGCACACGATCAGATGGAGCAGCGCCGGGTCTCCCGCGACGATCTCGATCTCCGAGTCGATGGACAGGTCGTCGATGGCGCGCCCCTTGCCGGCGAACCACCGTTGTCCGGTGATCCAGCCGGCGAGGAGCCCCTGCAGTGAAGTCGTCACTCCTCCTTGGTGCCGGCCGTCCTGTGCGTGACGGGCAGTGTGAACCAATAGAACCCATGCCCAGGGAGCGTCAAAAGATACGGAAGCTCACCGATCGGGGGAAAAGGAACTCCGCCCATGCACTCGACCGGCGTGGATCCCTCGAACCTGCGCAGGTCGAGCTCGACCGGCTGGGGGAAGCGCGACAGGTTGTTGACGCACAGGACCCGGTCGTCGCCCAGCTCCCGTACGAACGCGAGCACGCTCGGGTTGGACGAGTTCAGCTCGGTGAACTCGCCGAGGCCGAACACCGGGTGACGCTTGCGGATCTCGATCATCCGCTTGGTGAAGTGGAGCAGCGAGCTGGCGCTCTTCTGCTGTGCCTCGACGTTGATCGCCTGGTACCCGTAGATCGGGTCCATGATCACCGGTAGGTAGAGCCGGCCGGGGTCGCAGTTCGAGAAGCCGGCGTTGCGGTCGGGCGTCCACTGCATCGGCGTGCGGACGCCGTCCCGGTCGCCGAGCCAGATGTTGTCGCCCATGCCGATCTCGTCGCCGTAGTACATGACCGGCGATCCGGGCAGGCTGAGCAGCAGCGCGGTGAACAGCTCGATCTGGTTGCGGTCGTTGTCCAGCAGCGTCGCCAGCCGGCGGCGGATGCCGACGTTGGCCCGCATGCGGGGGTCCTTGGCGTACTCGGAGTACATGTAGTCGCGCTCTTCGTCGGTGACCATCTCGAGCGTGAGCTCGTCGTGGTTGCGCAGGAAGATGCCCCACTGGCAGTTCTCGGGGATCTTCGGCGTCTGGGCCATGATCTCCGAGATCGGGTAGCGCGACTCCCGCCGCACCGCCATGAAGATGCGCGGCATCAGCGGGAAGTGGAAGGCCATGTGGCACTCGTCGCCGCCGGTGACCGGGTCGCCGAAGTACTCCACCACGTCGGCCGGCCACTGGTTGGCCTCGGCCAGCAGCACCCGGTCGGGGTAGATGCGGTCCACCTCGGCCCGCACCCGCTTCAGGTACGCGTGGGTCGCCGGCAGGTTCTCGCAGTTGGTGTCCTCCTGCTCGAACAGGTACGGGATCGCGTCGAGGCGGAACCCGTCGATGCCGAGGTCGAGCCAGAAGCGGATGACCTCCATCATCGCGTCCTGCACCGCCGGGTTCTCGAAGTTGAGATCCGGCTGGTGGTGGAAGAACCGGTGCCAGTAGTACTGCCCGCGGACGGGGTCGAAGGTCCAGTTGGACGCCTCGGTGTCGATGAAGATGATCCGGGCGTCCTTGTACTCCTCGTCCGTGTCGCGCCAGACGTAGAAGTCGCCGTACGGGCCCTCGGGGTCGTGGCGGGACGCCTGGAACCACGGGTGCTGGTCGCTGGTGTGGTTCATGACCAGGTCGGCGATGACCCGGATGCCCCGCTTGTGCGCCTCGTCGACCAGCCTGACGAAGTCGCCCAGGTCACCGAAGTCCGGGAGGATCTTCATGTAGTCCGAGATGTCGTACCCGCCGTCCTTCAGAGGGGACTCGTACAGCGGGAGCAGCCACAGACAGTCGATGCCGAGCCACTGGAGGTAGTCCAGCTTCTCGATGAGGCCGCGGATGTCGCCGGTGCCGTCGCCGTTCGAGTCGGCGAAGCCGCGGATAAGCACCTCGTAGAAGACAGCCCGCTTGTACCAGTACTTGTCCCGTGGTTCCTCCTCGGTGAAGGTGTTCGGGACGGGCTGCGTGTGGCTGGGCTGTGTGTGACTGGGCGGAGGTGTCGTCGAGCTCACCTTTTGACTCCCCGGATGTGCCGAGCTGCGCTCACGGGCGGTGCGCTGACCCGTGGCGGAGCGTGAGAATGTGTGCGGGATGGACGTGCGGATCGAGGCGCACGTAGTTCGCCTGCCCCCAGCGGTACGACTCGCCCGACAGTTGGTCGTCCACGACGAACTCGGCATGCCAGTCGAGACCGAGGGCCGGCATGTCGAGCCGGACCGTCGCCTCGTGTGTGTTGTGTGGATCCAGATTGACGACGGCCAGCACCACATCGCCTAGTCCGTGCCGTCGTGTGGCCGTGTCATAGGCGCCGGGCAGCCGCTTGGAGAAGCAGATCACGTCCGGCTGGTCGACGTTGTGAAACCGTAGGTTACGCAATTCCTGGAGCGCCGGGTGTGCTCTTCTCAACAAATTGAGCTGGGTAATGAGCGGGGCAAGGCTGCGGCCCTCACGCTCCGCCTCCGCCCAGTCACGCGGCCTGTACTGGTACTTCTCGCTGTCGAGGTACTCCTCGCTGCCCGGACGGACCGGGACGTTCTCGGCCAGCTCGTACCCGGAGTACACACCCCATGTAGGCGCCATCAAGGCGGCCAGAACGGCCCGGATCTCGAACGCCGGCACGCCCCCGTGCTGGAGGTACTCGTGCAGGATGTCGGGCGTGTTGACGAAGAGGTTCGGCCGCAGGTAGTGCGAGGTCTCGTGGGACAGCTCCCGCAGGTACTCCTCGACTTCCGGCTTGGAGTTGCGCCAGGTGAAGTACGTGTACGACTGGTGGAAGCCGATCTTGGCGAGGGTCTGCAGCATGGCCGGGCGGGTGAACGCCTCGGCGAGGAACAGCACGTCCGGGTCGGTCGAGTTGATGTCGGACAGCAGCCGCTCCCAGAACCGGACCGGCTTGGTGTGCGGGTTGTCCACCCGGAAGATCCGCACGCCGTGGTCCATCCAGTGGCGGACCACCCGCTTGACCTCCGCGTAGATCCCCTCGGGATCCTTGTCGAAGTTCAGGGGGTAGATGTCCTGGTACTTCTTCGGAGGGTTCTCGGCGTACGCGATCGAGCCGTCGGCCCGGATGTTGAACCACTCCGGGTGCTCCTTGACCCAGGGGTGGTCCGGCGAGCACTGGAGCGCGAGGTCGAGGGCGATCTCCATGCCCAGCTCGCGCGCCTTGGCGACGAACACGTCGAAGTCCTCGATCGTGCCCAGATCGGGGTGGATGGCGTCGTGCCCGCCCTCCTGCCCGCCGATGGCCCAGGGCGACCCGGGGTCGTACTGGTCGGGGGTCAGGGTGTTGTTGCGGCCCTTGCGGAACTGGGCCCCGATCGGGTGGATCGGGGGCAGGTAGACCACGTCGAAGCCCATCTGGGCGATCGCCGGGAGTCGCTTGGCCGCCGTCCTGAACGTCCCCGACTTGGGCGCGACGCCCTCCTCTCCCACCACGGCCCCCTCGGACCGGGGGAAGAACTCGTACCACGAGCCGAACAGCGCCCGCCGCCGGTCCACCCTGACGCGGTTGCGGCCGGAGCGGGTGAGCAGGTCGCGCAGCGGGTGCGCGGCGATCAGCGCGGCGGTCTCGGGCAGCTGGGTCACCGCGAAGCGCGCCCGGGGATCCACCGCCTCGTCCCGCAGGCGGGCCGCGAGGGCCAGCAGCGCGGCCCGGTGCCCACAGGCGCCGCCCGCCTCCGTCACCACGCAGTCCGCCGCCCGCACGCCCTTCGCCGCCCGCTCGAACAGCCGGGCGCCCTCCTCGCACATGAGGTCGGCGTCCAGGTTGCGGGGAATCTTGATCCCCGCGTCGTGCATCCACGTGGCGATCGGGTCGCTCCACGCCTCGACCCGGAACTGCCACAGGCCCTCGGCGGGCAGCGTCACCTCCACGCTCCACCGGTCGGTGCCCGGCGCCACCTCGCGCATGGGCATCATCCTGCCCGGCTTGCCGCTCGGGTCGATCAGCACGACGCCGGCGGCGACCGCGTCGTGTCCCTCGCGGAACACGGTCGCGCTGATCTCGAAGGTCTCTCCCGCGGCGGCCTTGGCGGGCCACTGGCCGCAGTCGACGACGGGCTGGATGTCCTGGATGGGAATGCGTCCGATCATCGTCACTTCGTATTCGGGGGCGGCACACCGGGTGCCGCCGGGGCTTGCGGGGCAGGAACATCTGTGGTCAGGCGGGCAGCACGAGACGACGGAAACCGCTGGCCGCGGTCCTTCTCTCGTCCATACAGGGGGTTGCCCCAATAGTCCACTCTTACCCCTGTCGATGGAAAGACCGCCCGCCGTGTTTGGGACGGCCTTCCCGGGAGATCGATCATCTCGTGCCGGCCGTCGTCGCCCGGCGCGGACATCACCAGGTCAAGGGTACTTTGGTGAGGTTTGAACCGGTTTGATGGTGGTGAGAGCGTTCGACAACTGGCATCGCAGTACGACAAGTTTGATTCGGTCGCGCATCGTGGCGCTGAGTAACTAGGGTCTGGCCCCGTGAGAGCTATCCGCAGGTTCACTGTCCGAACCGTTCTTCCCTCACAGCTCGCACCTCTGGGCGAGTTGGTCCACAACCTCCGATGGTCCTGGCACCCGGAGACCATGGACCTGTTCGCCGAGGTGGATCCCGAGGTCTGGGAGCGTGTCGATCACGACCCCGTCGCGCTGCTCGGCGCGGTCGAGGCCGACAGGCTGCGCGAGCTCGCCCAGGACCGGCGCTTCCTGCGCCGCCTGGCCGACGCCGCCGACGACCTGCGCGAGTACATGACCGCCCCCCGCTGGTATCAGTCGCTCGAGGACGCACCCAGGGCGATCGGCTACTTCTCCCCCGAATACGGCATCTCCGCCGCCCTGCCGCAGTATTCCGGCGGCCTCGGCATCCTCGCCGGCGACCACCTGAAGGCCGCCAGCGACCTCGGTGTGCCGATCCTCGGCGTCGGCCTGCTCTACCGGCACGGCTACTTCACCCAGTCGCTGTCCGCGGAGGGCTGGCAGCTGGAGCACTACCCCTCCCTCGACCCGGGCGGCCTGCCGCTCACCCTGCTCAAGGAGGAGGACGGCGCACCGGCCCGCATCAAGATCGGTCTGCCGGAGGGGCGCGTCCTGCACGCCCAGATCTGGGTGGCCCAGGTCGGCCGGGTTCCGCTGCTCCTGCTCGACTCCGACGTCGCCGAGAACGACACGGTCGCGCGCGACGTGACCGACCGCCTGTACGGCGGGGGCGGCGACCACCGCCTGATGCAGGAGCTGCTGCTCGGCATCGGCGGCGTACGCGCCATCCGGGCCTACTGCCGGATCACCGGCCACCCCGAGCCCGAGGTGTTCCACACCAACGAGGGCCACGCCGGTTTCCTCGGCCTGGAGCGCATCCGCGAGCTCACCGAGGCCCGGCTGTCGTTCGAGGAGGCCCTGGAGGCCGTACGCGCCGGGACCGTGTTCACCACCCACACGCCGGTCCCCGCCGGCATCGACCGGTTCCCGGCCGAGATGATCGCCCGGCAGTTCGGCGGGTCGAACGCCTGGCCGACGGTGTCGGTGGACCGCATTCTGGAGCTCGGCGCCGAGCCGGACGGTCCCGACGCCGACAAGTCGGTCTTCAACATGGCCGTCATGGGCATGCGGCTGGCCCAGCGGGTCAACGGCGTGTCCGAGCTGCACGGCCACGTCAGCCGGGAGATGTTCCAGGGCCTGTGGCCGGGCTTCGACGTGGACGAGGTGCCGATCGGCTCGATCACCAACGGCGTCCACGCCCCGACGTGGGTCGGCCGGGAGATGATGGAGCTCGCCGGCGAGGAGCTGCCGTCGCTGATCGACAAGGCGCAGGGCTGGGAGAGCGTGCAGAAGCTCTCCGACGCCGACATCTGGGGCATCCGCGCCAAGCTGCGCGCCCGCCTGGTCGAGGAGGCGCGCCGGCGGCTGCGCAAGTCGTGGCGGCAGCGCGGCGCCAGCGAGGCCGAGCTGGGCTGGGTGGAGGAGGCGCTCGACCCGGACGTGCTGACGATCGGCTTCGCCCGGCGGGTGCCCTCCTACAAGCGCCTGACCCTCATGCTCTCCCAGCCCGACCGGCTCCGCAGGCTGCTGCTCGACCCGGACAAGCCGGTGCAGATCGTCATCGCCGGCAAGGCGCACCCGGCCGACGAGGGCGGCAAGAAGCTCATCCAGCAGATCGTCCGCTTCGCCGACTCCGAGGACGTGCGGCACCGCATCGTCTTCCTGCCCGACTACGACATGGCGCTCGGGCAGCTCATGGTGACGGGCTCCGATGTGTGGATGAACAACCCGCTGCGCCCGCTGGAGGCGTGCGGCACGTCCGGCATGAAGGCGGCGCTCAACGGCGGTCTCAACCTGTCCATCCGCGACGGATGGTGGGACGAGTGGTACGACGGCAACAACGGCTGGGCGATCCCCAGCGCCGACGGCGTGGACGACCCCGAGCGCCGCGACGACCTGGAGGCGACGGCGCTGTACGACCTCATCGAGCGCGAGGTCGCCGACCGTTTCTACGACCGGGCCGCCGACGGTCTGCCCCGGCGCTGGCTGGAGATGGTCAAGCACACGCTGAGCTCACTCGGGCCGAAGGTACTGGCCGGGCGCATGCTGCACGACTACGTCACCGAGCTGTACACCCCGGCGGCGGCCTCCGCCCGCGCGCTCGCGGCCGGCGGCTACGGCGACGCCCGGGTGTTCGCGGCCTGGAAGCTGCGCGTGGCCAAGGCGTGGCCGGGCGTACGGGTCGAGCACGTCGAGGCGACCGGCGTGGGGGACACCCCCGAGCTTGGGGCCCGGCTGGAGCTTCGGGCCACGATCGCCCTCGGCGAGCTGTCGCCCGAGGACGTCCGGGTCCAGGCCGCTTACGGCCGGGTGGGCGCACACGACGAGCTGCTGTCACCCGGCTACGTCACGCTGAAGATCGACTCGGTGGGCGACGACGGCCGGGCGTACTACACCGGCGTCCTGCCGCTGGACCGCACGGGGGCCTTCGGCTACAGCGTGCGTGTGGTCCCGTCCCACCCGCTGATGGCGTCCGTGGCGGAGCTCGGCCTCATCACCGTCCCGGAGGAGCCGGTCGGCATGACCAACGGCACCCTGCGCTAGGTCGTGTCAGACCCCTCTCACCGGCTGCTTCCGTGGCAGGTGAGAGGGGTAGACCAGCACCATGGCACAGGCCCTGCACGTCGGGATGGTCGCGCCGCCGTGGTATGACGTGCCACCCCGGACCTACGGCGGCATCGAGGCGGTGGTCGCCGGTCTGGTTCGCGGCCTGCGGGACCGCGGGCACCGGGTCACCGTCATCGGGGCCGGCCGCCGTGTGGATCTGCGGACCTACGACGAGCCGCCGTCGGCGCGGATAGGCGAGCCGTACCCGGAGGTCGTGCACGCGGCCGAGGCGGCCCGCCTCCTGCGGGGCCTGGACGTGGACGTCGTCCACGACCACTCGCTGGCCGGGCCGCTCACCGCCGCCGGGCGGCTCGTGCCGACGGTCGTCACCTGCCACAACGACGTGAGCGGGGAGCTCGGCGACTACTACCGGGGCCTCGGCTCGGACGTGTCCCTCGTGGCCGTCTCCTCGGCCCAGCGCGCTCACGCGCCCGATCTGCACTGGGTGGGGCGGGTGCACAACGCGGTGGACGTCGCGGCGTGGCCGTTCAGGGAGCGCAAGGACGACTGGGTGCTGTGGCTGGGGCGGCTCAGCCAGGACAAGGGCGCCCACCTCGCGATCGAGGCGGCGCGGGCGGCGGGGCGCCGCCTTCTGCTGGTCGGCAGGCAGGCCGGGCAAGCGGAGCGGGCCTACTTCCGCGAGCGGGTGGAGCCGCTGCTCGGGCCCGATGTCGAATATCTGGGGGAGGCGGAGGGCCCGCTCAAGAGCGAGCTGTTCTCCCGGGCCCGGTGCCTGGTGCTCCCTTTGTTGTGGGACGAGCCCTTCGGCATGGTCATGATCGAGGCGATGGCCTGCGGCACGCCGGTGGTGGCGCTGCGGCGGGGCGCGGTGCCCGAGATCGTGGTGGACGGGGTGACCGGCTACGTGCGTGACACGCCCGCCGAGCTTCCCGCCGCGATCGAGGCGGTCCCCGCGCTGGACCCGAAGGCCGTACGGGCCCGGGTGGTCCGGCACTTCGACGTGCCCGTGATGGCCGAGGGATACGAGCGGGTCTACCGCGAGGTGACGGCCGCCGCGCCGGCCGCTCCCCGGCGGCCCCTCCCGCTCGGGCGCTGATCACCCCTTTATGGTGGGGCCATGGGTGAATTCGTCAGGGTGGAGATCTCCGAGCGCATCGCCACGATCAGGCTCGACCGGCCGAAGATGAACGCGCTGAACCGGCAGGTCCAGGAGGAGATCGCGGAGGCCGCGCGGCTCGTGGACGCCGATCGGAACACGCACGCCGTCATCGTCTACGGCGGCGAACGCGTCTTCGCGGCCGGGGCCGACATCAAGGAGATGGCGGTCATGTCCTACGCCGACATGGCCGTGCACTCGCGCACCCTGCAGGACTGCTTCACCGCCGTCGCGCGGATCGGCAAGCCGGTGATCGCGGCGATCACCGGGTACGCCCTGGGCGGCGGCTGCGAACTCGCGCTCTGCGCCGACTTCCGGGTGGCCGGGCAGAGCGCGAAGCTCGGCCAGCCGGAGATCACCCTCGGGATCATCCCCGGCGCGGGCGGGACCCAGCGCCTGCCCCGGCTCGTCGGGCCCGCCCGGGCCAAGGACCTGATCTTCACCGGGCGGCACGTGGACGCCGCCGAGGCGCTCGCCATCGGCCTGGTCGACCGGGTGGTGCCCGACGGCGAGGTCTACACGGCGGCGCTCGAACTCGCGGCGACGTTCGCCGAGGGGCCGGCCGTCGCGGTCCGGGCGGCCAAGTTCGCGATCGACCACGGACTCGAGACCGACCTCGACACCGGCCTGGAGATCGAGCGGCTCCAGTTCTCGGGCCTGTTCGCCACCCAGGACGCCCGGGAGGGCATGACGGCCTTCGCCGAGAAGCGCCGGCCCAAATTCACCGGCAGATGAATTCACCGGCGGCTGAGTTCGCGGGCGGCCGAGACCACCGGCCGGTGACGGGGTCACCCGGTCGCGGTGTGCGTGAGGATGGCGTCGGCCAGCTCATCGTGCACTTCCGGCGGCAGGGTGTGGCCCATGCCCTCGACCGTCATCAGCCGGGCGCCGGGGATCTGCTCGGCGATGCGGGCGCCGTGGCCCGGCTTGGCGGGTTCGTGCGTGCCCTCGACGACCAGGGTGGGCGCCGTGACCCGGTGCAGGACGCCCACCGGCTCGAAGTCCGGCTTCGCCGCCGCCGCGAGACGGTGGTTGGCCGCCGCGTCGAGGTTCCGCGCCCGGTCGTAGAGGCGTTCCTGCATCCTGCGCGAGGCGTCCTCGTCGAACGGCAGGCCGGTGCCGTGCAGCACGCGGTCCTCCGCGATCATGCGCTCGATCCGCTCCCGCCGGTCGCGCGGCGGCGGCGCGACGATCAGCTCGCGGTAGAACGCGACGAACTCCGGCGTGGGCTCGGGCAGGCTGCCCTCGGGCTGCGGCTCGCCCATCAGCGCCCGCATGAGCACCGCGCCCTCACCGCCGCCGAGCGGCGATGAGGCGATGACGGTGAGCGTCCGCACGCGCTCCGGCCGCTCCACCGCGATCAGCTGCCCGAGCAGCCCGCCCGCCGAGTGACCGACCAGATGCGCGCTGTCCAGCCCGTGCGCGTCCATCACCCGCAGCACGTCGTTCTTGATGTCGTCCCATGTGTACGGATCCTTCTCGAAGTCGATGACGTCGGACATCCCGGTGTCGCGGTGGTCGTAGCGGATCACGCGCCGGCCGCCGGCGGCGAGCCGGCCCACGAACGCGTCCGGCCACGCGATGCCCTGCGACATCGAACCCATCACCAGCACGATCGGCGCGTCGGCCGCGGCCCCGAACTCTTCGCTCCAGATGTTTTGCATGGCTAAAGCATGTCGTCCGCGGTCGGCGGCGCCTTCCGTAGAACTACTAGCCGCGTCAGCTCCGTACGTGAGGTGATGCCGAGCTTCGGATAGATCTTGTACAGGTGGTATTCGACCGTGCGCGGGCTGAGGAACAGCCGGGCGGCGATCTCCTTGCTGGTCGCGCCGCCCGCGACCAGGGTGGCGATGCGCAGCTCCTGCGGGGTGAGGGCGTCCAGCGCCGTCCCGCGTACGTCGGGGATCGCCTCGGGAGCCGCGGGCGTGTCCTGCTCGGCCCGTATGGTCTCGCCCGCCGCGCGCAGCTCGCCGTACGCGCGGCGCGCCCACGGAGCGGCTCCCGCCCGCTGGAACGTCTCGTACGCCGCGCGCAGGTGCGCCCTGGCCTCTCCCGGCCGGTGCGTGCGGCGCAGCCGCTCGCCGAGCAGAAGTCCCGTCCTGGCCGCCTCGAACGGGTTGGTGTGCAGCCGTGAGGCCTCGCCGAGCGCCTCGACCGCCCGGTCGTCCGGCAGGACAAGGCCGCGGCACCGGGCGAGCAGCGCCCGCGACTCGGGCGTCCCCGCGTGGGCCGACCAGCGTTCGTACGCCTCAAGCGCCGCCCGGGCGGCGTCCGGGTCGCCGGCGCCCACGGCGGCCTCGATCCGGTCCGGCGTGCTCCGCCAGACCACGGCCGGATGACCGGCCCCCGGCCCCGCCGAGACGATCGCGGCGAACCGGTCGTGCGCCGCGGCGAACCGGCCCAGGCACAGGTCGAGCATGGCCATGGCGTACGCCGCGAGCCCGGCGCGCAGGCCCACCCGGTGCGGGACGGCGATGGCCAGCGCCTCCCTGGCGAGCCGGGCGCAGGGCTCCTCCTCGCCGCGCAGGGCCGCCACGGCCGCGAGGTTCGCCAGATGCGCGGCCACGGTGTTGGCGTATCCGGCCTCGCGGGCCAGCTCCAGCCCCTCCTCGGAGACGGCCCTGCTCTCCGCGAGGCGCCCGGCCAGCCGTTCGGCGGTGGCGACGAACTCCAGCACCACGGGCAGCTGGCCCGTCATCCCGGAGACCCTGGCCACCCGCCCGGCCCGCTCGGCCAGCTCGGCGGACAGGTCCACCTCGCCGAGCTGGCTGGCCGCCGCCGTCGCCCACAGGAACTCGGCCGCCTCGCGCAGCTCGCCCGTACGGCCGAGGGCCCGCCTGAGCAGGTCGTGCCCGCTGCCGTCGGCGAGCGCCGCGCCGATGCCGGCGACCACGTCGCGCAGGAACCCCTCGGGGAAGGCCGCCGCCCGCCGCCCGATCTCGATGACGGCCGCCGTGTCGCCGACGTACGACGCCGCCTCCGAGGCGTCGGCCAGCATGTCGAGGGTGTCGCCCGCCGCGAGGATCCGCACGGCCTCGGCGGCGTCGCCGGAGTTCAGCTCGAACCGTCCGCGCAGCTGGGCGATCTCCATGAGCAGCGCCCTGTCCGCCCCGGCGAACTCGCGAGCCTCGGCCAGCAGCGACTCCGCCTGGCCGGGACGCCCCCCGAGCCACGCGGACACGGCGGCGTCCTTGAGCCGCCCGGCGCGCGCGAGCGGTTCGGGGGTGAGCTCGGCGGCTCTGGTGAGGGCGGTGGCGGCGGCGCCGTACCCGCCCCGGTCCCGGTCCCGCTCCGCGGCCCGCGCGAGCGCGGCGGCGACCGATTCGTCCTGGCCGAGCGCGGCCCCGGCCAGATGCCGGGCCCGCCGGTCCTCACCGGACACCTCGGCCAGCGCCGCGTGCGCCTCGCGGCGTGCGGCGGGGGAGGCCGCCTCGTACACCGCCGACCGGATCAGCGGATGGTGGAACCGCACGTGCGTCCCGGACACGTTCGCGAGCCCGGCGGACTCGAGCTCGGGCAGCGCCGCTTCGCCCGCGCCCAGCCGCCCGGCGGCCCGAAGCACCAGGTCGACATCGCTCTCGACCGCCGCCAGCAGGGCCGTCAGCCGCGCCTCCGCGGTCAGCGCGGCCACCCGGTCACCGAAGAGCCGGCTCCCTCCGGGGAGGGGATCGGGCAGCGGTTCCCGCCCGGCCCGCTGGGCGGGGGTGAGCAGCCGGGCCGTCTCGCGCAACGCCAGCGGATTGCCCCCGGTCAGCGCCACGAGGTCGCGCCTGACCCGCGCCGCGAGTGTGAAACCGGCGTCGAGCAGCTCGGCGGCCGCCGGTTCGGCCAGCCCGGCGATCTCCAACGCGGGCAGGCCCTTCACCGGAGTGTCGCCCCGCACGGCCAGTGGCATCGCGATCGGTTCGGTGCCGAGCCTCCTGGCGGCGAACAGCAGGGCGTCGGCCGACGGCCGGTCCACCCACTGAAAATCGTCGACCACGCAGATCAGCCCGTCGGGCGCGGCGGCCTCGGCCAGCAGCGACAGCACCCCGGCCGCCAGCAGGAACCGATCGCCGAAGCCGGCGGGGGCCAGCCCGAGCGCGCCGCGTACGGCCTCGGCCTGCGGTCCGGGCAGCGCGTCGAGCAGCCCGGCCACCGGCAGCAGCAACTGGTGGAGGGCGGCGAACGCCAGATCGGCCTCCGCCTCGACCCCCGTGGTCCGGAGCACTCTCATCGGGCCACCCCGGGTGGCCGCCTGGTCGAGCAGCGCCGTCTTGCCGGCACCGGCGTCGCCGCGCAGCACCAGCGCGCCCCCGGAGCCCTTCCGCGCCCGATCGACCAGGTCGTCGATCGCGGCCGTTTCCACCGATCTGCCGTAAAGCACAACCGCAGACTGTATTGCGCGGCGCGCTCGCGTCCGGCGTCCCGGTCCGGTTCCCCCAGTGCGGTTCCCCCAGTGCGGTTCCCCCAGTGCGGTTCCCCCGGTCCGGCGCCCCCGGTCCGATGCCTCTGTCCGGGCAGACGGCCGGAAGTAGTTCCCAGCCAACGTGGAGCAACTCTGCATTTTGCGTCAAGAAACGCTCCAAAATGCCGCTAATGTGGCGGCTCATGATGCGGTTGCGAGTGCTGGGCCTGTCACGGCTGCGCCGGGCGCTGCTGTCCCGGCTCGACTCTCGGTACGTCACCAAGCCCGATCACCGGCAGGACCTCAAGGACGCCCTGTGGGAGGTCCAGATGCTCCGCAGAGAGGTCGTGGCGCTGCGCGACGAGGTCGACCGGCTGCGCCGGACCGCCGTGACGCCTGTGAAGGCGGCCCCACAGCCCAAGGCGACGCCGGACCCCAAGGCCGCCGAGGCCCACCGGCTGGCGACCGAGACGGCCGAGGCGGTGGACACGCTGCTGCAGAGCGAGATGCGCATCTGGCAGGCGATCGACGAGCTGTCGGCGCGGGTGGGCGCTCCCGGAAGGGCGGGGTAGCCGGTCATGCGGGTGCAGTGGACGCGTGACGCGGGCGTGTGGCGGCTGGTCTTCCTGCTCGACGCGGAGGACGAGACCACGGGGGCCTGCACCGACGGCCACCCCATCGAGCTGCGGACCAACTCCTGCCACGTGCGGACCGGGGACGCCGGCGCGTCCGCGCATCCCGACCTGCTCGCGGTCGCCGCGTGGACCGTGGTCGCGCCGTGGACCGGACGGCGCGTGACGTTCGACCGGCCGATCTCCGCCGGGCTCGCCGAGGCGCTGCGTACGGGGTGGGGCGTGGACGCGGGGCCGGTCGGGGCGGACGCCAGGAACGGCACACGTCTGGCCATCTCCTACAGCGGGGGCGCGGACTCGATGGCCGTGGCCGCGATGTTCCCCGACGCGCCGTTCGTGCACTTCCAGCGGATCAGCCATCCCCGCGTGCCCAACCGCTGGACGCACTACCGCTCCGAAGTGCTGGCACAGCTCGCCCACAAGACCGGCAGGGATCTCCACGTCGTCCAGTCGGACCTGGAGTTCGTGCTGAGCCGGCCCCGGCCCGGGTTTCCCGAGCACCACGCGGTGACGGCGGGCGCGCTCCTGCTCGCCGACGATCTGGACCTCGGCGGTGTCGCGCTGGGCTACGAGATCGGGTCGCGCTGGCTCGGCAGCGACCGGTACGTCAACCGCTACACGCCCGACAACCCGATGTGGGCGGCGCACGGGAAGTGGGCCCGGCTGTACGCGGCGGCGGGGCTCCCGCTGGTGCTTCCGGTCGGAGGGGTGAGCGAGCCGGTGACCATGCGCATGGCGCTGGGCTCCGATCTCGGTCATCTGGTCCGCTGGTGCCTGCGCGGCGACGTGTCGGGGCCCTGCCGGAGATGCGGCAAATGCCTGCGCAAGGAGCTGATTCTCGCCGCCATCGAGGGGCGCCCGCTCAGCACGACGCTCACCGCCGGATCGGTCCCCGCCCGCGCCTGGCAGCAGCCGCCGCCGTACTCTGGCCAGGAGACGATCGAGTACGGCTGCGCGCGGGTGCCGGGGATCGAGACGACGCCGTTCGCCAAGGCGGCGGAGTACCTTGGAGCGACCGTGGAGTCGACCCGCTGGATGGAGCGCTGTTACCCGCCCTCCATCGACGAGACGCCGGAGCCGTGGCGCGAGCAGGTCGGCGCGTACATGCGGGACACCATCGGACTCATGACCGCGGACGAGCAGCGCCAGGTGGAGGCATGGGCGGCGACATGAAGATCTACCTGTCGGTGGACATGGAGGGGGTCACCGGGCTGACCGACCCCGAGGAGATGCACCTCGGGGGCCGGGGCTACGAGCGCGGCTGCGAGTTGATGACCGGGGACGCCAACGCGGTCGTCCAGGGCGCCTTCGACGCGGGCGCCGGGTCCGTGCTGGTGAACGACGCTCACGGGTCCACCAAGAACCTCAGGATCGACCTGCTGGACGAGCGGGCCACCCTGATCAGGGGCCCGGGCAAGCCGCACCGCATGGGGCAGGGACTGTCGGCCGACATGGACGCCGCCTGCTTCGCCGGCTACCACGCCCGCGCGGGCGTGCAGCACGGGGTGCTCAACCACACGTGGATGGGCAAGGAGATCCAGAACGTCTACCTGAACGGCGAGATCTGCGGCGAGACCCGGCTGGTGGCGGGCTTCGCGGGCTCGCTGGGCGTGCCGGTCGCGCTCGTCACCGGCGACGAGGCGGTGTGCGAGGAGGCCGGGGAGCTGCTCGGCGACGTCGAGACGGTCGCCGTGAAGAAGGGCATCGACAAGTTCTCCGCCGAGCTGCTGCCCCCGGCCGTCGCGTGGCGCCGCATCCGCGAGGGCGCGGCCCGCGCGCTCGGCAGGCTGTCCGATTTCCGGCCCTACGTGGTCGAGCCGCCGTACACGCTGGGCGTGGAGTGGAACTCCACCGCCATCGCCGCGGCCTGTTCGATCGTGCCCGGCGTACGGCTCGCCGGTCCCCGGCACACCGAGTTCACCACGGACGACTACCACGAGATCATGGCGTTGTTCGGGCTCTTCTCGATGATCGGCGGCCAGGTGGCCTGCGGCAGCGGCAAGTACGGCTGACGCCCGGCCTCTCCCCATCACTGCCCGCGCCTGGGCGGGGGCGCCGGAGCCGGCGCGTAAGGTGGTCACCCAATCGCACGGAGCGCGCCGACAAGGAGGGCTGAATGCCGCTCGAATGGGTTCCCGCGTCCGACCGGCCGGACCTGCTCGCCGATCCCGTCGCCAAGGCCGTCGCCTCCCTCGACCTCACGGTGGAGGTCGCCGAGATCGATCCCGAGCTGTCCGACACCGCCGCCTTCTGCGAGAGGTACGGCGTGGCGATGGAGGACTCGGCCAACTGCGTCGTCGTCGCGGCCAAGCGGGGCGGGGAGACGCGGTACGCCGCCGTCATGGTGCTCGCCACCGCGCGCGCCGACATCAACGGGATCGTGCGCCGCCACCTGGACGCGCGGAAGGCGTCCTTCGCGCCGCAGGCGGAGGCCGTCGATCTGACCGGAATGGAGTATGGCGGCATCACTCCCATCGGGTTGCCCGAGGGCTGGCCGGTGCTCGTTGACGAAAACGTGATACGCCGGCCTTCCGTGGTGATCGGCAGCGGCGTCCGCCGCTCCAAGCTGGCACTTTCCGGTGAGGCGCTGGCCGCGGCGACTCAGGGGGAGATCCTCGCGCTCACGGTTTGACCCCGTGCCCGGAAACCGTTGGCGTCTTTTCTCCGTTGTGCTGAGCGGAGATGTGGCGCGATGGTTCACTCATGGGCGTTCTTTTAGTCGGTATGGTGCTTAGGCAATGAATCAGGACGACCGACTGGGCCCGTACCGGCTGCTGAGGCGGCTCGGTGAGGGCGGCATGGGCGTGGTTCATCTCGCTCTCGACCCACAGGGCAGGCAGGTGGCCGTCAAGGTCCTGCGCTCGGAGGTCGCGGGCGACGACGTCGCGCGCAGGCGTCTGTCGCGCGAGGTCGAGACCATGCGGCGGGTGCGCGGGCCGCACATCGCGGAGGTCGTCGACGCCGACGTCACCGGGCGCAGGCCCTACATCGTCACCCGCTACGTGCCGGGCCGGCCGCTCGACGCGATCGTCAAGAACGAGGGCCCGCTGCCGCTCGACGGTGTGCTGAAGGTCGCCTACGGGGTGGCCGAGGCCCTCGCCACCGTGCACGCCGCCGGGGTCATCCACCGCGATCTGAAGCCGGGCAACGTGCTGATGCTGGACGGTCAGCCCGTGCTGATCGACTTCGGCATCGCCCAGGCTGTCGACGCCACCCGGCTCACGCAGACCGGCATGCTCATCGGCACGCCCGGCTACCTCGCTCCGGAGATCATCGAGGGCCACGAGGCCGGGCCGCAGGTGGACGTGCACGCCTGGGCCGGCACCGTGCTGTTCGCCGCCACCGGCCAGCCGCCGTTCGGCAAGGGCACGCTGGAGATGGTGTTCTTCAACATCACCTCCGGCCGGGCCAACGTCGAGGCCGCCCCCACGCTGATCCAGCCGATGCTGCGCGCCGCGTTCAACCGCGACCCGGCGAGGCGGCCGACCGCGGCCGAGCTCGTACGGCAGCTCGCGGGGCTCATGCCCCGGTCTCCGGGTGGCAGGCCCCGCGTGCCCGACGAGATCACCACCGTGCCCAACGTCGACGACACCGGCGGTCAGCAGGCGCCCGGCGTCGGCCGGCCGGGCGGGCCGCCGATGCCGCCGATCACTCCGCCGGTCGCGCCCGTGGCGACGCCGCCGGTCACGCCGTCCCCGCAGGGCGGCCGGGCCGAGGAGTTCGTCTCGCTGCTGCGTGAGACGCCCCCGGCGGGCCAGGGCGGCGACCCCTTCCCGACCGTACGGGTGACGGGAGAGGACCTGCGCAGGGCGGGTCTCGGGCAGGTCGCCCCGCAGGACACCCCGGTGAGCCCGGCGGAGGGCGACATCCCGACCCGCATGCCGCCGCCCCGCACGCCGCCGACCGGCTCGTCCGGACCGGCACCGCTCCCGGGTTCGTCCGGTCCGGCACCGCGCCCAGGTTCGTTCCCCGGCTCGTCCGGTGCCGCCGCCGCGCCGGGCCCGGCTCCCGCGACCGGCGGGCCGTCCGTGCCGCCGCATGCCCGGGCGGACGGGTGGCCCACGCCGATGCTGCGTCCGGAGGGCGACATCCCCACCCGGCGGGTGACCTCCGAGGAGATGCGCCAGGCCGTCACCGGCGACTCCCCGGCACCGCGCGGCGCCGGGTCCCCTCAGCACGGGTCCTCTCAGCACGGGTCGTCGCAGCACGCAGATGTGGCGGCGCGCGACCAGGCGCTCTTCGGGCACGCGCCCGAGATCTACGAGCGGACTCCGCACGTCCACCAGCCGAACCCCGCGCCGTTCATGCCGACGGTGCGGGTGCCGCCGCCGACCGTGCCGCCCATGCCGTTCCCGCCCGGGGGACTGCTGCAGCGCTCCAGGGCGTACGGCGTGGCGAGCGCGCTGCTGCTCGTCGTGACGACGTCTCTCGCCGTCATGGCGCCGCTGCTGGTGTGCCTGGTGGCCGTTCCGGCCGCGGTGCTGCTGCGGGCCGCCGACCTGGCCCAGCCGCACCTCAACTCCCGCCGTCCGGCGGGCGCCGCGGCGGCCGACGTGCTGCGCGTGCTGGGCCGTCCGGCGGAGCTCGTCAAGTCGATCGGCGTCACGATCGCGCTCGTGCCGTACGCGCTGGTCCTGGGGCTGCCGGTGACGCTGCTGCTCACCGTCCTGTTCGGCGGCACGGACACGCTCCGGCTCGCGGCGCTGAGCTGGGGGATCGCGACGGCTTTGTGGACGATCTGCGCCGGGCCCGGGGTGGTGGGCCCGGGCAGGCAGATGCGGCGGACGCTGGCCTCGCTGGCGCCCGGCGAGGGAGCGGCGAAGGGGCTCGCCTGGGGGATCGGCGCCCTCGCGGTGCTGACGGCGGCGATCGCGCTCTCCAGCCTTCTGGGTAAACAGACAGCAGGGCACTTCTGGGGCCCGATAGACGTTTTCTCAGTACTGGAACGGCTGAAAGACCTGCGTAACCAGGCGGGGAACGGGTGACGGGGGACGACATGTCGGCTACCGAGGCTCCGGAGAGGATCGGGCCCTACCGGCTGCTGCGGCAGCTCGGCGAGGGCGGCATGGGGGTGGTCCACCTCGGCCTGGACGCGGAGGGGCGCGAGGTCGCGGTCAAGGTCCTGCACCCCCACGTCGCCACCGATCTCAAGGCACGCGACCGGCTCACCCGCGAGGTCGAGACCATGCGGCGGGTCCGCAGCAAGCGCGTCGCCGAGGTCCTCGACGCCGACCTGACCGGCGCCGCGCCCTACATCGTGACGCGGTACGCCCCCGGGCGGACCTTAGAGCAGACGGTGCTGGAGGACGGCCCGCTCGGCGACGACGCGGTGATCCGGCTCGCGGTGGGCCTGTGCGAGGCACTGGTCGCCATCCACGCGGCCGACGTCATCCACCGCGACCTCAAGCCGGCCAACGTGATGCTCGTGGACGGCGAGCCGCTCGTGATCGACTTCGGCATCGCCCACCTGGTCAACGCCACCCGGCTGACCCAGACGGGGATGTTCGTCGGCACTCCCGGCTACCTCGCCCCGGAGATCATCCGGGACACCGAGATCACCCAGGCCGCCGACGTGCACGCGCTGGCGGCCACGGTGTTCTTCGCGGCCACCGGGAAGGCGCCGTTCGGCTCGGGTACGTTCGAGTCGGTCTGTTACAACATCCTCGAAGGCAAGGCACAGGTGGACCTCGCGCCGGCCTGGCTGCGGGGGTGGCTCCGTCTCGCCCTGGCGCCCGAGGCCACGTCGCGTCCCACCGCCGCGTCGCTGCTCCGGCTCAGCCGTTCGCTCGACCCCTCGGTCACCGTGCTTCAGGAGACCGCCCAGGAGGGACCGCGCGACGGCGGCACGCGGCTTCTGGACGGCACGCGCGTGCTGGACGAGCCGGCGCGGAGGGACACGGGCGGCCCGGTGAACGGGGGCAACGGGAGCCGGACCGGCAGACTGCCGGCGAACGACGACAGCTACTCCGACCTGTTGCCACCGGTGAACTACGTGGAGCCGGAGCGGCCCCGCAGGGAGCCCCGGGCGCCGAGGCAGCGCCGTCCGGTGTCCGCGCCGCCTCCCGCGCATCCACAGGCCCCGCCGTACGGGCAGGCGGGCCCGCCCCCGCCGTCGTACCAGCCCGCGCCGTACCCGCCGCCGCCGTACCCGGACCAGCGAGTGGCGGGCTACCCGGAGCCCCAGGTCGCGCCGCCGCCGGCCCCCGCACCGCGGTACGAACCGGAGCAGAAGCGGGCCCCCTACCGGGCCCCGCATCCGGTGCTCGCGGCTCTGCTGCTGGCCACGCTCGTGGCGCTGGCCTGCCTGCTGCCGGTCGTGGTGAGCCTGTTCGCCGCCGTGGCGGCGCTGTGCCTGCGGGTCGGGCAGTACCTGATCGGGGATCTCGCCGACCGCCGGGCCGCGCGGGGCAGCAGCGGGGCCGACCCGCTCTTCGCGGTGCTCGGCACGCCGTGGGCGCTGATCAGGGCGGGGCTCGCGACGGTGGTTCAGGTGCCGCTGGCCCTGATGTTCGCGATGTGCGCGTGGGGCGGGTTCCACTACATCGGCGGGTTGCGGCCCGATCCCGCCGCCGCGTACGCCGCGGGCGCCTTCGTGGCCGGGCTGTTCCTGCTGCCCGGAGGCAAGGCACCCCGCAAGGCCGTGTCCCGGACGCTGAGCGCGGTGATCCGGAGCCCCGGAGCGGGAATGATCGTGACGATCGCGGTCGGTACGGTCGCGCTGTTCGCGATCATGACGGCGCTGTCCGCGGACGCCTCGTGGGTCCCCTGGCGGCCGCCGTCGGTGGCGGTGGACCACATCGTCGCGGATCTCAAGCAAAGGGGTCAGGACACGGTCGTCAACCTGATCGGCGGCGTGATCGGGGACCTCATGGACAGGATCGGCCTGCGCTTTCTGACCTTCTGGACCTGACCCGCCCGGGTCCCGCCAGACTGAACCAGGGAACGAGCGGCTCCGAGCGACGAGGGAAGCGCTCACGGCGCGCCTCCGGCACGACCCGGCGGGTGTGAACGCCCCGACGGTGAACGGGAACACCGAGCGAAGCGGGAAACACCGAGCGAAGCGGGAACACCGAGCGACGTGGGAGGCACGAATTGGGCACGCCGGAACAGCTTGGTCCCTACCGCCTGGTCTCCGCTCTCGGCTCCGGGGGGTTCGGCGAGGTCCATCTCGCGCTCGACCCCGACGGGCGCACGGTCGCGGTGAAGATCCTGCATCCCCACGTGGCCGCCGACGGGTTCGCGATCACCCGCCTCGCCCGCGAGGTGGAGACGATGCGCCGGGTCCGCGGGGCGCACGTCGCCGAAGTGCTGGACGTCTCACTGTCGGGGGAGCGGCCCTACATCGTGACGCGGTACGTCCAGGGCAGGCCGCTCAGCACGGTCGTGGCCAAGGACGGGCCGGTCGCCGGGGCCGGCCTGCTGCGGCTCGCCCTCGGCCTGGCGGAGGCGCTGGAGTCCATCCACGAAGCCGGTGTCGTCCACCGCGACCTCAAACCGGCCAACGTGATCGTCTGCGAGCGCGAGCCGTACGTGATCGATTTCGGCATCGCCTGCGCACTGGAGTCGGCCTCGGTCACCGCGTCGGGCGCGGTCGTGGGAACCCCCGGCTACCTCGCCCCCGAGGTCCTGGAAGGCCGCGACGCCGGACCGGAGGCCGACGTGTTCGCGTGGGGGGCGACGCTGGCCTTCGCCGCGTCGGGGCGGCAGCCGTACGGGACCGGGCCGGCCGCCGCCATCGCCTACCGCGTCGTCCACCGTGAGCCCGACCTGTCGGGCGTGCCGTCCTGGCTCGTCCCGCTCGTGGAGCGGTGTCTGAGCGCCGACCCGGCGGACCGCCCGGCGACGGCCGAGCTGGGCGGGCTGCTGAAGGAGGCCGCGCCGGTGCTCGACGGGATCGAGCCGGCCCGGCCCGCGCTGTCGGAGGCGCCGACGCGCGAGTGGCGGCCCGGTGACCGGCGGCCCGGTGATCGGCGGCCCTCGCGCGGAACCCGGCGGGGAGGAGAGGTGGACGACCCGCGCGCCGCGCGCCGGGAGAAGCTGCACCGCCGGTGGGTGATCGGCTCCGCGGTGGTCGTCGGCCTGTTCGCCGCCGCGGCCCGCGCCAACCTGCCCGAGGTGTCGCTTCTCCTGCTCGTGCTCTACGGCATCGCCCTGCTGGTGGACGCGGGGTTCGGGCTGCTGGGGAGGTCCAGGCGGCGGCTCGTGGTGGACCTCGCGGGCGGCGTGGGGGCCGTCGCGGTGTGGGCGCTGCTCAGCACGCTGTTCAGCACGGCGACGCTCCTGCTGGCCGTCGGCACCGTCGTGTTCCTGCTCGTCATGCTCGTGTTCGCCAGCTGAACCCTGCCCTTGGGAGAACCGGGGCCCCTGGGAGAACCGGTCGCCGCGCCGCTGCGGCGGTCAGGAGAACCAGTTGCCGCCGAGCTCCCGGATGGTTCTGCCGCCGTCGGGCACCAGTAGCGCCTCGCTCAGCACCTGGTTGACGTGCTTGGGGTTGTTCACCAGGCCGAACAGGAAGAACGAACCGCCGTCCGCCGTACGGAAGCCGAAGATCGAACCGTGCCCGGCGAACTCGACGTAGGCCCCCTTGTACACGGCGGGGAACGCCTTACGGCTGTAGCTGTCCTTGGCCAGGCGGTAGCCGGAGGCGCCCTCCTTCTTCTCGTTGTTCCAGAAGTTCAGGTACTCCTGAGCCACCGCGCGCGCCACGTCGGTGTCCATGTCGGCGATGTAGCCGTCGGCGTCCAGGCGCGGCTTCGGCATCCGCTCGCCCCAGTGGATCGGAGTCGCGACGGCCAGCTTGAAGGGCTGCCCGGCGGTGCCGAGGAACGCGAGCAGGTGCGGGCGGGCATGACCCTTGGCGTCCTTGTAGGTCGCCTGCGCGATGAACCACTCGCCGATCGGCTGCTGCCGTTCAGGTCTGGGCAGGTGGATCGCCGGAGCGCCGGTCACCTTGATCGGCCTGTGCCCCGGCTTCGACCCGAAGATCTCATGAAGACCCCCCAAGATCGAGCGTAGAAATGCCAACATATCGGGGCATCCGGCGCGGTCGACCGGACGGACGCCGTGCGGCCTCGGCGAGGCCGCGGCCCGCGGAGCGGTTGGCGTGGAATCCCGGGGTCCCGCCGCGGGGGCCTCGGCGACACTTCCGGAACATAGTTCGGTAGGGTGAGTGTGGGCGTGACCGGGTTCTGGGAATTCCTCAACAGAAGGACGCGGCCGTAAAAACCCGGAGGTTTGCACATAAGCTACCGATGGGTAACATACCGTCTGGGGGGACCAGGGTCAGCTCGACACCCGGGCCACCTGCACAGGCACGCCCGCGAGCACCTGGCAGTCTTGCATCACGTGCGCGTACCCCGCGCCACGTACCGAGAACCGCGGCGTCAGCCGTACGGAAAGGGGAGGTCGGCCACCGGCCATGAACATCGTCGTCTGCGTGAAGCAGGTCCCCGACACGGCGACCGAGCGCAAGCTGAGGTCCGATGACAAGACGCTCGACCGCGACGCCGCCGACGGCGTCGTGAACGAGCTCGACGAGTACGCGGTGGAGGAGGCGCTGCGGCTCAAGGAGGCCCATGGGGGTGAGGTCACCGTCCTCAGCATGGGCCCCGCCAAGGCGACCGAGACCATCCGCAAGGCCCTGGCGATGGGCGCGGACAAGGCGGTGCACCTGCACGACGACGCGCTGCACGGCTCGGACGCCCTCGGCACCTCCTACGCCATCTCCCAGGCCCTGAAGAAGATCGGTTTCGACCTGGTCATCCTGGGCTCGGAGTCGACCGACGCCCGCACCGGCATGCTCGCCGCGATGCTGGCCGAGCGGCTCGGCGCCGCGCAGCTCACGTTGGCCGGCAAGGTCGAGGTCGAGGGGGGCTCCATCAGGGTCCAGCGCATCACCGACTACGGCTACGACAAGATCGAGGCGTCGCTGCCCGCCGTCGTGTCGGTGGTCGAGAAGATCAACGAGCCGCGTTATCCCTCCTTCAAGGGCATCATGGCCGCCAAGAAGAAGCCGGTCGAGACGCTCGGCGTCGCCGACGCGGAGATCGCGGCCGACCAGGTGGGCCTGGCGAACTCCTGGAGCGAGGTCGTCGACTTCGCCGCCGCCCCGCCGCGTGCAGCGGGCACCGTGATCAAGGATGAGGGCGACGGCGGAGCCAAGGCCGCCGAGTTCCTCGCGTCGAAGAAGTTCATCTGAGGGGCCCCGTGATGAGTGAGATTCTGGTGCTCGTCGAGCACGTCGACGGTGACGTCAAGAAGGTCACCCTCGAACTGCTGACCCTGGCCCGGTCGCTGGGCACGCCGGCCGCCGTGTGGGCCGGCCCCGGCTACTCCGACGCCGCGAAGGCCAGGCTCGCCGAGTACGGCGCGGAGAAGATCTACGTGGCGGCGGCCGACGAGATCGGCGACTACGTGGTGGCGCCCAAGGCCGAGGTGCTGGCGCACCTGGTGGCCGAGCGCTCCCCGGCCGCGGTCTTCGTCGCCGCGACCGGCGAGGGCAAGGAGATCGCCGGCCGCCTGGCGATCAAGACCGACTCCGGCGTGATCTCGGACGCGGTGGGCGTCGGCGAGGGCTTCGTCGCCGAGCAGTCCATCTTCGGCGGCGGCGTGAACGTCCGCAGCCGCGTGGCCAAGGGCACGCCGATCATCACGGTCCGCCCGAACAGCACCGCCCCCGTCGCCGCCGCGGCGGCGGGCGCGGAGGAGAAGGTGGAGGTCGCGCTGTCGGACGCCGCCCGCGCGGCCAGGATCGTCGAGCGGGTCGTCCAGGAGAAGGGCGCCCGTCCGGAGCTGACCGAGGCCGCGATCGTGGTCTCCGGAGGCCGGGGCGTGGGCTCGGGCGAGAACTTCTCGATCATCGAGAAGCTCGCCGACGCGCTCGGCGCGGCCGTGGGCGCCTCGCGCGCCGCGACCGACGCCGGCTGGTACCCGCACCAGTTCCAGGTCGGGCAGACCGGCAAGACCGTGTCCCCGCAGCTCTACATCGCGGCCGGCATCTCCGGCGCCATCCAGCACCGGGCCGGGATGCAGACCTCCAAGACCATCGTCGTGATCAACAAGGACGCCGAGGCGCCCCTGTTCGAGATCGCCGACTTCGGTGTCGTGGGCGACCTGCACCAGGTCGTTCCGCAGCTCACCGAGGAGATCGACAAGCGCAGGTGACGCGCTCGGCCCGTGCCGCGTGAACACGGCGGCACGGGCCGGGTGGCGCGGCCCGGAAGCCGTGGCGGGCAGCCGGCGGCAGGCACGGCCGGCGCTCGCGGGCGTCGGGTCACCGGCGGGTGCTGGAGCGTTCCGCGGTGTATTCGCTGTCGGTGACGTGCTCCAGCCAGGACGTGTCGTCGCCCTCCCACAGCGCCAGGTGGACCATGAAGTGGTCGGGCGCGGCACCGTGCCAGTGCTCCTCGCCCGGCGGAGTCCAGATCACATCGCCCGGGTGGGCCTCGATCAGCTCACCGCCGCGGGACTGGACGAGCGCGACACCCTCCACGATGTAGAGAGCCTGGCCGAGACCGTGGGAGTGCCAGGCGGTGCGGGCACCGGGAGCGAACTTCACCATGTTCGCGCGCGTTCTGGAAGGGTCCTCGCCGCGGTGGACGACGTCGAACCAGACGTCGCCGGTGAACCATTCGGCCGGGCCCTTGACGGTCGGCGGCCGCTTCAGCAACTCCATAACTACTCCTTGTCGTCGGAAATCCGCTTCGGCGGGCCCATCGCGGTCGTCGCGTTCGGCCCGCCGGTGGAGAAGGCCGGATGGCTGATCGACTGCTTCAGCTCCCCGGCCGTGCGCCGCGTCAGGGGCGCAGCAGAACCTTGATGGCCCGGCGCTCGTCCATGGCCTTGTAGGCTTCGGCCGCCTGCTCCAGGGGCATTTCGAGGTCGAAGACCTTGCCCGGGTCGATCTCGCGGTCCCAGATCAGCCGGATCAGCTCCGGCAGGAAGCGGCGCACCGGGGCCGGGCCTCCGTGCAGGTGCACGCCGGAGAAGAACAGCTCCGTGCCGGGCAGCTCGACTCCGTGGGTGACCCCGACGTAGCCCACGTGCCCGCCGGGGCGGGCGGAGCGGATGGCCTGCATCATCGACTCCTGGGTGCCGACCGCCTCGATGACCGAGTGCGCGCCCAGGCCGCCGGTCATCTCCTTGATCCTGGCCACGCCCTCGTCGCCGCGTTCGGTGACGACGTCGGTGGCGCCGAACTCGACGGCGAGCCTCTGCCGGTCGGCGTGCCGGCTGAAGACGACGATCCGTTCGGCGCCCAGCCGCTTGGCGGCCAGCACTCCGAGCAGGCCGACGGCGCCGTCGCCGACGACGGCGACGGTCTTGCCGGGGCCGGCCTCGGCGGCGACCGCGGCGAACCAGCCGGTGCCCAGCACGTCGGAGGCGGCCAGCAGACTCGGGACCAGGTCCGCGTCGGGCATGCCGGGGGTCGCGACCAGGGTGCCGTCGGCCAGGGGGATGCGGGCCCGCTCCGCCTGGGTGCCGATCGTGCCGATCGGGACGGCGTGCACGCAGCGGGACTGATAGCCGGCCCGGCAGATCTCACAGGTGTTGTCGGAGGCGAAGAACGAGCCGATCACGAACTGGCCCGGCTTGAGGTCGCGGACCTCGCTGCCGATCTCCTCGACGACGCCGACGTACTCGTGGCCCATCGGGACCGGCCCGTCGTGCGTGTCCACCCCGCGATAGGGCCACAGGTCCGACCCGCAGACGCAGGCTGCGGACAGCCGGATGATCGCATCGGTCGGGGCGAGGATCTTCGGGTCCTCGCGCTGCTCCACCCGCACGTCGCCGGGGGCGTGCATCACTACGGCTCGCATCTCATGTACTCCTTGGTGGGTTCCCGGCCGCCTGCCTGTGGACGGCCGGGCAAACCCGATGTCACGGTAAACAACGGTGTTCCGTCTGAAAGCATCCGGCATCCCCAGTGCCCAGCAAGCCCGGGGCCATGGCCACCACCCAGTAAAAAGCGCCGGTGGGCAGGGCACGCCGACGCCAGGCCTCGCCGGCCAGGAGTGCCGCCCCGCCGGGTGTCAGGCCGCCGCGCGGAGAGGGGCCTTCTCGTCCCCCGACCGGACCGGCAGCGGGATGATCTCCGTACGGGACGCGGGCAGCAGCCGCGCGGCCACGGCGATGACGGCGCCGAGGACGACCGCCACGCCCAGCGCGGCCCGCAGCGACACCGCGGCGGACAAGAAACCGATCACCACGGGCCCGAGCAGCAGGCCCGCGTAGCCGATCGCGCTCGCCTGCGCGATCGCGGGGCCCGGCTCGGGCGTCGCGGCGCCCGCCAGCGACAGCGCCATCGGCGAGATCGTCGCCACCGACAGCCCGATGAAGAACAGCCCGGCCACGGCCGCCACGGTCACCGGCGCGGCGATGACCACGAGGAACGCGAGCGCGGTGGCGGCGCCGGAGAACGTGATCAGCCCGCGCGCGCCGTAGCGGCCGCGCAGCCGGTCGCCGGCCAGCCGGGCGATCAGCATGCCCGCCTCGAACACCGGGTAGCCGAGCGCGGCGACCGCCTCGGAGGCGTGCAGGGTGCCGATCAGATACAGGCCGTTCCAGTCGGCGACGACGCCCTCCACCATGAACGCGGCGAAGGTGACCGCGCCGAGCAGGTAGACGACCCCGGGCATCCTGCGCCGGGAACGGGCGGACGGCTTCTCTCCGGCCGTCTCGGGCGCGGGGTCGGGCAGGTGCATGCGGCTGAGGGCCAGCGCCGCCGGCACCGACACCAGGGCGACGACCGCGATGTGGGCGGTGAGGGACAGGTTCAGGGCGATGGCCGCCGTGCCCAGCAGGCCCGCCGAGATCGCGCCGACGCACCATCCCGCGTGCATGCCGCTCATGATCGGCCGGCCGTACGCGCGCTCGACGGTGGAGCCCTGGGCGTTCATGCCGACGTCGACCGCGCCGAACGCCATGCCGAACAGCGCGGCGGCCACGGCCAGCACCGGGAAGGACGGCGCGAAGGCGACGAGGACCAGTGACGCCGCGCACAGGGGAGCGGCCGCGCGCAGGACGCCACGGCTGCCGATCCTGGCCAGGACGACGCGCATGAGCTGCATGGTGAGCAGCGCGCCGATCCCCCAGCTGAGCAGGGTGAGCCCGACCGACGACTCCGGCAGGCGGAGCCGGTCGGCCAGCGCCGGGAGGCGCACGGTGAAGGTTCCACACATCAGGCCGGCCAGGACGAAGGTGAGGACTGCCCCGTGACGGGCCTTCCTCAAAGCGCGGGTCATCACAGCTTCCTTTCCAGGTGAGTCAAGTGGGTTTCCGGTCCCGGATTAGCGGGCAGACACCAGCAGGTCGCCCTTTCACGGCAGAGCCGGAAGGAAGGGCGACCACCAGGTGTGAGTTCGGGGGCGCGCCGCAGGCGCGCTACGACAGGGCTTGCCGGAGGGGCGCTACAACGGCGCTACAACAGGGCGAGCAGCCTGGCGCGTATCGCGGCGTAGTCGATGATCTCCGCACAGTGCGTGGCGGCGTCCCAGACGCCCTCACAGGCCAGCCGTACGACCTGGGAGGCCAGGGGGTCGGGCTCGTCGTCCAGGCCGTGCCGCATCCAGCGGACCATCGCCTCTCGCAGCGGCGCGAGCAGTTCGGGATCGCCGGCCGCGCCCGTGACCACGGCCCATCGTCGCAGCCGGCCGGTCTCCACGGCCTCGAACGTCGCCGCGACGTACGCCCGGGTGTAGGTGCTCTCCGACTGCGCCTCGATCAGCGCGTCGAAATCGGCGATCAGGCGCTCGACCATGCCTTTGACGAGCGCTTCCTTGGTCGCGAAGTGATAGAGGAGACCGCCCTTGCTGACACCGGCGCGCTCGGCCACCGCCGCCAGGGTCAGGGCTTGGGCGCCCTGGTCCTGAAGCAGGCCCTCGGCCGCGTCCAGCAATTCGTCCCTCCGCATGCCGTCTACTGTACCGTCTGGACGGTTTAGTTGCGACACGTTATCGGTGTCCGCCGTCTACCCGGATACGCTTGGTGAGCTGAATACGCGTCAGGGAGGGGTCATGGGAGCTGCGTACTTGGACCATGCCTCGACCACACCGATGCTGCCCGAGGCGATCGAGGCGATGACCGCCCAGCTCGGGCAGGTCGGCAATCCCTCGTCCCTGCACGCGGCCGGCCGCCGGGCCCGCCGGGTCGTCGAGGAGTCGCGAGAGACGATCGCCTGCGCGCTCGGCGCACGCCCGAGCGAGGTCGTGTTCACGGCCGGCGGCACCGAGGCCGACAACCTCGCGATCAAGGGCCTGTTCTGGGCGCGCAAGCGGCCCAGGATCCTGATCAGCTCGGTCGAGCACCACGCCGCCCTGGACCCCGCCCACTGGCTGGGCGACAACCACGGCGCGAGGGTCGAGCTGCTGGAGGTGGACGAGCGGGGCCGGGTTCATCCGGAGACGCTGCGCGAGGCCATCGCCCGTGATCCGGACGACGTCGCGCTGGTGAGCGTCATGTGGGCCAACAACGAGGTCGGCACCGTGCAGCCGGTGCGGGTGCTCGCCGCCATCGCGCACGAGTACGGCATCCCCTTCCACACCGACGCGGTGCAGGCGGTCGGTCAGCTTCCGGTCTCGTTCGCCGACTCCGGCGTGGACGCCATGACCGTCTCCGGCCACAAGGTCGGCGGCCCCGTGGGCGTGGGCGCGCTGCTGCTGGCCCGCGGTGTCGATCCGGTTCCGGTTCTGCACGGCGGCGGACAGGAACGTGACATCCGCTCCGGCACCCTCGACGCACCCGCCGTCGCCGGGTTCGCGGCGGCGGTCGAGACGGCCGTCGCCCGTCAGCCCGCCACGGCCGAGCGGCTGTCGGCGCTGCGCGACGACCTGATCGAGCGCGTACGGCGGGCCGTGCCCGACGTGCTGCTGAACGGCGACCCGGTGAACCGGCTGCCCGGCAACGCCCACTTCTCGTTCCCCGGCTGCGAGGGGGACGCCCTCCTCATGCTCCTCGACGCGAAAGGCGTGGAGTGCTCCACCGGCTCGGCCTGCTCCGCCGGGGTGGCCCAGCCGTCCCACGTGCTGCTGGCGATGGGCCAGGACGGCGTACGGGCCCGCGGCTCGCTGCGCTTCTCCCTGGGGCACACCTCCGTGGAGGAGGACGTCGAGCGGGTCGCGGAGGTCATCGGGCACGTCGTCGAGCGCGCCCGCCGTGCCGGTTTGTCGTAACTCGCCCGGTTTACCCCTTCGGGGCGTGGTCCCAGACCCGCCCCCGCGTCCCGTCGGCTGAACCGGCCGTATCGCCCCTCGCCCGCACCGCAGCGAGAATTTGATCTGCGAGAGTGGATAGGCACTCGCTTACGCTATTACAGCGATTACACGGATGAGATCGGGGATGCCCCGCAGGGAGGGGAAGAAGCCGATGAGCCTTCGTCAGTTCGAATACGCCCTGGCCGTCGCCGAGGAGGGCTCGGTGACGGCGGCGGCGGAGCGGCTGCACGTCGCCCAACCGTCGGTGTCTCAGCAGATCCGCGGCCTGGAGCGGGAACTGGGCGTCCAGCTGTTCGCCCGCACGCCGACCGGACTGGTGCCCACCGTGGCCGGCCGCGCGTTCCTGCGGGAGGCGCAGGTCGCGGTGAGCGCGTCGCGGCGGGCGAGGGCGACGGCGCGGGCCCATGCCGACGAACTGGTGGGCGAGCTGGTGGTCGCGGCGCAGATGGGCTTCGGCACACGGCAGCTGCCGGGCGCGCTGGACGCGCTGCGCCGCCGCTTCCCGCGGCTGGAGGTCACCGTCTTCGAAGAGCCGAGCTCCGCCGAGCTGGACCGGCTGTGCCGCCGCGGCGTCCTGGACCTCGCCCTCATGGCGGCGTGTGAACAGTCCCCCGGCGACGCCCAGCACCTCGGCGACGAGGAGTTCGTCGTGGTGCTGGGCGCCGGGCACCCGCAGCTCACCGCGGACCGGGTCGAGCTGCGCGCATTGGAGGGGGAGCCGTGGGTGCGGTTCGACCGCGACAGCGCGCTCGACGGCGTGCTGCTGAACGTCCTGCGGGACAACGAACTGACTCCGGCCACGGCCGCACGCGTGTCCCAGACGGCGACGGCCGTGCGCTGGGCCGCCCACGGACTGGGGGTGACGCTCGTCCCGGCCTCCGCGGTGCCCTACGGTTACGAGCACCTCGTCCGCCCGGTGTTCCCGGTCGTGTCCCAGCCCGTCATCGCCGTGGTCCGGCCCGGCCCGGGCCCGGCGGAGACGGCCCTGCTCGAGTTCCTGCGTCAGGAGTCCTGGCGCGGCTCCGCGGTGTTCTCGCCGGTGTCCTGAGGGCCGGGCACGCCACAATTGACGACTGCATTCTTGTCGCTGTGCTCATCTTTTTCCCTCACAATTCGGTGATCTGCCGGACATCACGCCGATGAGTCCTTCGGGCGTGCTGGAATTCCATCGGCGTCGACCCCTGCCTCAACCTCTGGGGAATTCGCCGCCGTCCACGACGAGATTGCTCCCGGTCAGCCAGCTCGCCCGGTCGGACACGAGGAACAGCACCGCGTGGGCGATGTCGTCGGGCTGACCGTCGCGCCCCAGCGGCACGGGGGTGCCGTTCCGGTCCGGCGCCGCGTCCTGGTCCGGCGCGGTGTCCAGGCGCGCCCACTGCTCCCGCGTCGCCTCGCCGCCGGGGGTGGCGACTCTGCCGGGAGTCACCGTGTTGACCCGGATCCCGAACGGGGCAAGCTCCAGGGCCAGTCCCCGGCTGTAGTTCTCCAGTGCCGCCTTCGCCGCCGTGTAGTGCAGGAACGGCGCCACCGAAGTGGGGACCGCGGCCGAGGAGACGTGCACGATCATTCCCGAGCGCCGTTCCCGCATGCCGGGCGTCAGGAGCGAGTCCAGCCGCACCGACGCCAGGAAGTTCAGGTCCAGCGCGTCCTGCCACTCCTCGTCGGGGATGGCCGAGCTGCCCTTGTACGGCCGCGCTCCACCCGCGTTGTGGACCAGGATGTCGACTCCGCCGAGCGCCTCCTGCGCGGCCGCGGCGAGCGCCTGCGCTCCGGCCCGTGTCCGTACGTCGGCCTCCACGAAGACGGCCCCCTCCGGCACCGTGCTCGTCGCCGACCTGGCGGTCGTGAGCACCTCGGCCCCCGCGTCCAGGAGCCGGCGCACGACGGCCGCTCCGATTCCGCGGGAACCACCCGTGACCAGGGCCCGCTTTCCCGCGAGTTCTCGCGTTTCCGATCCGTTCTCGAACGTGGTCATGCCACCGGTCCTTTCCTCGCGTGTGTCAGTCCGCTCGACATGAGAAAAATCGGCGTGCGCAGAGCGCGAATCCCCGGAGAAATCGCGGTGTGCGCCTCATCGAGCCGTTTCACGGTACGTCCGGAAAAGAACGAGAGACAAAGACGAAATGCCAGTGGAGGCCATAGGTGATGCCTATGGCACCTGGCCAGGCGGTGACCGGCGCAGGAGACGGATCAAGGCGACTTCGTCCGCCGCGTCCGCGCCGCCATCGCCGTACGCCTGCCGGGCCTGGCGCGCGCCTATCGGGCCGTACGGCGCAGCAGTGCCCGTTGGAGGCGAAGGACCGCCCGGATGAGCCGTGACGAGCGCAGCCGCTCCAGCCGGGCCTGGAGCCGGTCGCCCAGCTCGACGAGCAGCTCCTCGTCGGCGAAGCGCTCGATTTCCGGGAACATCTGCCGCTCCTCGTCCAGGTGGGCGTGCGACTCCAGCGCGTCGTGCATCGCCCTCAGCTCCCGGTCGAACCGCTCGGTCCGCGGGGCGGCGCGCGTCAGGGCCGCGAGCTGGTCGCTGAGCTGGCGATGCTCCGACCAGGCCGCCGAGACGGCAGGGGTGACGTGGCGCATGGCGGGATAGAAGATCGCCTCCTCGATCCGCTCGTGCAGCCACAGCTCGTCGAACAGCTCGTCGGCGAGCGCGCGCCGCAGGCCGGGCTGGGATCGCGGCGTCTCCAGCAGGCGCCGCAGGATCGCCCGCAGCACCTCGTGGTGCTCCACGAGCACCCGTGTCGCCGGCTTCCGCTCCTGCCGGGCGGCTTCCTGCGGCGCCTCCGTGAGCACCTGCTGCCTCCTCCTCACGGCCGCACCTCCTGCTGGTGGACCAGCGCGCTCCCGGGAGGCGCGGTGACCGCGACCGGCGCGCGGCGCACCTCGATCCACCCGTCGCGCACCCGGGTCTGGAAGCACGGCACGGGTGCGGAGGCCGGGCCGTTCAGGCTCACTCCGGTGGACAGCTCGAACCGGGAGCCGTGCCAGGGGCAGGTGAGGGCGCCGTCCCGGAGCCAGCCCTGAGACAGCGGTCCGCGCAGGTGCGGGCACGCGTTCTCCAGGGCGTGGATGCGGCCGTCCGCGCGGACCAGGACGATCTCCACGTCGCCCGCCCGCGCCCGGCGCGGGCTCTTTTCGGCCAGGTCGTGCTCGGCCATCACCCGGGTGAAGTGGCGTGGTTCGAGCCGCCGGTCCGTGTGGTCGACTCCGATGCGGTGGCGGTAGACGAGTGCGCCGCCGAGGAAACCGCTGACCATGATCACGGGATAGCCGGCCAGGGCGGCGATCCGTCCGCGCAGATGGTGTCCCCGGCCCCGCTGCCACCACGACCAGCCGTACACGGCGAAGGCGAGCGTGTTGAGCGTGCCGTGGACCAGCCCGACGCGCCGGGCGTTGTCGTGCGTGTGCTGCCAGTCGTGCAGGCCCGTCACGGCCGCCGCCAGCGCTCCGGCGAGGCCGACTCCCACGGCCGCGCGCGCCGCGCGCCTCTGCCCGGTGAGGTCCAGGACCAGCGCCGTCGTCCACGAGCCGATCGGGAGGTCGGTGAACACCGGGTGGAGGGGGTGCCCCAGCCAGACGCCGTGCAGGAAGCCGCGGGCGCGGCCCCCGGTGATCCCGAGAAGGTTCTCCGTGAACGCCAGACCCTGTTCGAGCCGATGGCTCGCCCGGTCGAGGCGGCCATCGCCCTCGATCGCGTCCGGCAGCCGGTCCAGTGCGCGCTGAGCCATGTCCGACCCCAATCCCATCGCCGGATCGGCCCGCAGCCTGCGGGAACGGGCGGAACGCGGGCGCTCGCCCGCGCGTCGCGTCTATCGCGACGTGCCCGTGCTCAAATATGGTGAAACGCGCTGAATGTCCGGTTCAGGTCAGGAAGGGGGCCACCGCGCTCCAGGACGGGTCCTCGGTCACGTCGACGCGGGCGGGCCCCTCCTTCCACTCGTCGGCGACCTCCTCGACCACCGGGGGGACGGCCGCCGCGGGATCGGCGTACACGTGCAGCACCCGGCTGCCGTCGGCGCTGATGTGAGCGGCCAGCACGGCCGAGCCGAGCGCGGCCAGCCGTTCCGTCAGCCGGTCCTCGAAGTCGCGCAGCGCCTCGAGGGAGGCTCCGCTCGGCAGCCCGTCGCCGCCGGCCTCCCCGTACGGCAGGGTGACGGCGATGTGCTGGTCGAACAGCGGGAAGTCCACCGGCCTGAGGGGGTAGCGGGCGGCGGCGGCCAGCCGGCTGCCGGTGGCGGTGTGGCCTTCGAGGAGCGCCCACTGCTCCTCTTTGAAGCCCTCCGCCACGTCGGCGACGACGGCGGGCAGATGAATCGCGGGGAGGGCGTCGATCGGCTCGAACTCCGCGGCCGTGATCTCGCCGACCCACCGGGCCACCTCGTCCTCGCCCAGCAGCCAGTCGAGCGCGATGAGGGCCGCCTCCATGCGGGTGTCGTCGTCGACGTCCGGGAAGATCGGGTGGAAGGCGGTGACGTCCACGCGCGGCGTGCCCGGCGGCACCCGCAGCGCCACCACCAGCCGGTCGAGCCCGAACTCCCGCCCGCCGACGTCCACCGTGAGGTCGGCGGCCTGCGGGTTCGCCTGCCGCGACGGATGGAACTCCCACATCGCGTCCGCCGGCGGCGCGGCCAGGGCCCACCGGTGGGCGAACGGCCGCAGCTCCGGGTCGTTCGACGCGGTGACGACCAGGGCGTTCACGGCCATGCGGCCGGGAGCGATCTCCCAGACGAGGGACGGATGCAGCGCGGTGACGGCGGGGCCGATCAGCTCGAACAGGGCCTCGGGGTCCTCCGCCTCGACGTGCGCGTCGATCTGGGGACGTGCCTGGTCCCACCAGGTCCAGAATGCCGCGATGGCCTCGGCGGGGTCGGCGGACTCGCTCTTGCGCCCGAACAGTCGCATGACCCCGCATCCTCCCAGTACGCCCGCCCCGATGCCAACGCGGCGCGACCGGGCGGCCCGAGGGCTGGGCGCGGGTACGGCGCGGGCGGGTGCGGCGGGTACGGCGCGGCCGGGCGGATCGCGGGGACACCACTCGGGGGTAACCTCGAACTGTTATGGGTCCCACACCGAAGCTCCGCGTCCTCGCCGCCATGTCGGGCGGGGTCGACTCCGCGGTGGCCGCCGCCCGGATCGCCGAGGCGGGGCACGACGTGACCGGCGTTCATCTGGCGCTGTCGTCCAATCCGCAGTCCTACCGCACCGGCGCGCGCGGGTGCTGCACGCTGGAGGACGCCCGCGACGCCCGCAGGGCCGCCGACGTCATCGGCATCCCCTTCTACGTGTGGGACATGGCCGAACGGTTCCACCGCGACGTGGTCGAGGACTTCGTCAGCGAGTACGCCGCCGGGCGCACGCCCAACCCCTGCCTGCGCTGCAACGAGAAGATCAAGTTCGAGGCGGTGCTCGACCGGGCGCTCGCGCTCGGCTTCGACGCCGTCGCCACCGGCCACCATGCGCGGCTGGAGGACGGCATGCTGCGGCGCAGCGTCGACGAGGCCAAGGACCAGTCGTACGTGCTGGGTGTGCTCACCCGCGAGCAGCTCGCGCACGCGATCTTCCCGCTGGGCGGCTCGACCAAGGCGCAGGTGCGTGAGGAGGCCGCGCGGCGCGGCCTGACCGTCGCCGACAAGCCCGACAGCCACGACATCTGCTTCATCGCCGACGGCGACACCCGGGCGTTCCTCGCCGAGCGGCTGGGGGCGTCGGAGGGGCCGATCGTCGACGCGCTCACCGGCCGGGTGGTCGGCAGCCACCAGGGGGCGTACGGCTTCACCGTCGGGCAGCGCAAGGGCCTGCACATCGACCGGCCGGCCCCCGACGGCAGGCCGCGTTACGTCCTGTCGATCGAGCCGGTGTCCAACACGGTCACGATCGGCCCCCGCACCTCCCTGGAGGTCCGGAGCATCGCCGGGGAGCGGCCGGTGTGGAACGGGCCGCTGCCGGAGCCGTACGAGCCGATCACGTGCACCGTGCAGTTGCGGGCGCACGGCGAGGTGTACGGCTGCCGCGCCCAGCTGTCCGGCGGCGAGCTGCACATCGAGCTCGACCGCCCGGCGACCGGCGTCGCGGCGGGCCAGGGCGCCGTCCTGTACGACGGCGACGTCGTCATCGGTTCCGCCACGATCGCCTCGGCCGTCTGAGGTCAGATCTCGACGGGTCAGATCTCGACCGACTCCCCGACGGGGACGCGGCGGAAGTCGGCCTTCTGCTTGCCGGCCTCCATGTCGAGCCAGTTGTCGATCAGCGTCGCGCCGATGTCGTTGACCAGCCCGTCGTGGGTCGAGTAGGCACGCGCGGGCCGGACGTAGCGCAGGTACATGATCATCTCTGCTCCCTTGAGCCACGGCGCGTTGGTCGGCACGAGCAGCGTGGGCACGTCGCGACCGGGCGGCGTGAGGGCGTCACCGGGGTAGAACACCTCGTCGTCCACGAAGAAGCCGACGTTCTGCACGGGCGGGACGTCGGGCAGGTTGAGCGCGTGCCACTCGCCGACCGCCCGCACGCGGAAGCCCGCCGTGTCGAAGGCGTCCCCATGGGTGACGACCTGGACCTTCGCCGGGATCTGACCGAGCTGGTCGGCGACGGCCCGGCAGGTGTACACCTCCAGGTCGGGGCTCGCATTCCTGAGCAGGTTCGTGTCCACATGGTCGAAGTGCTCGTGCGTGATCAGCACGGCGTCCGCGCCGTCGAGGAGCCCTTCGCCGCTGAACGCGCCGGGGTCGATGACGAGGGTCCGCCCGTCCTTCTCCAGCCGCCAGCACGCGTGACCGAGTTTGGTGAGTTTCATAGTCCTTAAGCTAGTCACCGTGAGTGAGTATCCGTGGAGCGAGGCCACGGCAACAGGGGTGGGGTCCTATCCGGGCGAGGACCATCTGGAGGCGGTCAGGACGGCCTTCGGCGAGCTGCCCATGCCCTACCTGCCCGAGCTGCCCGGCCGGGGCGTGGGCGCCGACATGATCGGCCGTACGGCGTCCCTGCTGGTCGAGCTGCCCGTGGAGGTGCAGCCGTCCGGCTGGCGGCTCTCCGACCGGCCCGGGCGGGACTTCAAACGGGCCAGGGACCATCTCATCCGCGACCTCGACGGCCTGGAGGAGGTCGCCCAGGGCTACGAAGGACCGTTCAAGATCCAGGCGTGCGGCCCGTGGACGCTGGCCGGGGCGATCGAGCTCAGGCACGGCGACAAGGTGCTCGCCGACGCGGGAGCCGTACGCGACCTGACCGAGTCGCTGGCCGAGGGGCTGGCGCAGCACGTGGCGGAGGTCCGGCGGCGGGTGCCGGGAGCCGAACTCGTCGTCCAGATCGACGAGCCGGGGCTGCCCGGGGTGCTCGCGGGCACGGTGCCGACCGCGTCCGGCTTCGGGCGGCTGCGCGCCGTGGAGTCCCCGATCGCGGCCGAACGGCTGAAGACCGTGCTGTCCGCGCTCGCGCCCGCGTTCCCGGTCGTCCACTGCTGCGCGCCGGGCGTGCCGTACGAGGTGGTCCGTACGGCGGGGGCGCGGGGCGTCTCGGTGGACGCGGCGCTGCTGCGCCGCCGTGACGAGGACGCCATCGGGGAGACGATCGAGAAGGGGCTCGCGTTGTTCCTCGGCGTCGTGCCGGGCGTCGACTCCCGGCTCGCCGATGTCGGGGTGGTGGCCAGGCCGGCGGTGGAGCTGTGGCGGCGGCTCGGGTTCGCGCCGGCCCGGCTGGCCGAGCAGGTCGTGCTCACCCCCGCGTGCGGCCTGGCCGGGGCGTCTCCGGCGTACGCCAAGGCGGCGCTGGCCCGGTGCCGTGAGGCGGCCCGGGTGCTGCGCGAGGACCCCGGTGAGTGACGGGCGCTGCGGCTCGCAGCGGGGATGGATGTTCACACAGCCGCAGTGAGATTCACTGGAGGAAGCTCCATGGCATCGCGGAGGGTTCCGATGGTTGCCTTGGGGCATGAATCCGATCACCGCCGTTGAGCGGACCGTCGTACCCGCCCGGGAGGCGAGGGCGGTGCGGGTGCCGCAGGGCCGGCGTGTCAGCGTCGTCGATCTCGAAGGCGGCCAGGTGGGCGACGTCTTCGCCTTCGCCGCCGATGACGTCACCGAGCACCTCAGCGCCTCGCACACGCGCAGTGCCACGAACCGGTTGTTCCCCGCGGTGGGGGAGCGGTTCTTCACCGATCGCCGCCGGCCGATCCTGACGCTCGTCTCCGACACGTCCCCGGGCCGGCACGACATGTTGATCGCCGCCTGCGATCCGGAGCGGTACGCCGCGCTGGGTGCGCAGCCGTCACACGCCTCGTGCGCGAGCAACCTGCACCGGGCGCTCGCCTCGATGGGTCTGGCCCTTCCCTTCACCCCGCAACCGGTCAACGTGTTCATGCGGATCCCCGTCGACGAGGAGGGGCGGCTCGACTGGCTTCCCGCGGTCAGCCGACCGGGAGACGCGATCAGCTTCCGGGCGGACATGGACTGCGTTCTCGTGGTCTCCGCCTGCCCGCAGGACCTGGTGGACATCAACGGCGGCGTGCCGACGTCGCTGGCGATCGACGTCCTGCCCGAATCCGACTGAAATCCACGTTTCGAGGAGTGCGTTTCCGATGAGCGCGTTCACTTCGGGTCATCCGGCCCTGCTGCCTTTCCGCTTCGCCGGCCTCGACCTGCCCAACCGGCTCGCGGTCGCGCCGATGACTCGGGTCTCCGCGGCCCCCGACGGCACGCCGACCCCGGAGATGGCCGACTACTACACCACGTTCGCCGAGGGCGGCTTCGGTCTGGTGATCACCGAGGGTACCTACACGGACACCGTCTACAGCCAGGGTTACCGCAACCAGCCGGGCATCGTGTCGGACGACCACGTCGCGGCCTGGCGGGAGATCACCCGCCGCGTGCACGCCGCGGGCGGACGGATCCTGCTGCAGCTCATGCACGCCGGCGCGCTGTCCCAGGGCAACCACTATCGCGACGATACGGCCGGGCCGTCCGCCGTGCCGCCCCGCGGGGAGATGATGCCCGAGTACGGAGGATCGGGCAGGTGGCCGATCCCCAGGGAGATGAGCACGGCCGACATCGAGACGGCGATCGCCGGGTTCACGGCTTCGGCCGTACGGGCCCGGGAGGCGGGTTTCGACGGCGTCGAGGTGCACGCGGCCAACGGCTACCTACTGGACCAGTTCCTCACCGACTACACCAATCGCCGTGCCGACTCGTACGGAGGCGACGTGGCCAACCGGGTGCGCCTCACGGCCGAGGTGGTGGCCGGCATCCGGGCCGAACTGGGTCCCGGCTTCTGCGTGGGGGTGCGGCTGTCCCAGGGCAAGGTCAACGATTTCACGCACCGCTGGGCCGGGGGCGCCCGGGACGGGAAGATCATATTCTCCGCGCTCGCCGAGGCGGGCGCGACGTACCTGCACGTCGCCAGCGAGGGCCGCGACTGGATCGAGACCGCCCGCCTCGACGGCGACGTCACGATCACAGCCCTGGCCCGCGAGGTGACCGGCCTTCCGGTCCTCGCGAACGGCGGCATGCACGACCTCGCCCAGGCGGCGCGGGTGCTCGCGGACGGCCACGCCGACATGCTGTCCGTCGCCAGGGGCGCGCTGGCCAACCCCGATCTCCCGCGGCGTCTCGCCCAGGGCCTGCCGCTGGACCGATTCGATCACGGCATGCTGGAGCCGATGGCGACGCTCGCCAACGCGCGCCGGTGGTCGCGTACGGCGCGGGCGATGTCCTGATCGCCGGGATGCGACACTCGGCACGCGGGGGGACGGTGGAATGACGGCCGCGCGATCGGCCAGGAGAGGAAGGACGCGCGATGAGCGCGAACTGGCGTGACGGCGCCGCGGCCGTGGTGACCCTGACCTTCGACGTCGACGCCGAGACGCCGGTGCTCGCGCACGGACGCGAGTACGCCCGGCACGCGAGCACCATGTCGCACCAGGCGTACGGCCCGGAGGTGGGCCTGCCGCGCATCCTGGATCTGCTCGGCGAACTCGGCGTTCCGGCGACGTTCTTCGTCCCGGGCTGGGTCGCCGAGCAGCGGCCGGGGCTGGCCGTGTCGATCGTGGAGCGCGGGCACGAGGTGGCACATCACTCCTACAGCCACCGCCCGCCCACGTCGATGACCGCGAAGGAGGAGCGCGCCGATTTCGAGCGTGCCCTCGAGGTCTTCGCCCGCCAGGGCATCGAGATCGCCGGGCATCGGGCCGCGCTGTGGGAGGCATCGTGGCAGACCGCCGGCCTCGTCGCCGAGCACGGCCTGCTCTACGACTCCTCCCTGATGGGTGACGATCGGCCGTACCGGCTGGTCACCGGCTCCCGCGACATCGTCGAGCTGCCCGTGCACTGGTCGCTCGACGACTGGGAGCAGTACGCCTACCTCCCCGCGCCGCACGTCGGAACGGTGATCGAGTCTCCGGGGAAGGTGCTGGAGTTGTGGCGCGCCGAGCTCGACGGGATGCGCCATTACGGATGCCTGTTCAACCTGTGCGTGCACCCGTTCCTGTCCGGTCGTCCGGGGCGTGCCCTGGCGCTGCGCCGATTCGTCGAGTACGCGCTGGAGTGCGGGGACGTGCGGTTCGCCCGGTGCCGCGAGGCGGCGGAACTGGCGGCGGCCGACCCGGATCTGACCACGCGCCGCCCCTCCCCGCCGGTCGTCGACCCCGACGTCTATCCCGCGTAGGCGCCGTTCGCGGGCGCGGTCGGCAGGCAGGGGGCGGCAGGCGCGCGCGGCAGTGCTGCTCAGCTCGTCTCGGCGGCGAGGGCGAGGAACAGGTCGACGCGGTCCTCGGTGCGTCCCACGTCCCTTCCGGTCAACTCGGCGATCTTCGCCAGCCGGTTGCGCAGGGTGTTGACGTGGATGTGCAGGGCCGCCGCCGTGGCCGCCCACTGCCCGTCGTGATCGAGGAAAGCACGCAGCGTCGCTTCCAGGTCGCTCCCGCGGCGATCGTCGTGCTCCCGGAGGGGACCGAGCAGGTCGCGGGAGAAGCCGCGCAGCGTCTCGGAGTCCACCAGCCCGAGCAGCAGCCGGTGTGTGCCGAGCTCGGCGAAGCCGCGCACCGCCGGTCCGTGGGGGGAGCGCCGGAGCACCCGGCACGCCTCCCGCGCGTGCAGCAGCGGCTGCCGGAGCCCCGCCGCGTGCGGAGCCACCCCGCCGAGCCCCACGACCGCCCGCCGGCCCGGGAAACGCCTGTGCACAGCCGCCAGAAGGCGCTCGGCGAGCAGGGGGAGCTCGGGCTCGGGATGCCGCCAGGAGAGCACGGACACGACGTCCTGCGTCCCTCCGGCCACCAACGCGGGGATCCCGGCGGCGGAGAGGAACTCGCCGGTCAGCTCGCCAAGGCCGTGCGGCGTGGCGGGCTCCGGCCCGGAAAAGGCCAGCGCGAACACGGCAAGCGGCCCCGCCGCGTCCACCCCGAACGCCTGCAGCCTGCCGGCCACCTCAGCCGTGCGCCCGCCGGACAGCACCATCTCCAGCAGTTCGCCCGCGAAGCGCATCTCGATGGCCTGCACCGCCTGCTGCTTGGCCACCTCGAGGCTGAGGAACCTGGCCGCCTGCTCCAGCGCCGCCTGCTCGGCAGGTTCGAGGCCGGACAACGGGCGCAGGCAGATGAGTGCCGCGTCGACGTCGCCCACCGCTCCCACGGGGAAGAGCGCGGCGAGGGTCTCGGCTCGGTCCGGCTCCAGCATCAGCTCCAGGGGCGGCGGCCTGCGGGCCAGCCCGGCGGCCACCGCTCGCGCCTGGGCGTCGTCGAGGCCGGCCCCCGCCGCCGCCAGCACCCGGCCCGTCCGGTCGACCACGGCGAGAGGCAGGTCGTGGTCCCGCCGGAGTACGTCGAGCACGCCGGTGGGGCCCGCCCCACGCGAGATCGCGGTCGCCAGGGCGTCGCCCCTGCGGACCATTCCGACCAGGGCCTGCTGGCGCTGGTCCGTGTACATGGCGGAGACCGCCTGGGAGACCTCCGTGAACGGCACCGCCGGGGCGATCTCCAGCAGTGGCAGGCCGGCGTCCCGGCAGGCGCTCACCAGCTCCCGCGGCGTGCTCGGGGTCTGCGGGCGCAGCCCGAAGACGATTCCCGCGGCCCTCGCCAGCCGCACGTTCGCCACGAACTCGGCGGCGCTCGCCTGCCCCGCCCACAGGCCGTTGGTCAACACCAGCTCTCGCTCCCTGACGTACGGGGAGGGATCGGGGAGCTCGGTGTTGTGGACCCACGCGACGGGCTCGTCCAGGGCGCCCTCCGGGCCGGGCACCAGCACCTTCAGCTTCAGCGACGCGTTCGCGACAAGGGACCGCAGCGTGAACACCGTGTGAATGTACACAGTGGTCGGGTTGATTACTAGAGCTTCGTCCACTTACCGGCCTCTGTCCCACCTGCTTGTGTGGTGGGTGTCACACCGGCGTGTGACGCCAGCACTATCAGGAGCAGCCATGCACAACCCCCCTCCTTCCGGCCACTCTCCTTCCGGCTCGGCGGACTCGGTCCGCTTCGACTCCCACGGCATCGAGCCCATCTCCCCCTCGGCACGCGACTCCACGCCGTGGCAACAGTTCTGGATCTGGACGGGCGCCAACATCGCGCCTATCAACTGGGTGCTCGGCGCCCTCGGCGTCACCCTGGGCCTCAACCTGATCGAGACCATCGTCGTCGTGGCCGTGGGCAACCTGGTGGGCTGCGCCGTGTTCGGCCTGTTCAACATCATGGGACATCGCACCGGGGTCAACCAGATGGTGCTCGGTCGCGCGGCCTTCGGGCGCCGGGGGGCGGTCGTGCCGGGCCTCGTCCAGGGCCTGCTGACCATGGGCTGGGTCGGGGTCAACACCTGGGTCGTGCTCGACCTCGTGCTGGCGATCCTCGCGCAGCTGGGGATCCAGGGCGGCACCGGCCTGAGGTATCTGGTGGCCGCCGTCATCATGGGCGTCCAGCTCGTCCTGGCGCTGTACGGCTTCTACGCCATCCGCACCTTCGAGAAGTACACCGTGCCGGCCACCGTGGCGCTCATGGCCCTCATGACCGTCCTCGCGGTGAGCCAGGCCGACCCGCAGTGGACGACCGTCGCGGCGGCGCCGGGATCGAAGATCACCGCGGTCACGCAGCTCCTCACCGCGATCGGCGTCGGCTGGGGGATCACCTGGCTGCCCTACTCCGCCGACTACAGCCGCTTCGTCCGGGCCGGTGCGTCCGCCCGGTCCGTGTTCTGGTCAACCGCGCTCGGCATGTACGTGCCGACCGTGTGGCTGGCCGCGCTCGGGGCGTACCTGGCCGCCTCGGGCAGCGGAGCGGACCCCGCCGGCCTGGTGACGAGCACCTTCGGGGTGATGGCGATTCCCGTGCTCCTGCTGATCATGCATGGGCCGGTCGCCACCAACATCCTCAACCTCTACTCCTGCTCGCTCGCCGCCCTGTCCGTCGGCATCCGGATCGCACGGTGGAAGCTCACCCTCATCGCGGGCCTCGTGGCCTCCGTCGTGCTCGCGGTGTTCGTCCGGGCCGACAGCTTCGCCCACGCCTTCGACAACTGGATGGTCTCGATCCTGGTGTGGATCAGCCCGTGGGCGAGCATCGTCCTGGTCGACTTCTTCCTCCTCCGCCGTGGCCGGATCGACGTGCTCTCCCTCTACCGCGACGACGCCTTGCCCGGCGGCGGGACCGGCCGGCCCGCGTTGATCAGCCTCGGGCTGGGCCTGCTCGCGGCGTGGAGCTGGCAATTCGGCATGGTGCCCGCGACCCAGGGCCCCATCGCCCGGGCGCTGAACGACACCGACTTCTCGTGGCTCGCCGGCGGCCTCGTCGCGGGCGGGCTCTACTACCTGCTCGCCCGGGCGAGGACCGGCCGTACGTCCCCGCAGCGGGAGGAGGCGTTGTCCCGATGAGCGCGCGGATCCGCGTCATCACCACCGGAGGCACGATCGCCTCCGTGCCGGGCGGCGGCGCGGTAAGCGTGGCCGTCTCCGGCCGTGACCTGGTCGGCGCGGCCGGAGGACCGGCCGTGATCGTCGAGGTGGACGAGGCGATGCTCGTCCACAGCTTCAACCTCACGCTGGACGGCATGCTGCGGATCGCGGAACGGGTAGCCGCGGCGGTCGCCGACCCGGATGTGGACGGGGTCGTCGTCACCCACGGCACCGACACGATGGAGGAGACCGCGTTCTTCGTGGACCTGCTCCTGGGCGCCGGCCGGACCGTGGTGTTCACCGGGGCGCAGCGGCACGCGGGCGAGCCGGACGGCGACGGGCCGCGCAACCTCGCGGACGCCCTGCGGGTCGCCGCCGCGACCGCGGGCAGGGGGCTGGGCGCCGTCATCGTCATGGCCGGACGGGTCCACGCCGCACGGCACGCGACCAAGGCCGACACGGTGGCGCTCGACGCCTTCGACTCACCCGGCTACGGTCCCGTCGGCCGCGTGCACGGCGAGCGCGTCCATATCGCCGCCAGGCCCGAACGTCTCCCCGGGTTCACCCTGGCGGAGCTCGGAGGCCTGGAAGCCCGGGTGGACATCGTGCCCGCCTACCTCGGCGCCGACGGCGTCCATGTGGTCGCCTCCCGGGCGGCGGGCGCACGCGGGCTCGTCCTGGAGGCACTGGGAGCGGGCAACCCGACCCCCGGCCTGCTCGGCGAGGTCCGCGCGTGCGTCGCGGCGGGCATCCCCGTGCTCGTGACCTCGCGCTGCCATGCCGGTCCGTCGCTACCGGTGTACGGGGCGGGAGGCGGAGCCACCCTGCGGGAGGCGGGCGCCGTCTTCGCCGGATCGCTCGCCGCGCCCAAGGCCCGGCTGCTGCTCGCCGCCGCCCTCGCGGCCGAGCCCGGGCCCGCCGAGGCGCTGGCCCGGCTCGGGCCACACCTCACTGTCTGAACGGCCGAGCGCACGCGCGAGGGGTGTGCGAGGTGATCCAAGCGGCCTCCCAGCTCATCCCCAAGTGATTCACAAGCCCTGTCACGTATCTCTTGACGTGCTGGAAGTTCAGACGTTCAGGAGAAAGACCAATGCGAAGCGCCGCGCGCCTTCTGCTCCCACTCGCCGCCGCCGGGCTGTCCGCCGCTCTGGCCGCGGGACTCGCCGCGGCTCCCGCGGCGGCCTCGGCCTCGTCGGCGGCATCGCCCGCGTCGGCGGCGGAGACCTGGAAGTGGGGACCGACGGCGTCCTCGGACACCAAGGGCTGGGCGAACGGGCACGTCCGGTCGGGCTCGTCGGGCCTGCGCATCGTCGGCGACCTCTATGACGCGGGCGGGGCGAAGACCTGCTCGTGGGTGAAGATCAAGTGGCTGACCGACCGCGGGAAGTACCGCACGGCGACCTACCGGAACTGCTCTCAGTCCACTCCGCGCAGGTTCACGGTGAACGCCGGGTACATGCTGCTCGCCAGGGCCATGGTCTGCCGGGGCAGCTCGACCCGCGTTACCGGCAAGTGCTCTCGCTGGGAGCGGGTCTGGACCCAGGGAGGATGACCCTCGGGCCGGTCCCCTCCCCATCCACGGAGACCGGCCCGAGTACACCCGGACAAAAAGGAATGAAAGTGGGCCGCAAGCGGTCTACCGTAATTCTCGATCGCTCAATGAGACGAGGGGCCGCGCGGTCTGGAGCGGCCCTCTCGCCGAGCGGTCCGGCGGGAGCCGCCCACGTCCTCGGCGCGGCTCCCGCCCCCGTCCTGCGCGAACTGTCGGTCGCCGGAGATACGGTTGCCCTGGGTGTCTGACGAGGGGAGACGGGCGACGTGACCGACAGGGCTTACGAGGCTGACGGGCTCGACGGCGCCACGTCCGGGGACGCGGCGGACGGGCACGCGGAGGCCGCGAGCGAGGTCGAAAGTGTGACGGGCGCCACCGGGGAGGCCCCCATCGGGCAGACCCAGGGCGCGCCGGCCGAGGCACGGGAGCGGCACGCCGAGCTCACGGAGCTGCTCGAGGACGCCAACTGGCGCTACTACGTGCTCGACTCGCCCACGGTGAGCGACGCCGAGTACGACGGCTGGATGCGGGAGATCCTGGCGCTGGAGGAGGCGCATCCCGATCTGCGCACGCCTGACTCGCCCACCCAGAACGTCGGAGCGCCGATCTCGACCGAGTTCGCTCCCGTCACCCATCTCCAGCGCATGGAGAGCCTCGACAACGCCTTCAACGACGCCGACCTCGCCGGCTGGCAGGCCAGGGCGGAGCGGCTGATCGAGGCCGACCCCGGCCCCTACCTGTGCGAGCTGAAGATCGACGGCCTGGCCGTCGCGCTCGTGTACGAGAAGGGCCGCCTGGTGCGCGGCGCGACCCGGGGCGACGGGCGCACCGGCGACGACATCACGCCCAACATCCGCACGCTCGGCGACGTGCCGCACCGGCTCACCGGGGACGGCGTCCCCGACCTGCTGGAGGTGCGCGGCGAGGTCTTCCTGCCGGTCGAGGGCTTCAAGAAGCTCAACGAGCAGCTCATGGACGCGGGCAAGCCGCCGTTCGCGAATCCGCGCAACTCGGCCGCCGGCTCGCTGCGGCAGAAGGATCCGCGGATCACCGCGCAGCGCCCGCTGCGGATGATCGTGCACGGCGTCGGGAAGTGGGAGGGCGGCGGTCCGCTGCCCGCCACCCAGTCGGCCGTCTACGAGCGGCTGCGCGACTTCGGCCTGCCGGTCAGCGACCGCTACCGGGTGGTCGAGGGCCTCGACGAGATCCGAGAGTTCATCGCCTTCTACAACGAGCACCGCCACGATCCGGAGTACGAGATCGACGGCGTGGTGGTGAAGATCGACCGCATCCCGGTGCAGCGGCAGCTCGGCTCGACCAGCCGGGCTCCGCGGTGGGCGATCGCGTTCAAGTACCCGCCGGAGGAGGTCACCACCAAGCTCCTCGACATCCAGGTCGGCGTGGGCAGGACGGGCCGGGTCACTCCGTTCGGCGTGATGAAGCCGGTGGTGGTGGCCGGGTCCACCGTCGAGCGTGCGACGCTGCACAACGGCTCGGAGGTGGCGCGCAAGGGGGTGCTGATCGGCGACACCGTGGTGCTGCGCAAGGCGGGCGACGTCATCCCCGAGATCGTCGGCCCGGTCGTGGACCTGCGGCAGGGCGGCGAGCGGGAGTTCGTGATGCCCACGCACTGTCCCGAGTGCGGCACCGAGCTGGCCTACGAGCGCGAGGGCGACGCCGACCTGCGCTGCCCGAACGCCCGATCCTGCCCCGCGCAACTACGTGAGCGGATCTACTTCGCGGCCGGGCGCAACGCGTTCGACATCGACGGTCTGGGCTATGTCGCGGCGACCGCGCTGACCCAGCCGCTGCCGCCGCAGGAGCCGCCGGTCCGCACGGAGGCCGACCTGTTCGACCTGACCATCGAGAAGCTGCTGCCGATCAGGTCGGTGGTCCGCGACCCCGACACGGGGCTGCCGAAGACCGATCCGGAGACCGGCGAGCCGAAGGTGGTCTCCTTCTTCGCCAACATCTCCGGAGAGCCGAGCAAGAACGCCGAGCTGATCCTCGAGCAGCTGGAGCAGAAGAAGGACCAGCCGCTGTGGCGGGTGCTCGTGGCGCTGACGATCCGGCACATCGGGCCGCCCACGGCCCGCGCGCTCGCCGCGGAGTTCCGCTCGATCGACGCCATCGCCAAGGCGTCGGAAGAGGAGCTCGCGGCCGTGGAGGGCATCGGCCCGCGGGTCGCCGCGACCATCAAGGAGTGGTTCGCGGTCGACTGGCACCAGGAGATCGTCGACAGGTGGCGGGCCGCCGGTGTCCGGATGGCCGACGAGTCGCCCGAGGACGAGGGGCCGCGTCCGCTGGAGGGGCTGACGTTCGTCGTCACCGGGACGTTGTCGGACTTCAGCCGTGACGAGGCGAGCGAGGCCATCGGCGCCAGAGGCGGCAAGGTGACCTCGTCGGTGTCCAAGAAGACGAGCTTCCTGGTGGTGGGAGACAATCCCGGTTCGAAGTACGACAAGGCGGTTAAGGCCGGCGTCCCGATCCTGAACGAGGAGGGTTTCCACACCCTGCTGAGCGAGGGCCCCGACGCCGCCCGCGCCGCCGCCGTCACCCCCGAGGAGTGACCGCGCCCCCGTAGCCGCGCCCGGCTCGCCTACGCCTGCCAGGCGGCCAGCAGGTCTTCGGGACCCCAGTGCGCGGCCAGCGGCAGGGCGTCATCGACACCGGAGCGGGAAACGGCCACCAGCGGAGTTGTGGGCTCGGTGCCCGGAACGGCGAGCATGCCGCGCACCAGGCTCTCGTACTCATGTCGTCCGAACGACCCGTTCTCCAGCCACTTGATCGATCCGAGGAAGTGGACACGCCGCGCCACCGGCTCGCGGTCCGCACCCACAAGGTCGATCTCCGGGTTGTTCTGGCGGTTCCACCATCCGCCGACGGCCTCTGTCTCGGGCCACCGGTCGTCGGGCAACAGCCTGAGCAGTGCCTCACGGACGACGGGTTCGACGGCGCGGCCCCGCCAGGAGGTCCAGGAGCGTTCGATGGCGGCCAGGACGCGTTCCCCCTGGCCACGCTCGACCAGCGGAATGCCACGGTCGAGGAAGGCCAGCCAGAATCGCAGATACGAGTCGGCGATGCGATAGCGCTTGTTCTTCGTGTCCGGCTTGGTCGACAGCGGGCTGTCGACGGCCAGCACCCCCTTGCCGATCAGGGTGGACAGCAGCGGGGAAAGCGTGCCGGAGGCCAGGGGAGCGGCATCACCCGCCTCGGTGGCGATGGCGGTGAACGTGCGCTCACCGCTCCCGACTGCCGACAGAACCGCACGAGAGTGGGAGGTCTCGGGAAATTCCCCCAGCAACGACAGCTCGCCGGCCATCAGCAGCGCTGACAGTGGATTGGCCAGCGACTCCCGTAGGTAGTCGATGCGATTCATGCCCGGCTGCCAGGCTTGGGCAACCTCCGGGAACCCGCCGGTGATCAGGAAGGCGTCGATCGCGTCGGCGGCGTCCAGTCCGGTCATGACGGCCACATCCGCGGGGTGGAGCGGCTGGACGGTCATCTTCGCGGCGCGGCCGACCCCCGCGCGAGCTTGGCATCGGGACCCGGCACTTGGCGGGCGGTGGAAGGCGCGAATCCCGCTCACCGCCATCCGGGACCTGTGTGATCGGGTCGCCGCGGGCGGCGTCAGCAGTTGACCAACTGTGCCATCGCGTTCTTGGTTTCGCTCGCGATGTCGAGGCCGGTCGTGAGCTGGTCGAACACTGCTTTCAGCAGCCCCAGGCGCTTGATCGCCTCGTCCTCGACGGGGGTGCCTGACCGCAGCCGGGCGTTGATGGCGAGGGCTGCCATGAGGCGCTTGCCGGTGAAAGCTCGATCGAACAGGCGAGTGAAGTCGTCGCCCTCGGCTTCCTGGATTGTCCGCGCCTCGGCCGCGTCAACATGCGCATACACCCATACGTTGCCTTCCAGTCAGCGGCTCAGCCAGGAGTCGAGCCGACTCAGCAGAGCGGGCTCGGCCCTCAGCCCGGCGGCGGTGCCGCTGAACACGGCCCGGCAGGGGGCACGCCAGATCCGCATCTCGGCGACGGCTCCGGTCGTGTCGGCCGCCCACACGACGTCGAGCCGGCCGATCGGCGTCGCGGCCCGTGTCCGGTCAGGCCTGCCGCAGTCCACCCCGTTGACGTTGTAGGTGGTGACTCCTTGGCCGTCGGTCACGCTCTGAACGGTGGCCGCGGTGTTGAGGAGTTCCCGGACGGGTTCGAGATCGTCTCGCAGGACCCGGTGGGAGCGCAGCCGCAGATCGTCTCCGTCCGCCCGGTAGCGGCAGGCGGTGACCACAGCGAGCGGGCTGGGCAGGAACCCGTCCTCGCGGCCCCGGTTGCGGGCCATGCCGTCCTCGGGAAACTCCAGGTCAGGCCGGTTGTCGACCTCCGCAACCGTCACCTTGGCCGGGCATTTCGGCGGCGGGACCGCCGTCGGGTCCCTCGCGATCTGTTCCCGATAGAGGAAGAGGAAACGGTCGACCGGCTCCCCGCGCAGAAAACGGGTCCGGCCCGCGTGGTGGACCACTCCGCAGTTGCGGTCGAGCAGGAGCAGCGCGGATGGCCGATCGCGGTAGCGCACCGCGAACGACAACTGGGTGCGATACCCGATGTCCGTACAGACCTCGCCGATGTGCAGGTCCCCGGGCGGCGCGTGGCCCTCGGCCGCCATTTCGGCCCGCGCCGCCGCCTCCACCTCGTCTCGTGCCGGCAGCGCGTTGAGCACGGCGATCATCTCGTCGACGTGAGTGGCGAGGGTGCGGTCCTGTCCGGGCCGTGGCGACGGCGGCGGCCCGGGACCGTCTCTCGCCGGTGTGATCAACTCGCACAGTGTCACCGAGACGGCGTCCTCGGCGGGCACCAGCGGCCCCGGCCTGTCGGCGGTTCCCCGCACCTCCATCACCGCGGTGGGACAGCCGTCCGCCTTCAGAAACCGCGCGTCCGGCACCTCGACGGGATAGGAGGCGGACCCGGCGAGAAGCAGCGCGATCACGGCCCCGCCGGCCAAGCCGCGTCCGGCCCGGCCTCGCCACGAGATCATGAACCGACTGTACGGCAGGCATGTCCGGCAGGTCCCCGGATACGGCACAGGCGTGCCGTACGGCACGAAGCCGTACGGCACACCTGGACTATGCGGGGGTCAGGAGACGGTGCAGACGAGCGGGGACGGGGTGGACGGGGTCCCGCTGGAGCTGCCGAGGAAGCCGAACGTGGTCTTGGCGCCGGGGGCGAGGTTGCCGTTCCAGTCCAGGTTCGTGGCCGTGACGCTGCTGCTGCCGGTGAGGTTGGCGTTCCACGCCTGGGTGATGGACTGCCCGCCGGGCATCGTCCACTTCACGGTCCAGTTGTTGATCGCCGAGGAGCCCGCGCTGGTCACGGTGACCTCACCCTGGAAGCCGCCGCCCCACGAGTTGACGACCTTGTAGACCGCCGTACAGCCGCGGTCTCCGGTGAACGTCGGCGAGGCCGACGGGGACGGGGAGGGCGACGGGGACTGAGGTGCCGAGGGCGAGGGAGACGGCGACGGCGAGGGCGACGGCGAGGGCGACGGGGACACCGGCGGCGGGGTGTACGGGGCCGCGATCGCCAGGTCGTAGGCCCGCTGCGGCACGAACTGGCCGGCGGGGGCGATGCAGCCGTCGGACTCGCCCGGAGGCTTGACCCACAGGTACGCGGCGATCGCCGAGTCGCCGGTGTTGGTGGTGCTCCAGGCGCCCGTGGCGCGGCCGGCCGGGTCGCACCACTCGGTGCCGACCGGGCCGTTGCCGTTGCGGCTGGTGTCGATCACGGCCTTCAGCCAGGACACACCGGTGGCCGCGATGACGTTCTTGGCGTAGGAGACCGCGCCGGAGGTGAACCGGTAGTTGGAGACGTTGAGCGAGATGCCGTCCGCGCTGTTGGCGACGTCGGCGCCCCGCAGGCGGTTGGCCATGTCGGAGGCGCCCACCCAGGCGTCGTTGCCGGCGTCGAAGAAGACCTTGACGTTCGGGGAGGTGGCCTTGAACTTCTTCCCGGCGTACGCCATGGAGGCCTGGACCTCGGCCTGCTGCGAGGAGTTCATGCAGTTCGGCATGATCGCCAGGGCGTCGGGCTCCAGGATGATGTAGGCGGGCCGCCCGCCGAGGCCCGCGGCGACCTGGTCGATCCAGGCGCGGTAGGAGGCGTGGTCGGGAGCACCGCCCGCGCTCGCGCCGCCGCAGTCGCGGTTCGGCATCTCGTACACGACCATGATCGGGATCTTGCCCGCGGACGCGGCCGCGCCGACGTAGGCGTCGACCTGGCTGCGTACGGCCGAGGGGTTGTAGCTGGCGAACCAGCGGCCCTGCGGGACGGCGGCGATGCGGTCCCTGATCACCTGGGCTTTGCTGTCGCCGGGGTTGGCGGCCACCCACTTGGCCGCGTTGGTCGTGGGGTCCACGTAGAAGGCGGAGTCGGCGGCCTGCGCGGCGGAGGAGGAGAGCACGGACGCCCCCACCGCGGCCGTGGCGACCGCTGTGAGCACAGCCGCCGTCAATCTGCGAGACATGGAATACTCCGTCCGGTAATGTGGGAGCGCTCCCACAGTTATCTCGGATGGTAGGGAGCCGACGGCGTGTCCAAGAAGGGCCGCTCGGGGTTCGTTTGGGCGATCAACCTAATAGGTGCAGGCGGGCGGGGGAATGGACTCGTGGAGCAGTTGAAACTTTCACCCCAAGCTCGGGCAGACCGTGATATCTCCAGAAATCATGGTGACGCAGTGTGCCCAAGCGGTTTCGCGAAGTGGCCCAGAGGTCGTACCCTCCCATAGTGACCTCTTGGGGGGTTTCTTACCGATGACGCTTTCACGCGGTCTCACGCCGCTCACCGGGGTGCCACGCGTCCTTCTGCCCGCCGTCGACCTGGGCGAGATATCCACGCCCGTCGACACCCGGGACACCGGACCGCGCCCCGGCTCGCCGCTGTGGGCCTACCTCACCGTGGTCACCGCCGCCGGCGTCACCGCACTGGTGATCGCGCAGGTGCGGCTCGGCTTCGGCGAGCTGGGCGAGGCGGCCCGCACTCCGCTGTTCTGGATGCTGACCGTCCTGGTGGTGCTGGGGGAGCTGCGCCCGGTCATGTTCAGCTCCTCGACGCTGGTCGGGGGCACGCCGACTTCCACGATGTTCGCCTTCGCCGTGCTGATCTACCAGGGCCTGCCGACGGCGGCGCTGATGCAGGCGGTCGCCGTGGTGGTCAGCGGTCTGGTGCGCCGCAGGGCCTGGCACCGGGTGCTGTTCAACCTCGCCCAGGTGACCCTGGCCTGCACGGCGGCGGCGGCCGCCTTCGCCGCGTTCGGCGCGCATCCGGCGCCCGCGACCCCCTGGATGCCCGACGGCCGGGACATCCCCGCCCTGGTGGTGGCCGCGGCGGCGTACTTCGCGGTCCGCGCCATCCTGGTCTGCCAGGCGGTGGCGCTGCACGAGCGCCGGCCGCTGACCCGGGTGATGAAGGCGTCCATCGGCCCGCAGGCCCTCGTCTACGGGGCGCTGCTCGGGCTCGCACCGCTGGTCGTGGTCGTGATGGCGCACTCCACGGCCCTGGTCCCCCTGTTCGTCGCGCCGCTGACCGCGGTCTACTTCACCGCGACGCTCTCGCTGCGCCGGGACCACCAGGCGACCCACGACGGGCTCACCGGTCTGCCCAACCGCAAGATGCTCATTCTGCGCACCGAGGAGGCGCTGGCCGAGGCGCGGGCGCACGAGCGGGTGGGCCTGCTGCTGCTCGACCTCGACCGTTTCAAGGAGGTCAACGACACGCTCGGCCACCCGGTCGGCGACCGGCTGCTGCAGATCGTGGCCCACCGGCTCACCCACAGCGTGCGGCCCGGCGACGTGGTGGCCCGCCTCGGCGGTGACGAGTTCGCGGTGCTGCTCCCGTCGATCAGGGACGCCCACGCGGCCAAGGAGGTCGCCTCACGGCTGCGGGTCGCGCTGACCGAGCCGGTACGCCTCGAGGGCATGACCTTCGACCTCGACGCGTCGATCGGCATCGCCCTCTATCCCGACCACGCGCCGGACTTCGAGCTGCTCATGCAGCGTTCCGACGTGGCGATGTATCTGGCGAAGGAGAGCCGCACCGGTGTCGAGTTCTACCTGCCGGGCAAGGACCGCAACTCGCCGGAGCGGCTGAGCCTGCTCGGCGACCTGCGCCGGGCGATCGACGCCGACGAGCTGGAGCTTCACTATCAGCCCAAGGTGAGCCTGGAGGACGGCAGGGTCGAGAGCGTCGAGGCGCTGCTGCGCTGGTGGCACCCGGTGCGCGGGCCGATCTCGCCCGCCGAGTTCATCCCGCTGGCCGAGCAGTCCTACCTGATGCGCGAGCTCACCCAGCACGTCATCGGTCACGCGTTGCGGCAGGCGGCCCGGTGGTGGCACTCGGGCGTCGACGTGCCGGTCTCGGTCAACGTGTCGGCCCGCGACCTGCTGGATTCGAGCCTGCCCGAGCAACTGGAGTCCGGCCTGGAGAAGCTGGACCTGCCTCCCGAGGCCATCCGGCTGGAGGTCACCGAGCGCATCCTGATGACCGACCAGGCCTACAGCGCCGACACGATCCGCACGCTCGCCGGGCTCGGCATCCAGCTCGCACTGGACGACTTCGGCACCGGCTACTCCTCCCTGGTCCGTCTCCAGCGGCTCCCGGTCTCCGAGGTGAAGATCGACGCGTCGTTCATACGGCGGCTCGGGGAGTCCGCGGACGACGAGCGGATCGTCCGCTCGATCATCGACCTCGTGCGGTCTCTCGGGCTGAGGTCGGTGGCCGAGGGGGTCGAGTCACCGGAGGTCGCGGCGCTGCTGCGCGAGATGGGCTGCCACGCGGGCCAGGGATGGTGGCTGGCCAAGCCCATGCCCGCGAGCGAGGCGACCACGTGGTTGCGCGGCCGGCTCGGCGCCGCGTTCAGAGAGCACGAGAGCGGCGACGCTGTCGCCGGCGCGAGCTCGTTCTGACGGATTTCGCGACATTTGTTGACTGGCAGCGTGGGGACGCGGATCCTGCCTGTGTGAACTCCGCCCCACGACGCGCCCGATGAGGATCACGCGGCGTTGATCGAGTTGCGCAGTGAGGATTTGCCCACCGCGGAGCGGTTCCCGTGGTGGTGCGAGCTGACCTCGCGGCAGATGTACCCCACGCTGCTCAGCAGCGACCACGCCGACGATTACCGGGCAGCGGTGAAAGTGCTGGAACTCGGGCGGGTGACGGTGGCGGTGCCGGAGTTCGACTGCATGAGAGCGGTCCGTACGCAGCGGCTCATCCGGCGTTCCGACCCGGAGGTGTGGACGCTCACGCTCATCTGCGGCGGGTCGCTCTGGATCGAGCAGGATCGTGAACGCCATGAGCTGCGGATCGGCGATCTGGTGCTGCAGGATCCCTCACGGCCCTTCCGGTCCGAGGCGCTGGAGGCCGGAGGCGTGGCCCGTACCGTGCAGTTGGACCTGCCCCGCAGGTCGTTGCCGGTGCCCGAACAAGCGAGCGCCCGCGGCACGCTGTGCTGGCAGAAGCTGCCGGGGGAGATACGGTTCACCGTCGACGGGAGCCTCAAGGACAGCGCGGGCGACGGCAGATACGCCGTGTTCCGGATCCATTACCGCTCGCGCACGGCCGTCGGGTGGAGCACGCACACGAAGGACATCCGGACTACCAAGGGCCACAACGCGCCGGTGAGCCTCTACGTCGACTGGCGCGGTTCCGCGAGCCGGGGTCTCAAGGACTTCTGGATGCAGGTGTGCAAGCAGGGCGGCGGCAAGCGGACCTGCGACGGTCACTGGCACTGAGCGCCCGTCAGGGGAGCCGGGCCCTGAAGGAGAGCAGCGACGTCCGTCTCGCGCCGCACTGAGCGAGGCGTGAGTTAAGACCATGTGACGCGGTGTCGTCGGGTCGGCCGCGCTCGGCGGCGAGCCCTAGGATGAGTAGGTCCAATCTCCATCATGAAACGGGTTCGACGACTCATGTCCGCCATAACCCGCGATGAGGTCGCTCACCTCGCCCGGCTGTCCCGGCTGGCACTGGCCGACGACGAGCTCGACCACTTCGCCGCCCAGCTCGACCAGATCGTCGGCGCCGTCGCCCGTGTCGCGGAGGTGGCGGCCGACGACATCCCGCCGTCCTCGCACGCGCTTCCGCTGACCAACGTGTTCCGGCCCGACGACGTACGGCCCGGCCTCTCACCCGAGGACGCGCTGTCCGGCGCGCCCGCCGTGGAGGACGACCGCTTCCGCGTGCCGCGGATCCTCGGGGAGGAAGAATGAGCTTGATTCGCAAGACCGCCGCCGAGCTCGGCGCGCTGGTCGCCTCCCGTGAGGTCACCGCCGTCGAGGTCGCCCAGGCGCACCTCGACCGGATCGCCGAGGTCGACGGCAGGGTCAACGCCTTCCTGCACGTCGACGCGGAGTCCGCGCTGGCACAGGCCCGCGCGGTCGACGAGCGCATCGCCGGCGGGGAGACGCTCGGCCCGCTCGCCGGGGTGCCGATCGCGCACAAGGACGTGTTCACCACGACCGGCATGCCGACGACCGCCGGATCGAAGATCCTCGAAGGCTGGCGCCCGCCGTACGACGCGACCGTGACCCGCCGCCTGCGCGAGGCCGGCCTGGTGATTCTCGGCAAGACGAACCTGGACGAGTTCGCCATGGGATCGTCCACGGAGAACTCGGCGTACGGCCCCACCCGCAACCCCTGGGACCTGGGCAGGATCCCGGGCGGTTCGTCGGGCGGTTCGTCGGCCGCGGTGTCCGCCTACGAGGCGCCGCTGTCCACCGGCACCGACACCGGCGGCTCGATCCGCCAGCCCGCCGCCGTCACCGGCATCGTCGGCATGAAGCCGACGTACGGGGGCTCGTCCCGCTACGGGCTGATCGCGTTCGCGTCCTCGCTGGACACGCCCGGTCCATTCGCCCGCAACGTGCTCGACGCGGCGCTGCTGCACGAGGCGTTCTCCGGCCACGACCCGCTCGACTCGACCTCGGTCGACGCGCCGGTCCCGCCGGTCGTCGAGGCCGCGCGGCAGGCCGACGTGGCGGGCATGCGGGTCGGCGTGGTCAAGGAGTTCGGCGGGGAGGGCTACCAGCCCGGCGTCCTCGCCCGCTTCCAGGAGGCCGTCGACCTGCTGGAGTCGCTCGGCGCCAAGGTCGTCGAGGTCTCCTGCCCGGCCTTCTCCTACGCGCTGCCCGCGTACTACCTGATCGCGCCGTCGGAGTGCTCGTCCAACCTGGCCCGCTTCGACGCCATGCGGTACGGCCTGCGCGTCGGCGACGACGGCACCCGCAGCGCCGAGGAGGTCATGGCCCTGACCCGGGCGGCCGGCTTCGGCCCCGAGGTCAAGCGGCGCATCATGCTCGGCACGTACGCCCTGTCGTCCGGCTACTACGACGCCTACTACGGGCAGGCCCAGAAGGTCCGCACGCTGATCATGCGGGACTTCGAGGCGGCCTTCCATCAGGTGGACGTGCTGGTCTCGCCGACCACGCCGACCACGGCGTTCCCGATCGGGGAGCGGGCCGACGACCCGATGGCGATGTACCTCGCCGACCTGTGCACGATCCCGACCAACCTGGCCGGCAACGCGGCGATCTCGGTGCCCTGCGGCCTCGCCGACGAGGACGGCCTGCCGGTCGGGCTGCAGGTCATGGCCCCGGTCCTGGCCGACGACCGCTGCTACCGGGTCGGCGCCGCCGTGGAGAAGGCGTTCGAGAGCCGGTGGGGCGGCCCGCTGCTGTCCCGCGCGCCCGCGCTCTAGTCGCCGAGAGGAGGGGAACGGCGGCATGATCACCCGCATCGAGATCGACGGCTTCAAGTCCTTCCTGGACTTCCAGCTCGACATCCCGCCGTTCCTCGCCCTCGTCGGCCCCAACTCCAGCGGCAAGTCGAACCTCTTCGACGCCTTGGAATATCTGCGCCGTGCCGGTATGGGCGATGAGGATCCGCTGCTGGCGTCCCGTCGCGGCCGGCCACGCGAGCTGTTCCACCGGGTCAGCAAGGGTCAGCCGTTGACCCACTTCGGCATCCAGGCGGACACCGTCGCGCAAAGGGAGCGTTCTCTTCTCCCGTTCATGTACCGGAGCGGCGCCGAACTGGGGGAGGACGGCGTCCCGCACACGAGCGAGTTGCGGTTCGGACTGTCAACCGTGGTAGGGCTGCCCCGCTGGCCGTATGACCAGGACAGGGAGGCGATCGCCGAGTTGGTGGAGGTCACGCTTGCCCTCCACGATGCGGAGACGGCCGATCCCCGAAGCTACATCCGCCGGATCACCGGGGAATTGGGCACCTGGCGCCTGCACCAGCCTGATCCGGAGCGTCTGAGGGCGTGGTCGTCGGCGGCGGACAATGGACCGCTGCGGGCGGACGGAAGCAACCTCGGCGCGGTTCTCGGACGGCTGAAGGCGGAGGGAGCACTCGAGGAACTCCTCGTGGACCTCGTGGCACTGATACCGGACATCGCCGGGGTCGAACCCATCCTGGATGAACGACGCCAGGAGTGGACGTTCGACGTGCTCGTGGACGGCCAGGGCGCGATACCCAGCACATTGCTGTCCGACGGAACGCTCAGGGTCATCGCGCTGCTGGCCGCGCTGCACGATCCTGACCACGCCGGAGTGCTCCTCATCGAGGAGATCGAGAACGGGCTGCACCCCAGTCGTCTCGCGGAACTGCTCCGCAGGATCCAGGGCAGGGTCACCGACCTCGACGACCCGGAGTGCGGCAACCGGCCGCTGCGACAGGTGATTCTCACCACGCACTCGCCGGTGGTCGTCTCTGAGCTCTACCGCCTCAGGCCGGACGCGCTGGTCTTCCTCGACACCGCCGTACGCGTCGATCCCGGCAACGACAGGATCTCCAGGGTCACGGTGGCCAAGCCGGTGCGGGCGGAGGGAGAGCCCGGCACGTTCGTCTCCCCGCGCCAGGTGCGCAAGTATCTGAGCGCGGTGGGCGAGGTGCCATGAGCAGGCCGCTGGTGCCCGGATTGATCGCCGAGGGGGAGACCGACGAGGTCTTCCTCGGCGTGGTGATCTCGCGGCAGCTTCGTGAGCTCACCGCGCAGTCCTCTCGGTGCGCGGTCGACGTGGAGAGCACCGAGGTCGGCGCCTGCCGATCGATCTACGACCACGGCAGGACGACCGGCGCACTGCGCGAGCTGGCGAGCGACTGTCACCTGCTCTTCGTGCACAACGACCACAGGGAGCGGGACAAGGCGGACCGAGCCGTGCGCGACTCGGGACTGCCCACACCGGTGATCGCGCTGGTGCCGGTTCAGGAGACCGAGGCGTGGCTCCTCGCGGACGCCGGCGTGTGGCGCCGGTTGAGCGGGAGCGACCAGGGACGGCTGCCCGCCCGACCGCGGGACGTCGAGAAGATCTCAGATCCCAAGCGGGTCCTCGCCGAGGTGGCGCCGCGCCGTGGCAAACCCGTTCGTGACTATTTCGAATACATCGCTCGTAACATCGACCTCGACGTTCTCGCCCAGGTGCCCGCGTACGCGGACTGGGTCGCCGAGGCGACGAACGCGCTGAAGGGACTCGGATACCTGTGAGCAGGACGAGACGCTGGTCGGCTCGTTGCCGTAGGTCGAGTTCCGCGCGCTACGGACATGTGCCGAAGGGAGGAACAGCGGCGTGATCACCCGCATCGAGATCGACGGCTTCAAGTCGTTTGAGAACTTCACGCTCGATCTGCCGCCGTTCCTCGTGCTCATTGGCACCAACGCCAGCGGCAAATCGAATCTCCTGGACGCTTTGACGTTCGTCGCCACCGCTGCCACTGAAGGGCTGAACGCCGCCGTCGCGAAGGTGCGCGGCGACGCTCGGGGACTGTTCCGCAGGCGTGGGGACGGCACTCGCGTGAAGCTGATGAGCTTTGCCCTGGAGTTTCTTCTCTCAGGTCCTGACCTGAATTCGGGTAATCGGTGGCGCTACGAACTCAGTCTCGGATGGGAGGTCCCGGAAGACGCGCTTGAGGGCATTGTCGTCCGAGCGCAGCGCCTGATCTCGATGCCGTTCGGCACCGAGCGCTGGGACCCCCTCTTGAGCGCGGCCCCTGAGTGGCTCGAGGGCATCGAGTGGGAGGGAAGCAACGTCATCGAGCTGCCCGCCGCCGAAGCGCTGCCAGGTCCCCACGGTGTGCTCGGTCTGTTGACTGCTGCCCTGAGCGGGACAGCGAAGCATAGCCAAGGCGACGTCCACCTCCTTCTGCGGCTGCAGCGAGAACTTTCGGACATACGTCTTCTCCATCTCGAAGCTGGTGCGCTTCGCCGGCCCAGTGAGATGGGCGGCCCTCAGCGGATGGACTCCACCGGGCGGGACCTCCCCAACTACCTCCGCTTTCTTGCGAAGGAGGGCGTTTCGGACAACCGGCCACTTGGCCGAATCGGCGAGATCAAAATGCATCTCGTGGGGCTGGTTCGTGAAGTCAGCGATTTCATGATCGTCGAGGACGAGCGCCGCAGGGATGTGCGGCTGGAGTTCTCCTCGCCCTATGAGCGTGGTCTTGGGGCGGAGTTCGCCTCAGACGGCACCTTGCGGATGCTGGCGATCCTGGCCGCCCTTCACGATCGCGGGACCACGGCTGTGGAGGAGCCCGAAAACGGGGTCTTCCCGGAGCGGTTGCGGCAACTGCTCGGCCTGGCCGGCGCCCTCGTCACCAACTTCCGCGAGCCGCCGGAGCGAGATCAGTCGGGCGTCCGGCTGTCGCAGCGACAGGTGCTTTTCACCAGTCACTCGCCCGTCGTGCTCGACGCGGTGCCGTACGAGAACATCGCGTTCCTCGACATGACGACGGTCATCGAGGACGGGGTGCCCAGCCGGGTGAGCCGGGTGCGGCGGCTACGGGAGGACGCCGGTCCGGTGCGCGTGGCGGGCGAGCGGTGGCCGCGCGTCACGGACTCGGAGCTCGACAGGTTCCGCGCCGGGGTGGAGGAACCGGTCTGATGCGGAGCTTGAGCTGCGTTCTCATCAGGGAGGGGCCGTCGGACGACTGGTTCCTGCCGATCCTGCTGCGCCGGGCCTTGGAGGAGCTCGTCATCGAGTCCTTCCCGGCCTGCCGGGAGGTGCAGGAGGTGCGCAGCCTGCCGAAGGCGGGCAATCAGAGCCCCGAGCCCGTGCTCACGGCTCTGAAGCAGGAGCGGGGCAGCTTCGACGTGGTCCTGTACCACCATGACGGAGCTCCACCGGCGAAGTCGGGTCCCATGCTGGAGCGGATGCGGCAAACTTGGAGGACCAGCGACTTCGAGGAACCCTTGGTGGCCGTCGTCCCGATGAGGGAGACGGAGGCCTGGTTGCTCGCGGACCATGCTGCTCTCGTCAGGGCGCTCAACGTGCGAAAGCTCGGCCGGACGTCCGTGTCGGGACCGGAGGTCGAGTCCTGCCTCGATCCGAAGGCGGTGGTCGAGACCCTGCTGCGGGACGAAGCCGGGATGAACCCCAAGAAGAACGGCGTGCTCCGGAACTTCTATGTGTCGGTGGCGGAGACCGCCGGCATCGCTGAACTGCGGAAGGTGCCCGCCTTCCAGCAATGGTGGAATGACATGATCGAAGCATTGGAAGGACTGGGTTACCAGCATGGCTGATACCGCGACGCTCATGCCGTACGACGAGGCGCTGGAGCGCTTCGAGCCGGTGCTGGGGCTGGAGACGCACGTCGAGCTGGGCACCGCCTCGAAGATGTTCTGCGGCTGCCCCACGGTGTTCGGCGCACCGCCGAACACGCAGGTCTGCCCGGTGTGCCTGGCACTGCCCGGCTCGCTGCCGACGGCCAACGAGAAGGCGATCGAATCGACGATCCGGATCGGCCTCGCGCTGAACTGCACCATCGCGAAGTGGTGCAGGATGGCCCGGAAGAACTACTTCTATCCGGACATGCCGAAGAACTACCAGATCAGCCAGTACGACGAGCCGCTGTGCACGGACGGCTACCTGGACGTGGAGGTCGACGGGAAGACCGTCCGCGTGGAGATCGAGCGGGTGCACCTGGAGGAGGACACCGGCAAGTCCACCCACGTCGGCGGCGCGACCGGGCGGATCCACGGCGCCGACTACTCGATCGTCGACTACAACCGGGCCGGCATCCCGCTCGTCGAGATCGTCACCAAGCCGATCGAGGGCACCGACCGGCTCGCCCCCGAGGTCGCCCGCGCGTACGTCACCGAACTGCGCGAGGTGATGCGCTCGCTCGGCGTCTCCGACGTGCGGATGGAGCAGGGCTCGCTGCGCTGCGACGTGAACGTGTCGCTGATGCCGCGCGGCTCGGCCGAGTGGGGCACCCGTACGGAGACCAAGAACGTCAACTCGCTGCGCAGCGTCGAGCGCGCGGTGCGGGGTGAGATCGAGCGCCAGGCGGCCATCCTCGCCGAGGGCGGCCGCATCGTGCAGGAGACCCGGCACTTCCACGAGGACACCGGGCAGACGACCTCGGGCCGGTCGAAGGAGGAGGCGCAGGACTACCGCTACTTCCCCGAGCCCGACCTGCTGCCGATCGCGCCCGACCCCGCCTGGGTCGAGTCGCTGAAGGCCGCGCTGCCCGAGCTGCCGTCGGCGCGGCGCAACCGGCTCCAGCAGGAGTGGGGCGTGTCCGACCTCGACATGGCCGCCATGCACAACGCCGACGCGATCGACCTGGTCGAGGCGACGGTGGCCGCGGGCGCTCCCGCCGCGGACGCCCGCAAGTGGTGGATGGGCGAGCTGGCCCGGCGGGCCAACGAGGCCGGTACGGCTCTCGCCGACCTGCCGATCACCCCGGCGCAGGTCGCCCGGGTGGCCGAGCTGGTCGCCTCCGGCGCGCTCAACGACAAGCTGGCCCGCCAGGTGCTGGAGGGCGTGCTCGCCGGCGAGGGAGGCCCGGACGAGGTCGTGGAGAAGCGCGGCCTCCAGGTCGTCAGCGACGAGGGCGAGCTGTCGGCGATCATCGACCAGGTGCTGGCGGACAACGCCGACGCCGCGGACAAGGTCCGCGGCGGGAAGATCGCGGCCGTGGGCGCGCTGGTCGGCGGCGTGATGAAGGCCAGCCGGGGCAAGGCGGACGCGGGCCGGGCCCGTGAGCTCATTCTGGAGAAGCTCGGCGTCCAGGGCTGAGACGACCGGAACGGCCGGCCACGGTAGACGTGGCCGGCCGTCGCGCGTAATAGACAGCCGCGGGCCGACGCGTGCAAAGGGAAAGCACGCAAGCTGTGGCTTCGGGACATATCCAGCAGAGGGTGCTTTAGGGTTAACTGATCGGAGTTGACCTTGAGCTGGAGGAGACCGAGGCGTGCGCAACGCCGGAGCGTCCGTCGACCCGCCCACGGATCCGTCCGGGGCGGAGCCCACGCCTCCGCGCAAACACCCGGTGCGCCGCGTCACCTCGCTGCCCCGCGGGGTCTCGGCCCTTCCTCCCGGGGTCTCGGCGGACATCTTCGCCGAACCTCCCGCTCCCGCCGTCCCGGCCGCGGCCAAGCCGTCCGGCAACGCGACCATCCCACCGCCGGCTCCGCCGGTCGAGCCGTGGCGGGTCCCGGAGCGCCCGGTGCGCGAGGAGCCCGCGGTCGTCCCGCCGCCGGACCTCGAACCGCTGGACGCCGCCCCACGGGGCCGTACGCTCCGCCGTGCGCTGATCGGGCTGGTGGTGCTGGTCCTGGCGATCTACGTCCTGCCGGCCATCCCGATGGCGGGGAAGATCCTGCCCGGCACCACGGTGCTCGGCGTGGACATCGGCGGGCAGAGCAGGACCGAGGCCGCCGTCACGCTGCGCGAACGGCTGTATGCCCTGGCCAGGACGCCGTTGATCGTACGGCAGGGCACGCGGCGGCTGACCCTGGACCCGGTGCGCGCCGGTCTGGCCCTCGACGCGGAGGCCACGGCGCGCGTCGCGCCGGGGGGTTTCCCGAGCCCGCCGGAGGTGTGGAGCGCGCTGACCGGCAGCCGTGAGGTGGAGCCCGTGGTGTCGGTGGACCGGCGGAAGCTCGACGAGGCGGTGGCCAGGGAGATCGCGGCGCCGCTGGAGATCCCGCGGCGCGAGGGCGACGTGTCGTTCGACGGGGTCACCCCGGTTCCGACCTTTCCGCGCGTGGGCCGCGTCATCGACAGGAAGGCGACGGCCGACCAGATCGTCAGGGGATACCTCCACCCGGAGACCATCGTCGTGGTGCCCACGATGCGCGATCTGCCGCACATCACCCGCGCCGAGGTGCGGCGCGCCCTGGGCTGGGCGAGGCGATCGACGGCCGCGCCGCTCACGCTGACCAACGGGGACGTCTCCGTCAGCCTGTCGCCGGCCACACTCGCACGGCACCTGACGTTCGCTCCCGACGGCGCGGTTCTGCGGCCGCGCTTCGACGCCGAGGCGGCGATCGCCGGTGTGGAGGCCACGCTGGTCGGCCCCGCGCGGGTGGCCCGCGACGCCGCCTTCACGATCGCGGACGGCAGGCCGGTCCTGGTGCCCGGCAGGCCGGGCGACCGGGTGGACACCGACCGCCTCGCCGCGGACGTGCTGGCCGCTCTCGACGGCGGCGGCCGTACGGTGGCCGTGCCGGTCGTGAACGGCCCGCCGCGGATCACCGACGACGCGGCGGAGCGCATGGGGATCCGCGAGGAGGTCGGCCGCTTCGCCACCTCCTACGCCTGCTGCCCGTCGAGCGCGGGCAACATCCGCAGGGCCGCCGCGCTTGTCGACGGCCGCCTGGTGAGACCGGGGGAGACGTTCTCGTTCAACGAGGTCGTCGGCCCGCGCACCGCGGCGGCGGGCTTCGACGGCGTCGCCCCCACCATGATCCATGGCCGGGCGGGCACGGACGCGGCGGGGATGACCCAGGTGGCCACCACGATGATGAACGCGGTGCTCCGCGCGGGCCTACGGGTCACCGAGCACACCCCGCCCGAGGTCCACGCCGCCCACCTGCCGGTCGGCACCGAGGCCGCGGTGTCCCTCCCCGGCCCGGACCTGCGCTGGAGGAACGACTCGCCGTACGGCGTGCTCGTCCAGGCCTCCGCCACCGGCACCTCGCTGACCGTGACGCTGTGGAGCACCAAGCGATACGACGTGGACCTGGAGGAGCCGGTCGTCGGGCAGCGGGTCTCCGTGCCCGCCGTGACCGGTCACGGGTCCGGCTGCGTGGCGACGCCGGGGCAGCCCGGTTTCACCGCGACGGTGACGCGGGTGCTGCGGGAGAACGGCGAAGTGGTCTCCCGGCGGACCTTCCGCACCTCCTACCGGGCCCAGGCCGAGGTCGTCTGCTCAGGCTGACCGCGTACGCCTCCGCGCCTCCCGGGCCCGGAATCCGGAGTGCGGCGGCCGGGCCGTCAGGCCGAGGGCCGCACCACCAGGATCCGGTCGTCGCCGTCCCTGGGGGTTCCGCGCCCGTCCCGGTTGCTGGTGCCCACCCACAGCGTGCCGTCGGGCGCGGCGGCCACCGCGCGCAGCCTGCCGTACTCGCCCGTGTACAGCGCGACGGGACGGCCGACGCGACCCGAGGCGTCCACGGGCACGCGCCACAGCCGCTCGCCGCGCAACGCGGCGGCCCACAGCGCCCCCCGCGCGTACGCGAGGCCGGACGGCGACGCCTCGGCGGGCGACCAGGTGAGCAGCGGATCGGTGTACCCGGGCCGGTGGCCCACGCCCTCGACCTCGGGCCAGCCGTAGTTGCGGCCCTTCTCGATGAGGTTGATCTCGTCGTAGGTGTCCTGGCCGAACTCGGTGGCGTACATGTGCCCCCGGTCGTCCCAGGCCAGGCCCTGCACGTTGCGGTGCCCGTAGGACCACACGAGCGTGCCGAAGGGGTTGCCGGGGGCGGGCCGGCCCTCCGCCGTCATGCGCAGGATCTTGCCGCCCAGCGAGCTCTTGTCCTGCGCGATGCCGTCCCTGCCGGTCTCGCCGGTCGAGGCGTACAGGTGGCCGTCGGGGCCGAAGGCGAGGCGGCCCCCGTTGTGGATGGGCCCCTTCGGGATGCCGGTGACGATCACCCGGCGGTCCGAGAGCCGCCCGTCGTAGCGGTAGCGGACGATGCGGTTGTCGTCCCCGGCGGTGAAGTAGACGAAGATGAAACGATCGGTGGCGTAGCGGGGCGAGACGGCCACCCCCAGCAGCCCGCCCTCGCCGCTCGCCGACACGCCCTCGATCACGCCGATCTCGCGGACCTCGCCGCGCGGCGTGACCCGCAGCAGCCGCGCCGACTCGCGCTCGGTCACCAGTGCGTCGCCGCCGGGCAGGAACGCGATCGCCCAGGGCACCGACAGACCGGTGACCAGCGTGCGCGGCGCGGCCGGGGTGACGGTCGTCTCACCGGCACCCCCGTTGGCACCCTCACCGGTCCTCTCTCCGGCACCCTCTCCGACATCCCGGGCGTCCCCGGCGGCACCCCCGGCCGCGCCCGTGACCTCGCTCGTGGCGGGCGGCGGAGTCCTGCCCCCGCCCGCTCCGCCGGGCGCGCACGCCGTGACCGTCAGAAGGACCGCCAGAAGGGCCGTCAGAACGGCCGCCGACGAAAGGGCCGCCGCCAGGCGCGCGGTGCCCGTGCCGTGTCTGTCCGCCATCCTCGATGACCTCCTCGTGTACCCATACTCGCGGGCCGATGCGATGGTTCCCTAGGTTGGTGCCCGTGAAGATCTGGGTCGCCTCACAGGACATCGCCGACGCCCTCGCCGTGCTGCCCGAAGGGCTTCCTGCCCTCGACTGCTCGGTGTACGACGGAAGGACGCCGCCGCCCGGCCCCCCTGAGGAGGTGGAGATCTGGGTGCCTCCGCTGGTCCCGGTGCCGGACACCGCCGGTCTGCTGGGCCGGATGACCGGCCTCCGCCTGCTGCAGACCGTGACGGCGGGGGTCGAGCCGTACCTGCCGCACGTGCCGCCGAAGGCGGTCCTGTGCAACGCCCGCGGAGTCCACGACGCGGGCACGGCCGAGTGGGCGGTGGGCGCGATGATCGCGATGCTGCGGGAGTTCCCCGGCTTCGCCGCCGCCCAGGCCAGACGCGAGTGGACCTACCACCACACCGGCGTCCTCGCCGACTCCACCGTGCTGATCGTCGGATACGGCTCGATCGGCGAGGCGCTCGAACGGCGTCTGGCCGGGTTCGAGGTGGAGATCGTCCGGGTGGCGCGCACGGCCCGGGACGGCGTCCACGGCCAGGACGAACTGCCCGCGCTGCTGCCCGCGGCCGACGTGGTCGTGCTGCTGGTGCCCGCCACGGCAGGGACGGCCGGTCTGGTGGACGCCCGGTTCCTCGCCCGGATGAAGGACGGCGCGCTGCTGGTGAACGCCGCGCGCGGGTCGGTCGTGGACGCCGGCGCGCTGCTGGCCGAGCTGCGGTCGGGCAGGCTTCGGGCGGCGCTCGACGTCACCCCCGTCGAGCCGTTGCCGTCCGACCACCCGCTCTGGACCGCCCCGGGGGTCTTCATCACCCCGCACGTCGCCGGCAGCACGCCCGCGTCCGTACGCCGTACCCGGAAGCTGGTGCGGGAACAGGTCATCCGTCATCTGACGGGCCGCCCGCTCGCTAACATGATCACTGGGCATTACTGACCGCTCCATTAAGGATTCCGGAACGTGGCTGCCTCGTGACCTGGGGTGCGTACGGTGATGCTCAGCGTGCACGGCTGGTTATCAGATCGGTGACGACTCGCTCGTTGTCCCCCTCTCGATCAGCGGCTGCGCGCACACTGGCCATGTGACAGGGAGAGTAAAGCCGAGTCGAGAACGGGAGGGGCAGTGACCGCACACCCCACCGGACCCGGCGACGCCGAAACGACTCCGGCCTCCGCCGAAACCGCGGAGGACACGACGGCCGGTGGGCAATCGGCGACAGGTGCAGAGGCGACGCGCGTGAACGTCAGGCGTGACCCCCGGGTCCCAGTCACCACCGCGGCCGGGCTCGGCGCGGTGGCCGTCGTCGTGGCCCTGATCACCGGGGGCTCGGCGCCGGTCGTGACCGCGATCGCGGGGGTCGTCACCGGCCTGTTCGCGGCCGTCTCGCTGATCATGGCCGCCTCCCGCGTCATCCCCTCCCACCGGCGACAGGCCGGCGCCTGGAGGTGGATGGCCGCCGGGTCGCTGACCTGGCTCCTCGGCGTCGGCGTACGTCCCATGGCGGACGGCACGCCGTTCGTCCTCACTTTCGCCGACCTGCTCATGCTCGTCGGATCGGTGCTGCTCGCCATCGGCTGCGGCATGTCGGTGAAACCACCCGCGTTCACCCGCGGGGTGATACGCCAGGCCGCCGACGCCTACCTGGGCGCGGCGTCGGTCTTCGCCATGACCTGGGTCGCCGTGCTCGGCCCGGCGTTCAGGAAGGCGGAGGACACCGGTGCGTTCTTCGTCGCGCTCGCGCTGCCCGTGGTCTGCCTGCTCGCGACCTGCGCGGTGACACCGGCCGTGGCGGCGTCGCGGTCGGGCAACCGGGCGGTCGGGCTCACCGGCGTCGGAGTGCTCACCGCGATAACGGTCGCGGAGATGGCCACGGCCCTCGCCCGTCTCGACGGCGACACCCCGCCGCTCGCGGCCGGGCTCGTCGTCCCGGCCATGCTGCTCGTTCTGGCCGTAACCCCGTGGGTGCAGGACGTACGGCCGGTCAGGCCGCTGCCCGCCGCGCTGACGGCCGCCACTCCGCTGGTGCTCGTCGCCGCCGCCACGGTGATCGCCACCCTGTACGTCATCAGAGGCAGCCGCGACGCCGCCCTGGCGGTCGTGGCGGCCTCGGTCGTCCTGGTCCTGCTCGGCCGGCTGTTCGTGCTCCTGGTCGAGACCGCGGGCATGCGCCGCCTCGTGGACGTGGGCGAGCAGCAACTGCGCAGGCTCGCCGAGAACACCGGCGACGTCGTGCTCGTGTGCGACCCCGTCGGCGTCATCCAGGAGGTGGGCCCCGGGCTGGAGGCCACCTATGGCTACCGCCCGGACGACCTCGCCTTCCGGCCGATCTTCGACTACATCCACCCCGAGGACCTGCCGGCCGTGCAGGCCCTGCTCGACCGCATGACGGACGAGGACGACGGGCCGGAGCAGGAGGGCGGGCCGGCGCAGGAGGGCGGCACCCGCATCTCCTGCCGGTTCCGCGCCTCCGACGGCACCTGGCGGCCCACCGAGTCCGTCGCCGCCCGGCACGTACGCGACGACGACCTCGTCCTGGTCACGATCCGCGACCTCAGCGACCAGGTGGCCCTGCGCAACCAGGTCACCCACCTGACCTTCCACGACGGGGTCACCGGGCTGCCCAACCGGGCCTACTTCGAGGAACGCGCCCGCGACGTGCTCACCCGCCGCGGCGCCGGCGGGACCGCCGTGATCTTCCTGGACCTCGACGGCTTCACCTCCGTCAACGACTCCGTCGGCCACGCCAGTGGCGACCACCTGCTCGGCCAGGCCGCCCGCCGCCTCCGCTCGGCCGTACGCGCCGACGACACCCTCGCCCGGTGGGGCGGGGACGAGTTCGCGGTGCTGCTGGAGGGCGGCGGGTCCGGCGGCACCGACGCGCAGACCGCCATCGACCTGGCCGAGCGGCTCGTCCGCGCGGTATCCAACGAGCCGTTCCGCGTCGCGGACCGGGACGTCGCGCTGACGGCCAGCGTCGGCGTGGCGTTCGCCGAGGAGGATCTGCCTCCCGGAGACCTGCTGCGCAACGCCGACGTCGCGATGTCGCGGGCCAAGGAGCTCGGCGGGCGCCGGGTGGAGGTCTTCGCCACCCACATGCACGCCGACGTCCTGCGCCGCCTGGAGATCGCCTCCGACCTGCAGCGGGCGCTGCTCGAAAACCAGTTCGCGATCGAATATCAGCCGGTGGTCGACCTGGCCACGTCGCGGGTGACCGCCGTGGAGGCGCTGGTGCGCTGGTGGCGGGGCGGCACGTTCGTGCCGCCGGAGCAGTTCCTCGGGCCCGCCGAGGACACCGGGATCATCGTGCCGCTCAGCGAGTGGATCCTGCGCGAGGCGTGCCGTGAGGTCGCGGCCTGGCGTGCGTCGTCCTGGGACATCGGGCTGGCGCTGAACCTGTCCGCGCGGCAGATCATGGCTCCGCGCTTCGTGGAGACCGTGGCGGACGCGCTGAGCGAGAGCGGGCTGCCCGCCAGTGCGCTGACGCTCGAGGTCATCGAGGAGATGCTGGTCGAGGACGCCGGAGAGATGATCAGCAGGCTGTCGGAGCTGAGGACCCTCGGCGTACGGCTGGCCATCGACGACTTCGGCACCGGCTACGCGTCCCTCGCGTTCCTGCGCCAGCTGCCGGTGGACATGATCAAGATCGACCCGTCGTTCGTCTCCGGGCTGGGCCGCGACGACACGCTGACCCTGCTGACGAGGACGATCGTGCAGCTCGGCAACGATCTCGGCCTGATCGTCGTGGCCGAGGGCATCGAGCGTCCCGAGCAGCTCGACCTGCTGCGCAAGATGGGCTGCACGCGCGGCCAGGGCTATCTGGTGGCCCGCCCCATGACCGCACGCGGCGTCGACTCCCTGATGCCCACCTCCACCCTGCAGAACACGGCGTAGGGGCGTTTCCCGCCCCGTCTCGGAGGATGCCGGACGGGTGCCTATGGCATAACCTGGGAGTCCGTTGTGGGTGTCTTGGATGGCGAGACGGGCGTCCCAGATGATTTGACGTGGAGGCGGTCCATCGGACATCGTGTAGCCATGCATCGCGGTGGGATTCTCGTAGTACTTCGCAGGCGCGCAGCCTGACGAAGCACTCGTTCCTGCGCGCGCCCCAGCTCCGCTCAGCGGATGGGGCATTTTTTATGCCAGGAGTCACGCCAAGCAGCCCAGCCACAGCAAGCTCAGCCACAAGGAACGAGCCGATGACCGAGAAAATGACAGGTGCCCAGGCCCTCGTGCGGGCGCTGGAGCAGGTCGGGGTCGACACGGTGTTCGGGATCCCGGGCGGGGCCATCCTCCCCGCGTACGATCCCCTCTACGACTCGACCAAGGTCCGGCACGTGCTTGTACGGCACGAGCAGGGCGCCGGCCACGCGGCCGAGGGCTACGCGCAGGCGACCGGCAAGGTCGGGGTGTGCATGGCCACCAGTGGCCCGGGAGCGACCAACCTGGTCACCCCGATCGCCGACGCCTACATGGACTCGGTGCCGATCGTGGCGATCACGGGGCAGGTGGCGTCACCGCTGATCGGGACCGACGCCTTCCAGGAGGCCGACATCTCCGGCATCACGATGCCGATCACCAAGCACAACTTCCTGGTCACCAAGGCCGAGGACATCCCGCGGACCATCGCCGAGGCGTTCCACGTCGCCGGGACCGGCCGCCCCGGGCCGGTGCTGGTGGACATCTCCAAGGACGCGCTGGAGGCCACGACCACCTTCTCCTGGCCGCCGGTCATGCAGCTGCCGGGCTACCGCCCGGTGACCCGGCCGCACTCCAAGCAGATCCGCGAGGCGGCCCGGCTGATGAGCGAGGCCAGCCGGCCGGTGTTCTACGTCGGCGGGGGCGTGCACAAGGCGCGGGCCGCGGCCGAGCTGCTCGAGCTGGCCGAGCTGACCGGCATCCCGGTGGTCACCACGCTGATGGCGCGGGGCACCTTCCCCGACAGTCACCCCCAGCACATGGGCATGCCCGGCATGCACGGCAGCGTCTCGGCGGTGGGCGCCCTGCAGCGCTCCGACCTGTTGATCGCGCTGGGCACCCGCTTCGACGACCGCGTCACCGGCCGGCTGTCCAGCTTCGCGCCGCACGCCAAGGTGATCCACGCGGACATCGATCCCGCGGAGATCTCCAAGAACCGGCATGCCGACGTGCCGATCGTGGGCGACTGCCGTGAGGTGATCAACGACCTGATCGTGGCGGTGCGGGCCGAGCACGCCGAGGGCCGCAAGGGTGACTACGCCGACTGGTGGAAGATTCTCAACGGCTACAAGGAGACCTACCCTCTGGGGTACGAGGAGTTCGCCGACGGCTCGCTCGCCCCGCAGTACGTCATCGAGCGGCTCAGCGCGCTGGCGGGGCCGGACGCGATCTACACCGCGGGTGTGGGCCAGCACCAGATGTGGGCCGCGCAGTTCGTCAAGTACGAGAAGCCCGGAACGTTCATCAACTCCGGCGGGGCGGGCACGATGGGCTTCTCCGTTCCGGCCGCCATGGGCGCCAAGATGGGCTGCCCGGACACCGTCGTCTGGGCGATCGACGGCGACGGCTGCTTCCAGATGACCAACCAGGAGCTGGCGACCTGCGCGATCGAGGGTGTGCCGATCAAGGTGGCCGTCATCAACAACGGCAACCTCGGCATGGTCCGCCAGTGGCAGACCCTGTTCTACGACGAGCGGTATTCGAACACCGACCTGCAGCGGGTGAAGCGGATTCCCGACTTCGTGAAGCTCGCGGAGGCGTACGGTTGTGTCGGCCTGCGGTGCGAGCGCCCCGAGGACGTGGACGCGACCATCCTCAAGGCCATGGAGATCAACGACGTGCCGGTCGTGGTCGATTTCGTCGTGCACCAGGACGCGATGGTCTGGCCGATGGTCGCCGCCGGCACCAGCAACGACGACATCAAGTACGCCCGCGACATGGCGCCGAACTGGGAGGGCGGAGAATGAGCCCGGCCCCGGCCCGACCCGATCACGACCAGCAGTGCGAGGAGATGGCATGAGCGAGCGCAGCGAGCGAATCAGCGAGCACAGTGTCCGGCGAATGCCACTCCGAGCCGAAGGCGAGGAGATGGCATGAGTCGGCACACGCTGTCCGTCCTGGTGGAGAACAAGCCGGGCGTGCTGGCCCGGGTCGCCGCGCTGTTCAGCCGTCGCGGCTTCAACATCGACTCGCTGGCCGTGGGGCCGACCGAGCACGACGACATCTCGCGGATGACCATCGTCGTCAACGTGGAGGACCTCCCGCTGGAGCAGGTCACCAAGCAGCTCAACAAGCTGGTCAACGTCATCAAGATCGTCGAGCTCGACAACAACCAGTCGGTGCAGCGCGAGCTGATGTTGATCAAGGTGCGGACCGACTCCGAGAGCCGGTCGCACGTCCTCGAACTCGTGAACCTCTTCCGGGCGCGCTGCGTGGACGTGGCCCCGGACGCGGTCACAATCGAGGTCACCGGGACGACCGACAAGCTGGAGGCGTTCGTCCGGGTCCTTGAGCCGTACGGCATCAAGGAGCTCGTGCAGTCGGGCATGGTGGCCATCGGCCGCGGCGCCCGTTCCATCACCGACCGCTCGCTTCGCGCCCTCGACCGCAGCGCATAGCTCCTATTCAGGCACGTCGCGACGGACAACCCGTGAAAGGCAATCAAGTGACTGAGATCTTCTACGACGACGACGCCGACCTGTCGATCATCCAGGGCCGCCACGTCGCGGTGCTGGGCTACGGCAGCCAGGGCCACGCGCACGCGCTGAGCCTGCGCGACTCCGGCGTGGACGTCCGGGTGGGCCTGCCCGAGGGCTCCAAGAGCCGGGAGAAGGCCGAGGCCGACGGGCTGCGCGTGCTGTCGCCGGGCGAGGCCGTCGAAGAGGCCGACCTCACGATGATCCTCGCGCCGGACCACATCCAGCGGCACCTGTACGCCGAGCACGTCGCGCCGAACCTCGTCGAGGGCGACGCGCTGTTCTTCGGTCACGGCCTCAACATCCGCTACGGCCTCATCGAGGCCCCGGAGGGCGTCGACGTCGCGATGGTGGCGCCGAAGGGCCCGGGTCACCTGGTTCGCCGTCAGTACTCCGCCGGCCGCGGCGTGCCCTGCCTGGTCGCGGTCGAGCGCGACGCCACCGGCAACGCCTGGCCGCTCGTGCTGTCGTACGCCAAGGGCATCGGCGGCACCCGCGCCGGCGCGCTGAAGACGACCTTCACCGAGGAGACCGAGACCGACCTGTTCGGTGAGCAGGCCGTGCTGTGCGGCGGCGTCTCCGAGCTGATCAAGGCCGGGTTCGAGACGCTGATCGAGGCCGGCTACCAGCCGGAGGTCGCTTACTTCGAGTGCCTCCACGAGATGAAGCTGATCGTGGACCTGATGTACGAGGGCGGCGTCTCCAAGATGTACTGGTCGGTGTCCGACACCGCCGAGTACGGCGGCTACACCCGCGGCCCGCGCGTGGTGAACGCCGAGACCAAGAAGGAGATGCGCCGCATCCTGGACGAGATCCAGGACGGCCGCTTCGCCCGCGAGCTGGTCGAGGAGTTCGACTCCGGCCAGACCAACTTCAAGCGCTACCGCGAGGAGCTGGCGGGCCACCCGATCGAGGAGACCGGCGGCAAGCTCCGCCCGATGATGAGCTGGCTCAAGGGCGAGCAGGCCTGACGCTCGCCGACGCGTCCGTGACCGCGGCGCCGCGCCCCGCCCATGAGGTGGGGAGCGGCGCCGCGTCGCGTCTCACGGACCCGGTCGGCTACCGGTGGCCGGACGGGCTCAGCACCGGACGACTCAGCACCGGACGGGCTTGAGCCAGGAGCACTCGAGGTCGTCGGCCGACCGCTGCGGGGACGTCGCAGCGGCGTCCCGCGGCGACGACCCGGGAGCCACGCCGCGCGCCGCCGTCTCGTCCGAAGTCTCGTCCACCGCGGCCTTCCTGGTGAACCGGGCCAGCCTGACGGCGATCCGGTCCTCCAGATCCCTCGGCGGGCCGGACAGGTAGCCGTTGCTGATGATCGAGAAGACCAGCGGTTCGCCGTCCGCACTGGTCACGTAGCCCGACAGCGCGGTCACGCCGGTGAGCGAGCCGGTCTTGGCGTGCACGTTCCCGGCCGCCGCCGTGCCGCCCATCCTGCTGCGCAGCGTGCCGCCGACCATCCGCTCCGCCTCTCCCGCGATCGGCAGGGCGGCGTACCAGGTGGGGAACCAGGGCTTGCCGCGCACCGCCGCGAGCAGGGCCGTGATGCCGGCGGGCGTCAGGGCGTCCACCCTGGACAGGCCCGAGCCGTCCCGCAGCCGCAGCGTCTTCACGCCGTTCGTCTGCGCGAACGCGGTCGTGACGGCGAGTCCGGCCGCCCACGTCCCCGTGCCGGAGACCTTGCGTCCCATCGTCTTGGTGAGGATCTCCGCGTGCATGTTGTTGCTCAGCTTCAGGAACGGCACGAGCAGGTCGCCGAGGGGCATCGATCGGCGTGAGGCGACCGTGGCCGCCTTGGCCGGCGCGGTCCCGCGTACGGTCGGCCCGAGGACCTTCACGCCGTGCCGGGTCAGCCCCTCACGGAACAGGGTGGCCGCGTAGAGCGTGGGGTCCCACACCGCGACCCACTCGTCGTACGGCTCGGAGACCGTGCCGCTGACGACGACGGTGTTGGTGCCGTGCTGCCGCTCGACGAGCACGTCGGTCTCGTCGCCGGTGACGGCCCGGTTCACGATCTTCAGGTAGCCGGTCGCCGGCGTGGTCGACACCTTGGCGGCCTTGCCGGGGCCGTCCCCGGGCGCGACAGAGACGATCACCGAGCCCGCGTCATAGTCGGTGTCGGGCGCCGCGGTCAGCGCGGAGATCTGCCCGGCGTAGTAGTACGGCTCGTCGTCCCAGGTCCAGTCGGTGCCGAGCCGTACGTCGTCGAACCAGGTGTCGTCGGCGACCAGCCGTCCCGTGACGGCCTTCACCCCGGCGGCCGCGACCTTGGCGGCGAGGGCGTCGTAGTCGGCGGCGAGCATGGTGGGGTCGCCCGTGCCCCGCAGCGTGAGGTCCCCGGCGACCGTGCGGCCCACTTTGGCCGCGGCGAGCACGTCGGTCGTGAACCTGAAGTCGGTGCCGAGCGTGTCGAGGGCGGCGGCCGAGGTGAGCAGCTTGGTGTTGGAGGCGGGGGCGAACAGCTTGTCCGCGTCGAGGGAGTAGAGGTCCTCACCGGTCGCCGCGGCGCGCACGGCGACGCCCGCCCGCGCGGGGGCCAGCCGGGAGTCGGCGAGGATCTGGTCGAGGTCGCGGGTCAGATCCGCGACGCCGGGGGCCGGGTCCCGCGCCACGGCGGGGGCGCCGGAGCCGGCGATCCCGGTGGCCAGGACGGCACCGGCCAGCATGATCGTGATACGTCGTGACAACCGCACAGTCCGCTCCCGGGTGAGTGGCTTTCCGCGATCATCGGTGAGCGGTGCCGGGGCGGCAATACGGAAATGTACGTATAGCGGTCAGGCCTGGAGCGAGACCAGGAACACACAGTCGCCGAAGGCCACCTCGTCACCGGCACGCACCGGCGCCGGGCCGACCAGGCGCCAGCCGTTCAGCCGGGTGCCGTTCATCGAGCCGAGGTCGACGAGCAGCCAGGAGTCGAGCTCCCGCCGCAGCTCGGCGTGGACCCGGGAGACGGTCAGGTCGGCGAGGACGAGGTCGCAGGAGGAGCCGCGGCCGACCAGGTAGCGTGCCCGGCCGTCGGTGGGCAGGGCGAGCCGGGGCAGCCGGGGACGCCGCCAGGCGGACTCGATCCGGCTGCTCAGCTCCGACACCGAGGCGACGGCGTCGGTGATCCGTCTGCGCCAGCGCCCGCGGTGCGGAAGGTCGGCGACCAGCTCGTCCAGCTCGGTGCGGTTGCGAGCGCGAAGCGCCAGGTCCACCCGGCCGACGAAGGTCTCCATCGACAGGCGTCCTTCGGCGACCCGGTCGCGGAGCTCGCTGAGTGCGCGCTCGCGGTCCCCGTCCGAGGCGCGAACCGGGGGAGAGCTCATGATTGGAAGTATCCGCCGCAGTGGTCCGAGGTGTCCAGAAGACCGCCGTAATCCCCTTCGATCCCGGCGCGGGAGCGGGGCCGCCGGGCGTGGCGTCCCCGCTCCCGCGCCGAACCGGTGGAGGCTCTACTGCCGGCCGAAGTCCTGGGTCCAGTACGCGCCCGCGGCCGCGTAGCCGACCCCGATGTCGGTGTAGGTGCAGTTGAGGATGTTCTGCCGGTGCCCGGGGCTGTTCATCCAGCCCTGCACCACGGACGCGGCCGTGGGATAGCCCTGCGCGATGTTCTCCCCGTACGCCCGCCAGGTGTAGCCGGCGGCCGTGATGCGCTGCCCGGGGTCACGATCGTCCAATACGTGATCCATCTTGTGCTGCGCGGACATGTTGGCCGAGTGGTTGTACGCGGCGGTGCGCAGCCGCGCGTCGTGCTTCAGCGGGCCGCAGCCCGCCTTGGCCCGCTCGATGTTGGTGAGGCGCACGACCTCGTTCTCGACGGCGGTGCCCACGGCCGAGCCACTTGTGGGAGAGGTGCTGGGAGCGGCGGTGGCGGGGGCGCTCGCGGCGGGACTCGCGGCGGGACTGGTGGAGGGAACCGTGGAGGGGCTCGCCGTGGGGGCGGCGGTGGGGCTCGGGGAGGAGGTGGAGGAGGGAATCGGGGTGGGGACGTCGCAGTCGAGGCGCACCTGCCTCGACCGCGACACGTGGCCGCGGTAGTCGGTGACGACGCTGTAGTAGGCGCCGTCCGCGCAGACCAGGGAGACGAGGACGCGCGCGTTCCTGACCACCTTGGAGCCGCTCTTGACCACGCGGTCGGGGCCCGGCCTGTCCTTCAGGATCCGGACCCGGAAACGGGCGTTGTCGACGCAACCGGCCCGCGAGCCCGCCGCGCGGATCTTGCCGTCCGCGGTGACGTAGGGCTTCGCGGCGGCGACCCGGCAGCCCGCGTGCTGGGCCTCGGCCTGAGCGGGTCCGGCCGCCAGGCCGACGGCCGCGACGCTTCCGAGGCACAGGACCGCTCCGAGCGCTCTGTTCACGATCAGTCCTCCAGTGGGGGTTAGACGCTGGGGAAGTCGTCATTATGGTGCTCTACAGACCGACATGTGGTGATAAATCGGTCAATAGCCTAAAATATCTACCTTCTCTTAAACCTCTCTTATCCCGGGCACGCCTCATCAGGTCGGATAATTCGCAGGTCAGGGGCATGATTCGCGAAGCGGCGCCCTTGAGGGGTGCTTAAGGCGGCCCACGATCATCCGCGCCGCGGCCGTACGCGGTGCCGGAGCGCTCGCGCGCGGCGGCTCCGCGCACGGCCGGCGACGTCGGTCAGCGGGAGTGAGCGCCGCGATCGGCAGGGGCGCCGGCCGCTCCCGGAACGCCGGGACCACGGTGGGCGGCCTCCCAGGCCACGCGTTCCAATTCCTCGCGGTATTCCTGCCACCACGACAGATCGCCGGCCGTCACCAGGTCGTCGCCGTCCCGGTACCCGGCGCCGCCGTCGATCGACTCGCGGACGATGTCGGCGTGGCCGGCGTGCCGGTGTGTTTCGGCGATCACGTGGACCAGCACGCGGTGCAGGGTCGCCCGCCGGTGCTCCTCGGGCCACCACACGATGTGGGCGGCCGACTCGAGCGGCAGCGCCGCGATCGTGGCGTCCGCGTGTCCCCAAACGCGCCGGTACACAACGGTGACGTACTCGCGGGACTCCTCGGCGGTGGCCCACATGTCCGTGTTCCGCGGGACGGCCGGCCCCAGGTCGGGACGGAACCAGGGCACGGGCTCGTCGAAGTGACGGCCGAACACGAACCCCAGATACAGCAGTTCGACGCCGGCCAGATGCTTGACCAGCCCCAGCAGGTTGGTGCCCGTCGGCGTCACCGGGCGGCGGACGTCGTATTCCGAGAGCCCGTCCAGCTTCCACAGCAGGGCGTCGCGAGCCTCCTGCAGATAGCGGCGCAGGTCGGCCTTCAGATCCGCCTCGGTGATCATGGCGTGTCTCCTGTTCGGGAGGAACGGTCGGGAGCCGGTCGTGCTCCCCGGGAGGGGAGACTCCCGATGTGAGGCAGAATCGTCGCTCGTGGGCGAAGTTTTTTCCCCGGCGGCGGACGGCGACCTGGCGCGGGCGCGGGACGGGGACGAGGCCGCGTTCACCAGGCTGGTCCGGCCGCTGCGCCCGGAGCTGCACGCCCACTGCTACCGCATGCTCGGCTCGGTCCATGACGCCGACGACGCGCTCCAGGACGCCCTGCTGCGGGCCTGGCGGGGCCTCGCCCGCTTCGAGGGCCGCTCCTCGCTGCGCTCGTGGATGTACGCCGTGACCACCCACGCCTGCCTCGACCTCGCGGAGAGCCGGGGCAGGCGGGCGCTGCCGATGGACCTGGGCCCGTCGAGCGAGCGCGCGGTCGTGGACGGGCGGGGTCCGCTCGGCGACGTCGCCTGGCTGGGCCCCTATCCCGACGCCGGCACGACGGACGGCCCCGCGGGGCGCTACGAGCGGCGCGAGGCCGTCGAGCTCGCCTTCGTCGCCGCTCTGCAGCACCTGCCCGGCAACCAGCGTGCGGCGCTGCTGCTCTTCGAGGTGCTCGGCTTCTCCGCCGCCGAGATCGCCGCGATGATGAAGACCTCGGCCGCCTCCGTGAACTCGGCTCTGGCGCGGGCCCGCAGAATCCTCGCGGAGAAGGCGCCCTCCCTCACCCGGGAGCGGGCGCCGCGCACGAGTGGCGACCCCGGGGCGCGGGAGATCGCCATCGGATTCGCGTCCGCCCTCGAACGCGGGGACGCCGACGCCCTGATCGCGCTGCTCACCGACGACGTCACCTGGTCGATGCCGCCGCTGCCGCACTGGTATCGCGGCATCGCGGCGGTCGCCGACTTCGCCGTGCAGGTGCCGCTCACCCGCTGCCCGAGCTGGCGGTATGTCCTGACCGGCGCGAATTGCCAGCCGGCCGTGGCCTTCTACGTCGGCGAAGGCGCCGCCCGCACGCACACCGCCTGGTCGATCACCGTGCTGACCCTGCGCGACGAGCGGATCTCCGAGATCACGTCATTCCTCGGCGCGGAGCACTTCGCCGGTTTCGGGTTGCCCGCCGTCCTGCCCGGCGTCGTCAGCGACGGCGGCCGCTGAGGCCGTGGCCCCGGCCCCGGCGGTGGCGGCGTCGATGCGCTCGGCGGTCAGTTCGTACTTGAGGGTCATCAGCACGCCCGCGAACGTGATGAGGGCGGGGACCAGGGTCACGCCGACCATCACCGCGACGTGGGCGGTGTCCGGCTGGGTCACCGGGTGCTCCGGGTCGGAGGACAGGAAGCCTCCCGCGCTCAGCACCCAGCCGTAGAGCGTCGCCCCGAGCGCCTGCACCGCGTTCTCGACCGCCGTCCACAGGCCGGTGAAGACGCCGCCCCTGCGCTTGCCGCTCACCACGCCGTCGTAGGCGATGACGTCGGCGAGCATGGAGTACTGGAGCAGTTGCAGGCCGGCGTAGCCGATGCCGACGAGCATCACGCACAGGTGCGCGTACAGCGAGCCGAGCGCGGGCGTCGCCAGGATCAGCAGCCCGCCGACGCCGAACATCGCACCGGACAGGATCATCGCCCCGCGCTTGTCGAGCCTGCGGGCGAGCCACACCCACAGCGGCATCGTGACCAGCATCGGGCCGACGAGCGCGGCGAAGAGCGTGGTGGTGGCGGAGGGATCGTCCAGGACGTAGGCGGCGAAGTAGGGCGAGCCCGCGAGCATGACGCCGACGGCCAGGGTCTGCGCCGAGCTGAGCCCGAGCAGCCACATGAACGGCCTGCTCGTGCGGGCGGCCGACAACTGCTCACGCAGTGTCCCCTCGGACCTCTGCTGGCCGGTGAAGGGCGCGCGGGCGGTGCCGAAGAACGAGGCCAGCATCGCGACGAGCAGGATCACGCCGAAGACGACGCCCATGGTGCGGTACCCGCCGGCCGTCTTACCGGCGATCATGGGGGCGAGGATGCCGCTCATCGCGATCCCGACCGAGATGAGGACCATGCGCCACTGCAGCAGCGAGGTTCGCTCGTGGTAGTCGGTCGTCATCTCCGCGGGCATCGCCTTGTACGGCACCTCGTACAGGGCGTATCCGGTGGCGGCGAGCAGGAACGTGAGGCCGACGTAGGCGCCGGCGGGCGCGCCGGTGAGCGGCGGCCCGGCGAACATGAGGGCGAACGACACCGGCAGCACGAGGGCGCCGGCCAGCAGCCAGGGCCGGCGTGGTCCCCAGCGTGAGACCGTGCGGTCCGACCACCGGCCGACCAGGGTGTTGGCGATCAGGTCCCAGGCTTTGGGCAGGAAGAGCACGACCCCCGCGAACGCGGCCGGCACCGCGAGCACGTTCGTCATGTAGAAGAGCAGCAGCAGCCCGGGGATGGTGGCGAAGTTGGCGGTGCAGAACGAGCCGACGGCATACCCGAGGCGAACACCGAGGGAGACCTTCGACGGGGAGGGCGTCGCGGCCGTGGAGACCATGGCGTCATTCAAGCCGAGCAAGCGCCCGTCCGGAAGGACTGTCCCGCAACGGTTCGGCTGCTGCGCGATCTCCTCTGGATCTCCACCGCGCCCCCGATCCCCGCCGGGCCCTCCGATCTCCACCGCGCCCCCCGGATCTCCGCCGGCGGCGCCGGCGGAGATCCGGGGGGCCGGCGTTCAGTCGCGCGCGTCGGGACAGACGACGTGCGCGCCGATCTCGATCAGGCGGCGCTCGGTGTGGGCGTCGGCGACGCGGGCCATGAGCACCGGGGCCTCGCTGGCCGCGAGCTGCGGCAGCCGGGAGCGCACCCGCCGGTGCAGCTCCTTGACGACGTCCTCGGCGGCGAGGGTGTGCACCTTGACGTGCAGCATGAGCCCCCACAGCCCCGCGGCCGTCCGCGACTCGGAGATCCAGACGTGGTGGACGTAGGGATACTCCGGCAGCAGTTCGGCGATCGCCACCCGCAGCGCGGGCAGGATCGGATGACGCGTCCTGCGGTAGCCGGGGTCCACGACCTGCATGGCCCCCGACAGGTGCTGGCGGGGCGCGGGGATCCACTGCGAGGGCAGCGCCGCGGGTGTCTCCGGGACCGGGGCGGGCACGGGCGCAGGGGGAGCCTGCCGCGCGACCTGCGCGCGGGTGACGGTCGCCATCGCGCCCGTGGCGTACGCCGTCGGGGCGGCCTGGTTCATCGCCGACAGCGCGGGAGCGGGACCCGTGCGGGTCGCCTCCAGATGGCGCCGCAGATCGTCGATCGGCACGGCGGCGGCCGCGGGACCGGCCGCGTCGATCACGATTTCGCGCACGCCCGTGACGCGCTGGATGTCGAGGATGGTGTCGGCGTCGCACGCCGACAGCGAGTGGCTGCCACGGTGCCGGGCGTAGGTCGCCGGTCCGGTGTAGCCCAGCAGAACGCGTTCGCCGTTCTGCGTCGTGCCGAGCACCACGGAGCGGTCGGGGCGGACCGCCACCAGGATGCCCCACTCCGCGAGGGCCGCCAGGAGTTGCCGGGGGCTGCCATGCCGCGCGAGAACGTCGCCCAGGGAGGGGTTCCCGATGCTCATAGCCTGAACGATAGGGACTGGACCATGGCGAATCAGGCTAATCCCGAAGATTAGGTGCGATCAATACCAAGTTGGCGACAGTCCGTATGGATCATGGTCGCCTGGGTACACCGATCGGCTTGGCCCGCGCGTGAGTGGGTCGCATGAATCTCGAGAGTCCCGGCGGTTCCCGCGCCGCGTCATGCGTGCCGAGGACGCCGTTCCACGTCCGGCCCTCCCGGGCCCGCGCCGTCCGTTCGCGGACCTCGAGTGCCGCGTCCGCGGAGTGGACGCATGTGCGGACGTGATCCGAGACCGGGTCGACGTGCCGCCGCGATGCCTCCGTGACGTTGGTTGTCTCGTATGCCGGGCGCTCGTGAGGGCTTTCACAAGGCCCCGATAGACTCACGTCGTCCGCGCTGTCGCACTTCACGAAGGACTCAACCCAGTGAACAAGCCCGTCGTACTTGTCGCAGAAGAGCTCTCAGAAGCGGGTCTCGCCGTGCTCGGCGCGGACTTCGAGGTCCGGCACACCGACGGCGCCGACCGGTCGCAGCTGCTGCCCGCCCTCGCCGACGTGGACGCCCTGATCGTACGCAGCGCCACCAAGGTGGACGCGGAGGCCATCGCGGCCGCCCCCAAGCTGCGCGTCGTCGCCCGCGCCGGTGTGGGCCTGGACAACGTCGACGTCGAGGCCGCGACCAAGGCCGGCGTCATGGTCGTCAACGCCCCGACCTCCAACATCACCAGTGCCGCCGAGCACACGGTCGCACTGATCCTCGCCAGCGCCCGCAACGTCGCCCAGGCGCACTCCGCGCTCAAGGGCGGCGAGTGGAAGCGCTCGAAGTACACCGGTGTCGAGCTCGACGAGAAGGTCGTCGGCATCCTCGGCCTCGGCAAGATCGGCCAGCTCGTCGCGCAGCGCCTGCAGCCGTTCGGCGTCGAGATCATCGCGTACGACCCCTATCTCCAGCCGGCCCGCGCGGCGGCGATGGGCGTGCGGCTCGCGTCGCTGGAGGAGGTGCTCCAGCAGGCCGACTTCATCACGGTCCACCTGCCGAAGTCGAAGGAGACCATCGGACTCATCGGTGACCGTGAACTCCACATGGTCAAGCCGACCGTCCGGATCGTCAACGTCGCCCGCGGCGGGATCATCGACGAGAACGCCCTCTACTCCGCCCTCAAGGAGGGACGCGTCGCCGGCGCCGGCGTCGACGTCTTCGCCAAGGAGCCCTGCACCGACAGCCCGCTGTTCGAGTTCGACCAGGTCGTGGTGACGCCGCACCTCGGCGCCTCCACCCACGAGGCCCAGGAGAAGGCCGGCACGCAGGTCGCCCGCAGCGTCAAGCTGGCGCTCGCCGGCGAGTTCGTGCCCGACGCCGTGAACGTCCAGGGCGGCGCGGTCGCCGAGGACGTCAAGCCGGGCCTGCCGCTCACCGAGAAGCTCGGCCGCATCTTCACCGCGCTCGCGGGCGAGGTGGCCACCCGCCTCGACGTCGAGGTGCGCGGTGAGATCTCCTCGCAGGACGTCCGGGTTCTGGAGCTGGCCGCGCTCAAGGGCGTCTTCACCGACGTCGTCGAGGACGCGGTGACCTACGTCAACGCGCCGCTGCACGCCAAGGACCGCGGTGTCGTGGTCGAGCTGGTCACCAGCGCGGAGAGCCCCGACTGGCGCAACGTCGTCACCGTCCGCGGCGTGCTCGCCGACGGCCGTACGGTCTCCGTCTCCGGCACCCTGTCCGGCCCCCGGCAGATCACCAAGATCGTCGAGGTCAACGGCTACGCGATGGAGATCGAGCCCACCGACCACCTGGCGTTCTTCACCTACGCCGACCGCCCCGGCATCGTCGGGATCGTCGGCCGACTGCTCGGTGAGCACGGCGTGAACATCGCCTCCATGCAGGTCTCCCGGGACGTGAAGGGCGGCAAGGCGCTCATCGCGCTGACCGTCGACACGGCGATCCCGTCCGAGGTCGTCGAGCAGATCGCGGGAGAGATCGGCGCCGACAGCGGTCGCACGGTCGACCTGGAGGACTGACACCCCGGCACCCGCTCAGCGAACGGCCCGGCGCACACGCGCCGGGCCGTTCGCCGTTTCCGCTCGCCTCTTCCGCAGCCGCCACATCGCGGACCGCGTCTCACCAAGTGAGATAGTAGGTCGTCCTACGAGATTGTGGGGTAGTCTTGCGATGACGAGGCGCCCCGCACATCACTTGCCGCGACGGGGCCTGATCAGGGCAGGCCGGCCCGTCGTGGAGCGCGGTGCCGCCGGCCTTCGGCTCGCCCGTGACGCGTGACCCGCGTTCCATCGGTGGCCGACGTTCCGGGATCCGCGACCGGCGGGTCCGCTCTCAGCATCCCTCCGTCGAAGTGAGAATCGTCATGTACGACATGTATCCCTGGGGCCGGTCCGAGGACGCTGAGGACGAGGCGGCCGCGGCCCTGCAGATCGCGCTCGACCGCCGCGACAACGGGGGAGTACCGCAGCGCTGACCTGGCCTATGCCGATTTCGGATGTGTCGCGGGCATCGGCGGTGGAGCCGCGAACACGACCGGCCTGCTCCGGCTGATCGACCGGCGGGCGGGGTTCACCGAGATCTTCCACCTCGGCAGGGCCTCGCGGCCCGAGTCCGCCCAGGTGACCGGACTGTCGAAGCCGGCGATCTCGACGGCGCCGGCCGACCTGGAGCGTGCCAGGGTCGTCCCGTCCGGTCGGACTGCGCACCGGCGGCGCCGGGCGTGCCGTGGCCGCGGGATCTGGCCGCGGGATCCGTCTGACGGGCGCATTCGCCCGGGTATGGCCGAATGGTGAGATCGGTGTTTCGATCTCCGAGACAACCGGTAAGGTACACGCATGGAGTCGAGCAACATCCGCCTGGCAGTCATCCCCGGAGACGGTATCGGCACCGAGGTGGTCGCCGAAGGCCTCAAGGTCCTCAACGCCGTCGGTGTCAAGTCCGAGACCACGGAGTACGATCTCGGCGCCAGGCGCTACCACGCGACCGGGCAGACGCTTCCCGACGAGGTGCTCGACGAGCTGCGCGGCTACGACGCGATCCTGCTGGGCGCCGTCGGCGACCCGAGCGTGCCGCCCGGCGTGCTGGAGCGCGAGCTGCTGCTGCGCCTGCGCTTCGAGCTCGACCACTACGTGAACCTCCGCCCGGTCAAGCTGTTCCCCGGCGTGACGACCCCGCTCGGACAGGCCCGCCCCGAGGACATCGACATGATCGTCGTGCGGGAGGGCACCGAGGGCCCGTACGCCGGCGCCGGTGGCGCGATGCGCCGCGGGACGCCGCACGAGATCGCCACCCAGGAGTCCCTGAACACCGCCTACGGTGTCGAGCGCGTCGTGCGCTACGCCTTCGAGAAGGCCCTGAGCCGGCCGCGCCGCAAGCTGACCCTGGTTCACAAGACCAACGTGCTGACGTACGCGGGCGACCTGTGGGCGCGCACCGTCGACCGGCTCAGCCTGGAGTTCCCCGAGGTCGAGACCGACTACTGCCACGTCGACGCCGCCTCCATGTTCTTCATCACCCAGCCGCAGCGGTTCGACGTGATCGTCACCGACAACCTGTTCGGCGACATCCTGACCGACATCGGCGCGGCGGTCGCCGGCGGCATCGGCCTCGCGGCCAGCGGCAACGTCAACCCGGCCCGCACGGCGCCGTCCATGTTCGAGCCCGTCCACGGCAGCGCGCCGGACATCGCGGGTCAGGGCAAGGCCGACCCGACCGCCACGATCCTGTCGGTCGCCATGCTCCTCGACCACCTCGGCCACGCCGGGGCGGCGGCCCGTGTCGAGCAGGCCGTCGCCGACGACCTGATCGAGCGCCAGAGCGCGTGGACGGCGCGCTCCACCCGCGAGATCGGCGACGACATCGCCGCCCGAGTAGCCGGCTGATCCCGGCCGCTCATCCTGACCTCACGCGCATGGCGGCCCGGTATGGGCCGCCATGCGCTTTTTCATACCTGCCGAATGCCCTAGTTTTCCCTTAGCCGACTCGTCGCACAATTACTACGACGACGAAGAGAGAAGGACCTCGCCATGACCACCCACCTAAGGTTCGACGTGCAGCTCAACCCGCAGGCCCGCAGTGCGGCCGAGCGTGAGCAGGTGCTGGCGAGCCCCGTCTTCGGTCAGGTCTTCACCGACCACATGATCTCCATCGACTGGACCGAGGGGGAGGGCTGGCACGACGCGAAGCTCCAGCCGTACGGCCCGCTCGTCCTGGACCCCGCCACGTCGGTGTTCCACTACGGCCAGGAGCTGTTCGAGGGGCTCAAGGCCTACCGGCAGTCGAACGGCTCGATCGTCGCCTTCCGGCCGTACTCGAACGCGGCGCGGTTCAACCAGTCCGCGCTGCGGATGGCGATGCCGGAGATCCCCGAGGAGACGTTCGTCGAGTCGCTCGAACTTCTCGTGCAGACCGACCGCGACTGGGTGCCGAGCACGGAGGGTCACAGCCTCTACCTGCGCCCCTTCATGATCGCCACGCAGCCCGGACTCGGGGTGAACCACCCATCGCGGAGCTACAAGTACATGGTGATCGCCTCGCCCGCCGCGTCGTACTTCACCGGCGGGCTCAAGCCGGTCTCGGTGTGGCTGTCCACCGAGTACACCCGCGCGGCGCCCGGCGGCACCGGATTCGCCAAGTGCGGCGGCAACTACGCGGCGGCGTTCGTGGCGCAGCGGCAGGCCGTCGCGGAGGGGTGCGACCAGGTCGTCTGGCTCGACGCGTTCGAGCACCGGTGGGTCGAGGAGATGGGCGGGATGAACCTGTTCTTCGTCTTCGGTGACCGCCTCGTCACCCCTGCGCTCACCGGGACGCTGCTGCCCGGCATCACCCGCGACTCGATCCTCAGCCTGGCCGGCGAGCTGGGATACACGGTCGAAGAGGGCAAGATCTCCATCGAGGACTGGCAGGCGGGCTGCGAGTCCGGCGAGCTCACCGAGGTCTTCGCCTGCGGCACCGCCGCCGTCGTCACCCCCGTCGGCTCGGTCAAGGGCGTCGACCGGAGCTGGACCGTCGGTGACGGCACCCCCGGCCCGGTGACGATGAAGATCCGCGAGGAGCTCGTGGGCATCCAGTACGGCAGCCGCCCCGACGCCCACCACTGGATCCACAAGATCTGCTGACGGCCGCGGCGTCGTAGGGCGCTCGCCGCACCGCCTCCCCTTCCGAGCGGCGCGCCCCGGCGTCACCCCACGCGGGGGCGTACCCTGTGGCGAACCCCTGCGACCAGCCCGTACGGGGGATCGGCGCGATCGCCGGAAGCCGCGCCCCGGCCCCGCCTCGGCACCAGGGCCGGACCTACCCCGGGCCCGATCAGCCGGACGCGCCGGGGCAGGCCGCGCCCCTTCCGAGGACGGGCAGCGGCAGCAGCCCTTCGAGCAGGCCGCTGCCCCCGCCGGTGCCCGCGCCGGCTCCGGCGTCGACCCCGGCCCCGGCCCTGGCGTCGATCCCTGCGTCGATCCCCGCGTCGACCCTTGCGTCGACCCTGAGCAGGGGGCGCGGAGCCGGGCACGGCGCCGGTTCGTCCGCCACGACAGGGGGAGCCACGACGGGCGACGGCGTCGCCGTCACCGTGACGGTGACCGTGGGCATCGGCGTGGGGCTCGCGGTCACGCGTGGTCCGGCGATCGTCACGTGCTGGGTGATGTTGCAGACCCGGGCGCGCCGGCACAGCGCGTTCTGCACGTTCGACGAGCCGCCGGCGGTGTTGGCGGAGGTGTGCTGGTAGCCGCGGTTGTGCGTCGCTCCGGCCACCGACAGTTTGTCCCCGGGCCGGTCCCGCGGCTCCTGCCCAGGCAGGGTCGCGACGTTGCGCGAGGCGCGATCGGCGCGGCCGTGCCCGTTGTCCGCGGCGGCCCCGAGCGGAACGACACCGGTGATGAACGCGGTCGAAGCCGAAGTGCCGGCGAGAAGGAAACCGGCGATCCTGCCGGTGAGAAACGCCCCGCCGCCGCGCCGACAAGTCATCCGTCGCCCCCTGGTTGAACTGAACGTTGATCTGAACGCTGAACCGAGCCCTGTTCGAACCGGGCGCCTGGTCACATCTGACGCTCACGTGCATCAGGCGCGTGATCGGTTGGACGCCGCTGGGCGAACACGAGCCCGGGCGGAGCGGTCCGCCGATGCGAACCGCTTCGCGAGCGTACTCACTGAGGGTGGGCCGATCGTGTGTCCCGCGCCTCTATGGCGGGTTATTACCGGATCATTGCCCCAGGCATTGTCAGACCCGATCTACGTCCGCCGGGGCTGAGACACCGACATGGGAGTGGTGGGCCGCTTTCCGCCCGCCCGGCGTGACCACCCGTACCCGCCGACCGGCCGTTCATCTCGGCGCCGCCGATGCCGATCCCCTTTGACCTGCGCGAACACTCCCCGATATCTCGTACTATGAGATCGATGTGCCAGAGGGTGACCGGCTGTGGCAAACTGCTCAGCACCATGTACTACGGTCTGCTCATTATCGGCAGGCGCGCCGGCTGAAGGACACTCGCCGGCGCGCAGACCTCTCACGTCCGTGAGGGGTCTTTTTGTTTGGGGCCGATGGTGGCAGGGGCCCGTGCGCGCGGCGAGACACAACCCCGCGAAGGAGACACAGAGATGGCCGACGATCGTTTCCACGTGTACGACACGACGCTCCGTGACGGCGCCCAGCAGGAGGGGCTGAACCTCACGGTCGCCGACAAGCTGGCCATCGCACGGCACCTGGACGGCCTCGGCGTCGGCTTCATCGAAGGCGGCTGGCCGGGCGCCAACCCCAAGGACACCGAGTTCTTCCGGCGGGCTCAGACCGAGCTCGACCTCAAGCACGCGCAGCTCGCCGCGTTCGGCGCGACCCGCCGGGCGGGCGTAAAGGCCGCCGACGACCCCTTGGTGGCCGCGCTGCGCGAATCCGGCGCGCCGATCGTGACGCTCGTGGCCAAGAGCCACGACCGCCACGTGGAACTGGCCCTCCGCACCACGCTGGAGGAGAACCTCGCGATGATCCGCGACACGGTCTCCCACCTGGCGGCGGAGGGCCAGCGCGTCTTCCTCGACGCCGAGCACTTCTTCGACGGCTACCGGTCCAACCCGGCGTACGCGCTGGAGGTGCTGCGCACGGCCGCGGAGGCCGGGGCGTCGGTGATCGCGTTGTGCGACACCAACGGCGGCATGCTTCCCGACGAGCTGGCCGACGTGGTGCACGAGGCGGCGGGCACCGGGGCCCGCATCGGCATCCACTGCCACGACGACACCGGTTGCGCGGTCGCCAACACGCTGGCCGCGGTCAAGGCCGGCGCCACGCACGTGCAGGGCTGCGCCAACGGGTACGGCGAGCGCTCCGGCAACGCCAACCTGTTCACCGTGGTCGCGAACCTCCAGCTCAAGCGGGGATTCGACCTCGTGCCGCCGCAGTCGCTGCGCGAGATGACCCGCATCGCCCACGCGATCACCGAGGTCACCAACGTCACGCCGAACTCGCATCAGCCGTACGTCGGGACCTCGGCCTTCGCGCACAAGGCGGGCCTGCACGCGTCGGCGATCAAGGTGGACCCGAACCTCTACCAGCACATCGACCCCGCCGAGGTCGGCAACGACATGCGCATGCTGGTCTCCGACATGGCCGGCCGCGCCTCGGTCGAGCTGAAGGGCCGCGAGCTGGGCTACGAGCTCACCGGCGAGCAGTCCAGGCAGCTGGTCGACCGGGTCAAGGAGCTGGAGGCGAAGGGGCACACCTTCGAGGCGGCCGACGCGTCGTTCGAGCTGCTGCTGCGCGACACGGTCGGCGAGCGCCGGCGCTACTTCACCGTCGAGTCGTGGCGGGTGATCGTCGAGCGCCGCCCCGGCGGCGACGTGGTCAGCGAGGCGACCGTGAAGCTCCACGCGAAGGACGAGCGGATCGTCGCGACCGGCGAGGGGAACGGCCCGGTCAACGCGCTCGACAGGGCGGTGCGGCTGGCGCTGGAGAAGCTCTACCCCGAGCTGGCCGAGGTCGAGCTGATCGACTTCAAGGTCCGCATCCTGGAGGGCACGCACGGCACGGACGCGGTGACCCGGGTGCTGATCACCTCAAGCGACGCGACCGGCGAGTGGGCCACGGTCGGGGTCGCCGAGAACGTCATCGAGGCGTCCTGGCAGGCGTTGGAGCAGGCGGTGACCTACGGGCTGCTGCGGGCGGGGCACAGCGCCTGAACCATCGGAGTATGGCATCATTCGGGCAATCAGTGTGCAATGGGATGATCACTGGACGTGTAAGAACGCCTGTGGTTTTAGTGACATTTGGTCTAGTTAGTGCTTAGATAGGCGAAGCTCCTGAGGCGGTCTTCGCCACGATCGGCGATCCCGGCCGCGGTTCCAGCCTCAGCGCCCCGCTCTGGCTCAACGGAGGGTGAAGGCAAACAAGCACCTGTGCACTGAACTCCGTACTGTCGCGGCGCCCGCCGTCGGCTGCTGATCTTTCTATCAGAGACGGTCGGCGTCGTGGGAGCCAAGCCATGTCTGTCACCATGACCAGCCGCGTGACTGTGTCCGGTTCGAGAATTTTCGGCCCCCAGTCATCCCCCTCGCTGGTGCACCCGGAATGGGAGGGTCTGTGATCACCTCGTCGTCATACTATGACCAGATCGGCGGCGCACCGGTGGTGCGCGACGTCGTCGACCGCTTCTACGAGCGCGTGCTCGGCGACGACGATCTGAAGCCGTACTTCGCCGGCATCGACATGCCCCGGCTGAAGCGGCACATGGTCATGCTGCTGTGCTCGGTCCTGGGTGGCCCGGAGCCGTACGAGGGACGAGACCTGGGCGAGGCGCACGCCGGCATGGGCGTCACCTCCGCCCACTACGACAAGGTGGGCGAGCACCTCTTCGCGGTCCTGCAGGAGAGCGGCGTCGGCGAGGACATCCTGCGCGACGTCGGCCTCGTCCTCGGCAAGGTGAAGTCGTCCATCGTGGCCGAACCCGTGGAAACGGCCGACTGAGTGGACACGCAGGCTCTCAAGGACAGCTGGCACCTTGTCTCCCGGTCGGGCGACCAGGTGCCGCTGTACTTCTATTCGGTTCTTTTCCTGATGAACCCGGACGTACGGGACATGTTCCCGGTGTCGATGGCACGCCAGCGCGACAAGCTCGTGACCGCGCTCGGGCAGGTCGTCAGCAACGTCGACCGGGTGGAGGAAGTCGTCCCGTTCCTCCAGCAGCTCGGCCGCGACCACCGCAAGTTCGGGGTCACCGCCACGCACTACCCGGCCGTCGGCCAGGCACTGCTCGCCACGCTCGAGCACTTCCTCTCCGATCGGTGGACTCCCGCGCTCGCGCACGACTGGACCCAGGCGTACAACCTGGTCGCCCAGGTGATGGTCGAGGCCGCCAACGAGTCGTCGAAGGTCTCCCCGCCCTGGTGGGAGGCCGAGATCATCGGCCACGAGATGCGCACCCTCGGCATCGCCGTCATCCGCGCGCGGCTGAACTACCAGTACCCCTTCCGGCCGGGCCAGTCGGCGTCGATCTCCTACGCCATGCGCCCGCGCGTCTGGCGGTACTACTCGTTCGCCAACGCGCCCCGCCAGGACAACACCATCGATCTGCACGTACGCATGGTCGACGGTGGCGTGCTCAGCTCCGCGCTCGTCATGGGCGCGCGGCGGGGCGACATGCTGCGCGTGGGCGCGGCCGTGGGGGAACGGCTGACGCTCCCCCCGGACGCCCAGGGCGACCTGCTCATGATCGCGGGCGGCACCGGCCTCGCGCCGCTCAAGGCGCTCGTGGAGCAGATCGCCTACGAGGGTCCGACGCGCAGGGTGGACCTCGTCGTCGGCGCCCGGAACTCCAGGGAGCTGTACGACTACGAGTCGCTGGCCAAGATGGCCGCCGAACACCCCTGGCTGAACGTCGTGCCGGTCGTCTCCCACGACCCCTTCTACCGGGGCACCCGCGGTTACGCGGTGGACGTGGCGCTGCAGGGATGGCGTGGCCAGCACGTCTACGTCTGCGGCTCGGAGGAGATGGCGCAGGCGACCGTCGGACGGCTGCTGGACGCCGGCGTGCCCTCCGAGCAGATCCACTTCGACGAGTTCACGAGCGACAAAGGTCGGGAGTCATGACGGCAGAGATGCCTTGGGGAAGCCCGGCGGGCGAGCGCCAGCCCCTCACCCCGGATCGGGTCCGCAAGCAGGAGTTCACGCGCACATCGCTCGGGCGCCGCGGTTACAGCGAGGACGAGGTGCGGGCGTTCCTCTACCGCGTGGCGGAGGACATGGCCGCCAGTGACAAGGAGAAGGCGGACCTGCGGGCGTACATCGACCGTATGAAGCAGTGGTACAAGGAACACGGCCTCAACCCGGAACAGGGCGCCGCTCCCCAGTCGCTCAACGTCGACGCCATCAACATCCTGTCCCGCGCGCAGCAGACCGCCGACGCCCAGATCGCGGAGGCGGAGGACTACGCGCGGCGCATCGTGGGCCAGGCCCGCCAGCAGTACGAGGAACTCCTGATGGAGGCGCAGCGGCAGGCGGAGGAGGCCGCCAACCAGGCGGTCGGCGCCTACCGCGAGGCGGGCCACGGGCTGCAGAGCGCGGAGGCCGAGGAACTCGAGCGCAGGATCGCCTACCTGCGCACGTTCGCGGACGTCACGCAGGTGCAGCTGCGTGCGGTCCTGGAGGGACTGGCGCACGAGGTCGACAAGCTCGGCCACGTTCCCGACCAGGCCCAGCAGCTGGCAGGCGGCTCACCGACGCCGTCCGTGTACGGATAGCCGCCCGCAGGCCTCCTGCCGGGGGAGGAGGCCTGGTCGTGACTACGACAGAGTGCCGGACGAGCTCGCGCGCAGCGTGACCGAACCGGCCGGGGTGTGAACGATCAGAGTGCGTGCTGAGCAGGTGACCTCCGGCCGGTCGGTCCCGGGCACCACCACGGTCAGCAACGACTTCGCCACGGGCGAGACGATCACCGGAGCCGGCTCCTTGCGCATGTAACCCGGCGAGACCCAGCCCTGGTAGGGCGAGGTCTGCCCGCGCACCACCCGCTGCCCGCCGACGGGCTTGCACGACGGCATCGCGAGCTGGACGATGGACGCCTTCCACCCGCCGTCGCCCACCACGATCTGCCCGCCCTCGTTGGACACGACCTTCAGCCCGGGGTCGAGGTGCCACAGGTTCCGGAGCTTCCCGCCGCCGCTGTCGAGCACCGCCATCACGTCCTCGCGATGGTTGACCAGCACCGACCGCTTGCGCGGCACGCCGTACGCCTTGTCGGTGACCGTGAACGTCTGCCGGTCCTTGCGCACGGACTTGGCCACGAGCGGGGTGGGCGTGTGCCCGCGGAACTTCCTGCCCACGAGGATCGGCACGTTGTGCGCCTCCGGGCTCAGCGTCCACCGGCGGTACGGAGTGTTCTCGTACGAGACGAAGCCCGCCTCCGTGAGGATCGAGCGGCCCTGGGCGTAGTAGGTCACGCCCATGTGGTCCTCGTGGCCGTGGAACTTCAGCGCCGGCCCGAAGCGGATCGAGTAGTAGGCCGACTTGGGGTCGTTCCAGGCGGTGCGGCCGAAGACGTACCCGGCGTCGAAGACCTGCACGGTCGACTTGGCGTGGTCGAAGGCGGCCGGCTGGACGTCGGCGGGCCCGTCGCCGATCGGCACCATGTAGCCGTTGGGCTGGGTGGCGGCGCTGATGTGCCGCGGCAGGCTCTCCCACCGGGTGGCCAGCGCCGCCGGGACCTTCATCTCGCAGTCCTTGATGGTGTCGACCGCCACCCTGAGCCGGTCGTGCACGTAGATGGCGTAGCGCGGCGCCTGCTCGCGCAACGCGCCCTGCCCGTCGATGTCGAGCTTCATCGACTTCACCATGCGGCTCACCGCGAGGTTCTTCCACTTCGGGTTCCCGTAGCGGCAGCCGATGCGCAGCAGGCCGATGTCCTGGTCGAGCCCGTGGTTGTGGCCGAGCTCGTAGTTCTTGGGGTTCGACAGCAGCTTGGCGTGCAGGGCGAGGCTGTTCTTCAGCCAGTCGGCCTTCACGTACCTGCTCAGGCATACCAGGGCCGGGGCGCGCAGCGCGATCGGGTGCTCGGCCCAGGCGTACGGGCTGGTCGTGCGCCCGCCGTACGGGTTGTCCGTGACCCAGTCCTCGGCGATCTCGGTGGCCCGGCTGAGGTAGGTCTCCTCGCCGGTCGACTCGTAGTCGGCCACGAGCCGGCCCATCCACCGCAGCGACTGGAACACCATCTGCCAGGACCGGTTCTTGTACGGGTCCACGCGCCAGTCGACGTCCTTGCCCACCGTGACCGCGGGCAGGCCGAGGAAGGACAGCTTGCCGTTCACGACGTCGCCGGAGGTGGGGGTGGCGGGCAGCCAGTCCCCCTGGCACTCGGGCGTGCGGTGCGGGGCCTGCGCCCGGGCGGGCGCGGCCCCCGTGAGCACGGTGAGCCCGGTGAGCCCGGTGAGCGCGGTCAGCGGGAGGACGGCCGACAGGGAGAGGACTGAGAGGCGGCGGAGCACGCCGGTTTCCCTTCCGAGATCGAATTGGGGAGCCGCTCATGCTGTCCGGATTCTGGCGATCTGGTCAAGTCGCTTGGGTTACAACTGCGCAACTGCTCACGACCGCCACCCGGTGGAACGTCATGGCCGGAATGCCATGGCGCGCCCATGGGTTCTGGCCCGGATCGTGTGGAAGTGGCCGCATGGCCGCTCGCGCCCGGCCGGCCCGCTCTGCCAGCCTGGGGGCCATGCCGGTTCCGTTCTCAGAGACGTTCCCCGAAACACCCGCCGCGGCGGCCGCGCTCGCCGTCGCCACCCGCTTCTGCTCGCCCGCGCTGCTCAACCACTCGATCAGGTCATACCTGTGGGGCGCCGGGTACGCCCGGGCGCACGGGATCGGCTTCGACGACGAGCTGTACTACGTGTCCTCCCTGCTCCACGACATCGGGCTGACCGAGACCTTCGACAGTCACGAGGTGGCGTTCGAGGAGGCGGGGGGACGGCTCGCCTGGGTCTTCGGCACGTCCGCCGGATGGCCGCCGGAGAGGGCGGCGCACGCCGAGAAGATCATCGTCATGCACATGCGCGACGCGGTCGGCGCGTCCGAGGACCCCGAGTCGCACCTGCTGCAGGTGGCGACGTCGTGGGACGTGTCGGGACGGCGGCCCGAGGAGTTCCCGGCGGACGTCCGGGCCGCCGTGCTCGCGCGCCATCCCCGGCTCGGGTTCGGCGCGGAGTTCCTCGCCGCCTTCGAGGGGCAGGCCCGGCGCAAGCCGGGTTGCGCGGCGGCCGGCTCCGTCGCGGGCGGGGTCAGCGCCCGGATCGCCGCCAACCCGCTCGACGCGTGAACCTCCCCCGCACGCCGTAAAAGCCCCCCGGACGTCGTGAACGCGGCCCGCTCGACGCCTGAACGCCCCCGGTCACACATGACCGGGGGCGTTCGAACGTCAACGGACGTGGCTCAGCCCTCTTGCTTGGGGCCGGTGCTCTCCACGACCTCGAACGTCCACAGCTCGGAGTCGGTCGCGGCCGGGCCGCCCTGCCCGTGGCCGTGTCCGTGGCCCTGCTCCTGCCCGTGTCCGTGGCTCTGGCCCTGCGCGGAGGCCTCGGCGGCGGCCTGCGCGTGCCCCGCCTGGAACGCCCGGCTCTCCTGCCAGCGCCGGAAGTCCTCCTCGCTGCGCCAGCGCGTGTAGACGAGGTAGCGGTCGCTGCCCTCCACCGGCCGCAGCAGCTCGAACCACTCGAACCCGTCGGCGGACTCCACCATCCCGGCCCGGCCGGCGAACCGCTTCTCCAGCTCGCGCCGCATATCCTCGGGCACGGTCAGCACGTTGATCTTCACGACCGAAGGCACATCGACTCCCGTACGCTCGACAACCCACCTGGTACGTGACCACCTTACGTACGCCCGGCAGCCGGGCGGCACTAGGCTCGTGACGTGCGTATCGCGAGGTTCTCGATGGGCGACCAGGTCGCCTTCGGCGTGGTGGAAGAGGGCGAACAGGTGATCGCCCGCATCGGCGGGCACCCCTTCGGCGGGGTGGAGTTCACCGGCGAGAGGTTCCCGGTGGCCGAGGTCCGCCTGGTCGCGCCCATGCTGCCCAGCAAGATCGTCGCTATCGGCAAGAACTACGCCGACCACGCCAGGGAGATGGGCGGCGAGCCCCCGGCGGAGCCGGTCGTGTTCCTCAAGCCCAACACGACCGTGATCGGCCCGTCGGAGGCGATCGCCTATCCGGGCAAGCTGTCGGAGCGGGTCGACTACGAGGGCGAGCTGGCCGTGGTGATCGGCCGGCTGTGCCGTGACGTGCCCGCCGAGCGCGCGAGCGAAGTGATCTTCGGCTACACCTGTGCCAACGACGTGACCGCGCGTGACCTGCAGTCCAGGGACGGCCAGTGGACCAGGGCCAAGGGCTTCGACACGTTCTGCCCGCTCGGGCCCTGGATCGAGACCGAACTCGACCCGGCCGACCTGGCGATCACCACGACGCTCAACGGCGAGGTCAGGCAGAGCGCCCGCACCTCCCTTCTGCTGCACGACATCCCCGCGCTCGTCGCGTACGTGAGCGCGGTCATGACCCTGCTGCCCGGCGACGTCATCCTGACCGGCACGCCCGCCGGGGTGGGCCCGATGTCCGTGGGCGACGAGGTCGGCGTCTCCATCGAAGGAATCGGAACTCTCACTAACCGGGTGATCTCACGTGACTAGGGTCCGCTTCGCCCCTTCGCCCACCGGCATGTTCCACGTCGGCGGCGCGCGCTCCGCGCTGTTCAACTGGGCGGTCGCCGAGCAGTCCGGCGGCACGTTCGTGCTGCGCATCGAGGACACGGACGCGGCACGCAACAGGCCCGAGTGGACGGAGGGCATCATCTCGGCCCTCGCCTGGATCGGCATCAACGGCGACTCGCCGCACTTCGAGGGGCCGTACTTCCAGTCCGCCTACGAGCAGCAGCACCGTGAGGCCGCGGCCAAGCTGCTCAAGGACGGCAAGGCCTATCACTGCACCTGCACGCGCGACGACGTGAAGGCCAGGACCGGCTCCGAGCACCAGGGCTACGACGGCCACTGCCGCGACCGCGGCCTGACCGAGGGCGCCGTGCGGTTCCGCACGCCCGACGAGGGCGTGACGGTCGTGAACGACAAGGTCCGCGGGCGGGTGGAGTTCCCCAACTCGGCGATGGAGGACTTCGTCATCGTCCGCGGGGACGGCTCGCCGCTGTTCATCCTCGCCAACGTCGTGGACGACATGGAGATGCGGATCGATCACGTGATCCGCGCCGAGGAGCACCTGTCCAACACGCCCAAGCAGCAGCTGCTGTGGAGGGCGCTCGGCGCGGAGCCGCCGGTGTGGTCGCACGTGCCGGTGATCGTGAACGAGAAGCGGCAGAAGCTGTCCAAGCGCCGCGACAAGGTCGCCCTGGAGTCCTACCGCGACGAGGGCTACCTCGCCGAGGCGATGGTCAACTACCTCATGCTGCTCGGCTGGGGGCCCGGCGACGACCGCGAGATCATGCCGTGGGCGGAGATGATGCCGCTGTTCCGGCTGGAGGACGTGAACCAGGCGCCGGCGTTCTTCGACGAGAAGAAGCTGCGGGCCTTCAACGGCGAGTACATCAGGGCGCTGCCCCGCGAGGTGTTCATCGCCCGGTGCGAGCCGTGGCTCGACCCGTCCTGGGACCGCTCGGTGTTCGCCCGCGTGGCCGAGCTGGTGCAGACCCGGGTCGCCGTGCTCTCGGAGGTCACCGCCAACGTCGACTTCCTGTTCCTCGACGAGCCGGTCTTCGACCAGGCGTCGTGGGACAAGGGGATGAAGGCGGGGGCGGCCGGGATTCTGGCCGGGTACGCCGAGCGGCTGGAGACGGTCAGTTGGGACCCCGAGTCACTCAAGACCGCCCTGGAGGAGGTCGGCCTCGCTCACGGGCTCAAGCTCGGGAAGGCGCAGGCCCCCGTCCGCGTGGCGATCACCGGCAGGACCGTGGGCCTGCCGCTGTTCGAGTCGATCGAGGTGCTGGGCCGCGAGCGCTCACTCGACCGGGTCCGCGCCGCCCTCACCCGCCTCCCCGAAGCCACATCGTGATCTCGTAGTGTGCCGCAACGGTGGCCGCTGACCAGGGCGAACCCGCCGCGTGATCGTGCGGTGGCGGCCGCGCTCGTGGTCCTGCCCGCGGCCATGCCGTTCGTGACCTCGCGACTGCGAGGTCACGAACGGCGTTCGCGCTGCTCGGCGGTGTGAGCGGCACGAACAGACGTGACGCGGGCCGGATGGCCTGCCTGCGACGACCGCACGATCACGGACGGTGGGCGGGTGGGGGTCAGCGGAGGCCGCGGCGGTCCAGCAGGGGAGTGATCTCCGGGTCTCGGCCGCGGAAGTCGCGGAACGCCGTCATGGAGTCGAGGCTGCCACCCCGGGACAGCAGGGACCGGCGGAAGGTGTCGCCGTTCTCCCGGCGCAGCCCTCCGTTCTCGTCGAACCACTCCACGGTGTCGGCGTCGAGCACCTCGCTCCAGATGTAGGAGTAGTAGCCGGCGCTGTAGCCGCCCGCCCAGATGTGGGCGAAATACGTGCTCCGATACCGCGGCGGCACGGTCGGCAGGTCCACTCCGGCCTCCCTGAGCGCCCGCCGCTCGAACTCCTCGACGTCCTGCTCGCCGTCGTACGCCGTATGCCAGGCCCAGTCGAGCAGGGTCGCGGCCAGATACTCCAGCGTCGCGAAGCCCTGGTTGAACTTCTGCGTCTCCAGCATCCGGTCGACGAGGTCCTGCGGCATCGGCTCGCCCGTCTCATGGTGCCTGGCGTACTCGGCGAGGATCTCCGGACGGGTCGCCCACATCTCGTTCACCTGGGAGGGGTACTCGACGAAGTCGCGCGGCACGGCCGTGCCCGAGAACCGGGGGTAGCGCACGTCTGAGAACAACCCGTGCAGCGCGTGCCCGAACTCGTGGAACATCGTGTTGACCTCGTCGAACGTCAGCAGCGTCGGCTCGCCCTTGACGATGTTGAGGTTGTTGACCACGACCGGCCTGGTGCCCTCCAGGCCCGACTGCCTCACCAGGCTGTTCATCCACGCCCCGCCCCGCTTGGAGGCCCTGGCGTGGAAGTCGCCGAGGAACAGGCCCAGCGGAGAGTCGTCCTCGTCGCGCACCTCGAAGACCCGCACCTCCGGGTGGTAGCCGTACAGGTCGGGGCGCTCGTGGAAAGTGACGCCGTACAGGCGGCTCGCCGCGTTGAAGACGCCTCTCTCCAGCACCGTGTTCAGTTCGAAGTAGGGCCGCATGCGCCGGCTGTCGATGTCGTAGCGGGCCTTGCGCACCTTCTCGGAGTAGAACGCCCAGTCCCACGGCTGAATCGGGTGCCCTGCGATCTCCTCCAGGTCCGCCTGCTCCTTGCGCGCGTTGGCCACGGCCGGCGGCACGAGCCGCTCGAGCATCTCGGTGACGGCCTGAGTCGTGCCCGCCGTCTGGTCGGCCAGCACGTACTCCGCGTGGTTCTCGTAACCCAGCAGCCGTGCGCGTTCCCGGCGCAGGACCGCCATCTCCTTGATCAGCTCTGCGTTCGCCGCGCCCCGTCCGACCGAGGCCCGGTGGATCCGCTCACGCAACGACCGGTTGGTCAGCTCGGCCAGGGCGGGCTGACCGGTGGGCAGGACAAGAGAGATCAGATACTTGCCGTCCAGCCCGCGCTCGCCGGCCTGGTCGGCGAGCGCCTGGATCGCATCCTGCGACAACCCGTCGAGCTCGGCCGCGTCCTCGACCACCACCGCCCGCTCGTTGGTGTCGGCGAGCAGGTTCTGCTGGAACGCCGTCCCCAGGGCCGACAGCCGCTCGTTGATCTCCCTGAGCCTGGACTGGTCCTGCGGGCCCAGCGTCGCCCCCGCACGCGTGAAATCGGTGACGTAGCGCTTCAGCAGCCACCGCTGCTCCTCGTCGGCCGCCTCCACCGCCTGGATACGCGCGAACAGCTTCGCGTTGAGGTGGATCGCGTCGGCGTGCTTGGCGAGCTTCGGCGTGACGTCCTTCTGGATCTCCTGGACGCCGGACGTCGAGTCGGAGGACGCCTGATTGAAGAACACCGCGGAGACTCGGTCGAGCAGAGCGCCGGACTTCTCCAGCGCCTCGATGGTGTTCTCGAACGTCGGGGACTCCGGGTTCTCCGCGATCGCCTCGACCTCCGCGAGGTGCTCGGCCATGCCCTGCTCGAACGCCGGCGCGTAGTGCTCCTCCCTGATCTCCTGGAAGGGGGGCAGCCCGTACGGCAGGGCGCTCGGGCTGAGGAAGGGGTTCGCGGCCGAGGTCATGGCTGGCGGCTCCTCACGTGGTGCTGACGTTTGTCCCAGCCTCGCACAGGAGGACCCGACCCCTCACCGAGAGGACCGGACCCCTCACCCGGAAGGGCCGGACGCCCCTTGTGGAGGAGGATCGGATCACGAGATCGCGAGGCGCGCCGCAATCGTTTTGGTAGTGCGCCGCAAGCTGGGCTATTCTTTCGGAGTCGCAAGCGGGAGCCGCGAGGCCCCCGCAAGCAGATGGGGTATGGGGTAATTGGCAGCCCGACGGATTCTGGCTCCGTTAGTCTAGGTTCGAGTCCTGGTACCCCAGCTGGATCCCCTCAAGGGATTCTGCTGGAAACAGCGCAGTGCAAGGTCCCGTCGTCTAGTGGCCTAGGACGCCGCCCTCTCAAGGCGGTAACGGCGGTTCGAATCCGCTCGGGACTACTTCACTGCACTCGGCTCCGTCGTCTAGTGGCCTAGGACGCCGCCCTCTCAAGGCGGTAGCGCCGGTTCGAATCCGGTCGGGGCTACATCATCGAGAACCCTCGGCGCTTCCCCGTGCCGGGGGTTTTCGCCGTTACGGGGCGCCGCGTCCTGCTCATGGCCCGCTGCGCGGGTGCGAATCCGGCGGGGGCTACATCGTCGAGAACCCTCGGTACGTCTCTGCGGCGACCGGGCCGTGGCCATCCTGTGCGACGCCGGCTTCACGCCGCCGCTCGCGCTCCAGGCGATCCGCTGCGTTCAGGAGTTCACCGTGGGGCACGTGCTGCTCTCACCGCCGCACAGCTGGGCGGGCTGCGCCGCAGCAGAAAGCCCGCTCCGGGCGCTCCCGGCTACAACCTGCTCGCGCGGGGCGCCGACGGGTCCGGGCGCGGCGACCACTTCGACGTGGGACTGACGGCCCTGCTGGACGGTTTCGAACGCCTCGTACGCTCACGGGCTGTGAGTCGTTTCGCCCCTCCTGCCGTGGAGGGGCCTCTCGCACCGCGGCCTACGCTGGGAGGTGAAAGTAACGGAGGTGATGGACGCGGTGACACGGGCACGGGAGGTCATGGACCAGATGGGCCGTCTGTTTCGACGCCCATGACACGGACGGCGCGATGCTGCTGTTCGATCCGGGGTGCGCGCTCGTCAGCCCCGAGGGCACGGCCGACGGACGTGAGGAGATCGCGTGGGTTGTGATGCGGTTCTTCACCGCCTTCCCGGACTACCGTCGGTCGGTCTGGCGCACGATCGACGTCGGCGACTGCGCGGTGGACGAGGTCACACTCACCGGCACGCACAAGGGCCCGCTGCTGTTGCCGGACGGTGAGGAGGCGCCGCCGACAGGACGGCGCTTCTTCGTGCGCTCCTGCGAGGTCATCACGCTCGAGAACGGGCTGGTGGTCAGCTATCAGGTCTATTACGACCAGCTGGAGCTGCTCGCGCAGCTCGGGCTCTACCCGCCGCCCGCCGACTAGAAGTGCTGGGCGTTGGCGTCGTCGCAGGACACGACGAGCACACCCTCGACCTCGGCGAGCCTGCTCGTGAGGTCCCCGACCGAGCCAGGGCCGTGGATCAGCAGGGTGACGGTGACCGTGCCGCCGTCCCGGCCCTGGCCGGGCTGCTCCAGCGACAGTTCGTCGATCACGAATCGGCGGCTCGTGCACTCGGCCAGAGCCTGCCGCAGCACGCCCCGGCCGTCCACGTACGACAGCCGCAGCCGCGACTGGGCATGTCTGGAGCGGGGGAGCCGGGCGGCCAGCGGGGTGAGTCCCAGCATCACGACGAAGTTGCCCACCGTGGCCATGACGGCCAGCGGCCACAGGCCCGCCCCCGCGGCCATGCCGACTCCGGCGGTGAGCCAGACGGCGGCGGCGGTGGTCAGCCCCTTGACCGCGTCGCGGCGTACGAAGATCAGCCCGCCGCCGATGAAGCCGATGCCGGAGACGATCTGCGCCGCCACCCGGGACGGGTCGAGCACCACGGAGTCGCCGAGGACGTCGGAGAAGCCGTGCTTGGACACGAGCATGAACAGCGCGGCGCCGAACCCCACGAGCGTGTGGGTGCGCAGCCCGGCGCTCTTCTGCCGGATCTCCCGCTCGACCCCGATGGCCGCTGACAACACGAGCGCGATGGCGAGGTCCACGGCCTGCTGCCACCCCGCCATCGGGCTCACCATCAGTGTGATCGGCGTCACGCACCCAGACTAAGTCCGGGCGCTGCGTCGAAGCGGGTCATTCCGCCAGGCGGAAACGACGACCGGCCTGAATGCCCTTCGCTCCGAAAGGAAGGCCGCCCTGCGTGAGGCAGGGCGGCCTTAAGAGTCGTGCGGACGGGCGGCTACCGTCCCGAGCGCGCCTTGAACAGCGCCCGCTTGGCGGCCTTCACCACCTGCTTGTCCGGATGGGTCTCGCCGATGAGCTCCAGCAACTCCTCGAGGTGAGGGTGGCTGACCTTCCAGATCACGTCGAGCAGCCCGATGAGCGTCTGGGCGGGGCCGATGTCGTGCAGGCTGGACACGAACTCCGGCCGGCCGAGCCCGGCGGAGATCGTCCACATGTCGAGGATCAGCCAGTGGGTGTCCGCCTGGGTCGGCTCCGGGGCGTCCTCGACGTCCATCTGGGTCAGGTGCGTCGCGGCGTACGGCCGCAACGAGGGCTCCTCCAGCGCCTCCTGCCAGGCCGGGATGGCGGCCTCGCCCAGCGAGCCCACCAGGCTGGCCGCCTGGACCCGCACGAGAGCGTCCGACTCCTCCTCGGCGGCGGCCTCGAGCAACTCGGAGGCGGCCCGCGCGGGGTCGCGCAGCGCGAGCCAGGCGGCGAACTCCTCGTCGGCCTCCTCCTCGGACATGTCGGCGCTGAACGACAGCAGGTCGAGGGCGGTCATGGCGTCGATCGCGGGCCGCGCGTCGATCTCGATGTCCTCGTCGTCCAGCAGGTGGACGAGGCCCTCGGTGCCGAGCGGCGTCAAGGTCACCGCGTCCCCCTCGACGGTGACCATGCCGTATCCGGTGAGCCAGGCGAGCACGGAGGCGAGCGGGTCGCCGGCCGCGGCCCAGGCGTCGGCGCCCAGGTCGTCGTACTCCGCCGCGGCCTCGGCCAGCTCCTCGCGCAGGGAGGACACCGGCCGCGTGCCGCCGGCCAGCAGCACGCGGATCAGCAGCGCCCGGGTCAGGCCGGACAGGGCCAGAGTGAGGTCGTCGTCGTCCAGTTCCGGGTCGCCGTAGTCGAGCGAGTGCAGGCCGAGCATCCAGGCGTCCAGGACGTCGTCGTCGTCCTCGAAGGGCCAGGCGGCGGTGTCGGAGTCCACGCTGACCGTGTCGTCGCCGTCAGGGGCGAGGAACTCCAAGTCGATCGCGAGATTCCACAGATTCCAGATGTTGCGCGCGTCCGGCAGGCCGAGCGTGCGCACGGCCTCGTCCACCTCGGATTCGGTGAGCAGGGTCTCCTCGCCCACCTTGCGCCCGGTGCCGACCCACAGCGCCAGGTCGCGGGCCTGCGCGATGAGCGTCACCCCGCGGGCCGCCTCGGCGAGTTCGGTGTCGGGACGCAGCCGGATCGTGGGCAGGGCCCCGATCTCGTCGGTGAACGGCTCGAAGTCGCCGAGGCCCTCGTCGGCCTCGTCCTCGTCGAGCTCGTCCTCCTCCTCGTCCCAGTCACGCTCGGCTATGGCGTCCTCCATCGCGTCCACGAAGTCGTCCTCGACCTCGTCCAGCTCCGCGAGCAGGCTCTCCAGAGACGCCGAGCCCGGCGAGAGCCGTCCGGTGCCCGACAGGAACGTCAGGTACGCCCGGACGGCCGGGATCATGCCGTCGGCGGCGGCGTCGGGGTCCTCGACCACCTGGGGCATGCGCTCGAGCAGGACCGCGCGCAGGTCACCGCGTTTCCACAGCCCCACGTCGGTGCGGGCGATCAGGCGGTGCCACAGGGCGACGGCGCCCACGAGATCGGGGTCGCTGCCGGGTGCGTTCTCCGGCGCCCAGAGGATGAATTCTTGGAGCAGGGGACGCAGTTCAGCGGCGGCTGCCTCGATGCGGTCTGTCACTCCGCCAGCCTAGTGCCGCGACCGCCAGGATTTGCCCGGAAGGAGCGGTGTCCAGAGTGGTGCATCGCAAGGCGGAGGAGGAGCTCGTAGCGGAGCCTACGAGCGATCTTCCCCGGGCCCCGCGGAGATTCCGAGCCTGCGAGGAATCTTCGTGGTGGGGCGAGGACGCGGCGAGGTGCGGCTCTGGGCGACGCGACGGGGCGAAGATCGGCGGGAGGGGCACCAGGGCTTTCGGGACACCGCTCTTCGATCAGTTCGCGCGCCGCATGGCTTCGGTTATCCGCTCGGCGGCGGCGACGACGGGAGCGGCGTGCATCCGGCCGGGCGTACGGGTCAGCCGCTCTATCGGGCCGGACACGGAGACCGCGGCGATCACCTTGCCGCCGGCGCCGCGGATGGGCGCGGAGACGCTCGCCACGCCCTGCTCGCGCTCGCCGACGCTGTGCGCCCAGCCCCTCCTGCGTACGCTCGCGAGGGTGGCGGCGGTGAACTTGGCGCCGCGCAGGCCGCGGTGCAGCCGGTCGGGCTCCTCCCAGGCGAGCAGGATCTGCGCGGCGGACCCCGCGGTCATGGGCAGCGCGGAGCCGACCGGCACGGTGTCGCGCAGTCCGCTGGCGCGCTCGGCGGCGGCCACGCAGACCCGCTCGTCGCCCTGGCGGCGGTAAAGTTGAGCGCTCTCCCCGGTGAGGTCGCGAAGCTGGGTGAGCACCGGCCCGGCGACGGCCAGCAACCGGTCCTCGCCCGCGGCGGTGGACAGCTCAGAAAGACGGGGCCCGAGGATGAACCGGCCCTGCGTGTCGCGGGAGACGATGCGGTGGTGCTCCAGCGCGACGGCCAGCCGGTGGGCCGTCGGCCTGGCCAGGCCGGTCGCCTGGACGAGCTGTGCCAGGGAAGCGGGGCCCGCCTCCAGGGCGTTGAGTACGAGAACCGCCTTGTCGAGTACTCCGACCCCGCTAGAGTTGTCCATACCCCGATACTGCCGTCTCGCCATACGAGATGCAAACGCAATGTTGGGAATCAGCAGATACAGTGTCCATATCCCGATATTCCCGTCTCACGATGAGAGACACGACCGGGGGTCTGAACGCGAGGAGGCGTCACAACCATGGGTCGCACACTGGCTGAGAAAGTCTGGGAGCAGCACGTCGTACGCCGTGCCGAAGGCGAGCCCGACCTGCTCTACATCGACCTGCACCTCATTCACGAGGTGACCAGCCCGCAGGCCTTCGACGGCCTGCGCATGGCCGGCCGCGCCGTACGCCGCCCGGACCTCACGATCGCCACCGAGGACCACAACGTCCCGACCGTGCTCGGGCCCATCTCCGACCCGGTGTCCCGCACGCAGGTCGAGACGCTGCGCAAGAACGCCGCGGAGTTCGGCATCCGCCTGCACCCGATGGGCGACGCCGGCCAGGGCGTGGTGCACATCATCGGCCCGCAGTTCGGACTCACCCAGCCCGGCATGACGATCGTCTGCGGCGACTCGCACACCTCGACCCACGGGGCGTTCGGCGCGATCGCGTTCGGCATCGGGACCTCCGAGGTCGAGCACGTGCTGGCCACCCAGACGCTGCCGGCCTACCGGCCCAAGACGATGGCCATCGAGGTCAAGGGCGAGCTGCCGGTCGGCGTGACCGCCAAGGACCTGATCCTGGCGATCATCGCGAAGATCGGCACCGGCGGCGGTCAGGGCTACATCGTCGAGTACCGGGGCGAGGCCGTGCGCAAGCTCTCCATGGAGGGCCGCATGACCGTCTGCAACATGTCGATCGAGGCCGGCGCCCGGGCGGGCATGATCGCCCCCGACGAGACCACGTTCGAGTACCTGCGCGGCCGTGCTCACGCCCCCACGGGCGAGGCCTGGGACCGGGCGGTGGAGTACTGGAAGACGCTGCGCACCGACGACGACGCCGAGTTCGACAGGGTCGTGGAGATCGACGCCTCCACCCTCACGCCGTTCGTCACGTGGGGCACCAACCCGGGCCAGGGCGCGCCGCTCGGCTCCGCGGTGCCGTCGCCCGAGCAGTTCGCCGACCCGGTCGAGCGGTCCGCCGCCGAGCGGGCGCTGGAGTACATGGGCCTGACCGCGGGCACGCCGCTGCGTGACATCCAGGTGGACACCGTCTTCGTCGGCTCCTGCACCAACGGCCGCATCGAGGACCTGCGCGCGGCCGCCGAGATCCTGCGCGGCCGCACGGTCGTCACCCGCACGCTGATCGTCCCGGGCTCCATGGGCGTCAAGAAGGCGGCAGAGGAGGAGGGCCTGCACGAGGTCTTCAAGGCGGCCGGTGCCGAGTGGCGCGAGGCCGGATGCTCGATGTGCCTGGGCATGAACCCCGACACCCTGAAGCCGGGCGAGCGCAGCGCCTCGACCTCCAACCGCAACTTCGAGGGCCGCCAGGGCAAGGGCGGGCGCACCCATCTCGTGTCGCCGCAGGTGGCGGCCGCGACCGCCGTCACCGGCCGGCTGACCGCCCCCGCCGACCTCTAGTCCGCCCCACGTCGCAGGAAGAGATCATCATGGATGCCTTCACCACACACACCGGCCGGGCCGTGCCGCTGCGCCGCAGCAACGTGGACACCGACCAGATCATCCCGGCGGTCTGGCTGAAGCAGGTCAGCCGTACGGGCTTCGAGAAGGGCCTGTTCGCCGCCTGGCGCGAGGACCCGTCGTTCGTGCTGAACGACCCCGCGTACGAGGGCGCGTCGATCCTGGTCTCCGGGCCCGACTTCGGCACCGGCTCCTCCCGGGAGCACGCCGTCTGGGCCCTGCAGCAGTACGGCTTCCGCGTCGTGATCGCCTCGCGGTTCGGCGACATCTTCCGGAACAACTCCACGAAGATGGGCCTGCTGCCGGTCATCCTGCCCGAGGACGTGGTCGAGCGCCTGCAGGACGCGGCCGAGGCCGACCCGAAGACGGAGATCACCGTCGACCTGGTCGAACGCCAGGTGCGCTCGGGCGACCTGGTGGCCTCGTTCGAGATCGACGACTACACCCGCTGGCGGCTGATGGAGGGCCTCGACGACATCGGCCTGACCCTGCGTCACGCGGACACCATCGAGGAGTACGAGAATGGACGGCAGCCATGGCTGCCGACGACCGTCTGAACGAACCTCAGACCGCTGATGAGCTGCTGGCGCGGCGACTGCGTGATGCGCATCGCCGCGTCAGAGCGTTAGCCTTACCACAGGAGGAGCAGGCCCGCCTGGCGCGACGGCTGCTTGCTATCTGTGACGTGGCAAAGCGGGACATAGCCCGTGCGGCCGCCCGGCTGGACGCCTTCATCGCCTGTCTGGACGGCACATTCGACACGCCGAGCAGGCGAAACATGCCCCCCGGTGATTGAAGTCCCGCGACCTCGTCCCCTAATTTCAAGCGCGTAAGGGGGAGGAAACCGAAATGAACAAGAAAGAACTCGTCGACGCGATCACGGATCGTGTCGGCGACAAGAAGACGGCGACCGAGGCCGTCAACGCCGTCCTCGACGCCATCCAGGGTGCTGTCGCGAGCGGTGACAAGGTCTCGATCACCGGGTTCGGCGCATTCGAGATGGTGCACAAGCCGGCGCGTACGGCCCGCAACCCTTCCACCGGCGATCCGATCAAGGTGGAGGAGAGCTGGGCGCCGAGGTTCCGTCCCGGCGCGGACTTCAAGGAGCAGGTCAACGCGGGTGGCAAGGCTGCCAAGAAGAAGTAGCCGGCCCCACCGGTACCAGTGGACGGCGCTCGGAGCCCCCGGGCGCCGTTCGTCGTTGTATGCCCCGGCGCTCTCGGCCGCGGGAGGGCGCCGACCCTACCCTTGACCTGTGCAAACGTGTGTAGTCTGCAGGTAAGCGAGTCGAGGGGCGCATATGCGGGGGACCCACCGATCGCGTGCATACGGTTCGACCGGGGGAAAAAGTAGTGCAAGTCGGCCAAAAACCTGAGTCCAGCCGGGTGGCGCTGGACGTGTTCGACCGGGCACCGGTCGGAGTCCTGGTTACCCGGGGGAAGGATCACCGGCTCCTCTACATCAACGACGCCTTCCGCGCGATGGCCGGGAACCGGCCGATCGGCGCGCCGGCCTGGAAGGCCCTGCGCGACATCCTCGGACCGAACTTCCCCGGGGTGCTCGGCGACGTCCTGACAACCGGGGAGACCGTGTGCGTCGACGAGGTCTCCGCGACCGTGGCCGATCCCGGCGGCGGACCACGCGAGCGCCTCTTCCGGGTGAGCCTTTCCGGGATCCCCCTGCCCGGCGGCGAGAGCGGGCTGCTGGCGGTGGCGCAGGAGGTCACGGCGCAGGAGGTCACGGGGCGGGCCGACGCCATGCCGCGGACCCGCGACCTGGAGAAGGAGCTGCGCCGCCTTCAGCGCCGTTACCGGAGCATGGCGTGGGCGGGCGCGCACATGGTGTGGGTGACCGGTCCCGACGGCGAGGTCAGGGAGGTGAGCCGGGGCTGGCAGCGCATCTCGGGGCAGACACTGGAGGAGAGCCGCGGTTACGGCTGGCTGCGGGCCCTGCATCCCGAGGACCGCGAGCGGGCTCTGGACGCCTGGACGCGGGCCGTCGAGCTGGCGAACCCGGTCTGGGAGCAGGTCTTCCGCGTCGCGGCCTCGGACGGCGCATACCGGCACATCCGGTTCCGGGCCGTGCCGGTGTACGAGGACGGCGCCGTGGTGGAGTGGGTGGGCGCCTCCGCCGACGTCGAGCAGGAGTGGCAGGAGGAGCGGCGCCGCCGTCTGCTGGACCTCGCCGCGGCCGCGGCCACCGACATCACCAACCTGGAGGAGATGTGCCAGGCGATCGCCGGCGTGATCGTGCCGGAGCTCGCCGACGCGTGCCACATCTACCTGCTCCCCGAGTCGAGCGGTAGCCTCCCCCACACGCCGATCGTCACCGAGTGTGCCGCCGCCGCCGTGCGCCCGGGCCTGCCGACGCTGCCCCCGCGGCGCAAGGAGTATCACCCCGTCGACAGCGGGTTCGTACGCGCGGTGCGGCGGCGCGGCCCCGTCCACGTGTCCTTCCCTCCCGGACGTCCCCCGTTCCCCTGCGCCGACAAGGTCACGAAGTGGCTGGCCGAGGCCCGATCGCACAGCATGGCCCTCCTGCCGATCGTCGTCGAGGGCGAGGTGGCGGCCGTGGTCGCGACCGCCGTCTGCGGGGAGCGCCCGCCCATCGCGCCGGACGACGTTCACCTGATGCGGGAGATGCTCGACCACGCGCACGACGCGATCAGCAAGGCTCTGCGCTTCCGCCGGACTCAGCGGGTGGCGCTGGCCCTGCAGCACAGCCTGCTGGCCGAGCCGCCCCATATTCCCGGGCTACAGCTCGCGGCCCGCTACCAGGCGAGCCCGACCGCCGCGGAGATCGGCGGAGACTGGTACGACGCGTTCCAGCTGTCCTGCGGCGCCGTCAAACTGGTCATCGGGGACGTGGCCGGGCACGATCTCGGCGCCGCCGTCTGCATGAGCCAGGTGCGGAACATGCTGCGGGCTCTCGCCGTCGACCGTGACGAATCCCCGGGCGACGTCCTGCGGCGGCTGAACAGAGCCCTGGAGACCCTGAACGGCGAGAGCACGGCGACCTGCGTGCTGAGCCGCCTGGAAAGGGACCGCGACGGCGTGTGGCAGCTGGCGTACTCGGTGGCCGGGCATCCGCCGCCGCTGCTGGTGACCGGCGACGGACAGGGCCGCTTCCTCGAGGACGCGGGCAACCCCCTCCTCGGCCTGTACCACGGCCGCCCGTGGACCAGTGCCGTGGCGCCGTTGCCGCCGCACAGCACCCTGCTGCTCTACACCGACGGCCTCATCGAGCGGCGGGGAGAGGACCTCGGTGAGGGCCTCGAACGGTTGCGGCGGTGCGCGGAGCCGCTCGCCCGCGAACCCCTGGGCCGGTTCTGTGACGAGCTGCTCACCGAAATGCCGGTGACGGGGGAGGACGACGTCGCCATGATCGCGCTGCGCGTGCCGTCGCCCGCCTGAGCGCGCCTCCCAGATCGCCCTGACGCTGCGAGCGGTCGGCGGCCTGACCACCGCCGAGATCGCCCGCGCGTTCCTGGTGCCCGAGGCCACCATGGCGGCCAGGATCAGCCGGGCCAAGCAGCGCATCAAGGCCGCCGGCAGCTGGTTCGGCCTGCCGGACGGCGCGGAGCTCCAGGAGCGGCTCCGGGTCGTCCTCCACGTGCTCTACCTGATCTTCAATGAGGGGTACACCGCCTCCTCGGGCAGCGAGCTGCACCGCGCCGACCTCGCGTACGAGGCGATCCGGCTGACCCGGATGGTGCACGCCCAGCTGCCCGAGGACGGCGAGGTGACCGGGCTGCTCGCGCGGATGCTGCTGACCCACGCCCGCCGGGATGCCCGTACGACCCCGGCCGGCGACCTGGTGCCGCTGGACGAGCAGGACCGCACGAAGTGGGATCGCGGGCTGATCGACGAGGGCGTCGAGCTGGTCAAGGCGTCGCTGGCCGGCCCGGCGCTGGGGCCTTACCAGCTGCAGGCCGCCATCGCCGCCACGCACGGCGGCGCGGCCGCGGCCGGGGAGACCGACTGGTCGCAGGTGCACGCCCTCTACCTGATCCTGGAGCGGATCGCGCCCAACCCGATGGTCACCCTCAACCGGGCCATCGCGCTCGCCGAGGTCGAGGGCCCACGGGCCGGGCTGGCCCTGCTGTCCGGCCTGGACGGTGACGAGCGGATGGCCGGGCATCACCGGCTGCTGTCCGTACGGGCGCATCTGCTGGAGAAGACCGGCGACATGGCCGGGGCGTACGAGCATTACCGGCGCGCCGCGAAGGCCACCGCCAGCATCGCCGAGCAGCGCTATCTGGAGTCCCGGGGCCGGCCGGGTGAGGGCATAGGCCCCGCCCCGCCCTGGACCCCGCCGGACGCTCGCCACGACATCGCCGCAGACGGGCGCCCGGGGCCCGGTTCTTCTCACATCCCCAGCAGGTGCCGGAGGACCAGCAGCCCGATGTCCAGCCCCACCTGCAGGCCGATTCCCACCTCGGCGGAACCCACCAGCGCGAGGGCGAGTGGCATCAGGACGGGGAACAGGACACGGGCCGTCCGGGCCAGGATCTGCGGCAGCGTGTTCGGAACGGAAATCGTGATCGTCATGACGGACCTCCTGTCTCATGCCGGACGTGCGGCACGGATGAGAACCCGTCACCTTGCCTGACAGCGGGCGGCGACCGCCTCGACGACGCCGGAGCCGCGCGTCGTGCCGGGGAGGGTGACGGGATGGGACGGTTGCGGACTACTGCCGGAAGTCATCCCGACCACCTCCTCACGGTCGTGACGCCCCTGGTGCGGCGGATGGCCGCCGGCGGCGCCGGTCGATCTCTCGCCCCTTCACGCAGGAGCCTCTCCAGTAGAACCCCGGCCGGGTCACCGGGTCAAACCCGCCCTGGTCAGGGGACCCTCACGGGATGACCGGCGGGGCGGGGGAGCCGAATCCGCGCAGCAGGGTGCCCACGCGCGGGTCGCGAGCGAGGAGCCGCAAGCTCGGTCGTTCACGGCCGAGAAGCCGACTGGCGATTCAGGGCGTCGGGAACGTGGAGAGCGTCACGTAGGTGACGCGGCCGTCCGCCATGACGAGGGCGACCCGCTGGCCGGGGCGCAGGTGCCGCAGCGGCCCGGCGTCGAACGCCTCGCCGTCGAAGGGGATCCGGGTGCCGTCGTCGAGGAAGGCCCAGCCCGAACGGGTCGCTGGGTCGAAGCTCTGCACCGTCGCCTGCACGCCGCCAGCCTACTCGCGCGGGGCCCGGCAATTGGTTTGACCATCTAACTATCGTGGTGTCAGCATCGTCCGCATGTCTGCGGTGGCGAGCGGAAGCCTGTGGCGCGTCAGGGACTTCCGGCGATACGCCGGGGCCGACGCGATCAGCAAGCTCGGCAGCGAGGTCTCCCTGGTCGCCCTGCCGCTCACGGCGGCGCTCACCCTCCACGCGAGCCCGTTCCAGGTGGGGCTGCTCACCGCCGCCGAGATGGCGGCGTTCCTGCTGGTCGGCCTGCCCGCGGGAGCCTGGGTGGACCGGATGCGGCGCCGTCCCGTGCTGGTCGCCGCCGACGTGGTCCGCGCGCTGGCGCTGCTGTCGATCCCGGCCGCGGGCGTGCTCGGCGTGCTCGGCCTGCCCCAGATGTACGCCGTGGCCCTGCTGAACGGGCTGTGCACGGTCTTCTTCGACGTCGCCCACCAGAGCTATCTCCCGGCGATCGTCGGCAGGGAGGACCTCGCCCGCGGGCACGGCACGCTCGCCGCGAACCAGTCGCTCGCCCAGCTCGCGGGCCCGGGGATCGGCGGCTGGCTGGTGCAGGCGCTCACCGCCCCGATCGCGGTGGTCGCCGACGCGCTGAGCTACGCCGGGTCCGCGCTGCTGCTCCTCGGCGTACGCGCGGACGAGAAGCCCGACGGAAGGGACGCCCGGGGCGGAGGCCGGCTGTGGACGGAGATCGCCGAGGGGCTCTCGTTCGTCGCGGGGCAGCCCGTCCTGCGCCGGGTCGCCGCCGTCGGAGCGCTGATGATGCTGTCGTTCGGCCTGTGGTCGGCCACGGTGCCGCTCTACCTCGTCCGCGAGGTCGGCACCAGCCCTGGCACGTACGGCATGCTGCTGTCGGCCGGTGCGGTGGGCGGGGTGGCCGGCGCCTGGCTCGCCCCGCGGATCGCGGCCCGCCTGGGAAGGGGGCGGGCCATGTACGCCTCGGCGTGGGCGGCCACGGTGTGCACCGCCCCGCTCGCACTGACGGCGGCGGGCCCCCGGCTGCTGATCCTTCCAGTGGCCCTGGCCGCGAGCGGGGTGGCGACCACCGTCTTCAGCGTGGCGCAGGGGGCCTACCGTCAGTCGATCTGCCCGCCGCATCTGCTCGGCCGGCTGAGCGCCACCATGCGCTTCCTGATGTGGGGCGCGATGCCGCTCGGCGGCCTGCTGGCGGGCACGCTCGGCCAGCTCGCCGGGGTGCGCGTCGCGTTCTGGGCCGCTTGTGGGGTCTACACGCTCGCCCACCTGCCGGTCCTGATCGCGCCCCGGATCCGCGAGGTCGCTTAGGCCTCCTCGCTCTCCTTGCCCTCCTCGCCGGGGTCCGGCTCGCCGATGTAGGAGGCGAGGCCGCGCAGGATGATCTCCAGGCCGAGCTCGAACCGGTAGTCGTTCGACTCGTCGATCATGATGTCGGCGAGCGCGACCAGGTTCGGGAACCGGTCGGGCGGCAGGGAGGCGAAGTAGTCGTTGATCTCGTCGCGCAGCTTGTGCCACGAGCTGTGGGTCTCGCGGTAGCGCTGCTGCCAGAGGCTCTCCTCCAGCGCGAACCCGTTGACGTACGTGGACAGCATGTCGCCGGAGATGGCCAGGACCCGCCGCGGCATCCCGGAGGCGCCGAGGACGGCCATCAGCCGCTCCACGTAGGGGAGCAGCTCCGGCGTGAACGGGACGTGCCCCATCGCGAGCTTCGTCAGGTCGCGACGGCTGAGCAGCCGCTCACGCGCCTGGCGGGCGAAATCCTTGACCTGCTCCCGCCAGTGCTCGGGGTCCGGCTCCGGAATCTCGTAGCCCTCGAACATGCGGGTGTACATGAGCTGCAGCAGTTCGTCCTTGTCGCGTACGTGCACGTACAGCGCCGAAACGGCGACACCGAGCTCGGCGGCGACCTGCCGCATGCTCAGCCGGTCGTAGCCCTCGCGGTCGAGGACCGTGTAGGCGGCGTCGACGATTCGCTCACGGGTGAGGGGCACCCTGGCCGGCGTACGTCGCTTGGGCGGACGCTCCCACGGCGGTGTGGGCATGTCCGGCTGCGTCATGAAGGACCTCCCGCTGTTCCGCCCATGCTAATGAACACCGCTCCGCGTTCACGAACACCGATCTGTGATCGAGATATATCTTGTGTCCTCCGCAATCGAGATATATCGTGGCGAACATCGAACTTTGCGCTGAACACTGATCGGTGCTAGAACAGCGCTCACTTTACTATGAACACTGTTCAGTCCCTAAGGGAGGGATGATGTCGGAACCCGTCACGGCGACCGCGCCGCCGGCGTCGGCGGCTGGAGCGCCGTACCGCTGGCGCTGGGCCGCTCTCTTCGTGATCCTCGCCGGCGAGGTCATGGACATGCTCGACGCGATGGTCACCAACATCGCGGCGCCCAACATGCGCGCCGACCTCGGCGGTTCCGAGGCCGTCATCCAGTGGCTGGGCGCCGCCTACACGCTCGCGATGGCCGTGGGGCTCATCACCGGCGGCCGACTCGGGGACATCTTCGGCCGCAAGCGTATGTTCCTGATCGGAGCCGCCGGGTTCACCGTGGGGTCCCTGCTGTGCGCCGTCGCCCAGTCGCCCGAGATGCTGGTCGGCGCCCGGGTGATCCAGGGCCTGTTCGGGTCCGTCATGCTGCCGCAGGGCCTCGGCATGATCAAGGAGATGTTCCCGCCCGAGGACGTGGCCAAGGCGTTCGGCATGTTCGGGCCGGTCATGGGCCTGTCGGCGGTCGGCGGCCCGCTCCTCGCCGGCTGGCTCGTAACGGCCGACTTCTGGGGCACCGGCTGGCGGATGATCTTTTTCATCAACCTGCCGCTCGGCCTGGCCGCGCTCCTCGCCGGGCTGCGTTTCCTGCCCGAGTCGAGGTCGCCGCGGCCGCCGCGACTCGACCTGGCCGGGGTCGCGCTCGCGTCCGTGGGCGCCTTCCTGGTGATCTACCCGCTGGTGCAGGGCCGCGAGCACGACTGGCCCGTGTGGGCGTTCGTGATGCTCGCCGCCTCGGTGCTCGTGTTCGCCGTCTTCGGCTGGTTCCAGTCCCGCCGCAGCCGCACGGGCGGCGACCCGCTGATCGTGCCGAGCCTGTTCCGCAAGCGTGCGTTCACCGGCGGTCTGTTCACCGGCATGGTGTTCTTCTCCGGCATGGCCGGGTTCATGCTGGCCTTCAACCTCTACTGCCAGCTGGGGCTCGGCTACTCGCCGCTCAAGGCGGGGCTCGCGACGGTTCCCTCGTCGATCGGCACGCTTCTCGGATTCGGCGCCGCGATGGGGCTGCAGAAGTTCGGGCGCAAGCTGCTCCAGGGCGGCACCCTGGTCATGACGCTGGGCGTGATCGGCGTCGTGATCACGCTGAACATCGCGGGCATGCACGTCAGCCCGTGGCAGCTCGCTCCCGCGCTGGCCGTCAGCGGTTTCGGCATGGGCATGCTGATGGCGCCGTTCTTCGACATCGTGCTCGCCGGCGTGGAGGAGCACGAGACGGGCTCGGCGTCCGGCACGCTGACGGCGGTGCAGCAGCTGGGCAACGCGTTCGGCGTGGCCCTGCTCGGCACGGTCTTCTTCGACCTGCTCGGCGACGTGCCCACCGCCGGGAGCTTCGACCAGGCCATGAAGGTCACCCTCTGGGTGGTCGCCGGAATGCTCCTGCTCACCTTCGCCGTGGCCTTCCTGCTCCCCAAGCAGGCCCGGGAGAACGCGGAGGCGGCCCACTGACACGACGACACGGGCGACCACGCCGGAGCGGGGGCTCGGCGTGGCCGCCTTTCGCGCATCCGGCTTTCGTGTGTCCGGCGCCGCCTCCGCCCCGCGGCCGGCCGGACGGTCAGCAGGGCGGGCGGCTCACCGGCTGAACGGGTCTCCTCTCTACGGCAGGGGAGCCGTGCCGCCGAGGATTCGGGCGGCGACCTCGGCGGTGGCGGGGCCGACGCCCAGGGTCAGGGCGTCGCGCAGGTCCTCCACCGTGTCCACGTCCCTGCGTACGGACGCGATCCCGGGCGGGGTCAGTTCCTTGGCCCCCCGGGACAGGTGCCTGGCCCTCGACTCGCCGCCGAACCCCGGCCGGAAGGACACGCCCGGTCGTACGCCGTAGAAGGTCGTGCCCACCTCGGCCGTGTCGGGAACGAACGCCTGGTCGAACTCCGCCGCCGCCGCGAGTGCCGTCTCCAGCTCGGCGGGCCGCAGGGCGGGCAGATCGGCCTGCAGAGCGCCGACGGCGTCGCCGGGCGCGAGCCGTACCGCCTCCTCCGCGCCCGCACGCAGAGCGGTGTTCAGCCCCCGGTCCGGATCGGCCACGACGTGGGCCCCGAGCGCGGCCAGCCGCCGGGCGGGCAACGGGTCGGCCGTGACGACCACCACGCGCGCCACCAGCGGGCACCGCAGCGCCGCCGCCACGGTGTCGGAGGCCACCGCGACCGCCAGATCGGTCCGGTACGGCCCGGCCGCCGTGGCGAGCCGTGTCTTGGCCCGGATCAGGGTCTTCACCGGGACCACTATTGACCATCGCGCGAGGTGCATGCCTGTAGCATCCCGCCTCGACATCGCGCATGGCCAACCGGGAGACTTGTCCCGGATCCCGGTGATTTTGGAGACCCTGTGAGCCACCCCAGCGAGCCCTCGTCCGACCCGACCAGCCCCCAGGCCACACCCCCGGCCACACCCGCCCCCGCCAGGGTGAGCCGCCGTGCCGGCCGGCCGCCGCGCTTCTGGGAGGCGCTCGCGGTCGTCGTCGTCAAGCCGCTCTCACGGCTGTTCGTGAAGCGGCGGTGGCGCGGCGGGGAGAACATCCCCCGCACCGGCGGACTGATCATCGCGGTCAACCACCTGTCGTGGTCGGACCCCGTGCTGCTCTCGCACTACCTGTACAACAACGGGCGGTGGCCGACGATCCTGGCCAAGGCGGGTCTCTTCCGGATCCGCGGACTCGGTCACGCCATCGCGCAGCTCCAGGCCATCCCGGTCGAGCGCAACAGCACCGAGGCGACCAAGTCGCTCAAGATCGCCGAGGAGCGGCTGCGGAGTGGCGCCTGCATCCTCTTCTATCCCGAGGGCACCATCACCCGCGATCCCGACCAGTGGCCCATGGTGGGCAAGACCGGCGTCGCCCGGCTGGCCCTCGCGACCGGCGTGCCGGTCGTCCCGATCGCCCACTGGGGCGCCCAGGAGCTGCTGCCGTACGGGGCGAAGAAGCCGCGCCTGCTGCCCCGCACGACCTTCCACGTGCTGGCCGGGCCGCCGGTCGACCTGTCCAGGTACGCCGGGCAGCCCATGCGCGGCTCGGTCCTGCGCGAGGCCACCGCGGACATCACGGCGGCCATCACCGGCCTGCTCGCCGAGATCCGGGACGAGAAGGCGCCCGAGGTTCCCTACGACCCGAAGAACGCGGCCAACGGCTGAGCGGGGCGTACGGTGTGGGAGGAGCGCGCGGAGCAAGAGGAGTGGTGCGGCCAGTGAGCAGGGCGGCTGTTTTCGGAACGGGCTCGTGGGGCACCACGTTCGCGATGATCCTCGCCGAGGCCGGCACCGCCACGACCCTGTGGGGCAGGCGGGCGGAGATCGTCGACGCGATCAACGAGACCCGGGAGAACCCCGAATACCTGCCGGGGATGCGGCTGCCCGACACCATCCGCGCCACGACGGACCCCGCCGAGGCCATGGAGGGCGCCGATTTCGTGGTCCTCGCGGTGCCGTCCCAGACGCTGCGCGCCAACCTCCAGGTGTGGAAGCCCCACATCCCGCCGGAGGCCGTGCTGGTCAGCCTGATGAAGGGCGTCGAGCTCGGCACGTGCAAGCGGATGAGCGAGGTCGTCTGCGAGGTGGCCGAGGTGCCGGAGCGCCGGGTGGCCGTGGTCTCCGGGCCCAACCTGGTGCCCGAGCTGGCCCAGCGGCAGCCCGCCGCGGCCGTCGTCGCCTGCTCCGACGAGGAGGTGGCCGCCCGGCTCCAGGAGGCGTGTCACCTGCCGTGGTTCCGGACCTACACCAACCCGGACGTGGTGGGCGTCGAGCTCGGCGGCGCGGTCAAGAACGTCATCGCGCTGGCCGTCGGGGTCGCGGCCGGCATGGGCCTGGGCGACAACGTGCGGGCGACGCTCATGACGCGCGGGCTGGCCGAGATCGCCCGGCTGGGCGCGGCGCTCGGGGCGGACCAGCACACCTTCGCGGGCCTCGCGGGCATGGGCGACCTCGTCGCGACCTGCACCTCGCCGCTGTCGCGCAACCGCACGTTCGGCGAGAACCTGGGCCGCGGCATGACGATGGCCGAGGTCGTCGCGGCCACGAAGCAGACGGCCGAGGGGGTCAAGTCGTGCGAGTCGGTGCTCGAACTGGCCAGGAAACACGACGTGGAGATGCCCATCACCGAGGTGGTCGTCGGCGTCGTCCACGACGGCATGACCCCCGGTGAGGCCGCGGTGCTGCTGATGTCGCGCACGCCCAAGCCGGAGCGCTACGGCGTCTGATCAGGTCTGATCGGGGATAACGGACCTCCGCGACGCGCGCGGCTGACAAGCCGTTTTGCGCCTCGAACACGGTAGATTCGGGCATCATGAATGAGGATCGCGAGTCCCCGTCACGCGTGCGCGTGGCAGTCGTCTTCGGCGGCCGCAACTCCGAGCACGCCGTTTCCCTGATGGGCGCCGGCAGCGTGCTGGATGCCATCGACCGGTCGAAGTACGAGGTCATCCCCATCGGCATCGCCCAGGACGGGCGCTGGGTGCTGGCGTCGGGCACCCAGTCCTACGCGATCGAGTCCGGCCGCCTGCCCGTCGTGGACGACTCCGGCACGGCGCTCGCGCTCCCCGGGGACTCCGGCACTCTCGTGGCCCTCGAATCCGGTGAGATCCCGCGCGCGCTCGGCCGGGTGGACGTCGTGTTCCCCATGCTGCACGGCCCGTTCGGCGAGGACGGGACGATCCAGGGTCTGCTGGAGATGGCCGGCGTCCGCTATGTGGGCTCCGGCGTGCTGGCGAGCGCGGTCGGCATGGACAAGGCGTACATGAAGCTCGTGCTGCGCGCCGCGGGGCTGCCGGTCGGCCCGTTCGTGGTCGTCCGCGACCGCGACTGGCGGCTCGACCGCGGCCGGGTGCTCAAGGAGATCGAGGAACTGGGCTGGCCGGTGTTCGTCAAGCCGTCCCGGGCCGGGTCGTCGCAGGGCATCTCCAAGGCGCACGACCCCGAGTCGCTGGAGGCGGCGATCGAACTCGCCCGCGAGCACGACCCGAAGGTGCTGGTCGAGGCCGCCATCGCCGGCCGGGAGGTCGAGTGCGCGGTGCTGGAGTCGCTCGACGACGCCGCTCCCGCGGCGAGCGTCCCCGGCGAGGTGCTCGTCCGGGGCGACCGCGAGTTCTTCGACTTCGAGGCCAAGTACTACCCCGACCAGATGGCGCTCCAGGCGCCGGCCGACATTCCGGCCGAGGTGGCGGAGACGGTGCGGTCCATGGCCGTGCGCGCGTTCGAGGCGCTCGGCTGCGAGGGCCTGTCGCGGGTCGACTTCTTCTACACGCCGTCCGGAGAGCTGATCGTCAACGAGATCAACACCATGCCGGGCTTCACGTCGCTGTCGGTCGCGCCGCAGCTGTGGGCCGCCACCGGCCTGCCGTACGACGGCCTGGTCGAGCGGCTGATCCAGCTCGCGCTGCGCCGGCCCGCGGGCCTGCGCTAGCTACTCGGGGATGCTGGACTTGATCGGCTCGGCGAGGTCGACCAGCACGGCCCCGGGCTGGTGGCCCTTGCCGATCGTCACCTCGACGTACGCGACCCGGTTGGTGGACGTGAACAGCGTCGGCCGGCGCGGGTCCTGGAACCAGCCGACGCCGTTGATGTCGGAGACCTCCGCCGTCGGCTCCATCGCGGCCGGCCGGGGCACCCCGCAGCGCAGGGCGATCTGGCCGTCGCCCCACACGGCGACGTACGGCGAGGGAGGCTCGGAGGCGGCCCGGCCGAGCCCGTCGAGCGTCTTCGGCAGCGCCGTGCCGAGCGTGCGGCAGGCCGCCGCCGCCTCGCCGGTCGGCGTGGGCGGCTCCACGTGCACCGTGGACGAGCAGCCGGCGAGCAGGGCGAGCGCCGCCACGACCGCGGCCGGCAGCGTCGTTCGTGCGGGCCCCTTCGCCTCTCGCATCGTCTCCCCGGCTCGTCTTCCGCTCAGATGTGAACGATCGGGCACGTCAGTGTACGGGTGATGCCCTGCACCGCCTGGATCTTGGCCACCACGAGCTTGCCGAGCTCGTCCACGTTGTTGGCCTGGGCCCGGACGATCACGTCGTAGGGGCCGGTGACATCCTCGGCCTGGGTGACCCCGGGGATGGTGGAGATCTCCTCGGCCACGTTGGCGGCCCTGCCGACCTCGGTCTGGATAAGGATGTAGGCCTGCACCATGACGCCCTCCGGATAGAGATCAGTGCCGGAGCGTAACCGTACCTCGAATGCACTAGGGGTGTGCTATCACAGTCGGAGATCTTGGCGAATTCGGAGTAATTCAACGTATATCGGGACGCCTTCCGCGGACCGCCGCCGTACTGCTGGGCCCCGGCGACGACGCCGCGGTCCTGAAGGCCCCCGACGGCCGGGTTGTCGTGAGCACGGACCTACTGATCGAGGGTAGGCACTTCCGCCGCGACTGGTCGAGTGGCTACGACATCGGCCGTAAGGCGGCGGCACAGAACCTTTCCGACATCGTTGCCATGGGGGCCGATCCCACCGCCCTCGTGGTCGGCCTGGGGCTGCCCGCCGACGTCGCCGCCGACTGGCTGGACGCCCTGACCGACGGCTTCCGCGACGAGTGCGACCTGGTGGGGGCGACCGTGGCGGGGGGCGACATCGCGCGCTCCGAGACCGTCGTGCTCGGCGTGACCGCGCTCGGCGATCTCGGCGGCCGGTCTCCGGTGACCCGGTCCGGCGCGCGTCCCGGCGACGTGGTCGCCGTGGCGGGCCGTCTCGGACACGCCGCGGCCGGTCTGGCCCTGCTCGGGGCGGGGGTGACCGGCGGCGCCCCGGATCTCGTGGCACTGCTGGAGGCGCACCGCCGTCCCCGGCCGCCGTATCCCTGTGGCCCGCGGGCCGCGCTGCTCGGCGCGACGGCGATGCTCGACGTCAGCGACGGCCTGCTGCAGGACCTCGGTCACGTCGCCGACGCGAGCGGCGTGGCCGTCGAGCTGGACGCCGCCGCCCTGCCCGTGCCCGAGGCGCTGTCCGCGGCGGCGCGCGATCTCGGCGCCGACCCCCTGGAGTGGGTGCTGACCGGCGGTGACGACCACGCTCTGGCCGCGACGTTCCCTTCCGGGGTACGGCTGCCGCCCGAGTGGACGCCCGTAGGGGCGGTCACGCAGGGGAGCGGAGTGCGCGTCGACGGTCAGACCTGGACCACGGGGGGATGGGACCACTTCCGAGGATGATGTGAAATTTGTGACATAGGCGTATTAGATCTGTTATTAAGTATGGCGGTCGGCAACAGGAAGGACCTCGATGGGCCGTCATACGGCAGGACGCAAAGCACGAGAGGGGCAGCCCTCTCCGGCTCCCGGCGACCCGCGGGGGACGGGCTCCGGCCCGGACCACCTGGCCTTCCGTCCGCCGGCGGCACCGGGTGGCGCCCCGGGGACCCTTCCCGGAAGCGGCTACGCCCGGCCGGGGACGGGCGGCGGGGACGCGCCCTGGCCTGCGCCCTCCGCCGGTTCGAACGGTGGTGGCGTGCCCTGGCCCGTGCCGCCCGAGGAGGCGATCAACGGGCACCTGCCGTTGACGGCGCCACCGTCGGAGGCGACGACCCGGATGTTCGCCGCACTGTCGCCCGAGAGCCTGGAGTCCGAGAGCCGGGAGCCTGAGAGCCTCGCGTCGTCCCGGCGGCCGACGTCGTCGGGGAGATCCGAGGGCGGAGGCGTCACCGGCCGGGACGACCGCGTGGAGCGGCCGAGACGCCTGCGGCGGCTGGCGCTCGTGTCGGGGCTGTCGGTGTTGGTCGCCGTGGGCGTCACGACCGGCGGTGCCCGCCTCATCGCCGGGCGGACCTCCCTGACTATGGAGCAGACGACGACGGCCTGCCCGGCTTCCGCGGACTGCGCCGCCGCGGGGGCGTCTCACGCAGAGCCGGGCTCCGGCGAGTCCCTCGGCGGGACACCCGTCCAGAGCGACTCGACCGGCGATCCGACCGGCGACCCGGTCAGGAACGGCCAGGAGGATTCCGGTGAGACCGGCGCCGATGAGGGGGAGCAGGGCCAGAAGGACGCGGGGAAGAGCACGGCAGGGCAGGACAAGCCGGCGAGGCCCCGGTCCACCCCGGCCCCCACGGCGAAAGGCCGGGATCGCGACCACACGGCCGCCCGTACGCGCACTCCGTCCACCGCCGCCCCACGGGCGTCTGCCCAGGCGTCCGCGCAGGCCGGCGACGCTCCCGTCGCCGTCGCGCCCGCCGGAGAGGGCACGGAGAACACCGTGCCCGACGGAGACGCCCAGCTCGGTGAGGACGCCCCCGGCGACAGCGGAAGCACCGAGGACGCCGCGGGCACGGACGCGGCCGGCACAGGCACGGACACGGCGCGGACGGAGTCCGCTTTCGCCGGCGGTCCTGCGGTGCGGGTGGGGATCACGGTGACACGCCGTGCCGGGAGCGGCTACACGGCACGGCTCGCCGTACGCAACGAGGGGCCGGCCCTGCCCGCCTGGACCATCAGGCTGGCCGTCGGCGGACAGGTGACCGCGGTCGAGGGGGCGGACTGGCGGCAGCAGGGGAACACCCTGATCCTGAGCTCGCAGACCGCGCTGGGCGAAGGCGGCACGCTGACGTTGACCGTCCGCGCCGACGGAGCGTCCGCCGCACCCGCCGACTGCGTGCTCTCCGAAGGACGGTGCGAGGTGAGCGGCCCCGGTCCGTCCAGGCGCCGCGGCTGACCCGCTCCGCGCTCCGGCCCGCTCCGCCCCGGCCCGCTCCGCTCCGGCCCGCTCCGCTCCGGCCCGCTCCGCTCCGGCCCGCTCCGCTCCGGCCCGCTCCGCTCCGGCCCGCTCCGCCCCGGCCCGCTCCGCCCCGGCCCGCCCGGCCGGGGCGGCCATCCGGGGAACGAGGCGTTTCGGGGGAGCGGCGGGCGTTTTGGTTGGATGGTCGCATGACCACCCCACCACGTGTCCTGACGATCGCGGGCTCCGACTCCGGCGGCGGCGCCGGCATCCAGGCCGACCTGAAGACCATGCTGGCCCTCGGCGTGCACGGCATGAGCGTCATCGCGGCCGTGACGGCGCAGAACTCGCTGGGCGTGCAGGGCTACTGGGAACTGCCCCCCGAGGCGGTGCGGGCGCAGCTCGACTCGGTCCTCGGCGACATCGGAGCCCAGGCGATCAAGACGGGCATGCTGGCGTCGTCCGTGCTGGTGGAGACCGTCGCGGAGGTGCTCGCGGGCGTGACCGCGCCCGTCGTGGTGGACCCGGTCGGCGTGTCCAAACACGGCGACAGCCTGCTCGCGCCGGAGGCCGTGGAGACCGTCAAGAGCGTGCTGCTGCCGGCCGCGACCGTGGTCACCCCCAACCTGTGGGAGGTCGAGCAGCTCACGGGCGTCAAGGTCGAGGACGAGGGCGACATGCCCCGCGCCGCCGAGGCCGTGCTGGCCCTCGGCCCGAAGTGGGCGCTGATCAAGGGCGGCCACCTGCCCGGGGAGCCCGTGGACCTGCTCACCGACGGATCGAGCGAGCACCGCTTCACCGCCGAGCGGCACGACAACCGGCACACCCACGGCACCGGCTGCACGCTGGCCTCCGCCATCGCGTCGTACCTCGCTCTCGGCGAGGACGTGCCCGGAGCCGTACGGCGGGCCAAGGAGTACGTCACGGGCGCGATCGCGCACGGCTTCCCGCTGGGGGCGGGCATCGGCCCGGTCGACCACGGGTGGCGTCTGCGCCGCGCCCTCTGAGCAGCCGGCGGCCGATGGCGGCAGGCGCCGCGGCGCCCCGACGGCAGCCGCACCGTTCACCTGGTCATGTGCCGCGCGGAGGTCCGGGCAGGGGCCGCGCCGCCGAGAGTCACAGCAGGCGGCCGAGGGGGTCGTGGGCGAGGCGGCGCAGGACGGTCGCCACCTCGGCGGCCTCCGGCTCGGGCCGCGTCCCGGACTCCACCGCGTCGGCGAGCGCCGTGAGTTCTCGCGGAGGAAGCAACGCGCCGTCCAGGTCGCGCAGGCGGAGCTTGATCCGGCGTCCCGAGGGGTTCTGGGCGACCAGCAGGGGAATCCGGCGGCCGGTGCGCCGCCTTCCCTCGCCGTCCGCCGCACGTTCGTACTCCGGCTCGGAGTCCAACCACACCTGGGCGGTGGAGAGGTCGGCGCTGCCGCTCGTGAGCGTTCCCCGCACGTGGAGGACGGACCCGGTCAGGCGGGCGCCGTACCGGAAGGTGTGCAGCAGGACCACCACCAACGTCACGGCCCCGACGAGGACGACCACAGCGGGAATGGCCAGCACAAGGGCGCCCGGATCCCCATCGCCGGGGAATCCGGTGTCCGGGCATGCGAAAGCCCGCCACCGGAACCGGTGGCGGGCTTTCGCGGATGTCAGACGGTCAGCGCGTGACCTTGCCCGCCTTGATGCAGGAGGTGCAGACGTTCATCCGCTTCGGCGTCCCGTTGACCACCGCGCGCACAGTCTGGATGTTGGGGTTCCAGCGGCGGCGGGTGCGGCGGTGCGAGTGGGAGATGTTGTTGCCGAAAATCGGCTTCTTGGCGCAGACGTCGCAGACGGAAGCCACGGTAATCGCTCCTTTGAATCAGTCGATCGGCCCGGCGCCGGTGCAGCGGCTCGTCCGAGCAATGCCGGGACAACCGGCTGGCCACACGAGGATATCCGATGTTCGCCGGTGCACGCCAAACGGGACTCCGGCGGACGGGGATAGTCTCGTACCCGCCAACGGTAGCGCATCGAGGGGCCGGAGCGGGTAACGCATCGAGGGCAAGAGCGCGCGGAAGGAAGGTCGGCCGGATGCTCAAGGTGCTCGATCCCCCCGCGGTGCGCCGGTGGTCCCGCCACTGCGCGGCGGCCCTCGGCCGGGCCAGGGCGGACATCGACGCGCTCAACGTGTTCCCCGTCCCGGACGGGGACACCGGCACCAACCTGCACCTCACGATCCTGTCGGCGGCCGAGGCGCTGGACGCGCTGCCCGGCGACGCGGACGGGGGCGCGACGTGGGAGGCACTGACGCGCGGCGCCCTGCTCGGCGCGCGGGGCAACTCCGGTGTGATCGTCAGCCAGGCGCTGCGAGGCATGGGCCAGGTGCTGGGGCGCGCGCCGGGAGGCGGCGCCGACCTGCGTGAGGGCCTGACGAGGGCGGCCGAAATGGCCAGGGCGGCGGTGATGCGGCCCGTGGAGGGCACGGTGCTCAGCGTGCTGTCGGCCGCGGCGCACGCCGTACGCGACGCGCCGGACGACCTGAACGAGGTGGCCCGCCGGGCGGCGGACGAGGCACGACGGGCCCTGCGCCGGACGACCGGGCAGCTCGGTGTGCTGTCCCGCAACGGCGTGGTGGACGCGGGCGCGGCCGGGCTGGTGATCCTCCTGGAGAGCCTGGCGGAGGTGGTGGCCGAGGCGTACAGCGAGCGGCACGAGGTGCCCGCCCCGGCCGCGCGGATCGCACCGGAGGAGCTCGGGCGGCAGGACGCGGACGGCCGTGGATACGAGGTGATGTACCTCCTGGACGCGGGCGCGGACGAGGCGGACCGGCTGAGGGACGAACTCGACGCGCTCGGGGACAGCCTCGTGATCATCGGGGGAGAGGGCCTGTGGAACGTCCATGTCCACGTGGACGACGCCGGCGCGGCGATCGAGGCCGGGCTGCGGGCCGGGCGCCCGCACCGGATCAAGGTGACCTACCTCGGGGGACGGCCGCACGAGCCGGGCCCGGCGCGGGGCGTCGTCGCGGTCGCCGCGGGGGACGGCCTGGCGGCGCTGTTCCGTGAGGCGGGAGCGGTCGTCGTGCGGCGCGAGCCGGGCTCGGCGCCGTCGGCGGCGGCCCTGCTGCGGGCCGTCCGCGAGGCCGGGACCGAGGTCGCCGTGCTGCCCAACGACGCGGCCGTGCACGACGTCGCCGTGGCCGCCGCGGAGATCGCCAGGGAGGAGGGCGTGACGGTCAGCGTCCTGCCCACCCGGGCGTCGGTGCAGGGCCTGGCCGCGCTGGCCGTGCACGACCCGCTGCGCCGCTTCGACGACGACATCGTGGCGATGACCGACGCCGCCGGGCACACCCGCCACGGGCACGTGTGGGTGGCCGACCGCGCGGCGATGACCAGCGTCGGGCTGTGCCGGATCGGTGACGTGCTCGGCGTGGTGGACGGCGAGGTCGCGCTGATCGGCGCGGACCTGGCCGAAGCCGCGGTCGAGGTCGCCCGGCGCCTGGTGTCCGGGGGCAGTGAGATGGTCACGCTCGTCACCGGCGCCGGCGCGTCCGAGTGCCTCCTCCGCGCCGTACGCGATCATCTGGAGCGCGTCCGCCCGGATCTGGAGATCGTCGTGTACGAGGGCGGGCAGGGCGGCTATCCCCTCCTGATCGGCGTCGAGTAGCCGGATTGTCGGCCCACAGGGGTAGTAATTGGTGTCGTGACGAGCTTCGACGAGCCGCTCAAGAAGGTGGTCGGCAGGTCGGCCGCCCCGCTGGAGAGCGCGCTGGGCATCAGCACGGTCGGTGAACTGCTGCGCCACTATCCGCGGCGGTACGCGCAGCGGGGGGAGCTGACGCCGATCGCGTCGCTGGAGCACGACGAGCACGTCACCGTGGTCGCCAAGGTGTCGTCCGCCGTGCGCAGGCCGATGAAGAACCGGCAGGGCACCTGGCTCGACATCGAGGTGACCGACGGCGAGGAGAAGCTGCACCTGGCCTTCTTCGGCAAGGGCGCCTACGTGGCCGAGCAGCGGCTCACCCCGGGCACCGAGGCGATGTTCTCCGGCAAGGTGAGCGTCTTCGCCGGCGGGAGGACCAGGCGCGTCTCGCTCACCCATCCCGAGTACGAGTCGTTCGACGAAACGGAGGAGACGGCCGAGGAGTTCGCCTCCGCGCTGGTGCCGATCTACCCCTCCGGGCAGGGGCTGCCGAGCTGGAAGATCCGCCGGGCCGTGCGCACGGTGCTCGACGTGCTGAGTCTGGACGACCCCGTGCCCGGCGAGATACGGGAGCGGCTGGGGCTGCTGCCGATCGAGGAGGCGCTGCGGCGCGTCCACCGGCCCCGCAGCCAGGCGGACGTCGGCCGCTCGCACGATCGGCTGAAATTCGACGAGGCGTTCGTCCTGCAGGCCGTTCTGGTGCGGCGGCGCATCGCCGCCTCCGCCTGGCTCGCCAGGGCCCGCCCCGGGCGCGACGACGGGCTGCTGCGGGAGTTCGACAAGCGGCTGCCGTTCCAGCTCACCGACGGGCAACGGCAGGTCGGCGAGGAGATCGCCGCGGACCTCGCCCGTGAGCATCCCATGCACCGGCTCCTGCAGGGCGAGGTGGGCGCGGGCAAGACCGTGGTCGCGCTGCGCGCGATGCTCCAGGTGGTCGACTCCGGCGGCCAGGCCGTGCTGCTCGCGCCCACCGAGGTCCTCGCCCAGCAGCACCACCGGTCGATCGTGAACATGCTCGGCGATCTCGCGACCGGCGGCATGTTCGGCGGGACGGCGGTCGCGCTGCTCACCGGCTCGATGGGGGCCGCCGCGCGGCGGAGCGCGCTGCTCGACGCGGCCTCCGGCGCGGCCGGCATCGTGATCGGCACCCACGCCGTGCTGCAGGAGCACGTCCAGTTCGCCGACCTCGGGCTGGTCGTCGTGGACGAGCAGCACAGGTTCGGTGTCGAGCAGCGCGACGCCCTGCGCGAGAAGGGCGGCGGCGGGCGTCCCCACGTGCTCGTCATGACGGCGACGCCGATCCCGCGCACGGTCGCGATGACCGTGTTCGGCGACCTGGAGGTCTCCACGCTGTCCCAGCTCCCCTCGGGCCGGGCTCCGATCACCACCCACGTGGTGCCCGCCGCGGAGAAGCCCCACTTCCTCGACCGCGCCTGGCAGCGGGTCCGCGAGGAGGTCGGCCTGGGCCGCCAGGCGTACGTGGTGTGCCCGCGCATCGGCGACCAGGAGGGCGACGAGGGCGACCTGGCGAAGGACGACGACGAGCGCAGGCCGCCCCTGGCGGTGCTCGACGTCGCGCGCATGCTCGCCGAGGGGCCGCTGGCCGGTCTGCGGATCGAGGCGCTGCACGGCAAGCTCCCGCCCGAGGACAAGGACGCGGTGATGCGCGCCTTCGCCAGGGGCGAGATCGACGTACTGGTCGCGACCACGGTCATCGAGGTCGGCGTCGACGTACCCAACTCGTCGGTGATGGTCATCATGGACGCCGACCGTTTCGGCGTCTCCCAGCTCCACCAGCTGCGCGGCCGGGTGGGCCGGGGAGGCCTGCCCGGGCTGTGCCTGCTCGTGAGCGAGGCCCCGGAGGGCACCCAGGCGCGCCGCAGGCTCGACGCGGTGGCCACGACCCTCGACGGCTTCGAGCTGTCCCGTGTCGACCTGGAGCAGCGCAGGGAGGGCGACGTGCTCGGCGCGGCCCAGTCGGGGCGCAAGTCGTCACTCAAGCTGCTGCAGCTTCTGCGCGACGAGGACGTGATCGAGACCGCCAGGACCGAGGCGACCGCCCTGTTGTCCGCCGATCCCGAGCTGTCGGCCCATCCGGGCCTGCGCGCCGAGATCGACACCATGGTCGCCGACGAACGCGCCGAGTTCCTCGAGAAGGCCTGAACGCCGTCCCCGCCGCGGCGCCCCGCGGGCGGGGGCGCCCGCGGCCTGCGCCCGCGGGCGCCGCGGTATGCGCCCGGAAAGTGACGCCCGGAAAGTGAAACGGGCGCCGTGTCAAACACGACGCCCGTTGAATGACCCAGGGCCCAGCCTTGGGACGGCCTCCCCCCGAATGCCGTCCCCGGCTGGGCCCACCCTCGGGTCAGGTGCCGAGGGCGCCGACGTGCGGAAGGGCTCACGACCACGCCGGCCGGCCTTCCCCTGGGTCACCGTGAAGGCCGCAGAACTCATGATGCGCATGTGACGGAGCCCGCGATACGGCTCTTACTCATTCGTCGCCGCCGCTTGCCCACTCTTGACCTGCTCGATCTTTCGGGCCCTCCGCCCGCCGTACGGAAAGGGCGCCGGGGGCGGGACAATGAGGGCGTGACGCGGGTGATCGCAGGGACGGCGGGGGGACGCAGACTGGCCGTGCCGCCGGGGAAGTCGACCAGGCCGACGAGCGACCGCACCCGGGAGGGCCTGTTCGCCACCGTCGGTTCCGTGCTCGGCTCGCTGGAGGGGGCCCGGGTCCTCGATCTGTACGCCGGGTCCGGCGCCGTGGGGCTGGAGGCCCTGAGCAGGGGGGCCGCCCACGCGCTGCTGGTCGAGTCGGAGGCCAAGGCCGTACGCACGATCAGGGAGAACATCGCGTCCCTGGGGCTGCCGGGGGCGTCCCTGCGGGCCGAGAAGGTCGAGCGGGTGGTGGGCCGGCCGTGCGAGGAGCCGTACGACTTCGTCTTCGCCGATCCGCCGTACGCCGTCTCGGACGAGGCGGTCTCGCGGGTGCTGCTGGCGCTGCACGACAACGGCTGGCTGGCCGAGGGCGCGCTGGTGGCCGTCGAGCGGGAGTCGAGGGGTAAGGACCTGATGTGGCCCGTGGGCTTCACGGAAGACAGGGTCCGTCGGTACGGTGAGGCGGCCGTTTGGTACGGTCGCGCAGCCGGGAACCCGTAGATCATGGGGGTGCGCCTTGCGTCGCGTCGTCTGCCCGGGGTCGTTCGATCCCGTCACCAACGGACATCTGGACATCATCGGCCGGACGTCACGGCTGTACGACGAGGTCGTCGTGGCTGTGCTCATCAACGTAGAGAAGCGCAGCCTGTTCACCGTCGACGAGCGCATCGAGATGCTGCAGGCGGTGACGAAGGAGTACGGCAACGTCCGCGTCGAGAAGTTCCACGGCCTGCTGGTCGACTTCTGCAGGCAGCAGGGCATCCCGGCCATCGTGAAGGGCCTGCGGGCGGTCAGCGACTTCGACTACGAGCTGCAGATGGCCCAGCTCAACTATCGGATGTCGGGCGTCGAGACGCTGTTCATGTCCACCAACCCGGAATACTCGTTCCTGTCGTCCAGCAGGCTCAAGGAGATCGCCCGGTACGGCGGGGACGTCTCCGGCCTGGTCCCCGACCTCGTTCGCCAGCTGCTCGTGGAGCGGCTCAGAGGCTGAACCGGGGCTGGTATTCTTGCCTTTCAGCCTTGCACGACGGCGGTGATTCGCCATGCCTAACGAGAGCAGGATGAGTCTGCACAGCCTCGATCCCCGAGCCCCCTGGGTGATCTCCACCCACGACCTGGGGCGCCGACCGGGATCGATGCGCACGCTCAGCCCGGTCCTCCCGGCACCGGCGGACCTCGCGGTCGGAATGATCGGCGTTCCCAAGGACGCCGACGTCGAGCTGGACATCCGGCTCGAGGCGGTGATGGAGGGCGTGCTCGTCACGGGCACGGCGCAGGCTCCCCTGACGGGGGAGTGCTCGCGCTGCCTGGACCCGTTGACCTCGGAGATCGAGGTCGACTTCCAGGAGCTCTACTTCTACTCGGCGGAGGACGCCGGAGAGGACGATCTGCTCCTCGACGGCGAACTGCTCGATCTCGAGCCGGTATTCCGTGACGCGGTGGTGCTCGCACTGCCGCTGAGCCCGGTGTGCGGTGAGGACTGCCCCGGTCTCTGTGCGGAGTGCGGGATCAGGCTGGCGGAGGCCGGCCCTGACCACCGGCACGAAACCGTCGACGCCCGCTGGGCGGCGCTGCAGGGTTTGGTTGTGGAACAGGAAGACGATCAGGAGGGTTGACGTGGCCGTCCCCAAGCGGAAGATGTCGCGGAGCAACACCCGCGCCCGCAGGTCCCAGTGGAAGGCGGCGGCGGTCGCACTCGTGAGCTGCCCGCAGTGCCGCTCGCCCAAGCGCCCGCACGTGGCGTGCCCGACCTGCGGCACCTACAACCGCCGTCAGGTCGTCGAGCCGTCGGCCTGATCGCGCGTAGAGCGTTGCCTCGCGCAGCAATCGGAAACGCCGGCCGGATCGTCAAGGCGAGCCGGTCGGCGTTACCGTGCTCTTAAGGAACGTGCGGCTTTCAGGGAACGTGCGGTGGCGGTTGGACGGTACGCACCGACATGCACGCCCGCGGCCGTGGTGGACGCCGGGGCCATCGGCTCCCGGCGGACCGGCGTCCACCACGCCTTCGGGCCTTCGGCCGGTCCACCTGCCTCCCGTGCACGGCCTTGCCTGCACATAGGAGTTGGGAGGATTTCATGGCCGCGCCGTCTGTAAAGCCCGTGCCCGTCGAGGTCGCCAGAGACGAGCTGTTCCAGACTCTGGACGTCCGGCTCAGCACCGGCATCCTTGAGCGGGCGCTGACGCACCGCTCGTACGCCTACGAGAACGGTGGGCTGCCGACGAACGAGCGCCTGGAGTTCCTGGGCGACTCGGTGCTGGGTCTCGTGGTGACGGACACGCTGTTCCGCAACCACCCGGACCTGCCGGAGGGCCAGCTCGCCAAGCTGCGCGCCGCCGTGGTCAACATGCGGGCGCTCGCGGACGTCGCCAGGACGCTCGACCTCGGCAAGTACCTGCGGCTCGGCCGCGGCGAGGAGGGCACGGGCGGCCGGGACAAGTCGTCCATCCTGGCCGACACGCTGGAGGCCCTGATCGGCACCGTGTACGTCGACAAGGGCCTCGACGAGGCGTTCCGGGTCGTCCACCTGCTGTTCGACCCGCTCATCACGCGCTCGGCGTCGCTCGGTGCCGGGCTCGACTGGAAGACGTCCCTGCAGGAGCTCACCGCCGCCGAGATGCTCGGCGTGCCGGAGTATCACGTGGACGAGAGCGGGCCCGACCACGCCAAGTCGTTCTCCGCGATCGTGCGCGTCGGCGGCAAGGAGTACGGCAAGGGCGCGGGGCGCAGCAAGAAGGAGGCCGAGCAGCAGGCGGCGGAGGCGGCCTGGACCGCGATCCGCGCGCTGCGCGACGCCCGCGACGGCGCCGGGCCCGTACGGGCCTGACCCGGGAGACGGCGCATGCCCGAGTTGCCCGAGGTAGAGGTCGTCCGCAGGGGCCTGGAGAGCTGGGTCGCCGGCCGTACGGTGGCCGCGGCCGAGGTTCTGCACCCCAGGGCGGTCCGCCGCAACGTCGGCGACCTGCCCGCCCAGCTCAAGGGCCGCACGGCGGGGTCGGCCGAGCGGCGCGGCAAGTACCTGTGGCTGCCCCTGCGGGACGGCGCCCAGGAGGAGCCGGAAGAGGCCCTGATCGCCCACCTCGGCATGAGCGGCCAGCTTCTCGTCGTCGACCCGTTGTCGCCCATCGAGAAGCACCTGCGCGTGCGCATGGGCTTCACCGACGGCGGCCCGGAGTTACGGTTCGTCGACCAGCGCACCTTCGGGCATCTCCTGGTGGCCCCGATGACCTCCGGTCCCGCCCGGCCGGTGCCCGAGCCGATCGCGCACATCGCCGCCGACCCGCTGGAGGACGCCTTCGACGACGAGGAGTTCGCCGTGCGGCTGCGGCTGCGCCGTACGGGGGTCAAGCGGGCGCTGCTCGACCAGTCGCTGATCAGCGGCGTGGGCAACATCTACGCGGACGAGGCGTTGTGGCGGGCGCGCCTGCACTGGGCGCGGCCGACCGAGACGCTGACCCGGCCGAAGATCGCCGAACTGCTGGCGGCGATCCGCGCGGTCATGGGTGAGGCGCTGGAGCAGGGCGGCACCTCCTTCGACAGCCTGTACGTGAACGTGAACGGCGAGAGCGGCTACTTCGACCGCTCGCTCGCGGTGTACGGCAGGCGGGACGAGCCCTGCCGCCGCTGCGGGACGCCGGTCCGCCGGGAGGCGTTCATGAACCGGTCCTCCTACAGCTGTCCGAAATGCCAGCCCCGCCCCAGGAACGCCCGTCCCTGAGTGGGCACCCCGGCCTGTCGCGGCCGAAATCGATCTGGATACTTGTAGGCGTGGTTCGGATGACGGCATGGGTCCGGGGACGGGTGCAGGGTGTGGGGTTCCGCTGGTGGACCCGGGCCCGCGCACTGGAGCTCGGGCTCGTCGGGTGGGCCTCGAACCTGGCCGACGGGAGGGTCGAGGTCGTCGCCGAGGGCCCGAGGGAGTCGTGCGAGCGGCTCCTGTCGTTGTTACGCGCCGGCGACACGCCCGGCCACGTTGAGGGGGTGGTTGAGCGCTGGAGTGATGCGAAGAGAGGTATCGCCGGGTTTGTCGAGAGGTAGGGCTTCCCTCAAACCCCTCAAATCCGGTATATTTATCTAGCGAGAGTGCCCACCGGCACGTCTGTGCGGAGCGTTCAGCTTGACCGTCTCCAATGCCGGTGCGACTCTTGAGAGGAACCACGCGCACCCCTCCCGCGGCATGAAGTGCGCGAACCAGTCTGGTCACTCAGCGTGGAGGACCCTTTACTATGGCGAAGGCTCTACTCGGCCACGTCGGCGGTCCTGATCCTCGTATGATCTCGGAAATGCGCCGTCTCCAGCAGCGCGTCCGCGACCTCGAGGCAGAACTCACCCGGCTTCAGGCCCAGAACGACGCGCTCACGGCGCAGACTCGTGATGAGGACCTGGTCCGGCTGCAGGATCGCGAGCCGGCTCTCACCTGAGAACCGGCCGGAAGAGAAGGATTGTAGGGACGCCCCGCAAAGGCGTCCCTTGCCATTTCCGCCGCCGTTCCCGGGGAATCGATTCACCGGCTGACCGATCTCAGGGATCGTTCGCCCGTGGAATGGGCGGACTGCCCGGCTTGTCTTATCCCGCTTTCGGTCCAGGCCCCGCCGCGTGGGCCGCCGGTGCCTATCCCCGCGTACCCGGCCTGCCGGAGCTGTAGTCTTTCCCCCCAAACGCCAGGCGGCATCGAGGGGGGCGGACGTGTATCTGAAAACGCTCACCTTACGCGGCTTCAAGTCCTTCGCCTCGGCCACCACCCTCCGATTCGAGCCGGGCATCACCGCCGTGGTGGGCCCCAACGGCTCCGGCAAGTCCAACGTCGTCGACGCCCTCGCATGGGTGATGGGCGAGCACAGCGCCAAGTCGCTGCGCGGCGGCAAGATGGAGGACGTCATCTTCGCGGGCACCTCCAGCCGCCCGCCGCTCGGCCGCGCCGAGGTCACGCTGACGATCGACAACACCGACGGCGCGCTCCCGATCGACTACACCGAGGTCACGATCAGCCGGCTGATGTTCCGGTCCGGCCAGAGCGAGTACGCCATCAACGGCGACACCTGCCGCCTGCTCGACATCCAGGAGCTGCTGTCCGACTCCGGCATCGGCCGGGAGATGCACGTCATCGTCGGCCAGGGCCAGCTCGACCAGGTGCTGCACGCGGGCCCCGAGGAGCGCAGGGCGTTCATCGAGGAGGCCGCAGGCGTGCTCAAGCACCGCAAGCGCAAGGAGAAGGCGCTCCGCAAGCTCGACGCGATGCAGGCCAACCTCACCCGCGTGCAGGACCTCGTGACCGAGCTGCGCCGCCAGCTCAAACCATTGGGCCGCCAGGCCGAGATCGCCCGCAAGGCGGCCGTCATCCAGGCCGACCTGCGTGACGCGCGGCTTCGCCTGCTCGCCGACGACGTGATCACCCTCCGCGACACGCTGCAGCGGGAGGAGGCCGACGAGGCGGCCGTACAGGCGCGGCGGGCCCGGGTGGAGGCGGAGCTGGCCGAGGGCCAGCGGCGGGAGGCCGAGCTGGAGGCGGCTGAGAACGAGGCGCAGCCGCGGCTCAAGGCCGCCCAGGAGACCTTCTACCGCCTCTCCGCCCTGCGGGAGCGGCTGCGCGGCGTGGAGAGCCTCGCGGCAGAACGCCGGCGTCACGCCGCCGACGCCGCGTCGATCGAGCGGCGCGGGCGCGACCCGGAGGACCTGGAACGCGAGGCCGCCGAGGTGCGGGAGCAGGAGCGGGTGCTGGCGGAGGAGCTGGACGAGGCGCGCGAGCGGCTCGCGGCCGCCGTCGAGGTGCGGGCCGAGGCCGAGGAGGCGCTGGCCGCCGAGGAGCGGCGCCTGACCGCCGCCGCCCGCGCCGCGGCCGACCGCCGTGAGGCCCTCGCCAGTCTCCGGGGCCAGGTCGAGTCGGCCAGGAGCCGGGCCAGGGCCGCCGGAGACGAGATCGGCAGGCTCACCAAGGCCGTCGAGGACGCCACCCGGCGCGCGGAGCAGGCCCAGGACGAGCTCGACGCGCAGGCGCTCGACGAACAGCCGGCCGACCCCGAGCTCGCGGCGGAGCTGGAGGCCGCGCAGGAGGGCGTGGACCTCGCTCGCGCCGCGGTGGAGGAGGCCAGGGCCGTGGCCGAGCAGGCCGAGGCCGTGGTGGAGCGGGCGCGGGCCGCCCTGGCCGCCCCCAGGGACGCGCTGGCCGCCGCCAGGGCCGCCGTGGGCACGGCCCGCGCCGCCGACCAGGAGTCACAGCGCGCCGTCGCCGCTCTCCAGGCGCGGTGCGAAGCCCTGGAGATGAGCCTCGCCGGGGGAGCGGACGGGGCCGCCGCGCTGCTCGGCGCGGGTCTGCCCGGCGTGCTCGGCCCGATCGCCACACTGCTGGCAGTACGCCCGGGGGCGGAGGCGGCCGTCGCGGCCGTGCTGACCGTGGACGGGGTCGCCGTCGCCTCGCTCACCGCCGCCGTGGCGGCCGTCGAGCACCTGCGCGAGGCCGACGCCGGCCGCGCCGCCCTGTTGATCGCCGGCGACAGGAACGGTGACGGCGGGCGGCCGGAGGTGCCCGTCGCGGGCGCCGAATGGGCCGCCGATCTGGTGACCGTGCCGGACGAGCTGCGCCCCGCCGTGGAGGCGCTGCTGGCCGGCGTGGTCGTGGTGCCCGACCTGCTCACCGCGCGCAAGGTGGTGGACGCCCACCCGGAGCTGCGGGCCGTCACGACGTCGGGCGACCTGCTCGGGGTCCACGCCGCGCACGGCGGCTCCGGTGGCGGGGTCTCGCTGCTGCAGATGCGTACGGCCCTGGACGAGGCCGCGGCCGATCTCGCCACCGCCCGGGCCGAGGCCGAACGGCATGCGGAGGCGCTGGCCGAGGCCGTGGCCGCCGAGCGGGAGTGCCAGCTCGCGCTGGAGACGGCGCAGGCACGGGTCGCGGAGGCGCAGAGCGGTGTGAGCGCCGCCCAGAGCGGCGTCAACGCCGCGCAGAACGGGCTGAACACGGCGCAGGCCGGGCTCGACCGCCTGCGCGGCAGGCAGCGGGAGGCCGACCAGCGGGCCGCGGCGGCGGCCAGGCAGCTCGCCCGGCTGGAGGCCGCCGTCAAGGCCGCCCAGGACGAGGCGGCCCGGCTGAGCCGATCGGTGCTGGACGCCCAGGAGGCGCGCGAGCAGGCTCAGGCCATGGTCGTGGAGCTGGAGGAGCAGCTCGCCGAGGCCGAGTACGCCGCCGAGCTGGAGGCGGAGCCGACCACCGACACCCGGGACGAGCTGGCCGCGGCCTGCGGCGTCACCCGGCAGGCCGAGATGGAGGCCCGGCTGACCGTCCGTACGGCCGAGGAGCGGGTGCGGGGCATCGCGGGCCGCGCCGACGCCCTGCTGCGCGCGGCCCAGCGCGAGCGGCAGGACCGGGCCCGGGCCGCGGCCGACCGGGAACGTCGCCGCAGGCAGGCGGAGATCGCCGCGGCGGTGGCCGAGGGCGCCCGGGCCGCTCTGAACGCCCTGGAAGGCTCACTCGCCCGGGCCGCCGGGGAACGTGATGAGGCGGAGCGGGCGCGCGGGCAGATCGACGCCGAGCTCAAGCAGGTGCGCCTGCGCGTACGGGAGCTCAGCTCCGAGCTGGACGCCCTGGTCAACCGCGTCCACGGCAGCGAGATGGCCAGGACGGAGCGCCGGCTGCGCCTGGAGCAGATGGAGCAGCGCGCCCTGGAGGAGTACGGCATCGAGCTCGAACCGCTCATCGCCGAGTATGGGCCGGGCGTGCCGGTGCCCGGCGACCCGCCGGTGCCGTACGTCCGGGAGGAGCAGGAGAAGCGGGCCAGGACGGCCGAGCGGCAGATGGCCCAGCTCGGCAAGGTCAACCCGCTGGCGCTTGAGGAGTTCGCCGCGCTCGAGGAGCGGCACGCCTTCCTCACCTCGCAGCTCGAAGACCTCAAGAAGACCCGGCGCGACCTGCTGCTCGTGGTCAAGGAGGTCGACGACCGGGTCGAGCAGGTCTTCGCGGCGGCGTTCGAGGACGTGGCGCGCGAGTTCGGGGAGATCTTCCAGCGGGTCTTCCCCGGCGGGGAGGGCCGCCTGCTGCTGACCGACCCGGAGGACATGCTGACGACGGGCGTCGAGGTCGAGGCCCGGCCGCCCGGCAAGAAGGTCAAGCGCCTGTCGCTGCTGTCCGGCGGCGAGCGGTCGCTCACGGCGGTCGCGTTCCTCGTCTCGATCTTCAAGGCGCGCCCGTCGCCGTTCTACGTGATGGACGAGGTCGAGGCGGCGCTCGACGACACCAACACGCAGCGGCTGCTCACCCTCTTCGAGGAATTGAGACAGACCTCACAGCTCATCGTGATCACGCATCAGAAGCGCACGATGGAGATCGCCGACGCGTTGTACGGCGTGTCCATGCGCGGAGACGGTGTCACCCAGGTCGTCAGCCAGCGCCTCCGGGAGAAAGTCTAGATAGAGCCGCCCTGGCCGGAGTAATGCGGGTGATCTGGGAAACTGCATGGTGTGGACGGTTACCTCGGCATCATCGTGATCGTGGCCATCGTCGCCATATTGGCGGTGGGTGGCCTGTGGCTGCTGTTCCGGCCGAAGGCGAAGGACCTGCCGCCCGCGCCGCCGGCCCCGCCGGAGCCGAAGGCTCCCGTTGTGGAGGAGCCCGCGAAGACGGGGCTCGGTGAGGAAGACGGCGGCACGACGACCACGCTGCCTCCTCCCGCGCCTCCGATCGAAGAGCTGATCAAGGCTCCCGAGATCGAGGTCCCGCCGCCCTCGGCCGGCCGGATGGTGCGGCTGCGCAGCAGACTCGCCCGCTCGCAGAACGTCCTCGGGCGCGGCCTGCTCGAACTGCTGTCGCGCGACCATCTCGACGACGACGTCTGGGACGAGATCGAGGAGACCCTGATCACCGCCGACGTCGGCGTGGCCCCCACCCGCGCCATGGTGGAGGAACTGCGGACGAAGGTGAAGGTGCTCGGCACCCGCACCCCGACCGAGGTGCGCAAGCTGCTGCGCGAGGAGCTGCTCACGCAGATCGCGCCGGACCTCGACCGCACCCTGCACACGACGCCGCACGGGGAGCGGCCCGCGGTCGTCCTCGTCGTCGGCGTCAACGGCACCGGCAAGACCACGACCACGGGCAAGCTCGCCCGGGTCCTGGTCGGCGACGGCGGCAAGGTCGTCCTGGGCGCCGCGGACACCTTCCGCGCGGCGGCCACCGACCAGCTCCAGACGTGGGGTGACCGCGTCGGGGCGGGCGTGGTGCGCGGCCCGGAGGGCGGTGACCCGGCGTCCGTGGCGTTCGACGCCGTGGCCAAGGGCATCGAGGACAAGGCGGACACCGTCATCATCGACACCGCGGGACGCCTGCACACCAAGACCGGCCTGATGGACGAGCTGGGCAAGGTCAAGCGGGTCATCGAGAAGAAGGCGGCGGTGGACGAGGTGCTCCTCGTCCTGGACGCGACCACCGGGCAGAACGGCATGCGCCAGGCGCAGGTCTTCGCCGAGGTGGTCAACGTCACCGGCATCGCCCTCACCAAGCTGGACGGCACCGCCAAGGGCGGCATCGTGATCTCGGTTCAGCGTGAGCTGGGCGTGCCCGTGAAGCTGGTCGGCCTCGGCGAGGGGCCCGACGACCTCGCGCCGTTCGACCCCGAGGTCTTCGTCGACGCCCTGCTCGGCGACTGACGCGAGAAAACAAGGAACCACGAGAAAAACAAGGAACACGGTGGCGGGCCGGGACTCCCCGGCTCGCCACTCGTCAGCTCCGGAGGAAGGCGCGTAGTTCCTCCAGGTGAGGGGCGATGTCGATGCCCTGCTCGGACAGCCAGCGCGGGTCGCCGTAGGTGTCGCGGTAACGCTCGGCGCCGTCGCAGATCAGCGTGACCACGCTGCCGCGCTCGCCCCGCTCGCGCATCTCGCGGATGATCTGCACCGCCGCCGCGATGTTGGTGCCGGTCGACCCGCCGACCTCCCGGCGGGCGACCTCCCTGACCCAGTGCATGGCCGCGATCGACATGGCGTCCGGAACCTGGGTCATCCGGTCGATGACCGTCGGCAGGAACGACGGCTCGACCCGTGGCCGGCCGATGCCCTCGATGCGCGATCCGGCGCCGCCGTGCTCCTTGCCCGACACCCAGGACGGGTAGAAGGCCGAGCCCTCGGGATCCGCCACGCACAGCCGGGTCTGGTGGCGGCGGTAGCGGATGTAGCGGCCGATCGTCGCCGAGGTCCCTCCGGTGCCCGCGCCGACCACGATCCACGCGGGTTCCGGGTGCCGTTCGAGCGTCATCTGCTGGAAGACGCTCTCGGCGATGTTGTTGTTGCCCCGCCAGTCCGTCGCCCGTTCGGCGTAGGTGAACTGGTCCATGTAGTGCCCGCCGGTCTCGGCGGCGAGCCGGTGCGACTCGTCGTAGATCGCCCTCGGGTCGTCCACCAGGTGGCACTTGCCGCCGTGGAACTCGATGATCTCCCGCTTCTCCGGTGAGGTGCTCGCCGGCATCACGGCGATGAACGGCAGGCCGAGCAGGCGGGCGAAGTACGCCTCGCTCACCGCGGTGGACCCGCTGGACGCCTCGATGATCGTGGTGGTGGGCCCGATCCAGCCGTTCGCCAGGCCGTACAGGAAGAGGGACCGGGCGAGACGGTGCTTGAGTGAACCGGTCGGGTGCACCGACTCGTCTTTCAGATAGAGGTCGACATCCCAGTGCGAGGGGAGCGGGAATGCGTGCAGGTGAGTGTCGCAGCTTCGGTTGGCGTCGGCCTCGACGGCCTGGATGGCGTCGGCCACCCAGGCTCTCGTGACCGGATCGTGCCGATCCAGGTGGTTCATCCCGCTACTGTGGCACGCCCTCGGGCATGAACACCAAAGGCTGAGCCGCCGGGGCACGACCGCCGACCGCGTCGGCGGCCAGTGAAATCTGCCACATTTTACTCCGGATTGAGGCTTCAGTGTTACGCTAATGAGACTTGTTCGGCTTGCGCGTGACCTGGCCGCGCGGGCCTGGTCCGGGAGAACGACGGTGCTGACCAGGCCGGACGAATTAACAGCGTGCTTAGGCCCCAAACGGCACGATGTCCTTGGCACAACGATGAACGAGCCACCTCGCATGTGTTCCGGCCGGACGGGTAACGGGGGAGAAGTTCCGTAGGGGGAAGAGATGATCTCGACCGACGAGCAGCGGCAGGCATGGTTCGAGCGTGAGGTCGTGCCGGTGACGAGCCAGCTCTACGCGTCCGCCATGCGTTTGACGCGCAACCCCGCAGACGCCGAGGACCTGGTCCAGGAAACCGTCGCCAAGGCGTTCACGTCGTACCACCAGTTCCGTGAGGGCACGAACCTCAAGGCGTGGCTGCACCGCATCCTCACCAACAACTTCATCAACGACTACCGCAAGAAGCAGCGCTCGCCCAAGCTGTCGGCCGCCGAGGAGATCGAGGACTGGCAGCTGGCCGCGGCGGAGTCGCACATGTCGAGCGGGCTGCGCTCGGCCGAGACCGAGGCGCTCGACCAGATCCCGGACAGTGTCGTGATGAACGCCCTGCGCGCGCTGCCGGAGGACTTCCGGGTGGCCGTCTACCTCGCCGACGTCGAGGGCTTCGCGTACAAGGAGATCGCCGACCGGATGGGCACTCCGATCGGCACCGTCATGTCCAGGTTGCACCGGGGCCGCCGGCAGCTCCGGGGCATGCTGGAGGACTACGCCCGCGAGGAGGGCGTCGTACGCGTCCCCGAGCAGGCCTGCGCCGCCTGATCCGCGCCTGATCGGCCCGTGAGGAGCCGTGACCGAGGTCGCCCCTGCCCGGCCGCGCCGGAAACTCAGAGCGGCTCACCTGGATGCCGAGTGCTGCGGCCGGGTTTGTACGGCCATCGCCACCCCGAGGGCGAGGGCGGCGTACGCGCAGGCGACGGTCAGGCCTGCCCATGGCGGGAGCGGGTAGTAGCCTGCGAGCAGTGACGGGTCCACGTCGACGTGCGCGAACGTGGGGATGCTCTGCGTGATCGCGAACCCGGCGGCAGGGGTGATCATCAGCAGCCGTGGCGCCAGACCCGCGGTCGCCAGCAGGTAGGGCACGACGACCAGCGCGATGGCCAGCCCTATCGCGATACCGGCCCGCTTGACCAGCGCGGCGAGGCCCAGGGCCAGCACGGCGGCGGCCGCGGTCAGCGCCGCGTAGCCGACGATCATACGGAGCTCGGTGCTCGAGGTGATCGGCTGAACCTGGTTGTGATTGGCACGCAGTATCGCCAGGCCGACGGGGACCACGACCCCCGAGGACACCAGCGCCGCCGCGAACGCGACCGCGCCGACCACCATGGCCTTGGCCGCCAGAAGCCGCACCGGACGCGGCTGCGCCGGTGGGCCGGTCCCGATGAGCCGGCGCCGGTGTTCCGTCGTGAAGAACGTGACCGCCGCCACGAGCACCGGGATCAGCCCCACGGCCCCGCCGATCAGCATGAGGTCGGCGCGTATACCGCCCAGCATCACGGCGGGCCCGATGTCACCACCTCCGGTCACGATGAGCTTGTCGCCGGACTCGACGACCCCGCCCGGGTGATGCGGGGTCTTGCCGTCGGACTCGTAACCGACGCCCACGTCGTCGCGGTGCCACGGACCGTTCGCGCCCTGCAGATCGATCCGGTCGAAAGTGGCGGTGACCTGGGAGAAGGCTACGGCCATGTCCCATAAGGCACCTGGCGAGGTGGCGAACAGCCCGACTTCGGCCGTCTCGGGCAGTCCGGTCAGCGTGACCGTGCCGACCTCGGTCCACGTCGTGCCGTCGTCCGACTCGTAGCCGGTGACGGTGTCGCCCGACCTGGTCAGCCGCAGCCACTGCGGGCCGTTGTGAGGACCGCCGGCCACGTCGTGGGTGTAGTTGTACTGCATCCGCACGCCGTGATCTCCGGTGAGCATGACGGCGGCATACGGGGTGCCCTGCTTGAGGCTCTGCCTGACGAGGAGCCCGGCCTTCGCCCACGGCACCACCCCCTGCTGGATGTTGCGCACCCCGGGTACGGGGTGCGGCATCCGGATCTGCCCGGTCATGCCCGACACGCGGGCGGTGATGCTGCCGTTCCCCTTGAGCGGCTGGTGCACGAAGTAGTACTTGTCCCTGACCGCCGTGCCATCGGGTCCCACCAAGGGCGCGGGGCAGGGGCCCTCGCCCTTCTCGGTCACACAAGTGCTGCGAACGCCCCCGGCGATCAGCAGACCGAGCGACACGGTGACCAGCACGGAGGCCGCCATGGCGAGCGTCCAGCCGAGCGTGGTGCGGAACCTGGTCCACTCCGTGCGCAGCATCTGGGGGAAGCCGTCCTGCCCGGCCCGCCGGCTGGATCGGTCAGACGTGGATGAATTCATGCCGACGGTTGTACGGGGCACCCGGTTCCATCCGGGTCGCGGCCGCTGCGACCCGGCTGCGACCGGGGATCTGACATCGTGGCGGACATGGCACCTGAACCCGTTCGCCCCGCCCGCACGACGGCCGGCGGTGAGGGGCGATGAGGGTCCTCGTCGTCGAGGACTTCGAGGTCCTCGCCCGCTCCATCGGCACCGGGTTGCGCCGTGAGGGCATGGCCGTCGACGTCGTCCTGGACGGAACCGCCGCCCTCGACCGCCTGGCGGTCACCCGCTACGACGTGGTGGTCCTCGACCGCGACCTGCCCGGCGTCCACGGGGACGAGATCTGCCGGCGACTCGCCCACGACCGCTGCGAGACTCGCGTACTGATGCTCACCGCCTCCGGCACGATCGAGGACCGTGTCGACGGGCTCAGCCTCGGCGCCGACGACTACCTGCCCAAGCCTTTCGCGTTCGCCGAACTGGTCGCCCGCGTCCGCGCCCTGGCGCGCCGCGCCACTCCGCCGCTGCCGCCCACCCTGGCATGCGGCGACATCACCCTCGATCCGGCCCGCCGTATCGCGTTGCGGGCCGGTCGGCGCCTCGATCTGAGCCCGCGGGAGTTCGCCCTGCTCGAATGCCTGCTCGCCGTGCCCGGCCTGGTCATCTCGGCCGAAGAACTGCTCGAACGTGTCTGGGACGAGGCCGCCGACCCCTTCAGCAGCGCCGTCAAGCACACCATGCACAGGTTGCGGGCCAAGCTCGGCGACCCTCCCGTCATCGAGACGATCCGCGAAGGCGGCTACCGCATCGGACCGTCATGACCTCCCGGCGGCTCGCCAGAAGGTCCCTGCAGACGCGGCTCGCGCTCGCCTACGCGGCGGGCTTCTACGCCGCCGGGGTCTTCGTGCTCGTCCTCGTCGCCGTCCCGCTCGCCGACATCGACGCGGCCACACCCATAGGCCACTCCTCATCGAGTGCGATCACCGGAACCGGAACCGGAACCGGGCCCGGGATCAGCCTGCCCCAGCTCCTCACGGGATCCGCCGTCGCCCTGGTCGTTCTGCTTCCCCTCGCCCTGGCTCTCGGCTGGTACGTCGCCGGCCGGTTCCTGCAGCCGCTGCGCGCCATCACCGCCACCGCCAAAGTCATCTCCGCCGGGAACCTCCACCGGCGCCTGGACCTCGGCGAGCCAACGGACGAGCTGACCGAACTCGGCCACACTCTGGACGACCTGTTCGCCCGCCTCGAAGCCTCCTTCGACGCCCAGCGCCACTTCGTCGCCAACGCCTCCCACGAGCTGCGCACCCCTCTCGCCGGGCTGCGTACCCTCCTTGAGGTCACCCTCGCCGACCCCGGCGCCGACGCCGGCACCCTGCGCTCGGCCTGCCAGGAGGCCCTCGCTCTGGGCGGGCACCAGGAGCGGCTCGTTCACGCGCTGCTGGCCCTGGCCACCAGCGAGCGCGGCGTCACCCGCTGGGACACCCTCGACCTCGCCCACGTCGTCGAAGGAGTGCTCACCTCCCGCCGCGACCAGGCGAAGGAGGCAGGCGTCGACCTCGCCGGCCACCTGGCGCCCGCGGTGACGGCCGGGGACCGGAGACTGATCGAAAGCCTCGTCGCCAACCTCATCGACAACGCCATCCGCCACAACCACGCGGACGGGCGGGTGAAGGTCACCACACAGACCTCCGGCGCGCGGGTGGCCCTTACGGTCGTCAACAGCGGGCCGGTCGTCCCCGGCGACCAGATCCAGCGACTTTTTCATCCCTTCCAGAAACTGGCACCCGAACGTCACGGCCGCAGCGAGGGCTACGGCCTCGGCCTGGCCATCGTCGATGCCGTCGCCCAAGCTCACCACGCCGCCCTCACCACCAGCGCACGCCCCGAAGGCGGCCTGTCCATCACCGTGCGGTTCGCGCGCGATCGTCCCTAAGGGGAGTCGGACGGCCCGGCGGAGTGGCCAATCGAGGCGGCGACGTGGTGAACGGGTGGGTCCCGGCGATGCCGGGAGGGTTTCCCCGCATCGCCGTGGCGGCCACCGACCGCGCCGCGGATCCAGGCGGAGGACCGGGTGCGGCTCAGGCCGCGGCGATGAGGGCGATCGCGCCGAGCGCGAACCCGACGCCGGTGATCTGCACCGGGCTCAGCCGCTCGCCCAGGACATACCGGGCGAGCAGCAGGGTGCTCGCCGGATACAGCGACACCAGGACGGCGACCAGGGTGAGCATCCCCCGCTGCGCCGCGAAGAGATAGAGCACGTTGGCGGCCATGTCGAGCACCCCGGCCGCGATCGTCACCGTGAGGCTGCCGGGCACCGGGCGCAGGCTCCTGCGCGTGACCAGGGCCAGCAGCACGACCAGGGTGATCGACGCGATCCGCGCCCCCAGCAGAGGCCAGGTGCCGGAGTCGGCGGGGGCCACCTTGAGCAGCACGAAGAATCCGCCGAACCCCGCGCCCGACACCAGGGCGGCGAGGATAGGCCCCGCCTTCGGGCCGCTCGCGCCGCCGCCCGGCTCGCGGCTGACCAGCAGAACGGCGAACAGGCCGAGCGCCACGCCCACGAGTGCCAGAGCGGACGGCCGGTCGCCGGTGAGAAGTCCGAAGAGCACGGGGACGGCCATCGCGGTCGTGGCCGTGGTGGGGGCGATCACGGACATCATTCCGGTGGCCAGGCCACGGTAGAACAGCACGATGCCGAAGGCGCCGGCGACTCCGGAGGCCATCCCCCAGGCCAGCGCGGCCGTGCTCACATGGCCGGGCAGGACCGGGAGCAGTGCGCCGACCAGCAGCAGGCCGCCGAGCTGGGAGAGCACGACGACGGCCAGCACCTTCGAGCGCCTGGTGGCGAGCCCGCCGAAGAAGTCGGCCGTACCGAAGATCACCGCGCATGCCGTCGCGAGCGCCACCGCCGTCACGGATCCCCCAAGAGAACTCATCGATAGTGCAATGAATTGTAGTAGGAGATCACTAGGCTGTACTCATGGCCGATCCTGCGACGATCACCGCGGCCATCGCCGCGAACGTAAGGGGCCAGCGGGCCCACCGGGGGCTGACCCTCGACGAGCTCGCGGCCCGGTCGAACGTGAGCCGCGGCATGCTCATCCAGATCGAGCAGGGCCGCACCAACCCGAGCGTCAACACGCTCACCCGGATCGCCGACGCGCTGGGCGTGACCCTCGCGCGGCTGGTGGAGGTCGCCGACACCCCGGTCGTCCGGGTCGTGCACGAGTCCGAGATGGTGACGTTCCGGCACCCCGGGAGGGGCTCGGCCCGCCTGCTCGTGGGCACCGACGCGCCCGCCATCCTGGAGCTGTGGGACTGGTGCCTCGGGCCCGGCGAGCACCACGACGGCGACGCGCACCCCGCCGGCACCCGCGAGATGCTCACCGTCCTGGAGGGGCGGCTCACGCTGACCGTGTACGGCAGGAGCCACGTCGTGGCGTCCGGCGACGCCGTCGTGTTCGGCGCCGACCGTCCGCACCGGTACGCCAACGAGCACGACGAACCGCTGCGGTTCGTGATGGTGGTCACCGAGCCTCCCGTGCCTCCCGACCGGCCCGCGGTCGGAGAACCTGGAGATGACTGACCAGTAAGGGCTGCGTGGTGACGCTTAGTAGTCGATGATTACAGAATGAATCCGCAAGCCCCGCTCCAAGGTTGGGTACATCCCTTTTTGTGCGTGTCTGCTGTGCAGGGGGCGGTGGCCGGTGAGTGAATCGCGAGTCGCGGTGGAAAAACTTCGCGCGGAACTCGCCGCGCTCGGGGTGGCCGACGCCTACGAGATCGGTGACGAGGCTACTCTCTCCGTCTGGATAGGCCTGGTCGTGACCTTTCGTGAGGGCTTTTACCGTTGGCGCGAGGGTGCCGTGAAGTGCCGGCACCTGGGTACGGACCCGGCAGGATGCGCCATCCGGGTGGCTCGCAGATACGCCGAGCTCAAGGCGGACGTGCCGCCCTGGTGGGAGGAGCTGGAAAAGGTTCTGCGTGGGGGAGCGGCCGGAGGCTATCCGTAGCGTTCGTGGCCCCCCGCCTGCTCCGGGGGGTCGTATGCGGATCGGATCCGTTCTGCTGTCGTTGCTGTTGCTCGGCGGGTGCGCCCAGGTCCGGTCCGTACCGGCGGGGGAGAACCGGCCGGGGCCGGCGGCCCAGCATCCGCGCTTCGGCACACCGCGGCGGTTCGACGCCGACCTGCTGCGCTGGCGGCTCGCGGGGGCGCAGCGGGGAGTGCCGGGCCCGCGCCTGCCCGCGATCCCGCCGCCGCGGCATGTCGACTGCCGAAAGCACAAATGCGTGGCCCTGACGTTCGACGACGGGCCGGCCGAATACACCGGGCACGTCCTCGACCTGCTCGCGGCCCACCACGCCCGGGCCACGTTCTTCCTGCTCGGCCAGATGATCACGAACGAGACGCGCGACTTCGTGCGGCGGATGGCCGCCGAGGGCCACGAGATCGGCAACCACTCCTGGGACCACGCCTCCCTGGCGGGGCTGTCGCCCGATGCCCTGCGCCACGAGCTCGACCGGACCCAGGACGCCGTGCGGAAGGTGACCGGCGTGCGGATGCGGCTCATGCGCCCGCCGTACGGTGCGACGAACCAGACGGTGGACAACGAGACGAAGCAGACGGGGCTCGCGCAGATCCTGTGGGCCGTCGACACCCTCGACTGGCTCAACCGCAACCCCACGGTGATCGCCCAGCGCAGCGCCGCCGCCAAACCCGGCGACATCGTGCTCATGCATGACATCCACCCGACCACCGTGCAGGCGCTGCCCCGGCTGCTGGACGAACTCGACCACAAGGGCTTCACGTACGTGACCGTCTCGGAGCTGCTCGGCGACACCGCTCCCGGGAAGAAGTACACGAACAAGTGAATCCGTGACCTCGTGCGACAACGACAACGGCGGCGCCGAGGGCGGCCGAGCCGTCCCGGTCCCGGGACTGTCGGTGGGGCGTGCGAAGGTGGGTGGCATGGGTTTCAGCGGGTTCCCCGATGAGGCGCTCATCTTCTACGAGGGCCTCGTCGCCGACAATTCGAAGGCGTACTGGACGGCCCACAAGGAGTTGTACGAGACCGGGGTCCGGACGCCGATGCTCGCGCTCATGGACGAGCTGGAGCCGGAGTTCGGACCCGCCCACCTGTTCCGGCCGCACCGCGATGTCCGGTTCGCCAGGGACAAGTCGCCGTACAAGACGCATCAGGGGGCCTACTGCGGGGTGGGCGTGGAGGGCGTCGGCTATTACGTGCAGGTGGACGCCGACGGTCTCTACGTGGCGGCGGGCTGGTGGATGCCGGGCGACCAGGTGCTTCGTTACCGCGAGGCCTTGGACGACGACACCGCCGGGCCCCTGCTGGAGGAGATCCTCGCGGCCCTGCCCGGCGATCTCACGGTCGGCGGCGAGCGGCTCAAGACCCGCCCTCGCGGCACGCCGGAGGACCACCCCCGGCTCGACCTCCTGCGGCACAAGACGCTGCACGCCGGGCGGCGGTTCGAGCCGGAGCCGTGGCTGCACACCCCCGAAACCCTCGACCGGGTCCGCTCGACCTGGCGGGCGCTGGTCCCGCTGGTCGACTGGCAGCGCCGCCACCTCTCCTGACACCGCCTCTCCTGACACCGCGTCCCCCCGCCGTGAGTCGTCCGTACTGCGCGGGGTCGGGCCGCGTGCTCCGGAACGGCCCCGCACGCGAGGGATCAGGCGTGGAGTTTGACGACGCCGCAGCCGATCCGGGCGCCGGCGTCGCCGGTCTTGCGCGTGGTCGCGTCCGGGCCCGTGGCGCCTGCGGCGTCCGGACGATGGAAGTACCTGTCCGGGATATGGGCGAAGTTGTCCGGCCCGGCGTGCACCACGAACGCGCTTCCGTTGGCGTCGCCGAGTCGCTCCAGGGTGAACCTGTCGGTCACGAAGGACGCGGCGGCGGTGCCGTCCGCGGCCGCGAGCAGCGGCGGCATGTCCCCGGCTCCGTCGCCGTGCTCTCCTGGGCCGAGGTGACTCCCGGCGCTGGAGAACGCGCTGCCCGTCGCCTTGTCGACCGAACGGGCGTCGCACACGCCGACGGCGTGCACGTGAAAGCCGTGGAACCCGGGAGTGAGTCCCTGCACGCTGACGCTGACCCTCGACTTCTTCGCGTCGTACCGCTCGATCCTCACGGTGCCGAGGACGCGCCCGGCCGCGGTCCTGATGACGGCGGTCGCCGACTCTCCGGTGCGGGCCGGCGTCGCGGCGGCCGCCAGGGTGGCGCTGGCGGGCGCCCCCAAAGCCGACAGAGCAGACGGCGCCGACGACGCGGACGGGGCCGCCGGGGCGATCAAGCCGATCGGGGCGGCCGGCACGGCCGCCGCGGCCAGTCCCAGGGTGAGCCCGGCGGCCAGGGCGAAACGGGTTGTGCGGGGCATGATCGCTCCTCCTCAGACACTGCACTGCCTGCGACAGCAGAGCACGGCCGGATATGGCGAGGAGCGCGGACGACACCATCTGTGCCCGCCGTTTACCCGCTCTTGCCGCTCCGGGGCCGCGCGTCGAGCCCGTTCGGGGCCAGGCTGAGCATCGCCCCGACGCCGTCCGCGGCGCTGTGGTGCGCCTCGAGAACGGTCGCCCGGATGCCGGCCTTGGCCAGGGCGAGCGCCGTCACGGGTCCGGCGACGCCGCCGCCGATCACCAGTGCGCTGGTCACGTTGCTCATGCTCACTCCTCGTCTGCCGTGAGTCGTCCGCTGGCTGCGGTGGTCGTGGACGACCTGCGCGAGGGGCGGCTGACCTGGCCCGCGAGCGACTCCTGAACAAGGCCGGTGGGAAAGCCGAAGCCCCCGCCGATCGTCCGGCGAGGGCTTCGGCGCCCGGTCCCCGTACGGGACCGGGGCGGTGGTCAGCTGCGCTTGGCGCGGGCGGCGGCGCGGCCACGGCTGGCCGCGTCGAGGACGACCTTGCGGATGCGCACGGTCTGCGAAGTGATCTCCACGCACTCGTCGTCGCGGATGAACTCCAGGGCCTGCTCCAGGGACAGGACGCGCGGCGGGATCACCTTCTCGGTCTCCTCGCTGGTGGAGGAGCGCATGTTCGTGAGCTTCTTCTCCTTGGTGATGTTCACGTCCATGTCGTCGGAGCGGGAGTTCTCTCCGATGACCATGCCCTCGTACACCTCGGTGCCGGGGGAGACGAACAGCGTGCCGCGCTCCTGCAGGTTGAGCATGGCGAACGCGGTGACCTGGCCCGCGCGGTCGGCGACCAGCGAGCCGTTGTTGCGGGTGCGCAGCTCGCCGAACCACGGCTCGTACGTCTCGAACACGTGGTGCACGAGGCCCGTGCCGCGGGTCTCGGTGAGGAACTCGGTGCGGAAGCCGATCAGGCCGCGCGCCGGCACCAGGAACTCCATCCGGATCCAGCCGGTGCCGTGGTTGGTCATGTGCTCCATGCGGCCCTTGCGCACCGCCAGGAGCTGGGTGACCGCGCCCAGGTACTCCTCAGGGCAGTCGACGGTGAGCCGCTCGACCGGCTCGTGCACCTTGCCGTCGACGACCTTGGTCACGACCTGCGGCTTGCCGACCGTCAGCTCGTAGCCCTCGCGGCGCATCTGCTCGACGAGGATGGCCAGGGCCAGCTCGCCACGGCCCTGCACCTCCCAGGCGTCCGGGCTCTCGGTGGGCAGCACGCGCAGCGAGACGTTGCCGACCAGCTCCTTGTCGAGGCGGTCCTTCACGAGGCGGGCGGTGACCTTGGCGCCCTTGACCTTGCCGACCAGCGGGCTGGTGTTGGTGCCGATCGTCATGGAGATCGCCGGCTCGTCGACGGTGATCAGCGGCAGCGGGCGCGGGTCCTCGGGGTCGGCAAGCGTCTCACCGATCATGATGTCCGGGATGCCGGCGATCGCGATGATGTCGCCGGGCCCGGCCTCCTCGGCGGGCTTGCGCTCCAGCGCCTCGGTCATCAGCAGCTCGGAGATCTTCACGCGCTGCACGCTGCCGTCGGTGCGGCACCACGCGACCTGCTGGCCCTTGCGGATCGTGCCCTGGTGGACGCGGCAGAGCGCGATACGGCCCAGGTAGCTGGACGCGTCGAGGTTGGTGACGTGAGCCTGGAGCGGCGCGGTCGGGTCGTACACCGGCGCCGGAATCGTGTTCTTGATCGTCTCGAACAGCGGCTCCAGGTCGGGGGAGTCCGGCATGCCGCCGTCGGCGGGGCGCTCCAGCGAGGCACGCCCGGCCTTGGCCGAGGCGTACACGATCGGGAAGTCGATCTGGTCCTCGGTGGCGTCGAGGTCGATGAACAGCTCGTACACCTCGTCGACGACCTCGGCGATGCGGGCGTCCGGCCGGTCCACCTTGTTGATGCACAGGATCACCGGCATCTTCGCGGCGAGCGCCTTGCGCAGCACGAAGCGGGTCTGCGGCAGCGGGCCCTCGGAGGCGTCCACGAGCAGCACGACGCCGTCCACCATCGACAGGCCGCGCTCGACCTCGCCGCCGAAGTCGGCGTGGCCGGGGGTGTCGATGATGTTGAGGGTCATGCCGTCGTGCCGGACCGCCGTGTTCTTCGCGAGGATGGTGATCCCCTTCTCGCGCTCCAGGTCGTTGGAGTCCATGACGCGCTCGTCGACGTCCTGGTTGGCACGGAACGCGCCGGACTGCCACAGCATCGCGTCGACCAGCGTGGTCTTGCCGTGGTCGACGTGTGCGATGATCGCGATGTTCCGCAGGTCGTCGCGGGTGTTCATAGGCATAGTGAAGTCTCGCTCTGGTTGGTCGGGGTCTCGTCCGCGTCCCGGGACTGAAGCGAGACGCACATCCGCCGCGTGCACGGCCTACCCATTTTAGTTGATCCCGATCGCCGGCACGTGCCGCCCGCGTAGGGGACCCTCGATGGCAACGCCCCCGCCGCGAGCCGCATTCCTTACCGTCTGTGGGCCGTATAAAGGCTTTCCGTTAGGGCAGATGAACCGGCTGTGACGGATGAAGGTCTCGTGCTGCTCATCGCCTGGGCGGAGTTTCTCGTGCCGCTCCTCGTCCTCGCCTATCTCCTGCTGCGGCGGCGCACATGACTCCGCCGGCTCGGCTGGCGCCGCTCGCCCTCCTGACGGCACTTGTGCTGTCCGCCTGCGTGAGCCCCGCCTGGGACGACCACGACTACGCGCTCAAGGCGGGGAAGACCGCCGCCTCGGCCGCCTCGGCCGTGCGGTTCGCCCGTTCGGCCGTCGCCTACCGGGACCGGATGACCGGGCCGTACGCCGAGGGCCTGCTGACCGAGGCGGTGCAGGACCTGAGCAGCGTGAACGACCAGTTCGGCGGCGTGCAGCCGCCCTCGGACGCATCCGACGGGATCAGAGACGAGGTGCTGCGCCTCACCGAGAAGGCCGAGAGCGAGGTGGAGGAGCTGCTCATCCAGACGCGCCGCGACGGGGTGAAGGACCCGGCGGCGGCCGCACGAGAGCTGGACGGGCTCGCGAGCGAGCTGAACGACTTCGCGGAGAAGCACAAGTGAAGAAACTGGTCGCGGTCACGCTCGGCATCCTGACGGCCTTCGGCGGCTTCGTGGACATCGGCGACCTCGTCGCCAACGCCGTCGTGGGGTCGAGGTTCGGGATGTCCCTCGCGTGGGTGGTGATCGTCGGCATCGTCGGGATCTGCGTCTTCGCCGAGATGTCCGGCAGGATCGCGGCGGTGTCCCAGCGGCCGGTCTTCGACCTCGTCCGCGAGCGCATGGGCCCCCGCGCCGGGCTGGTCAACCTCGGGGCGTCGTTCTTCATCAACGTGCTCACGCTCGCGGCCGAGATCGGCGGCTCCGCGCTCGCGCTGGAGCTGGTGACAGGGCTCAACTATCTGCTGTGGGTGCCGCCGGTGGCCCTGGTCGCCTGGCTGGTCATGTGGCGGGTGAAGTTCGAGACCATGGAGCGCGTCTTCGGGCTGGCCGGGCTCGCGCTCGTCGTGTTCATCGTCGCGCTGTGGCGGCTCGGGCCCGACTGGGGCGAGCTGACCACGCAGCTCGTCCGGCCGCCGCAGGACGAGGGGGTGCCGACCTACCTCTACTACGCGATCGCGCTGCTCGGCGGGGCGATGACGCCGTACGAGGTCTTCTTCTTCTCCTCCGGCGGCGTCGAGGAGAAGTGGACGCGCAAGGATCTGGTGACCGCGCGGGCCAACGTGTTCGTCGGTTTCCCCCTCGGCGGGGCGCTGTCGCTGGCGATCGCGGCGTGCGCGGCGACCGTGTTCATGCCCGTCGCGGCCGAGCCCGACTCGCTCGGGCAGATGGTGCTCCCGGTCGCCCAGGGGTTGGGCAAGGTCGGTCTCGGAGTGGTGATCCTGGGGGTGTTCGCGGCCACCTTCGGCGCGACGCTGGAGACCGCCCTGTCGTCGGGCTACTCGCTGAGCCAGTATTTCGGCTGGCAGTGGGGCAAGTACGTGGTGCCGGGCCGCGCCGCCCGGTTCCACGTGACCGTGCTGGCCTCGGTGATCGTCGCGACCGCGCTGATCCTCACCACCATCGACCCGATCAAGGTGACCGAGTATTCGCTGGTCTTCTCGGCCGCGGCCCTTCCGCTCACCTACCTGCCGGTCCTCATGATCGCCAACGATCCCGACTACATGGGGCAGAAGGTCAACGGCAGATTCAGCAACGTGCTGGGAAGTTTCTACATGGTGCTGCTTCTCGTCGTGGCGCTCGCGGCCATCCCCCTGATGCTCGCGACGAAGGCGGGACAGTGACGGCCCGGTATGAGGAGGTGAGCATCGATGAGTGAGCGAAGCGAGCGAATCAATGAGCACAGCACAATCTCGAGACGTGCCGACCTGCGCACCTGCGGCACGACGCGAACCCGAGCCGCCAGGCGAGGGGTGGCATGAGTGAGCCCGCGCGGGTGCTGCACGCCCGCCTGCATCTGCTCGACCGGCAGGTCGTCAGGGAGAGCGACGACCGTCTGCTCTGCAAGGTGGACGACCTGGAGGTGCGGCCCGGCGACCGGCCGTACGTCACCGCGATCCTGTCCGGGCCGCTGGCGCTCGGCCCGCGGCTCGGCGGCCTCCCCGGCTGGCTGATGACGCAGACCGACCGGCTCTTCCGGGGAGAGGAGCGGCCGGGGCCGTACCGCATCGAGATGAGCCTGGTGACCGAGATCGGCAGCGCCGTACGGGTGGCCGGCCACCGGCAGGACCTGGCCCTGGAGCGCTGGCTGACCGGGAACGTCGTCGGCCGGATCCCCGGCGCGGTGGGTACGCCCGAGCAAGATGCTCCCGAAAGTACGGCGCAGGATGCGCCGGAGAAGACCCTCCAGGTGCGGGAGAGGTGGGAGGACAGGCCGGACACCATGCGGCTCGGCGGGCTGCTCGGCCGTGCGGTGCTCGGTCCGTCGGGGGAGGCCGCCGGCGACACGGTGGACGTCCGTCTCGTCCAGGACGGGCCGCTGCTGGCCGAGGTCCATCAGGCGTTCCGGCTCGCCGGCCTGCTGATCGCCCGGCGCCGTGCCGGGCGGCTCTTCGGGTACGAGCGCGGCCCCGGACTGTGGCGGCCGTCGCTGCTCGGCGCCCTCGTGCGGCGCATGCACGGCGAGATCCGGTACGCCGAGTGGGACCAGATCGAGTCGCTCGACGACGGGGAGGTCAGGCTGAAGGCCGCCTGGGACCGGCTGCCTTCGACTGCCGACCTGTGACGGTTCCCGTAGCGCGCGGGGGGCACCTGGGAGTTATGTGACATGGGGGGAAATAAGGTCGGGGGCATGGCTCTCGCTGCTGCTTTCGGAGCGATGCTGCGCACGGCGGACGGTGTCCGCATCGACGCGGCGCACACGCCCAACGGTTCGCTCGATCTCGGGATCGTGGTCGCGCACGGCTTCACCGGCACGTGGAGGGGGCCGGACACGCGGCGCATCGTGCACGTTCTGTCGAAGTTCGGCGGCGTGGTGTCGTTCGACTTCCGGGGGCACGGACACTCCGGCGGCCGGTCCACCGTGGGCGACCTCGAGGTTCTCGACGTGGACGCGGCGGTCAAGCATGCCCGCGCCATCGGCTACCGGCGCATCGCCACGGTCGGCTTCTCGATGGGCGCAGCCGTGGTCGTACGGCACGCCGCGCTGCACCGGGGCGTGGACGGGGTGGTGTCGGTGAGCGGCCCGGCCCGCTGGTACTACCGGGACACCAAACCTATGCGCCAGGTCCACTGGGCCATCGAACGCTGGCACGGGCGGCTCGCGGCCCGGCTGGTCAAACGGACCAGGATCGCGGGCGGCGGCTGGGACCCGGTCCCGCTTCCGCCGTACAAGGCCGCGGCGCTGGTCGCGCCCACGCCCCTGCTGATCGTGCACGGCGACAGCGACCCGTTCTTCCCCACCGAGCACGCCCACCAGTTGTACGAGTGCGCCGCCGAGCCGAAGGAGTTGTGGATCGAGCCCGGGTACGGCCACGCGGAGGCGGCGGCCAGCCCTGACCTGGTCCGCAAAATCGGTCACTGGATTTCGCGAACCAAATCCCCATAAGTGTCGTCTACAAGGGGTGTGCGGGGCTGATCCTTCCCGCACCGCCGATTGGGGGATCGGCGCACACCCTCACACGGTGTGGCCCAGCGTCGCGGGGGCGCGCTGGGCGGTTTCACCGGCCCGGTGCGGCACGCAGGCCGTACCGGGCCGGAGGGACGCATTCAGCCACGCGTTCGAAGCACGCGTTCAGCCCAGGCGGGCGATCGACTTGTACTCCAGGTAGGCCGACAGGCCCTCGGGGCCGAGCTCCCGGCCGAGGCCGCTGGCCTTGAAGCCGCCGAACGGCGCGTTCGCGTCAAGCGTGTGCATCATGTTGACGCCGTAGGTGCCGGTGCGCACCCGGCGCGCGACGTCCACTCCGTGATCGGCATCGGCGGTCCAGACCGAGCCCGACAGGCCGTAGTCGCTGTCGTTGGCGATCCGCACCGCGTCCTCCTCGTCCTCGTACGGGATCACCGTCAGCACCGGGCCGAAGATCTCCTCACGGGCGATGCGCATGTCGTTGGTGGCCCCGGCGAAGACGGTCGGGGCGACGTACCAGCCCCGGTCGTACGGCCGGTCGAGGCCGCCGACGACCGGCTTGGCGCCCTCCTCGATGCCCGACCTGATGTAGCCCTCGACCCGCTCCTGCTGGCGCTTGGCCACCAACGGTCCGATGCCGGTGGCCGGGTCGGCGGGGTCGCCCACCCGCTGGCTCGTCACCATCTCGGCGACGGCCTGGACGACCTCGTCGTACCGGTTGCGGGAGGCGAGGATGCGGGTCTGGGCGACGCACGCCTGGCCGTTATTCATGAGCGAGGCCATCGACAGGAAGCCCATGGCCGAGGGCAGATCGCAGTCGTCCAGGATGATCGCGGCCGATTTGCCGCCGAGTTCGAGCGTGCAGCGCTTGAGCTGTTGGCCGCAGATCGCCGCGATCCTGCGCCCGGCGGCGGTCGAGCCGGTGAACGCGACCTTGTCGACGTCCGGGTGGGAGACCAGGTGCTCGCCCGCCTCACGGCCGGCCGCGACGATGTTCACGACCCCGGAGGGGATGCCGGCCTCCTGGATCATCTCGGCCAGCAGGTAGGAGTCGAGAGGCGTCTCGGGGGCCGGCTTGACCACCAGGGTGCAGCCCGCGACGAGCGCCGGGGCCAGCTTGGTCATGAGGACGAACTGGGGGACGTTCCAGGGGACGACGGCCGCCACCACGCCGACCGGCTCGCGGCGGACGATCATCGGGCCGAACAGGCCGGGCCGTTCCTCCTCGACGGGGAACGTCGTGCCGAGAGCGGCGAAGTACTTGAGCATGCCCAGCGGCTGCGGCGCCTGGGCGAGCTGGGAGAACGTGATCGGAGAGCCCATCTCCGCCGTGATGATCTCGGCCATCTCGGCCTGGCGCGTCTCGTAGATCTCCGCCAGCCGTCCCACGATCGCCGCGCGCTCGGCCATCGTCATCCGCGGCCAGGGCCCGTTGTCGAAGGCGTCCCTGGCGGCCGCGACGGCCCGGTCCATGTCGGCGGCGGTGCCGTCCGGCACCCGGCCGACGACCTCCTCGCTGTGGGGGGAGATCACCTCGATCGTGCCCGTGCCCGCGGGGGCCACCCAGTCGCCCCCGATGAACAGCGTGTCGTGCTGCAGCATGCCTGCCTCCTGATCGGGCGCGCCTTCGCGCACACAGAGAGACCGAATCACTTTCTGCTCTGCCTTGGCAAGAGCCGCCGGCCGTGGGACGAGCCGGAGGCCGGATGGACGTCCCCCGCATCGCGCGGACCCGCACCGAGGGCCGGCGACCCGGCGCAGCCGGTGTCCGCTCACCGCACGACCAGCCAGGACAGAGGGCCCGCCGCCATCAGGGTGACCAGGACGGTGAACCCGATGAGCAGCCCGAGGCTCCATGGGAAGGTACGGCGGAACAGGGTCGCCTCCCGGACGGCCGTTCCCGCCACCGCCGCCGCCATGGCGAGATTCTGCGGGCTGATCAGCTTTCCCAGTACGCCTGCCTCGCTGTTGGTCGCCGCGAGCAGCGTCGGACTGACCCCGATCGTGCCCGCCCCCGTCACCTGTATGGCGCCGAAGAGCGCGTTCGACGAGGTGTCGGACCCGGTCAGCGCCACCCCTAGCCAGCCGAGCAGCGGAGACAGCAGGATGAACGCGCCGCCGGTACCGGCCAGCCAGGTGCCGATGGTGACGACTTGGCCCGAATAGTTCATCAGGTAGGCGAGCCCCATCAGCAGGGTGACAGTGACCGCGGCACGGCGGATTCCCGCCAGGGCCATGCCGTACTCGCGCAGGGCGACGCGTGCGGGTAGCCGCAGGGCCGCCGTCGAGATGAGCCCGGCCACCAGCACGACCGTTCCGGTGGCGGTGAGCCAGTTGAACTGGAAGACGGCCGGCTTCAGCGGCCTGCCGTCGACGCCGAGAACCTCCACGCCGGGCCAGGGGAACGTGACCGCGAGGCCGTTGGCGAAACGGGCGACGGGATTGTCGATCGCGACCAGGGCAAGGAGCACGATCAGCGTCAGGTAGGGGGAGAACGCGCGCAGTGTGGTCGCCGCCGAACCCGGTGAAGGGTCGGAATCGTGTGATGAATGAATCGGGCGTACGGCGTGTGCCCCGTAGGGGGCGGCGAAGGACCACAGGCGAAGTACGGCGGCCGTCGCCGCGCCGGCCAGCAGCGCGCCGGCCAGGTCGGAAAGGGGATAGGCGACGAAGTTGGAGGTCACCACCTGCCCGATGGCGAAGCCGAGCCCGGCCACCAGGCCGATCGGCCAAAGTTCCCGCACCCCGCGCCGTCCGTCCAGCACCAGCAGGATGACGAAGGGCACGAAGAGCGCCACGATGGCGGACTGGCGCCCGGTCATCCGGCCCAGCTCCTCCGCCGGCAGGCTCGCCGCCTTCGCAAGAGCCGCGATCGGAGTCCCCATCGAGCCGAAGGCGGCGCCTCCGGCGTCGGCGAACATCGCCACGGTCGCGGCGCGGATCGGGGCCAGGCCGAGCGCGAGGAGGATCGCGGCCACCACGACCACGGGCGCGCCGAAACCCGCCGTCGCCTCCAACAGGGCGCCGAAGCAGAACGCCACCACGAGCGCCTGGACCCGCCGGTCGTCTGACAGGCTCGTGAACGTGCGCCGGACGACGGACAGGAGCCCGGAGGCGTCGAGCAGGCGGTTCACCCACACCGCGTTGACCATGACCCAGGCGATGGGGAAGAGGCCGAACGCCGCGCCCTGCGCGATACCGCTGAGGAGCGGCGTCGCCGGCACGCGGTAGGCGAACGCGGCGATCAGTACGGCGGCGAGCAGCCCGCAGGCCGCCGCGACGTCGGCCCGTAGGCGGAGAACGCCGAGCGACACGAGCAGGACGATCAGGGGAGACGACGCCACCGCGGCGGACAGCGCCAAGGAGCCGCCGATCGGGGCGAGGATCTGCTGGTACATCGGCCATCCCCCACGTCGCTGTGATACCCCGCGCCGCTCAGGGGGCGACAACGACCTTCAACGGGTCCCCCTCGCGCTCGCGCAGGGTCCGGAACGCTTCGTTGATCTCCTTCAGGGGATAGCGATGGGTGACCAGTGCACGGCCCTGGACCATGCCCGCGGCCGCCAAGGCGACGGCGCGCCGGACGCTGTCGCCCCCCTCGCCCCGTGAGGTGTACATGGTGATGCCCTTGCGGACCACCGCGCTCAGGTCGAGCCGGACGGCCTCCGGGTAGAACGCGACGAACAGGATCTTGCCGCCGCGCTTGGTCACCTGGGCACACTGCTGGGGCACACCGGGAGACCCGGAGGCGTCGATCGCGAGGTCGACGCCCAACTCGCCGGTGTGGTCGAGCACCGCCGCGACCGGGTCGGCCTCGGTGGCGTTCACCGTGTGGTCTGCCCCCAGCTCGCGGCCAAGTCGCAGCCGGGACTCCCGAGTGCCGATGAGGATCACCTGGGCAGCGCCCATGCGCTTGCATATCTGCGCCGTCATCAGCCCGACGGGGCCGGGGCCGAAGACCGCGACGTCCTGCCCGACGATGTAGCCGCCGGCGGTGTCCAGGCCGTACAGTCCGGTGCCGGCCGTGGTGGCGAGAACGGCGTCCTCGGCCGTGAGGTGGGCGGGCAGCCGGTAGAGCGCGCTGACGTGGTGGACGGCGTACTCCGCGAAGCCGCCGTTCGTCGTAATCCCGCTCGCCCGGTGCCCCTTGGCGCGGTCGCCGTAGTTGAGGCAGGCGGTGTACTTGCCGGTCAGGCAGTTGCCGCACCGCCCGCATCCGTGGTGTGCCTCGATGCACACCCGGTCACCGGGCGCGAACTCGTCCACCGTCGCACCGCAGGCCACGACGGTGCCGGTCCACTCGTGGCCCGGGATGTACTCACCGTACGGCGGGATCTGCGGGAAGTGCCCGTCGAGGATCTTCAGGTCGGTGCCGCAGATCCCGCACATGGCCACCCGGACGAGCACCTCCTCGGCCCGGGGCTCGGGGACGGGACGGTCGACGACCCGCAGGTCCCCCGGCCCGAACAGGACCGCCGCGTGCATCGTGTGCGGGAGAACCGTGGTGAGTCGGCTCATCGCTGAACCTCCCGAGCCAGGGTGCGCCCTCCAGGCTCATGTACCCGTGGACCCGGCGGGCTACGTGGCGCGTCGCGATACATCGGACCGTGATAGTCCGCGGACGCCCGGCGTGATGGCCGACGACCGTTGGGCCGTACGCTTCAGGCTGTTGTCCGCTTTGGGACCAAGCGCTTCACCTGTTCCGGTAGCAGTCCGTAAAGATCCTCTTCTATAGTTTCGAGCCGAATCCGAGTGGAGGTCACGTGCGGCGCTGGGCCAGGCTGGCGGTGGTCACCACCGCGCTGCTCGTCGCACCGTCCGTCTCGGGCGCGATCACCGCCGAGGCCGAGCCGGACCGGCAGGCGAAACTCCGCAAGCTCACCCAGGAGGCCGCCACGCTCCAGAAGGAGTACCGCGGCGAGATCCTCAGCCTGGAGGACGCGAAGCTGGCCGCGCAGAAGGCGTCCGGCAGGGTCAAGAAGCTGAAGGTGGACCTGATCGCGGCTCAGCGGCAGGTGGTGGCGTTCGCCCAGACCTCGTACATGACCGGAGGCATGGACGTGTCCCGGCTCCTGTCCCTGTCGGCCGACCCGAGCTCGCTGGCGACGCTGGCCTATCTGGGCACCGCCAGGACCGAGCGGCTCAACAGCATCAAGGACCTCGTCGCCAGGCAGAAGAAGGCGGCCCGCGCGGCCGACGACGAGATCGACAAGCTGCAGGCCCACATCAAGGAACTCAAGGCCAGGCGCGGCGAGATCGAGCGGCTCATGGCGAAGTTCGGCTTTCAGACGCCCGACGCCGGCAGCGGCCTGACCCAGCGGATGATCTCGACCCGCAACGTCATCATGCAGAACTTCCCGATGCCCTTCGGGGTCGGCTGCCTGCGAGCCGGTGACCCGGGTGAGCACGGCAAGGGCCGGGCCTGCGACTTCATGATGAGCAGCGGCGGCCGCATGCCCGACGCCGTGGCCAAGGAGCGCGGCGACGCCCTCGCGCAGTGGTGCATCCAGCACGCGAGCGAGTACGGGATCATGTACATCATCTGGCAGCAGCGCTACTACGACATGCGTACGCGCACCGGGTGGAAGATGATGTCCGACCGCGGCGGCATCACCGCCAACCACTACGACCACGTTCACGTGTCGGTGCTCTGACCTCCGAGGAACGCGCGCAGCCAGTGGTAGGACGCCTTGGGGATGCGCTCCTGGGTCTCGAAGTCGACGTGGACCAGCCCGAACCGCTGGTGGTAGCCCTCGGCCCACTCGAAGTTGTCCAGCAGCGACCAGACGAAGTAGCCCCGCACGTCCGCCTTCGCCTGCTTCATCGCCTGGATGTGGCCGTCGAGGTAGGCGATCCGCTCCTGGTCGTCCAGGCCGTCGTACGAGCAGCCGTTCTCGGTGATGTAGACGGGCGGCAGGGCGTCGCCGTACCGGGCCTCGAGTCCGTCGAGCAGCTCGCGCAGGCCGTCGGGGACGACGGGCCAGCCGAACGCGGTGAGGGGAACGCCGGTGATCTCCTCGATCCGGAACGGCAGGCCGTCCTCGCCGGGGCCGCCGATCCGGGTGGGGTTGTAGTAGTTGATCCCCAGCCCGTCGAGGGGCTGGGCGATGGTCTCCAGGTCGCCGGACTTCACGGGGATGTCGACGCCGAACGCCGTGATGTCGGGGTAGGCGCCGGTGAGGACCGGCTCGTTGAACAGCCGGTTGTGCAGCATGTCGTACGTCTCGGCGGCGGCGAGATCCTCCGGGGAGTCGGAGACGGGCCGGACCGGGGTGCAGTTGTTCGTGATCAGCACCTGCTCCGCGCCGGCCGCCCGCAGCGCCTGCGTGGCCAGGCCGTGCCCGAGCAGCTGATGGTGGGCCGCCGGCAGCGCGTCGAACATGAGCCGCCTGCCCGGGGCGTGCACGCCCAGCCCGTATCCGTACGCCACGTGGACGAAGGGCTCGTTTAGTGTGATCCACATGCGTACGCGGTCGGCCAGCCGCTCGGCCACGACGGAGGCGTATTCCGCGAAATATCGTGAGGTGTCCCGGTTGAGCCAGCCGCCCTCGTCCTCCAGCGCCTGCGGCAGGTCCCAATGGAAGAGCGTCGGCACCGGAGCGATGCCCTTCTCGCAGAGCGTGTCCACCAGGCGGTCGTAGAAGTCGAGCCCGGCCCGGTTGACCGGGCCGCGGCCCGTGGGCAGCACCCGCGGCCAGGCGATGGAGAAGCGGTAGGCGTTGACGCCCAGCCCGGTCATGAGGGCGATGTCCTCGGTGTGACGGTGGTAGTGGTCGCAGGCGACGTCGCCGGTGTGCCCGTCGCGGACCTTGCCGGGCGTGTGGGAGAAGGTGTCCCAGATGGAGGGTCCTCTGCCGTCCTCGGTGACCGCTCCTTCGATCTGGTAGGACGCAGTGGCCGTACCCCAGAGGAACATGATGCCGCCTCTCTCAAAATATGAGGAGAACTCATGTTAACTCGATTGTCGGGGAAGCGGGAGAGAATGGCGGAATGACCACAGGGGGAGCGTTGCGCCGGCGGCCCGCACAGCGGCGCAGCCAGGAGCGGGTCGAGCGCATGCTGGACGAGTGCGCCCGGCTGCTCGACGAGGTGGGGTACGCCGCCCTGACCACCAAGGAGGTCGCCCGCCGGGCCGAGGTGCCGATCGGCACCTTCTATCAGTTCTTCACCGACAAGCAGAGCCTGGTCCGCGCGCTCGCGCTGCGGAACCTGGAGGCGTACCTGGACCGGATCTCCTCCCGGCTGGCCGCCGCGCCGCCATCGGACTGGACCGACGCCGTGGACCTCGTCATCGACGAGTTCGTCCTGATGAAGCGGACCACGCCGGGCTTCGGCGTGGTGGACTTCGGCGAGGTGTACGCCGCTCCCGGCGGCCCCGCCCTGCCCGGCACCCAGCGGATGCTCGACGAGGCGCTGGAGAACAACGTGATCGTGGCCGACCGGCTGCGCTCGCTCGTCGTGGAGTTGCTCGGCGTCGCGCCGGGCGAGGGCATGTCACGCGCCTTCGTGGTCGCCGTCGAGGCCGCCGACGCCGTGCTCAAACTGGCCTTCCGCGCCCACCCCGAGGGTGACCCCGACCTCATCGCCGAATGCAAACGCCTCGTCCGCCGCTACCTTTCGGACCACTTGGCCTAGGCATGCGAAAGCCGGGCCACCACCTGCGGAGGTCGACCCGGCTCCACTTCGTGAGCCCGAGTGGGCCACGCACGTCCGATCGAACAGCCGGGCTCAGAGGTCGTCGTTCAGGAGGGCGTCCGCGGACTGGACCGTGGCGGCGGCGCGGATCCACCCGTCCAGCCGATCGAGGTCGCGACACTTTCTGATCTTGTCGTTGAGCTCGTCGGGCACCTCGATGCCGCGGGCGGCCAGCACGGTCAGGATCGCCTCGGTCTTGGCCTCGGTCATGCCCTTGGCCTGGCCCTCGGCCATGCCCTTGGCGATGTTCTCGCGGGCCCAGTCGCTGAGGTACTCGTAACTCTCTGTCTTCATGTGCCTGTCCAAGTGATCCCAGATCTCTCGGGGGAGCGCCGCACGCACCATGTCAGCGTTACATACCCCCCTGGTGACGGTCGAGATTGTGCAGCGCGGCGAACAGCGCGTTGAGAATATCGGGGCCCTGCGGCGTGGCCGCGTGGTGAATCACCGACAGCATCGCCAGTTCGATGTCGTCGGCCGCTGGCCGGGGTCGGTGATGACGGGGACTTCGTCGGGGCCCGCGACCAGCGGCGTCAGCACCAGCCCCGGGTGGCCGAGCTCGATCGGACGGGAGCACCAACGCGCGATGGCCGCCTCCGGGCAGATCACCAGCAGTATGACCGGGCATTCGAGGCGGCTGCGCAGAATATCAATGTGACTCTGAGTACATTATGTGGCGCGAGCGCAGAGGCAAGCGAACGGGCGAGGCCGGTGACTGTGGGAGACGAGCCCGGCGGCGGAAGCTACGCGCCACCGCCGCCGGGATGCCGTAGGTCAGGCGGGGGCGTCGAGACGGGCGACCAGCTCGTCGTCGAGCTTGATGTCCACAAGGAGCTCTTCGAGCTGGGCCATCGAGCTGACGCCGACGATCGGGATGATGCCCTGCGCCCGCAGCCAGGCCAGCACGACCTGGTTGCGCGTCGCGCCGAGCTCGCCGGCCACCTCGTCCAGCACCGCCAGCCGCCTCGTGGTGCCCGGGTGGTCGTAGTACTCGGGTAGCGGCTTGCTGGTGTACGCGCCCGCCAGCAGCGAGGAGTAGACCCACAGCGTCAGGTCGCCCTCGGAACGCACGTAGTCCAGCATCTCGTCGGAGACCTGAGTGTGACCGCCTTCGGGCAGGTGCACCCAGGGCCGGGGGCGGAGGTAGGAGTGGCGCAGCTGGACGTGGCTGTAGCGGGTGCCGCCGCGCGCCGCCGCCAGCGACCGGGCGCGCTCCAGCCGCCACGTCGCGTGGTTGCTCGCGCCGACCTCCTTGGCCTTACCGGCGAGCACCAGTTCGTCGAAGGCGGCGACCGTCTCCTCCAGCGGCGTCGACCTGTCGTCGATGTGGGCCCAGTAGACGTCGACGTGATCGGTGCCGAGACGGCGCAGGCTGCCCTCGATCGCGGCCCGGACCACACCCGCCGACAGGCCCTCCGCGGCGTCGAGCGTACGGGCGCCGGGCACGGACGGGCGGGCGCCGCACTTGGTGCTGATCACCAGCTTGTCCCGGTTACGCCGGGAGGTGAGCCACCGGCCGATGGTGGCCTCGCTTTCGTCGCCGGTCGCGCCGTCCATCCAGAACGGATAGTTGTTGGCCGTGTCGAGCATCGTTCCGCCGCCTTCGACGAAGCGGTCGAGAATGGCGAACGAGGTCGCCTCGTCCACGGTGGTCCCGAAGGGGATCGTTCCCAGAGCGATTCTCATGCCGACCACCTTGCCGCCTGGAGCGCACTCCAGCACAAGCGGCCGTCATCGGCGGTGTGTCAGGGCCGCGCGGCCGCGTGCCACGATGGTCTCCACGTCCTTCAGATCGTCCATGTCGTGGGCCGTCGCCAGCGCCTCCTTCGCCGCGTCGTAGGCGTCCAGGACCGCGTTCCAGTCGACGCCGCCGGTTCTGTCCGTCAGGTTGTCGATCTCCTCGCCCAGCCGTGTCACGTTCTCCTCCTGAACGGCCTTGGCGTCTTCGAACCGGACCGCTCTGGCGGCGGCCTGCTCCCTGGCGGCTCTCCTCCGCCGCGCCCTGGCCGTGACCAGGCCGGCGGCGATGAAGAGAACGACGGACCCGACGATGCCGAAGAAGATCAGCCAACCGGCGGACATCCGGCTGGAGGACCCCGCCAGGTCGATGTCCTCGGCGAAGTCCTGCTGAAGCCCGGTGACCTCGGCGTCCTCGAACGTCGCGCCCCGCAGTTGCGCGGAGGACACGTCGGCGTCGGTCAAGGTGGCCTTGCGGAAGATCGCGTCCCGATACTTGCCGCTGCGGAGATACGCCCGATCCAACCTGGCGCCGGTGAAGTCGGCCTGGTCGGCCGTGGTGCTGATCAGCTCCGCATCGCGAAGGTCGGCGCCGAGCAGCTTCGCCTGCGTCAGGTTGGCGCTGCCGAGGGCCGCGCCCGACAGGTCCGCCCGCGACAGGTTCGCCCCCACGAGGTCGGCGCTGCCGAGCTTGGCCCGCCGCAGCCGTGCACCGCGCAGGTCCGCGCCCTTCGCCGAGCGAAGACTCGCCCCGACGGCGGAGACGTCGCGGAGGATCGCGCGGTTCAGCTTGGTCCCGGTCAGGTCGACGCCGTCCAGTTTGGCGCCGGTCAGATCGGCGCAGCTCAGATCGTCGGGGAAGTCCGTGACCAGGGTCAGGTCCCGTTCCCGGTAGTCCTGGCCGCTGCCGGGCTCGCACGACGGATCGGGCGCGGGCAGGAACCTGGGCACGCCCGTGCTCCCGGCCAGGCGGGCGTCCCTGACGTCACGCAGGTCGGCCCCGGCGAGGTCGGCTCCTGTGAAGTCCGCGCCGGTCATCACCGACTCGTACAGTTGCGCGCCGCTGAGATCCGCCTGCCGGAGCACGGTCCTGACCAGGGTGGCGCCGTAGAGTCTGGCCTTCGCGGCCTTGACCCGGCTGAGGTCGGCCCGGCGCATGTCCGCGCCGTAGGCGAAGGCGTCGGTCAGATCGACGCCGACCAGCTTCGCGTCGTCGAACTGCGCGCCGTACGTCTTGGCCCGCGTCATCGTGGCCCCGCTGAGGTCGGCCCCCTCGAAGTGCGCGTAGTACGGCGCGGAGTCGTCCATAATCGCCCGGCGCAGGTCGCTGCCGCGCAGGTCGGCGTAGTACAGCTCGGCCTCGGAAAGGTCGGCCTCGCGGAGTCTGGCCCCGGTCATCTGGGCGTACCCGAGGTGGGCCCCCTTGAGCGAGGCCCCGGTCAGATCGGCCCCGATGAGCACGCTCCGCACGGTCAGGCCGTCCAGTTTGGCGCCGCGGAGGTCCGCACAGGACAGGTCGGCGGGCAGGGGCGACCGGGTGAGGTCCCTGCCGGCGAGATGCGGGCCGCTGCCGGGGCGGCACGGGAGGCGGTCGCCCGGCGTCGCGGCGCCGGCCGGGGTCATCGGGATCGACAGCACGATCGCGGCGGAGAGGGTCACCACACCGGCGACTGAGCGGGGGAAGCCGGGCATTTCTGTCTCACTGTCTATATAAGGGACGCCGCCCAGACGCTCTTTTGGAAGCGCGGGCAGATCGTACGTGTCAGGACCCGTTATAAGGCGGCGAGTTGCGCCCCGCTTGCGAGACACCTACAGCTCGTCAGTGCGCCTGTGCCTGAGATCCGATGTGACAGGATCAATGGCGTGGCCGTGTACACACCTGGACAAGTCGTCGAGGAGACCGGGTTCAGCCTCGACACCCTGCGGTACTACGAACGGATCGGGCTGCTGGAGCCGGTCGGCCGTAACGCGGCGGGCCAGCGTCGGTTCACAGAGGACGACGTGAGCTGGCTCGGCATGGTCCGCTGCCTGCGGGACACCGGCATGCCGATCGCGGAGATGCTGCGCTTCGCCCAGCTCGTACGGCAGGGCGAGCACACCATCGAGGCCCGGATCGCCCTGCTGGAAGAGCACGACCGGAAGGTCGAGGCCCAGATCGCCGACCTGCGCCAGAAGCAGGGGGCGATCCAGCGGAAGATCCAGTACTACAAGGACGTGCGCACCATGCACGACATGCTCCCCGAGCAGGCCTCCTGACGGGTCGAGTGCAAGATCAAGGACCGTGAGTGCCGAGGTGGGCACGCCTGGCGTTCAGGTCGTCCGGTATGCCTCCGCCTGGAGGTTGTAGAGCTCGGCGTAGACGCCGTCGAGGGCGATCAGCTCGTCGTGCGTGCCGTGCTCACGGACCTTTCCGTGGTCGAGCACGTAGATGCGGTCGGCGTAACGGACGCTGGCGAGGCGATGGGTGATGAGCAGCACGGTCCGGCCGTCGGCGTGTCGCCGGATCCGCTCGAACAACGCGTGCTCGGCCCTGGCGTCGAGCGCCGCCGTGGGCTCGTCGCAGATCAGCAACGGCGCGTCCCGGTAGAACCCGCGGGCCACCGCGATTCGCTGCCACTGCCCGCCCGACAGCTCGTGGCCGTTCTTGAACCGGCGGTCGAGCAGCGTGCGGTAGCCGTACGGGAGCTCGGCGATGACCTGGTCGGCGCCGGCGACCTCGGCGGCGCGGGCCACCTCGTCCTCGCCCTTCTCCATGCCCATCGTGATGTTGTGGCGGGCGGTCAGCGGCCAGCGAGTGTGGTCCTGGGCGATGACCGCGATCCTGCGGCGGAGGCTGCCGGGGTCGACCTCGGCCAGGTCGACGTCGTCCCACAGGACGCGGCCTCCGTCCGGCTCGTACAGCCCGGCGAGGATCTTGGAGAGGGTGGTCTTGCCCGACCCGTTCTCCCCGACGAGGGCCACGACCTCGCCGCGCTCGATGCGAACCGACACCCCGCGCAGGGCCGGGGCCGGCGCGGAGGGGTAGGTGAAGGTGACGTCCTCGACCGTGATGCGGCCGAACCCGTCGGGGGCCTGTCGTTCCCGGGCGGCCGGGATGCGGGCCTCGGCGTGCGCGACGAAGTCCAGGAAGTCGGTGAAGTAGAGACCCTCCTCGTAGAGATGGTTCGTCGCGAACATCACATTGGCCAGTGACGTCTGGCCGGAGCGGATGGCCAGCACCGCGGTGCCGGCCACCGCGAGCGGCACGGCACCCGCCGCGAGCAGCAGGCCGAGCGCGACGTAGACCACGCCCTGCCCCAGGCCGCTGAGCGCCTCGCCGAGGACGCGGGCGACCGTCTGCCGCCGCGCGAGGTCGAGCATGACCCGCTGCTCGCTCCGGGCCACCGCGTCGAACATCCGCAGCAGGAAGCCGCGCATGGTGAACGTGCGGACTTCGGCCGCGGTGTCCTTGTCGGCGAGCAACTCCTCGATGATCCATTTGCGGCGCCGGGCCGGGACGAGCACGAGAGACGTCGTGTAGCGCATCCTGGCCGCCCGCACGGCCGCCCAGGCGTCGGGGACGACCGCGAGCAGGAGCAGCGGCAGCAGCACGGGGTGCAGCACGCCCAGCACGCCCGCCGCGGCCACGATGCCGACCAGGCCCGTCAACGTGTCGATGGTCGTGCTCACGACCGCCTCGGCCATCTGCATGCCGCGCATGCGGGCCCGCTGCAGCGCGTCGTGAAACTCGGGATCGTCGAAGCAGACGAGCTCGACCCGGCTGGTCAGCGTGTAAAGACGCTCCTCGGTGATTCGGCTGACCTGGGGTTCGAGCCGGGACTGCGCCCAGTTCGCCCCGGCCTGCAGGGCCGTGCGCGCGGTGGCGGCCAGGCCCACCAGCAGCAGGCTGGGCAGCGCGGCCCGGACCCGATCGGGGGTGGGCCCCGCCTGGAACAGCGCGGTCAGCACGCCCGTGGTGGCGAGCAGGCCGAAAGCGGTGAAGACGCCGCCGAGCATGCTCAGCGTGACCGTGGCCACGGTGTCGCGGGGGCTCGCCTCCCAGGCGATGCCCAGTGCCTGCCGGACCAGCCGGGGCAGCCGTCGCGCGACCGTGAGGAAGCCCAGCCCCGCCATCGTGCCGTAGTGTCGCGCCCATTGCGGAGATTCGACGTCCGCCATGTCCGGCAGGTCGTCCTCCGACAGGTGATCAGGTCCCCCCTGCTGTGTGACCGTCATGCCAGCAGTGTGAGCGCGTGTGCCGACAATTTCCCGGAGGCGTGTCGCGGCGCTTCTTTTGACGCGCGCCCTTAACAGGTGGCCAGGGTCGGTATGCAGAGACGTTATCGGCCCAAACTTGACGACATGCCGGTGGAAGTGGGTTGATGGGGCCAGTCTGACAACGTTGTCAGTCACATCTGTCTTCGGGGGCCCGAAATCCTCCTGAGATGCCTGAAGGGAATGTTGCGATGAGACGACGGTTTATGGCGGCCGTCGCGGTCTCTGTTGCAGGTCTGCTCACTCTTTCCGCCTGCGGTGGCGGTGACAAGAAGGAGAGCGGAGGCGGTCAGGCCGCGCAGAAGAAGGTCGAGGTCTTCTCGTGGTGGACGGGCCCCGGCGAGGCCGACGGTCTCAAGGCGATGCGTGAGATCTTCGCCAAGCAGAACCCGGACTTCGAGTTCTTCGACGCCGCGGTCGCGGGCGGCTCGGGCGACCAGGCCCGCGCGCTGCTGTCGAGCAAGCTGCAGGCCAACCAGCCCCCGGACACCTTCCAGGGCCACGCCGGAGCCGAGCTCCAGGGCTACATCAAGAGCGGCAAGCTGGAGGCGCTGAACTTCCTGTACGACGAGCTGAAGCTCAAGGAAGTCTTCCCGCAGCAGCTCATCGACCAGATCTCGGTGCAGGGCCAGCTGTACTCCGTGCCGGTGAACATCCACCGGTCGAACGTCCTGTGGTTCAACCCCTCGGTCCTGAAGAAGGCCGGCATCGACGGCGCGCCGAAGACCGTCGAGGAGTTCGTCACCGACCTCGAGAAGGTCAAGAAGACCGGGAAGATCCCGCTGTCGATCGGCTCGCAGTGGACCCTGGTGCACCTGCTCGAGTCCGTGCTGCTCGGCTCGCTCGGCACCGACGCCTACAACGCCCTGTGGACGGCCAACGCCGACTGGTCCAACGCCAATGTGACCAAGGCGCTGGAGAACTTCAAGACCATCCTGTCGTACGCGGGCAGCCCGCAGGACGACTGGCAGCCGGCGGCCAAGCAGGTCGCCGACGGCGAGGCGGCCTTCAACATCATGGGCGACTGGGCCTACGGCTACTTCCACAACCCGCCGGAGGGCGGCCTCGGCAAGGAGTCGCACAAGGACTTCGACTGGGCCGCGTCGCCGGGCACGGACGGCACCTTCATGTGGCTGTCGGACAGCTTCACGCTGCCGAAGGGCGCACCCAACCGCGACGGTGCGATCGCGTGGCTGAAGGTGGCCGCCAGCAAGGAGGGCCAGGACGCGTTCAACCCGCTGAAGGGCTCGATCCCGGCCCGCAAGGACGCCGACCAGTCCCTCTACAAGGACTACCTGTCCTGGGACCTGGAGCAGTGGGCGAGCGACAAGCTGGCCGGCTCGATCCAGCACGGCGTGGTCGCCAACGACCAGTGGCGTCAGGCGATCACCGACGCGGTCGGCCTGTTCCAGCAGGACAAGGACGTCGCCAAGTTGCAGCAGGCGCTGGTCGCGGCGGCCAAGAACAGCGGCCAGTGAGCTGATCTCCTCGTACGGCCCACGCTGGGTCCACAACGGCGTGGGCCGTACTTGATCCTCTGAGAGGTACAAGTGACGCGGGTGCGCAGATGGCTGCCCGGGCTACTCCTGGTGTCGCCGTCGATCATCCTCATCGCGGTCTTCGTGTACGGCCTGCTGGGCTGGAACTTCAAGCTCGCCATGACCGACAAGCACGACGAGATCGCGGAGATCCCCGGCAACTTCGTCGGGCTGGAGAACTTCACCTCCATCTGGAGCGAGGAGCGCTGGGGCCTGTCGGTCCGGCACGCGATCGTCTTCACCGTGGTCTTCGTCGGCGGCGCGCTCGTCCTCGGCTGGCTCCTGGCCTTCCTGATGGAGAAGGGCATCCGGGCGGAGAGCGGCTTCCGCGCCGTCTACCTGTTCCCGATGGCCATCTCCTTCATCGCCACCGGCGTGGTCTGGCGATGGCTGATGAACAGCGCGACGGGTGATCAGGCGGTCGGGCTCAACCGGCTCTTCCACTATGTGGGGCTCGACTTCCTGCAGTGGCAGTGGTTCCGCGATCCCGGATGGGGCATGGCCGCCATGGCGATCCCGGCGATCTGGCAGATGTCCGGATACATCATGGCGCTGTTCCTCGCCGGATTCCGGGGCGTGCCCGAGGAACTGCGCGAGGCCGCCCGGGTGGACGGCTGCAGTGAGTGGGGGGTCTACCGGCACGTGGTGCTGCCGATGCTGCGCCCGGTGACGCTGTCCGCTCTGATCATCCTCGGCCACATCTCGCTGAAGGTCTTCGACCTCGTCGTCGCGGTGTCGGGCAAGCAGATCATCACCGACGTGCCCGCGACCTTCATGTGGACGGCGGTCTACGACTCCCACGACCCGGCGAAGGGCGCGACGATCGCGTCCTACATCGTGCTGTCCGTCGCCGTCTTCGTCGTGCCCTACCTGATCTGGGACGCCCGTAAGGGGAAGCGTTCATGACCGCGCACGTCGCCGAGAAGGCCCCGGCCGCCGCGCTCGCCGCCCCGGGCCGCGGGCGGGGCAGGGCCGCCGCGTGGGTGCGGCTCGTCCTGCTGCTGTTGTTCGTCCTGGTCTTCCTGATCCCGGTCTACGTCCTGCTGGTCACGAGCTTCAAGCCGCTCAGCGAGGCCGACCCCACGCAGGCGTGGAACCTCCCGAAGGTGTGGACGACCGAGGCGTGGAGCGTCGCCTGGGAGAAGCTCGAGCCCGGCATCGTCAACAGCTTCCTGCTCGCGATCCCCGGGTCGCTGATCTCCGCCGCCCTCGGATCGCTGAACGGGTACGTGCTGTCCAAATGGCGCTTTCCCGGCGCCGGCGTGCTGTTCACGCTGTTCCTGTTCGGCATGTTCATCCCGTACCAGGGCGTGATGATCCCGCTGGTGCAGCTCATGGTGGACGTGGGCGACACGCTCGGTGTGCAGTTGTACGGCGGCATCCCCGGCCTGGTTCTCGCCCACGTGGTGTACGGCATCCCGATCTGCACGCTGATCTTCCGCAACTACTACGTCACGATCCCCGACGAGCTGATCGAGGCGTCCCGCGTCGACGGCGCGGGGATGCTGCGGACGCTCTGGTCGATCGTGCTGCCGGTCTCCGGCCCGGCGTTCGCCGTGGTGATCATCTGGCAATTCACCTCGATGTGGAACGACTTCCTCTTCGCGGTCTTCCTCACCGGGCCGAGCTCGTGGCCGACGACGGTCATGCTCAACAACATCGCGGGCGCGGTGACGACGCCGTACAGCCAGCAGATGGCGGCGGCGATCCTGGCGTCCATTCCCACGATGGTCGTCTATGTGCTGCTCGGCAGGTTCTTCATGCGCGGTCTCATGGCGGGCGCCCTCAAGGGCTGAATCTCAAGGGCTGATTCTCAGGGGTCGAGGCGGCCGGTCACCAGCGCGTCCCCGAGAGGGGTGCGCCGGTAGAGGACCTGCCGCCCGACCCGGGTGCCGGCGACCAGCCCGGCCGCGCGCAGGGCGGTCAGGTGGCCGCCGGCCGTGCCGAGCGCCAGCCCGAGGCGGGCGGCGAGCTGCGTGGTGGTCGCCGGGGTCTCCAGCTCGGCCAGGATCCGGGCCCGGGACCTGCCGACCAGCCCGGCGAGCGCCGCCGCGCCGCCCGCCCGCGGGTGCGCCGCCGCCACCCCGCGCGCCGGATACACCAGCGCGTACGGCCACGCCTCGTCGAGGTAGGCGATGACCTGGCGGACGAAGAGGCTGGGCAGGAACAGCAGGCCGCGGCCGCCGAGCCGGTGCCGCTCTTCCCGGTCGCGGGTGGCCGCCACCTCGATGTGGGCCGACGCCGGCCGCCAGCGGACCCGCGGGCCGAGGTCGTCGAGCGCCGCCGCCCAGCCGTACGTCGCCAGCCGCCCGGCCCGCTGGATCACGTCGCGCTCCAGGATCGCGTGGAAGCGGGGCCACTGCGGCGCGACCAGCTCGGTCCAGGTGCGTTCGAGCCCGTCGGCCAGCAGCGCGACCACGTCGTCGTCCTCCAGGACCTCCATGATCCCGGCGGGTGGGGTTGGCCGCCCGTCCAGCGTCATCGCGATCTCGGCCCGCGCCCGCTCCAGGGGCGTGGCCCGCATCGCCGCGATCTCCTCGGCGAAGGCGACGTTGACCCCGGTGGGCGGCGGCGCGATGAAGTCGGCGTTGTAGGCCCCCTGCCGGAACAGCGCGACCATCGCCCGCGCTCCCGGGCTGCCGGTAAGCAGCCGGGCGAACCGGGGGCGTGCCGTCGCGGCCCAGGACACGAGCGGGCCCGCCTGCGTCCGCCCGGACAGCACCCACATCGTGTGCATGGTCTCGTTCAGCGGGGAGATCGCGAAACGGCTGGCGGCGATGTCCTGCGGGCTCACCTCGATGCGGTACACACACTCACCCTTCGGCCATTGCCGAAACGTTAGCGCGGCCGGAGGCGGTGCGCCGAGCATGGGCGCCGGGAGGTGGGCCGTGACCGTGGCCGCGAACCAGGAAAGATCGACGTTCCGGGCGTGCTTCGCCGTCGCGGAGTTCCGTGTGCTGTTCGGGAGCCAGCTCCTGCTGGTCCTGGGCGACACGGTGAAGATGCTCGCGTTCTCCGTGCTGGTCTTCGCGCGGACGGGATCGCCGGGGCTGGCCGCACTGGCGTACATGATCGGGTTCCTGCCGCAGGTGGCGGGCGGGATGCTCCTGCTGTCGCTCGCCGACCGGTGGCGTCCGCGCGCTCTCATGGTCGCGGGCGACCTGCTGCGCGTGGCCACGTGCCTCGTGCTGGGCTTGGGGGACCTGCCCATCGGGGTCATGCTCGCGCTGGTGTTCGCGGCGGGCGTGCCCACGCCGCTGTTCTCGGCCGCGCGCGCCGCCGTGCTGCCCGACGTGCTGGCGGGAGACGCGTACGTGCTCGGCCGCGCCGTGTTCACCACGACCTCGGCGGGTGCGCAGGTCGCCGGGCTGGCCGTCGGCGGAGGTCTGCTCGCGGTGACCGGCCCGCACAGGGCGCTGCTGATCACCGCGGCGCTCTCGCTGGTCAGCGCGGCGCTGACCAGGCTCGGGCTGCGTGACCGCCCGGCGCGTTCCGCACGGTCCGGCCTCGGTCATCGGGCCGGGGCCGTACGGACGACGCTGCGGGTCAACCGGGCGCTGCTGGCCGACCGTGCCGTCCGGGGGCTGCTGCTGGCCGGGTGGCTGCCGCCGATGCTCTCGGTCGGCGCGGAGGCCGTCTACGTGCCGTACCTCACGGGTGAGGGATCGGCGTGGGGCGCGGGGGTCGTGCTGGCCGCCGCTGCGGCGGGCATGGGCGCGGGGGAGTTCGCCGTCGGCCGGTTCGCCGCGCCCGCCGCGCGTGAACGGCTGGCCATCCCGCTGGCGCTCCTGCTGGGTGTGCCGCTGCTCGGGTTCGCCGCCCGCCCGGGGGTCGTCGCGGCGGCGGCGCTGGCCGCCCTGGCGGCGGCGGGTCTCGCCTACAACCTGGGGCTCCAGCGGCGGTTCCTCGACCAGGTTCCCGAGGCCGCGCGCGGGCAGGCGTTCGGCCTGCAGACCTCAGGCCTGATGACGGCACAGGCGCTGGGCGCCGCCGCCGCGGGCGCCCTCGCCGAACTCGTGCCCGCCCATCTCGCCATCGCGCTGTCGGGCTGCGGCGTGATCGCCGTCGTGCTCGCGCTGCGAAGTGATCTGCGCGGCGACCTGCCCGGGAGGGTCAGCCCGCCGTACGGTTCCGCTGGGGCAGGGGAGAGCGTTCGCCCGAGCCCCGCGGAACCAGCCGCGTAGCCAGTTCGATCCTGCTGATCGGCCCGTCGTCCCCGGACAGGCGAATGAACAGCAGGTCGGCTGCCGTACGGCCGAGCCGGGCGGGATCTTGCGCCACAACGGTGATGCCCAGCAGGTCGGCCAGTTCGAAGTCGTCGAACCCCACCAGGGCGAGGCCGCCCGCGGCGCCCGCGTCGGCGGCGTCGGTGAGCGATGCCAGCGCCCGCAGGGTCTCCACGGTGGTGCGGCCGTTTCCGGTCAGCACCGCGGTCGGGGGGTCGAACGCGGTGAGCAGCCGGGTCAGGTCGGCCCGCATCCGCGCCGGGTCCGGCGGCCCCATGGCCACCAGGCCCTCGTCGTACGGCAGGCCGGCGGCGGCCAGCGCCTGCCGGTAGCCGCGCAGTCGTTCCGAGGCGGTGAAGATATCGGGGGAGTCGCCGAGGAAGGCGATGCGGCGGTGGCCGTGCGCGATCAGGTGGGCGGTTCCCATCCTGGCGCCGCCCGCGTTGTCGCACAGGACGGTGTCCGCCTCGCATCCCGCCCCGGGCGGCCGGTCGGCGAAGACCGCCCTGATCCCGGCCGCGAACTCGGGCGCCAGGTAGTCGTGGTCACTCCCGGCGGGCACGATGATCAGCCCGTCCACACGGCGGGCGCAGAAGGCGAGCACGAGGTCGCGCTCGCGGGCCGAGTCCTCCCGGGACGACCCCGTGAACAGCAGGTAGCCGTGGTGCAGCGCGGCGTCCTCCACGGCCCGGCTGAGGCTGGAGTAGAAGGCGTCGGCGACGTCCTCGATGACCAGGCCGATGCTCGCCGTACGGCCCCGCCGCAGGATGCGCGCGCTGTCGTTGCGGCGGTAGCCGAGCCGTTCGATGGCCGCCTGCACGCGGCTCGCGGTCGCGGCGTTGACGCCGGGTTCGTTGTTGACGACGCGGGAGACGGTTTTGAGCGCCACACCGGCCGCGGCGGCCACGTCGTTCATGGTCGGACGGCCGCGTCTCATCTCTCCCACGCTGAGATCATCCCCCATTCCACGACAATAGACAACGTTGTCAGTTCCATGGTGAGGGATGGTCGCTTCAGTGGAGACGTGGGGGTGCCTGCTCAAGGGCGGCCCGCGCCTCCGGTGACGGGCAGAGCGCGGCCCGCGCCTCCGGTGGCACGGAGGTCGGCCTCGATCCTGGCGGCGGTGGCGAGCAGCGGGGGAAGCAGGTCGCGACGGGCCGACTCCACGGTGGTGCGGCTGGCGTGCGAGGAGATGTTGACCGCCGCCGCCACCCGGCCGTCGCGGTCCCTGATCGGTGCCGCGATCGACCGCAGTCCCTCCTCCAGCTCTTGGTCCACCATCGCCCAGCCCTGGGACCGTACGCGGTCGAGCGCGGTGCGCAGGGCGACCGGCGAGGTGGTCGTGTGCGGGGTCAGCCGCTCCAGGACGGCCCGGGCGAGGTAGGCGTCGAGGTCCTCCGGGGGGAGCCCCGCGAGCAGCACCCGGCCCATGGAGGTGCAGTACGCCGGGAAGCGGGTGCCGATCGCTATCGTCACGCGCATGATCCGGGCCGTCGGCACGCGGGCCACGTAGACGATGTCGGTGTCGTCCAGCACGGAGACCGACGCCGACTCGTGCACCTCGGCGGCGAGCCGTTCCAGGTGCGGCAGCGCGACCTCGGGCAGGGAGAGGCTCGAAAGGTAGGCGTAGCCCAGCTCCAGCACCCGGGGCGACAGGGAGAACAGACGCCCGTCGGTCCGCACGTAACCCAGCTCGGCCAGCGTCAGCAGGAATCTGCGCGCCGCGGCGCGGGTGAGACCGGTCTTGCGGGCCACCTCGCTCAGCGTCAGCTCCGGGCTCGCCGCGTCGAACGCCCGGATCACGGCCAGACCCCGGGCCAGCGACTGGACGTGCTCCTCCGCCATGACCACCCACCTCCCGACCGAACCTTAGTGCCCCTCCCGTCGATCTTTGCCCCGTCGCGTCGCCCAGAGCACCTCGCCGCGTTGCCCCATCCACGGGCGGGCGCGCGACACCGGCCGGTAGGGTTTGGCGAATGATGAGGGGGATCACGGACAATCGGGGGAAGCTGCTGCTGGTGGGCGGGTTCGTCCTGGCGGCGCTCAACCTGAGGCCCGCTCTCGCGGGCGTGTCACCGCTCCTCCCGGCCATCATGCGGGACCTCGGCCTCAGCCCTGCCGGGGGCGGCGCCATCACCACGGTGATGGTGGCGTGCCTCGGCCTGCTCGCCCCGGTCGCGCCCGTGCTGGCCACCCGGATCGGGCTGGACCGCACGCTGCTGGCCGGCCTGCTCGTCCTGGCCGCCGGTGTCGCGCTGCGCAGCGCGGACGGCGTGCCCGCGCTGTACTGCGGCGCCGCCCTGGCGGGCACGGCCATCGCCGTCATGAATGTCGTCATGCCGGGCCTCGTCAAGCAGCACTTCCCCGGCAGGATCGGGCTCTTCACCGGCCTTTACGTCTCGGTCATGGTCAGTGGGGCCGCCATCGCCTCGGCGGCGATGGTCCCGCTGGCGGGGCAGGTCGGCTGGCGGGCGGCGGCGGGGTCGCCGGCCCTGCTCGCGCTGCTGGCGGCGGTCCTGTGGGGGATGGCGCTCAGGAGACCGGCCACGCAGGACCCGGCGATGCCGGTCACGGGGCGAAGTCGCCGTTCCCGGCCCGGTGACCCCGGCCACCGGCCGTACGCGGCCCTGCTCCGCACGCCGGCGACGTGGGCGGTCATGGCGTTCATGGGCCTGCAGTCGCTGACCTTCTACGTCCTGCTGGCCTGGCTGCCGACCGTGTTCCAGGCCGCCGGCCTGCCCGCCGACGAGGCGGGATATCTGCTGGGCCTGACGAACCTCGTGCAGATCGTCGCGGCGCTGGCCGTCCCCCTGCACGCGGGCAGGGCCCGGTCTCAGGTGCCACACGTGGTGGTGGCCGTGCTGCTGACCGTCGCCGGATATCTGGGGGTGCTGCTCGCGCCCACCACCACGCCGTGGCTGTGGATGATCGTCCTCGGGCTCGGTCAGGGCGCGTCGATCGCGCTCGCCCTGCTGATCATCACGCTGCGGGCGCCCGATCCGGCCTCGGTGACCGCGCTGTCGGCGGTCGCCCAGTCGAGCGGCTACGTGCTGGCCGCGGTCGGGCCGCTCGCGTTCGGCCTGCTCCACGAGCTGTCCGACGGCTGGACCGTGCCCCTGCTCGCCGGGCTGGGGGCCTGCGCGCTCCAACTGGCGTCGGGTGTCCTCGCCGCCCGCCCGGCGCCGGGTCAGCCGGGATAGACAGGGTCAGCCGGGATAGTCAGCGCGGCAGCCGTACGAGATCGATGTCGATGGGAAAGGGGGCGTCCACCGCGAGACGGGTGTGGTGGACGCCGGTCACCTGGTATCCGGCGCCGTCGGCGTCGAGTTCGAAGGAGTAGACGAACGGCCGGCAGTCGCTGCTCTCCACCCGCCAGAAGTGGGGGATGCCGGCCGCCGCGTAGTGCCGCGGCCGCACGTCGCGGTCCGTGACGCCCGCGTCGGGGCCGACGACCTCGATGACCAGCCGCACCTCTTCGGCGAGATAGCAGATCCTCTCGTCGTCGGCGGCGGCGAGGTCGTCCACCAGCGAGACGTCGGGACGGGCGCGCCGCTCCGGCCCCAGCAGGACGTCCATCCGGCTCACCGCCACCAGGTCGCCCGGGACCTGCGCGTTCAGGGCCGTGCGCAGGCCGTAGGTCACACGTTCGTGGAACCGCGTCTGGGGGCCCGTGGGGATGAGGGCGGCGGGGTGATCGGCGTCGGGATGGTCGGCGTCGGGGTGGTCGGCGCGGTCCTCGCCGTCCCGCCGCTCGCCGGCGGCGGGACGGAGCCGGGAAAGCCGATCGGAGGCGCCTCCGGCCCCGCCTCCCGCACGGGGCTGGAGCCAGTCATCGAGCACGCTGGTCATGAGATCAGCCTAGCGTCACCCAGCGTGATGGCCGAACTACTCGAATCGTTTTAAGCGGGGTCGACCGGGCGCAATTCGTCCGCGTACCCGACCGAAAGACGGCGCATGGTCCCGTCCTCAGTGATGGAGTACTGCCCCATGCGCCACAGCGGCGGCGAGTACGCGTGGATCGAGACCGAGCCTGGCGCCTCGCCGGTCAGCCGGTGGATGTGGTCGGGCCCGAACGAGAACGCCTCACCCTCCACGACCGACGTCTCCAGGTGGGCGCCTCCGATGCGCGGGTTGCACTCCTTCAGCTCGCCGGCCACCACCTTCACCGCACCCGAGGAGACGTCGTGGTCGTGCCAACCGGTGTCGTCCCCGGGGCGCCAGCACAGCAGCCACACGTCCACGTACGCGTCGCGGTGCAGCGAGACGTAGTGGCGGCCCCCGTCCTGCGTGCCGTCGAAGTTGAGGTGGTGACGCCACAGGCCGGGCCGCGTGGCCAGGTCCTCCACGAGGGCGAGCAGCTCGCGCCGGTCGAGGGCGCGGGCGGGCAGGCCGCCGAAGGGAGCCGGGTCGGTCAAGGAGGCCGGGTCGGTCAAGGAGGCCGGGTCGGTCAAGGAGGCCGGGTCGGCTGAAGAGGTCAGGTCGGTTGAGGAGGCACAGAGCGCGCCTTCCTGGATCGTGGGCGTGCTCATTGGTGCGACTCCTTCCGGGACAGCAGGCGGCCGGGATTGGCCACGCGGACGGCGTGATCGATGGCTCGTTGTGCGGGGTCGCCGGGGTCGGGCCACACCGACTCGGCGTACGGCTGGTCGCTTCCGGCGACGAGGACGTCGATTCCGAGTTCGCGGATCACCGCGTCGGCGGCCCGGGGGCCGTAGGACGACGTCTCCAGGAACAGGCCGGGGTCCACCAGGCCGCGCCCGGCGGCGCCCCGGCTCAACTGGCGCTCCCTGTGCAGCGGGGCCAGCCCGGCCAGCAGCGCGAAGCACACCTTCAGACGGGGATGCCGGGGCCGGCCGAACGCCTCGAAGGCGTACCAGGCCGCGTGCATCTGCTGCACGTACGGCACGACGGCGGCCCACCACGCCGGGCCCGCCGCCGCGGCGGGGCCCGGGTGGACGAACAGCGGCAGGCCGCGGTCCTCCAGCACGTCGAGCAGCGGGGCGGCCAGGGCCAGCCCCCGGGCGTCCCCGAGCGCGGTCGCCGGAAGCTGCAGTCCGGCCAGCCCGTGATCGAGAGTGCGCGCGAGCCGTACGGGATCGGGGTCGGTCACCGGGGCGGCGGCCCAGGCGCCGAACGGCGCGGGCAGCGCGCTCGCGTCGGCGTGGTAGGCGTCGATGAGCGGCCACGCCTCCTCCGGCGGCAGGTGCTCGATCCCGAGTGGACTCGACAGGGAGACGAGGGCGAGGTCGAGGTGGGCGTTGCGCTTGCGCCGGATCTCCACGTCGTGGTCGGCCGGATCCGCGTCGTACGGCGGCTCGCCGTCGAGGACGAGCGTCCACCCGTCCAGGTGAGGCGGGCGGGTGCGCCGGCGGAGCGCGTCGACGAGCGACGGCGTCCACAGGTGCTGATGCACGTCCACACGCATCGTCCGCCCCTTCCGGGAAGCAGGAAGCCCTAATTCCCTACTAACAATACATGCTTTCAACCCGGGTGCGACCCCGGAGCGCGCATGACGCGCCCCGGGATCACTCAGTCGTCGTCTCCGAGGATCATGTTGAGGAGCCAGCTGATCACGCCGACGACGATGGCGCCCCAGAAGGCGGCCATGAACCCGTCGACGTGGAAGGGGAGGTTGAGCTGCTCGGCGAGCCAGCTCGTGAGCAGCAGCAGGGCGGCGTTCACCACCAGGGCGAACAACCCGAGCGTGAGCACGTAGAACGCGCAGCCGATCGTCTTGATGACCGGCTTGATGACCGCGTTCACGAGGCCGAAGATCAGCGCGACCGCGAGGAGGGTGCCGATCTGCTTGGCGGTGGAACCGGCGCTGACGGTGATGCCGTCCACCAGCTTGGTGGACGCCCACAGGGCCGCGGCCACCACGATGATCTTGAGTATGACCTTCACTTCTAGGATCCTTCCACGGGACGGCAAAGAGCGCGCGGTTCCCGGACGGCCGAGATGAGCGGGCCCGAACCGGCGGCAGTGGAGGAGCGGCAAACAAGCCGTTCGCTTTCGGCGGTCTTTTCCCCGCCTCGGGGGTATAAGGGGCAAACCCGGGGGAAACTCACGAGTTGGGGGTGAGATCGAATGGACGTGAAAGAGCTCGAGTCGCTCCCCGCGAAGGAGCTGCACGACCGCGCCGTGCGCTACGCCGTACGGCACGGCGACCTGGGATTCCTGTGGGATCTGCTGAAGGTCATCCCGGCGGCCGAGGCCGCCAGCGGCAACAGCGACGAGACCGCGAACGACCTCAGCAGGGTCTCGGCGCTGCTCAGCGATGCGATCGGGGCGGGCCAGGGCGAGCTCGGCGACGCGCTCCGGCCCGTCTACGTCGACTATCTGTCCAAACACCCCGACGCCTGAACGCGCGGAGCGCGCTCAGCAACCTCTCATCTCCGCACGCCACAATGGCGGCGTGGTCAAGACACAGGTGCTCGTCGTCGACGACGAACCCGAGGTACGCGACGCGATCGCGCGGGCACTGCGCGTCGAGGGGTACGGCGTGGCGACCGCCGGCGACGGTCTGGACGCCCTCGACGTCATCGACGGCGCGGCGCCCGATCTCGTGGTGCTCGACGTGCTCATGCCGGGCATGGACGGCATCGAGGTCTGCCGGGCGTTGCGCGGCGACGGCAACCGCCTGCCGGTGCTCATGCTGACGGCACTGGACGGCATCACCGACAAGGTGGCGGGCCTCGACGCGGGCGCCGACGACTACCTGGTGAAGCCGTTCGCGCTCGAGGAGCTGTTCGCCCGGGTCCGTGCCCTGTTACGGCGCGCCGCGCCGCCTCCAGAAGCCGGCTTCGCCGACCTGGTCCTGCTGCCCGACAGCAGGCAGGCCCGGCGCGGCAGGCGGCTCATCGATCTGACCAGGACCGAGTACGCCCTGCTGGACCTGCTGATCCGCAACGGCGGCCAGGTGCTGACCAGGCAGGTCATCCTCGAGCGGATCTGGGGCTACGGCTTCCGGCCCGGGTCGAACCCCCTAGAGGTCTACATCGGTTACCTGCGCAAGAAGACCGAGTCGGCGGGCGAGCCGCGGCTGATCCACACCGTCCACGGCCTCGGGTACGCGCTCAGGGAGCCCACGGCTTCCCCCACCGCCGGGGAGGAGCGGTGAAGCTGCGCTGGCGGCTCGCGATGGCCTCCGCGCTGGCCGCCGCGGTGAGTGTGATCGTCGTGATCGTGGCCGCCTACGTCATCACCTGCCGCCGGGTGGAGTGGGCGATGAACCACTACGGGACGTACGAGAGGTACGGCGATCGGCCCCCCAACGGCGTGCTGGCCGCCCTCTCCGACGTGGAGGACCTGGGCTGGCCCTTCGTCGCCGTGGCGCTCGGCGGCCTGGTGCTGTCGGGCGCCCTGGGCTGGCTGGCCGCCCGCGCCGCGCTGCGGCCGGTCAACGCGCTCAAGGACGCCGCCGGCCGGGTCGCCACGACCCGGGACCTGACCACCCGGATCGAGGTGGCGGGCGACGACGAGCTGAGCAGCCTGGCACGGAGCTTCAACGCGATGCTCGACGCGCTGGAACGCTCCGCGAAGTCGCAAAAGCGCCTCGTCGCCGACGCCTCCCACGAGCTGCGCACCCCGCTCACCGCCCTGCGGACCAACGTCGAACTGCTGATGCGCGGCGACCTGCCGCAGGAGGTCCACGACGAGGTGAGCCGGGCCGTGGTGAGCGGCCTGGAGGAGCTCACGGCGCTCGTCTCCGACGTGGTGGAGCTGGCCCGCGACGAGGAGCCCGCCGTGCTCGTGGAGAGCGTGCGCCTCGACGAGCTGGTGGAGCGGGAGGTCGCCCGGGCGGCCAGGCACTGGCCGTCGACGGCGTACTCCCTTTCGGTCGAGCCCGCGGTGGTGCGAGGCGTGCCCGACCGGCTCGCGCGGGCCGTCGCCAACCTGCTCGACAACGCGGCCAAGTACAGCCCCGCCGGCGGCCTGGTCGAGGTGTCATTGCGGGGCGGTGTGCTGACGGTGCGCGACCACGGCCCCGGCATCTCGCAGGCCGACCTGCCGCACGTCTTCGACCGCTTCTACCGCGCGCCCTCCGCGCGGGCCCTCCCTGGATCGGGGCTGGGCCTGGCCATCGTCGGCCAGGTCGTGGACAGCCACGGCGGCAGTGTGTCGGCCGCGTCCGCTCCCGGCGGAGGCACACTCGTGCGGCTGGCGTTGCCAGTAGGGTGAGGTCATGGGCTCTGTACGCGTCGAGCGGACCGAGGACGGGTTCGTCGCCCGCAACGAACGCGGCGCCGAGATCGCGATGGGCGCCGGTGACGGCCTGTTCAGCCCGGTGGAGCTGCTGCTGGCCGCCGTCGGCGGGTGCAACGTCATGACCGTCGAGCCGCTGACCGCCAAGCGCGGTCACCGGCTCCTCCGGCTGGCCGTCGAGGTCTCCGCCGAGAAGGAGAGCCCGACCCTGCTGCGCTCGGTCACGGTGACGTACGACGTGGAGTTGCCCCCGGAGGACTCCGGCGAGGTGTTCGAGGCCGTCGCCGAGCGGGTCCACGAGCGTCACTGCACGGTGAGCCGGTCGCTGCAGAAGGGCACCGAGGTCAGGCTGGATCTCGGGCGGTAGCACGGGCGGAGTGGGGCCCGTTCGGATGTAGGCCGGAAATCAACCTGCCTTGACGACTTCATGACAGGGCCCCTTGTAGTGTTGAAGCAGGTCCTCAGGAGAGGCCGACAGACCTTCTTGATAAAGGACGCGGATGGGGGAACCGCGTCCGGAAAGCGGGGGACCCGCCGGTGCCTTTGGGGAGGGCATTCCTGGCGGAACCGCTTTGATCCGGAGCCGGGCAGTTGGGGGACTGCCCGGCTCCGGCATTTCCAGGGTCCTGTACCCGTTCTCCCCGTTCTGTTCTCCTCCTGTCCTGCTCTTCCGGTCCGGCGGGTCCCGCCGGGGGCAAGCAGACGGCCCGGAGACTTGGTGCGGACGACGCGCTTCTCGGGGCCGCGTCCCCGTCGGCGGCGGATGCCGTCACCGTGCTCCGGCCGATCGCGACCGGCGTGATCGAGGACGCCTGCCGACGACAGACCGCCGGAAGATTCGGATCTCGCCGGGGCAGGCTCGGGCCTGGCCGGGACCGAAGCGGTGTGTGAACTCGGGGCGTTGACGCCGACGGTCATCTCGACGCTTACCGACGTTGCCGCCTCGCCCGACAACGCGAATCGCGTAATTCCGATAACGAAGCACCGTTGAGCTGGTGAGATGCGGTAAGTGCACCGAGGCGCCCGTCTCTCCAAGCGCATGACTCGACAGCCGGCGCGTGGGTCGGACGTTCAATCCGCTCAACCAGATGATCGGGAGCAGGTCTTGATTTTTGGTCTCACCCCTGGGCAGAATCCATGTTAAGGGATGGAGGCGCTCCTAGAGAAACGGCGGCCTCCTGGATTCGGTCTTCGTCCGGCTCGGCGCTCCGGCGAAGCTGAATTATTCGGAACGCCGGCCCGGCCGCTCCAGTCGTCGAGGACGGGCTATCTCCGACTAACTGCGTAATCGGCATAAAGGATCGCGGAAACGTGCACCGTCCATTTTGCATCCAGTCTGACACACACAAAGGCGACGGCAGTAGGCGTACCGGGCGGATCATGTTAGGCTGACAAACATGGTTCGCTGGGATAGCGCGCCGCCGGGCAGGGACGCGGGAATTCTGCCTGACAGCACAAATCGGCGGCCGAGTATCGACCAAACCGGGGGTTCGTCCACAGCATCATTCCGGCGTGGTGCAGTGCCTACCGCAGGGTGCCGGGCTACGTGTCCGCACCTGCTGCCCGGAGGGCGCGGCGCATCCCCGGCAGTCCTTTCGCCGGCGCCCCTCCCATGGAACCGCCTCTTCTGAGATCCGACGGTTGGATCGCATAGCAGGTGGCTCGGTTTTTCTGGGCCCTCTATGGTGGCCCGAACAATCATTACCCCGGAGGCGAACCATGTCCGGCCTTTTCGAGGATGTTGATTCACGCTATTTTGTCCTGGTCAACAGTGAAGAACAGTACTCGCTCTGGCCGTCATCCCTAGAGGTCCCGGATGGCTGGACCGTCACGTATGGTGCCGCGATCAGGGAGGAGTGCCTGGAGTTCGTTGAAGAGCAGTGGGTCGACATGCGTCCTCGGAGCCTGCGTGATGCCATGTCGGCCTCGGATAATGTCTCGACGTGATGACGTGACCGAGTGAAACAACCTCCGGTACGTGCGCGCCCAAGTTCCATGCGTATTCCAGCTCGGGTGTAATGCTGGTCCAGGCTCGACTGCCGACGTCTCACGCCGGCGAGGCAATCACGTCCGATGCTGCGGCGCATGACGATTGAAGGAGAAAATTCATTTTTCCGTTGTCGTTTGCTCAGCGTCGCCTGTGGTTCATGTGGCAGCTTGAGGGGCCGAGCGCGATTTATAACGAGCCGGTGCTGCTGCGATTATCGGGGGAGCTCGACGCGGAGGCTCTGCAGGCGGCGCTTGGTGATCTCGTGGCGCGCCATGAGAGCCTGCGGACGGTGTTCCCGTCGGTGAGCGGGGAGCCTTATCAGCGGGTTCTGCCGGCCGGTGAGGTGAGGGTCCTTGTAGAGCACGTCGAGGTGGCGCCGGGGGAGGCGGGCGCCCTGGCGGCCAAGGCAGCGCGTCACGCGTTCGATCTGGCGCAGGAGATTCCTCTCAGAGCACATCTGTACCGCACTGCTCCTGACGAGCATGTGCTGCTTCTGCTGATGCATCACATCGCCGGTGACGGATGGTCACTGGGTCCGATGCGCCGTGATCTGGCGGAGGCATACAACGCCCGGCTGGGTGGAGCGGCTCCGCGGTGGGCGCCGCTGCCGGTTCAGTACTCTGACTACACTCTGTGGCAGCGCGAGCTGCTGGGCGACAGGGGTGACGCCGGCAGCGTCGGGGCGCAGCAGTTCGAGTACTGGCGTGCGCAGCTTGCCGGTCTTCCTGAGGAGCTTCCGCTGCCGACGGACCGGCCGCGTCCGGCGGTGGCCAGCCATGCCGGGGGCATTCACGAATTCCGTCTCTCCGCGGACCTGCATGTGCGTCTGGCGCATCTGGCGAATGAGAGCCGGTCGACCATGTTCATGGTGATGCAGGCGGCTTTTGCCGCACTGCTGACCCGGCTGGGCGGCGGCACGGACATCCCGCTCGGGTCCGTGATCGCCGGTCGTACCGACGAGGCCCTGGAAGATCTGATCGGTTTCTTCGTCAACACTCTTGTACTGCGGACCGATACCTCTGGAGACCCGACTTTCCGCCAACTGCTGGAGCGTGTCCGGTCCACCGATCTGGAGGCCTACGCCAACCAGGACATCCCCTTCGAGCGGCTGGTCGAGGAGCTCAATCCGACCCGCACCACGGCCCGTCATCCCCTCTGCCAAGTCATGTTCACGTTCCAGAACGGCGAAGAGGAGCATCCCGGCTTCGACAATCTCCGCACCACCTGGCAGGACCTCGTTACTGGTACAACGAAGTTCGACCTCGAACTGAGTATGGCCGAGATTTTCACGTCGGACCGGCAGCCGGCCGGTATCAGCGCCCACATCCAGTACAGCTCGGATCTTTTCGATCACCCGACGGTGGTGGCTGTCGCGGAGCGGCTGGTTCGTTTTCTGGAGGGGGTCGCCGCCGGTCCGGATCTGGCGATCAGCCGGATTGACGTCCTTGCTCCCGCGGAGCGTGAGCTGCTGTTGCGGGTGTGGAACGACACCGCGGTTGTTCGTGCGGATGAGTTGACGGTGCATGAGCTGGTGGAGCGGCAGGCGGGGCGGACGCCGGATGCGGTTGCGGTGGTGTGTGGGGAGAGCCGGCTGACGTATCGGGTGTTGAACGGCCGGGCTAATCAGCTGGCTCGTC
>NZ_JBFBIP010000015.1:0-71909 GCF_040685655.1 Microbispora sp. NPDC088329
TTGACATTGCTACGCAACCGCGCCTCGTCACCCGCCAGCCGCACAGCCTCCCGATGCACCTCATCGAACGCCCGCGCCACTTCACCGATCTCGTCCTTCGATGTGACACCGATGGGCGGGATATTGGTCGTCTCCGACATCTCGCCGGAATCGCGCAGCCGTTGGACGGTGTCCGGCAGTCGCTGACCGGCGATCTCCAGCGCCTCACTACGCAGGCGGCGCAGGGGCCGGGTGAGCGAGCTCGCGACGACGGCGGTGATCAGGAGGACCACGACCAGCAGCGCCACGATGGCGACACCGGAGACGATGGCCCGTTGCCGCTCGGTCGCCTCCAGTGCCTGAGCCTGTGCGACCACGGAACCGGCGATCCGATCCTCGACCTTCCGCATCCGGTCGATCTCCGTACCCGTGGTGTCGAACCACAGGCGGACGTCGTTGCCCGGATTGGTCCGGTCGAGGTCCCGGATCGCCCGGTACTCGCGCAGCTGGGCCAGTGCCCCGGCTCGCAGGGAGTCCGCTTTCTCGACCTGCAGGCCGCGCACTGTCTGCTTGTAGAACTGGGCATCGGAAGCAGACGCCTCGGACTGGAAACTGGCGAGCTGGGTGTCCTGGGTCTTCCCGGATCCGAGGAAGTCCGCGAGGTCGTCGTAGTCGAGCTTGCCCTCGACGAGCGCGACCGTGAGGATGCCCTGCTGCCTGGACTGCTCCTCCTTCGCCTTGTTCAGGGCGTCGAGCGCGCGGCTGGCGGCGAAGAGTCGTTCGTCGTTGCCGGTGGTCCCCACGTCCTCGTGCAGCGACGAGAGGGCCGCGATCATTCGGGTGTACATGCCGAGCGCGGCTCGCGGCGCCACCTCGCTGTCATCGATCAGCTTCCGGAGGCCTTTCAGCCCCTGGAGCCATCTTTTGATCTCGGCCACCTGGGTGCGGACGCGCAGCGGCTGGGACGCGTCGAGGGTGGCCAGCGAGGCCAGCACTTTGCCGCTGGCCGCGTCGACCTGGCTCTGCTGCTCGGTGACCGTGCCGCGCCTGGACGGCCGGCGGTGGTCCGCGATGTACCAGGCCGTGTAGTTCCGCTCACGCGCGACCTTGTGCGTGAGGTCGTCGAGCTCGTCGACGAGACCGGCCACCTCGGTCAGACGCCGGTACTCGGCCGCCGTACCGATCGCCTGGGTGAGCTGGACACCGGCGAACAGCACGCCGACCACGGTCGGCAACAGGATCAGGGCGATCAGCCGGGAGCGCACCCGCCAGTTGCCCAGCCGCATGAACGAGGCGCCCGCACGTGGCGAGACCTCCGGAGCCGCGGACTCCGGCTCTCCCTGAACTCGACCATCTTGCTGGTCGTGCGTCCTCACTGCTTTCGCAACCTCTCGGCCTTGTTGCCGTCCTGCCGATCTGTGGCTTCGGTGACCCCTGTGCTGTGGGAGATTTCACGAAGCGATGGCAATTGGAGCACACCATTACTCGATCGGCGAATAGTACATTTTGGTGGAATGCGCCCTAAATACGGCCAGCAGCGGCGGTAAAGGACACCTCACTTGGCGGCGATCTTCTCGATGACGTCGGCGGCCAGACGCAGACCGTCCCGCTGGCGGATCTCCTGCCCCGCCTCCTCTACCCGGGCCCGCGACTCGTCGTCGCCGAGCAGCCGGTCGATCGCTTCGGCCAGCTCCTCATCCGCGAACCCGTAGGTGTCCAACCGGACACCGAACCCCGTCTCCTGCACCCGCTGCGCGTTGTCGTACTGATCCCAGAACAACGGAAGCACGATCATCGGCTTACCGAAATGCATCGCTTCCGTCGTCGTGTTGTTGCCGCCGTGCGTGATCACCAGGTCGACCAACGGGATGATCTTCGTCTGCGGGACGAACTCCGCGCCCCACATGTTGGGGGCCAGCTCGATCTCCTCGTGCAGCGGGCCCTTCGACACGATGTAGCGATGCGGCGTCCGAGCAAGCACATCGATCACCCGCCGCATCAACCCCACATCCGCGGAGCCCAGCGAGCCGAGGGAGAAGTAGACCAGCCTGCCCTCCCCCGGGATGTCGGGCAGGGCGAACTCCTCATCGGTCTCCCGCACCGACGAGTCCAGCCGCGTCCACGTCTCGTCCAACGGACGCTGCCCGGTGTAGTCCAACGCCTCCGGATACACGTACAGGTTGGCGTCTCCGTCGTGGATGAACTCCAACTCCGGCAACGCCGGAGCCCCCTGCTCCACCACCCAGGCGTTGAACGCCTCCCACATCTCACGGTGGGTCCGGTCGTACTCCGCCCGGAACTCCGCCCAGCCGGTGCCGTCGGCCGGCAGGCCGGAGAACGGCGGGGCCACGCCCGGGCCCTGCACCTCCAGCGGGTTGCACGAGACGATCCGTACGAACGGGACACCCGCCGTCACCAGCGCCGGGAACGTGATCACGTTGTCCTCCACGATCACGTCCGGCCGCACCCGCTCGATGATGGCCTTCAACTGCGGCTCGCAGTACTTGGCCCCGTCGATCAACGCCTCCCAGATCGGCTTGATCACCGTCTCCAGCTGGTCCAGGGTGCTCTTGCGATACTCCGGCGCCGTATCGCGGATGAAGTCCTTCCAGAACTGCCCCGCGTCCTGCTCCGCCCCGTCCTCTTCCGGCGCCGGCGGCGCCAGGTCGACCAGGTCCTCCTCGAAGCCCAGCGCCGAAAGCTTGCCCTTCCACGACGCCTCCGCGGCGAACACCACGCGGTGACCGCGGCGGCGCAGAACGTCGCCGATGCCGACGCAGTTGTTCGTCGGCCCATAGGCGCTCTCCGGCATGAACAAGATCGTCAACGGATGCTCGGTCATGTCCACTCCCTGTAAAGATGTCACCGCTTGCCCGCGACCTCGTTCGCCAGGCGCGTGAACTTCGCCGAGTCCTGACCGAGGTCGATGATCGACTCACCCTGAAGCAGGTCCGCGGGGGTCATCTTCAGCGGCGGGTTCTGGGCGAGCAGGGCGGGGTCGACCTTGTCCATGGCCGCCTTGTTGGGGACCTTGTAGAGGATGTTGGCGGCCATCCACCCGTGGATCTCCGGGTCGAGGATGTAGTTGATGAAGGCGTGCGCCGCTTCCTTGTGCTTGGAGCTCTTCAGAATCACCATCGTGTCGGCCCAGAGGTCACTGCCCTCCTTCGGCACCACGAACTTGATGTTCTTCTCCGACGTCGGGCACCAGCCGTCCCAGGCCTCGACGATGGCTGCCTCTCCGGACTTCAGCCGGTCGCCGAACGTGGTGTCGTCGTAGCCCAGTAGGTTCTTCTTCGCCTTGACCAGCAGGTCCTTGGCCTTCTTGAGCTGCGCGTCGTCGGAGGTGTTGATGGAGTAGCGGAGGTACTTGAGGGCCGGCAGGGCGAGCCAGCGCTCCGTGGTCATCATCGTGACCTTCCCGCGCAGCGCGGGGGGCGGACTGAGCAGGTCCTTCCAGCTCGTCGGCTCGGTCTTCACCAGGTCGCTGCGGTAGCACAGCCCGGTCGTCCCCCACGTGTACGGCACCGAGAACCTGTTGCCCTTGTCGTAGGAGAGGTTGGCCGCTTCGGGGTAGAGGTTGGCGAGGTTCGGGATGAGCTCGGGGTGAAGGGGCTCGAGCAAGCCGGCCTCGTTGAGCGCCTGCGCGTACTGCCCCGACACGAAGGCGACGTCGATCTCTTTGCCGGCACTGCTGTGAATCTTGGACAGCGCGTCCTCGTTGGTGTCGTGGAGCGTCACCTTGAGGTCGAAGCCGAGCTTCGCCTTCACCCGCTGCGGCAGGTCCTTCGGGCTGTATCCGTCCCAGATGGTGATGGTCAGGTTCTGTTTGGTGAGGTCCGCGTTGGGGTCGAGCGTGGCCGCCGCCGCTACGGGGGCCGCCTCGGTCGCCCCTGTGCCGCCAGAGCATCCAGCGAGCGTCAGAGCGAGACCGGCGGCCAGAACTGTAGATACATGCCGGATATGCCGGTTTTGAGGCATGGCCTCAACTTCCTTTGGATTCATCCCTGAACCTGCGAGCAGCAGTCAAACGGGGATAGGGGGTTTTCGGAGTGGACATCAGCATAGATCATGAGCTGCCCGATATCGGCAGTACGCCCAAGCTCGCGGAAATCTCCGTGAATCGGCACCGCGGAAGCCGGGCATCTTCGGGCGGCTCGACGCGCACCGGGGGCCGTCGTCGAGTCGCCGGCAGCCCGGCCGTCCGGCGATTCCGAACGGCCGGGACCCTACAGGCCCGGTCCTCAGTAGGCCCGGCCCCCATAGGCGGCACGCACGGTCAGCACGTACTCGACCAGGCTGATGAGCGTGGACTTCACGGCATCACGCGAGCGCGCGTCCGTACGGACGACCGGGACGTGCGGGGGCAGCGACAGCGCCTCACGGACCTCCTCCTCCGAATGGAGGAACTGCCCCTCCCAGCCGTTCATCGCGACCAGGAAGGGCAGCTGGGCCTCCTCGAAGTAGTCGATCGCCGGGAAGCAGTCGGCGAGCCTTCGGCTGTCGACGAGCACGACCGCACCGATGGCGCCGCGGACGAGGTCGTCCCACATGAACCAGAAGCGGTGCTGACCCGGCGTGCCGAACAGGTAGAGGATGAGGTCCTGGTCGAGCGAGAGCCGGCCGAAGTCCATGGCGACCGTCGTGGTCGTCTTGTTCGGCGTGAGCCCGAGGTCGTCGATGCCCGCGCTGGCGTCGGTCATCACGGCCTCGGTCGTCAGCGGCAGGATCTCGGAGACGGCACCGACGAAGGTCGTCTTCCCGACGCCGAACCCACCCGCCACGACGATCTTCGTCGAGGTAAGACCACGGCTAGAGCCTGCGTAGTCCACTGAGCACCCTTTCGAGCAGGTTGAGGTCTGGCTGTCCCTGGTTCAGCTGCGGCATGTGCAGGCGGACCAGACCCTCGTCGGCCATGTCGGCGATGAGCACGCGGGCCACGCCGAGCGGGACCCGGAGCAGTGCCGAGATCTCCGCGACCGATCGTACGGAACGACATAGCATCATGATCGATTCCTGCTCGGGACTGAGCAGGGAATAGTCATTGCTCTTCAAGGTCACCGATGATACGAGGGTTTCCATCGCCATGTGGTAACGCGGCTCGGATCGGCCACCGGTGACGGCGTACGGACGGAACAGAGGCTCGTCCTCTGTCCCGTCACGATCACGCATGGCCCTCTCCCATGGTCATCGCCGCGACGTCTGGAGCTCGGCACGCAGCGCCGGGGTGAGCACCTGACCCGCCCGCTCGACGAGCAGGGTCATCTGATAGGCCACCAGGCCCATGTCGCAGTCCGGCGCGGCGAGGACGGCCAGGCAGGAGCCGTCGCTGATCGCCATCACGAGCAGCAGTCCCCGCTGCATCTCGACGACGGTCTGCGTCACCGAGCCCCCCTCGAACACCCGCGCGGCGCCGACGGTGAGGCTGAGCAGGCCGGCGGCGACCGCCGCGAGCTGGTCGGCGCGGTCAGGCGGAAAGCCGTCCGATTGGGCCAGCCGCAGGCCGTCCGACGACACCACCACCGCGTGCGCCACGCCAGGCGTGCTGCCGACGAACTCGGTGATCAGCCAGTCGAACCTGCGTGCTTCCACGCTCAACTCAGTCACGAGCCCTCCTCCTCTTTACCCGAGCCTTCGGCGAGACCTCCGGCCGCCTGGGCCCGGCCTCGCCTGACACCCTGCTGGAAGCTGGACAGGCGGTTGCGCACCGCCTCGGCGGAGACCGGGGGGCGCGGGGCCGCGGCGGGGCCGTCCGCGCCCACGGAACCGGGCACCAGGTTGGCCTTCGGCGTGCGCTTCGGCAAGCCCGCCGCGGTCACGCCGCCCAGTAGGGGGTCCCGCGCGCTCGCCGCGGCCTGGAAGCCGCTGTCGGCCCGCGACCGCCACCCGCCTGGGTCCGCGCCCTGCTCCTGTGGGGCGGCCGGCCCGGAAGCCGGGGCGGAAGCGGACACCCTCGCGATCTCCCCGGTGCTCTCGCCGTCTTTCTCCGTGCCCGCCTCGGTGCCGGTCCGCGCCGCGGAAGCCGCCTGTGAATCGTCGTCCGACGGACGCCGGAACCAGGCCGACTCGACCGAAGCGAAAATCGGCAGGAACTCGTCGCCCCGCTCCAGCGGCGATTCCTCGACCGACGGCAGCGGCCCGGTCGACGACGCCACGCCCTCGCCTGCGTAGGCCCCCGCGCCACCGGCCTGCCCCGTTCCCGCGGCCGGCGTCGCACCGGGGAAAGCGATCGGACCCGTACCGGACGGCGAGAAGGCCGTCGGGCCTGTGCTTGACGGGGTGAACGCGCTCGGTCCCGTGCTCGACGGGGAGAACGCCGTCGGCCCGGTGCCGGACGGGGTGAACGCGCCCGGTCCCGTGCTCGACGGGGGACTCGGCGGCGGAAACGCCGTCGGGCCTGTGCTCGACGGGGTGAACGCGCTCGGCCCGGTGCCGGACGGGGAGAACGCCGTCGGACCCGTGTCCGGCGCGGACCCCGGCTGAGGGAACGCGTCAGGACCGGTGCCGGGCGGAGAGAAGGATGTGGGCCCGGTGGGCACGCCCCGCTGCGGCAGCCCCGTCGGCCCGGTGGGCAGCGACGGCCACGAGTGCTCCGAGCGGTCCTCTCCGCTTCCGCTCCCCGCTCCGTGCCGCGCGGACGCCGAGGGCCCGGCGGGCGCCGGGGGCCACGAAGGCTCGGACGGTTCGCCGAACGCCGGGCGGCGGGTGTCGCCCGCCGCCCTTTCGGGCGCGTCCGGCATCGGATGCGGTCCCGAGTGCTCGGTGAACGCGCCTTCGGTGAACGGGTTCGCCGCGGCCGCGGCCGGTGCCTCTCCCGGCGGCGCGCCGAACGCGCTGAACCCGCCGCTGCCGCTCGCCCCGAGTCCACCTACTCCGAGTCCACCCGCTCCGAGTCCGCCGGTCCCGTTGACGCCGGGCCCGCTTCCGGTGCCGGCCGAGGGACTGGGGGACCCGGCGCCGCCGCCCGCCGCGCCGTTACCGGAGCTCCAGGACTCGAACGAACCGCTCCCCTGCGCCGGGCCGAGCGGGTCCGGGTCGGCGAACGCCTGCCGCGTCGGCAGCCCGGCCGCCGTCTGCCCGGCCGGAACGGAGGGGCGCGGCATGTGGGGCTGGTCGGCGTTGGAGACGAGTTGGGCGGGGAACAGCACCATCGCGATGACGCCGGCGCCGTCGCCCCGGCGCAGCTGCACCCGGATGCCGTGACGCAACGCCAGACGGCCGACCACGAACAGGCCCATCCGGCGGGACACGGACACGTCGATCGTGGGCGGCTCCGCGAGACGCCGGTTGATCTCCGCGAGCTCCTCCTGCGACATGCCGATGCCCGCGTCGGTGACGCCGAGCATCACGGCGCCGCCCTCGACGGGGCTGCTGGAGACGACGACCTTGGTGTTGCGCGGCGAGAAGGCGATGGCGTTCTCGACCAGCTCGGCCAGCAGGTGGACGACGTCGTTGGCGGCGTGCCCGGCGATCGCGATGGTGCGGGGGATCCGGACGACGACCCGCTCGTAGTCCTCGACCTCCGACAGCGACGCGCGGACCACGTCGACCAGCCGGGCGGGCTGGCTGCGCTTGCGCGGCGGCTCGTGCCCGGCGAGGACCAGGAGGTTCTCACTGTTGCGGCGCATGCGCGTGGCCAGGTGGTCCAGCTTGAACAGGTCGGCCAGGCGCCGGCCGTCCTCCTCGCCCCGCTCCAGGCCGTCGATCAGCGAGATCTGCCGCTCCACCAGCGTCTGCGTACGGCGCGACAGGTTCACGAACATCGCGTTGACGTTGGCGCGCAGGCGGGACTCCTCGGCGGCCAGGCGCACGGCCTGCGTGTGGACCTCGTCGAACGCCTGCGCCACCTCGCCGATCTCGTCGGTGCTGTCGACCGCGATCGGCTGCACGTGGGACTCGCGCCCGGGGTCCTCGGACTCGCGCATCTGACGCACGATCTCCGGCAGTCTCCGGCCGGCGATGTCGAGCGCCTCGGCCCGCAGGCGGCGCAGCGGCCGCACCATCGACCGCGCGATGAGCACGGTCGTGGCGAGCACCAGCACGAGGAGTGCGAGGATCAGGCCGCCGGCGATGAGGGCGTTGCGCTGCTCGGCCGACTGCAGCTCGCGGGAGCGGTCCTGCACGAGCCCCGACACGCGGCCCTCGACGGCCGCCATCTGCTCGATCGCCTTCGTGCTGTCCTGGAACCACTGCTGGGCCGTCCTGTCCCTGGCCCGATAGCGGCTGAGGGACTGGTTCTGCAGGCCCAGCGTGAGCGCCCACGACTTGGTCAGCTCGCTGTTGACCACGTTCTTGTCGCCGAAGAGGGTGACCAGGCGGCTCGCCTCGGCCGGCGGGGCCTCGGTGTAGAACGTCGCCAGGTAGCTCTGCTGACGGGATTGCGAGGCCAGGAAGTCCTGCAGTTCGAACGTGGTGAAGGTCTGGTCGCGCTCCAGCAGCTCACGCGTGAGGATGGCCCGCTGCAGGGCCGCCTCCTCCTTGGCGTGGGCGAGAGCGTTGAGTGCGCGGATGTTGCCGACGATCGTGGCGTTGTCGTCGTTGTTGCCCAGCTCGTCCTGCAGGCGCAGGATGTTGGCGATCAGCGCGCTGTAGTCCTCCGGCGCGCCGTTCTCGCGGATGCCCGCCAGGCTCGAGATGCGGCTCATGAGCTGCTGCGACTGCTCCACCGCGCGCGTGCCGTAGTCCGCGTCGAGGTCCTTGAGGTCGGCCTTCACCTGCTGGATCAGCGGGTCGACCGCCGCGCGCTGCTGGGCGCGGGTCACCTCGGTCTCCCCGTCGATGTTGAACTTTCGCCTGCTGGTGCCGCCCCAGACGAACAGGTCGCGTTCGAGTGCCAGCTGTTCGGCCAGATCCCGCAGATGCACGGAGTACTCCGCCGCCGACCTGGTCCGCTGGTAGGCCGTCAGGCTGTCGATCGAGCCCACGACACGGACACCGGCGAGCACCACGGCGATGAGGGTCGGAGCGACGATCAGCGCGGTCAGGCGTGTGGGCACCCGCCAGTTGCGCGGCGAGAGACGACTCCGCCGCCTGCGGTTATCGGTATTCGACTGCTCCATGCTCACCGGCCCCGCCATCGTTCGGCCTGTCTTCACGCGTCTGGACAGCATGAAGTGACACAGCTATATAAGCGGGGACAATTCGACCACAAGGTCACGATTGCCAGCGGCACTACCCCTCTTGCAGCACCCCAATTGTTACCAAGAGGTGAGGATCGTGACCCAGCTCACCTGAGGGCGGCGAGCACATGCTCCCGCACCTGCATACGCTGCTGCTCATCGTGGATGGGACGGCCGGTGCGATCCGCTACATAGAAGACATCCACCGCTTCCGCGCCCAGAGTCTCCACACGCGCCGCGCGCACGTCAAGCCCGCACTCGCCGAACGCGCGGCCGATCCGCCACAGCAGGCCGGGCCGGTCGTGTGCCCGTACCTCCACCACGCTCGCCGTGGTGGACGCGTCGTCCACCAGAGTGACCCGGGGCGGCGCGACCGGCACCCGGGACGGCCGCATCGACCTGGCCCGCCGGGCCAGCCGCTGCTCGATGTCGAGCCGTCCGGCCAGGACGAGGCGCAGGTCGGCTTCCAGCGTCGCGGGGTCGGGCGGCGTGCCGTACTCGGGGACGACGACGAACTCGATGACGGCCGTCGACCCGGCGGACGCGGCGGAGGCGGAGCGCACCGCCATGCGGTGCGCCGCGAGCACCCCGGCCGCCCGCCACAGCAGGCCCGGCCGGTCGGGCGCCACCACGGTGACCGCGCTCCCGTTCACGCGTACGGCGCCGCCGCCGTGCCGGGCGAGCGCCGCCTGCTCGGGGGAGAGCGCGGGCGCGGGCGCGGGCGGCGTGCCGGACAGCACCGACCGCACTCGGCGGACCAGGTCGGCGACCAGGGACGCCTTCCACGAGTTCCACGCGGCCGGGCCGGTGGCGTTGCCGTCGGCCACCGCCAGCGCGGACAGCAGTTCGAGCACCTCCCTGGACCCGACGGCCTCCGCGACCCTGGAGATGGTGACCGGGTCGTCCAGGTCGCGCCGGGTGGCGGTCTCCGGCAGCAGCAGATGGTGCCGCACCACGGTCGCGAGGATCTCCACGTCGGCCGGGGGCAGGCCCATCCGGGTGCCGATGTCCCTGGCGACGATCTCGCCCGTGGTGGAGTGGTCGCCCGGCCAGCCCTTGCCGACGTCGTGCAGGAGCGCCGAGATCAGCAACAGGTCGGGGCGGGACACCTCGCGCGTGAAGGCGGCGGCCCCGGCCGCGGTCTCGATGAGGTGCCGGTCCACCGTGTAGCGGTGGACGGGGTTGCGCTGGGGACGGTGACGTACGCGCTCCCAGTCGGGAATGAGCTTCATGAGCACCCCGGCCTGGTCGAGCTCCTCCCAGACCGGTACGGCGGCCCGTCCCGCGCCGAGCAGGGCGACCAGCGCGCCGCGGGCCTCCGGGGGCCACGGCACGGGCAGCGGCGGCGACTGGGCGGCCAGCGCGGCGACCGTCGCGGGCGCGAGCGGCAGCCCGGCCTCCGCGGCGGCCGCGGCCGCGCGCAGCACGAGCGTGGGGTCGGTGCGCGGGGTGGCGCCGCGGGCCAGCACGACCTCGCCGCCGTGCTCCACGACACCGTCGGCGAGCGGCCTGCGCCCCCGGGGCGCGGGGCCGGTGAGCAGCCGGTCGACCGTTCGCCAGGTGGCGTCGAAAGCGTGGGAGATGGTCCGGCCCGCCTCGGCCAGGCGGCGCATCAGCGCCTCGGCGTCCAGCAGGCCCAGCGTGCCGGCGACCGCGTCCTGTTCCTGGAGCACCAGGCGGTCGGTGCCACGGGCGGTGACGAGGTGCAGCCCGTGCCTGATGTCCAGCAGCAGTTCGTACGCCTCGCGGACCCGCGGGCCCGGGGCCGAGGCGACCCACGCGGCGGCCACCGCCTGCATGGCCTGCACGTCACGCAGCCCGCCCCTGGCGTCCTTGAGATCGGGTTCGAGCAGGAAGGCCAGCTCGCCGCCGGAGTCGGCGCGTTTGTCCGCCGACGCGCGCAGTTCCGCCAGCCTGCGCCGGGAGTCGGCGCGCCACTCGGCGAGCACCGCCTCCCGCGCGGCCCTGGTCAGCTCCGGGTCCCCCGCAACGTGCCGCGCCTGAATCAGGCCCAGCACGGCCTTGAGGTCCTCCCTGGCGACCTTGACCGCTTCGTCCACTGTACGGACCGAGTGGTCGAGGCCGATTCCGGAGTCCCAGATGGGGTACCAGATGCGGTCGGCGATCCTGGCCACGTCGTCACGGCCGTTGTGGAGCAGGACCAGGTCGAGGTCGCTGCCCGGGGCGAGTTCGCCCCGCCCCAGGCTGCCGACCGCGACCAGGGCGACCCCGCCGCTCCCGTTGGCGCCGATCCCCTGGGAGGCGGCGGGGCCGCTCTCGTGGGGGAAGCCGCCCTTCCCTCCCGATCCCCCCTCCCGCGCGTACGGCCTCGTGGCCGCCGTGCGGAACAGATCGGTGAGCCATCTGTCGATGTCCGCGGCCCGGTCCTTGCGGGCCGCGGCGAACGAGCGCGCCTCCCCTCTCATCATCCGCTTACAGCGCCTCCGGCCCGCGCTCCCCGGTGCGGACCCGGACGACCGTGTCCACGGGGACCGACCAGACCTTGCCGTCGCCGATCTTGCCGGTCTGCGCCGCCTTGACGATGACGTCGATGACGTCCTCGGCGTCGTCCTCCTCGGCGAGCACCTCGACCCGGACCTTGGGCACCAGGTCGACCTGGTACTCGGCGCCGCGGTAGACCTCGGTGTGGCCGCGCTGACGGCCGTAACCGCTGGCCTCCGAGACCGTCATGCCCTTGATGCCGAACTGTTCCAGTGCGGCCTTCACGTCGTCCAGTTTGAACGGCTTGATGACTGCGGTGATGAGTTTCATGCGTCGACCTTCTTCGCAGGCGCGGGCACGGGCCCGTTGACGGAGGCCACTCCCGAGGAGTGGACGGTGCCGAGGTCGTACCCCGTCTCGGCGTGGGTGGTGATGTCGATGCCGGTCACCTCGTCCTCCTGGTTGATCCGGAAGCCCATCGTCTTATCGATGATCTTGCCGATGACGTACGCCATGATGAAGGAGTAGAGGCCGACCGCGACAGGGCCGAGGGCCTGCACGCCGAGCTGGGAGATCGGGCCGCCGTAGATGAGGCCCTGGTTCTGGCCGTCCGCGAAGGGGTAGCGGGCGATGATGCCGAGCGAGACCGCGCCGATCGCGCCGCCGACCAGGTGCACGCCGACCACGTCGAGCGAGTCGTCGAAGCCGAGGCGATACTTCAGGCCCACCGCGTACGCGCAGACCGCGCCGGCGACGAGGCCGAGCACGAGCGCCGCCCACGGGTCCACGAAGCCGCAGGCGGGGGTGATGGCGACAAGGCCGGCGACCGCGCCGGAGGCGACGCCGAGGGTGGTGGAGTGGCCGTCGCGCAGCTTCTCCACGAGGATCCAGGCGCCGGCGGCGGCCGCCGTGGCGACCTGGGTGTTCATGAACGCGAGACCGGCGGTGCCGTCCACGGCGAGTTCGGAGCCCGCGTTGAAGCCGAACCAGCCGAACCACAGCAGGCCCACGCCGAGCAGCACCAGGGTGAGGTTGTGCGGGCGCATCGGGTCCTTGCGCCACCCGGTGCGCTTGCCCAGCACGAACGCGAGCGCGAGGCCGGCGGCGCCCGCGTTCACGTGGACGACCGTGCCGCCCGCGAAGTCCTCGATGCCGAGGTTCGCCAGCCAGCCGCCGCCCCACACCCAGTGGGCGACCGGGAAGTAGACGAGCGTCGCCCAGGCGAGGCCGAAGACGACCCACGCGCCGAACTTCGCCCGGTCGGCGATGGCGCCGCTGATGAGGGCCACGGTGATGATGGCGAAGGTGAGCTGGAAGGCCGAGAACACCAGGCTCGGCATACCGGTGCCGTCGTCCTTGGTGGTCGTGTCGATGAGGCTCTGCAGGCCCAGGGCGTCCCCGCCGCCGATGAGCTTGTTGACCCAGTTGTCCCCGTCGCCGAAGGCGTCGAAGGCCAGCGAGTGCCCGTACAGCACCCAGGCCATGGTGACGGTGATGATGCTGACGAACGACATCATCATCATGTTCAGGACGCTCTTCGCCCTGGTCATGCCCCCGTAGAAGAACGCGAGCCCGGGCGTCATCAGCAGCACCAGTGCGGTGGCCGTGATCATCCAGGCGGTGGTGCCGGTATCGATCTTCACCGACGCGGCCCTCCTTACAATTGGCGTGTGGCCGGTTATCACTCCCTCAGTGGCTCCGCTCGGGGTCACCATCGGCCGGCTGGCGCACTGACGTTGGCGACAGCGTGTTCTTCCGCCGTTTCAGCCCACGACCATGCGTGTTTCACATGTGTGAAACTCACCGCCGACGTGTTTCGGGCCGGTTTCGGACGTGCTCAGAACGACGAAACGCGCACCCGCAACGGGTGCGCGTCGTCGAGGGCGGGCCTGCGGGCACCGCGTGGGCGGGCGTCGCGGCCGCCTCGGAGCCGTCGTGACGGCCCGTGGCCCCGGCCCTCCGGCCGGGACTCGCGATTACGCGGCCGTGGCCATCTTGCGCAGCCGCGTCAGCGCGTCGCGCTCGATGCGCCTGGCGCGGTCACGGCCGATGCCGTAACGCTCCCCCACCTCGGTGAGGGTGTGCTCGCGGCCGTCCACCAGGCCGTACCGCCAGCGCAGCATCTCGCGCATCTGGCCGTCCAGGCCGGTCAGCCACTGCTCCAGCCGTTCCTTGTCCAGCGTGGCCATGGCCTGCTGCTCGGGGTCCGCCCACGTCTCGTCGGCGATCATGTCACCGAGCTCGGTCTCGTCCTCGTCGCCCACGCCGAGCTGGAGGGAGACCGGATCGGAGGCCCAGCGGCGCAGCTCCTGCACCCGCTCGATCGGCAGGTCGAGCACCGCGGCGAGGTCGGCGTCGGTCGGCTCGGCGTCGAACTCCGCCAGCATGTCCCTGCGCACCCGCATCAGCCGCGTCATCTGCTCACCGGCGTGGGTGGGCAGCCGCACCGGCCGCGCCTGCTCGTGGATCGAGCGGCCCACCGACTGCCGGATCCACCAGGTCGCGTAGGTCGAGAACTTGTACCCCCGGCGGTAGTCGAACTTCTCCACCGCGCGGACCAGCCCGAGGTTGCCCTCCTGCACCAGGTCGATCAGCGGCATCCCCCGTCCGGAGTACTTCCTGGCGACCGCCACCACAAGGCGCAGGTTGGCCTGGATGAACTCGTCCTTCGCCCGCTGCCCCGAGATCGCGATGCGCTCCAGCTCCTCGTCGGTCGCGTCCGCGATCTTCGGCTCGGTCCGTCCGCTGTCGAGCAGCTGCTCGGCGAACAACCCCGCCTCGATGCGCTTGGCCAGCTCGACCTCCTGCTCCGCGGTCAGCAGCGGGACGCGGCCGATCTCGGCCAGATACGTCCCCAGCAGATCCCGGTCAGAGACGTGCTGTTCCTGCGTCCGATTCCCCGTCGCCATCCGATGGCACCTCGTTCCGCCGCCGCGATATGCATTATGTGAGCCGGCTGACCGGACGTGTCCGCCCCGCTCGGCACGGCCCCCGGTTTCCTGCTCCTGACCCGCTCAACGGCCGATCCATGGCAAAGATTCCCCAAATGAATACGACCCCGGAATGGTTTCGTTTTCCTCCCCAAGGAGGATGCGAGACCGGGGAAAAAGGCGTTTACCCAGGTTTCCCGGGCTCAAACGAGGCGGCGTCCCGCGCGCCACACCTGCGCCGCCAGCGGCACTCCCGGCCGGTACGCCAGGTGGACGTACGACGGGGCCTCCAGGATGACGAGGTCGGCGCGGGAGCCCGCGCACAGGGTGCCCACGTCGGTGCGCCGCAGCGCCCGCGCGCCGCCGCGGGTGGCCGCCCGCACGGCCTCAAGCGGCGTCATGCCCATCTCGCGCACGGCCAGGGCGACGCAGAACGGCATCGACGTGGTGAACGAGGAGCCGGGGTTGCAGTCGGTGGCGAGCGCCACGGCGACGCCCGCGTCGAGCAGCCGCCGCACGTCCGGGTAGGGCGACCTGGTGGAGAACTCCGCGCCCGGCAGCAGAGTGGCGACCACCCCGCTCGCGGCGAGCGCGTCCACGTCGGCGTCGCCGAGGTAGGTGCAGTGGTCGGCCGAGGCCGCCCCCATCTCGCAGGCCAGCCGCACCCCCGGCCCCTCTCCCAGCTGGTTGGCGTGCACCCTGATCCCCAGCCCGGCCTTGCGGCCCGCCGCGAGCACCTCCCTGCTGTGCTCCTCGCCGAACGCCCCGCGCTCGCAGAACACGTCCACCCACTTGGCGTACGGCGCGCACGCCTCCAGCATCGGGCCGGTCACGAGCCGGACGTAGTCGTCGGCGGTCGTCTCCGGCGGCACGACGTGCGCCCCGAGGAACGTCGTCTCCTCGGTGAACTGGCGGGCGATCTCCAGGCTGCGGCGCTCGTCCTCCACGGTGAGGCCGTACCCGCTCTTGATCTCGAACGTCGTCGTGCCCTGCATGGTCATCTCCGCCACCAGCAGCGCGGTCGTCGACACCAGCTCGGGGATGGTGGCCCGCCGGGTCGCGGCGACGGTCGAGCGGATGCCGCCCGCGGTGTAGGGGCGCCCCGCCGTCCGCGCGGCGAACTCCTCGGTGCGGTCGCCGGCGAACACCAGGTGGGCATGGCTGTCCACGAATCCCGGGATGACGGCGCGTCCCTCCACGTCGACCCGCTCGTCGGCGGGCGGCGCGTCGGCGGAGCGCCCGATCCACCGGACCACGCCGTTCTCCGCGACCAGCGCGGCGTCCTCGATCTCCTCCCGCTCGGGGTCCGCCGTGTACAGCAGCCCGATCCCCGTGAACACCGTCGATGTCATGCCGCTCGATCCCACGTCCTGTCATCCTCGCCAGGGCGCGCGCCACGCAAACCCACCGGCTCGGTCCGGAACGGGTCAGGGACGCAGCGGGGCGAGCGCGTCGCGCAGCAGCGCGCCGGCGTCGCCCAGCACATGCCGCCCGTCCTCCACGATCCGCCGGCCGCCGGAGACCACCGAGTGCACGTCGGCGGAGGTGGCGGCGAACACCACCGACTCCACCGCCGAGGCCTTCGTCGCGCCGGCCGTACGGACCGAGTCGAGCCGGACGGAGACGAGATCGGCCCAGGCGCCGGGCACCAGGCACCCGGCGTCGGGGAAGCCCAGCGACGCCTGCCCGGCGGCGGTCGCGGCGTGCAGGAGCTGCGCGGCGGGCCAGTGCCCGCGCTCGCCCGTGACCAGCCGTTCGTCCAGCTCCACCGCCCTGGCCTCCTCGAACAGGTCGATGACCGCCTGGCTGTCGGTGCCGAGCGTGACGGGCGACCCGGCCTCGAGAAGCCTGCGGGCGGGGCCGACGCCGTCGGCGAGGTCGCGTTCCGTGGTGGGGCACATGCACACGTGGGTGGTGGAGCCGCCGAGCAGCGCCACGTCCACGTCGGACAGGTGGGTGGCGTGGACGGCGGTCGAGCGCGGCCCGAGTGCGCCGTGGTCGTGCAACACCTGGACGGGTGTGGCCGAGTAGACCTCGACGCACGCCTCGTTCTCGGCCCGCTGCTCCGAGACGTGCGCGTGCAGCGGCCCGGTGTTCCGGTGGGCGAAGTCGACCACGACGTGCATCTGCTCGGGGGGCACCGCGCGCACGGAGTGAATGGCCGCGCCGATCTCCACGTCCTGTTCGCCCTCGTGGGCCCGCGCGAGATCGTCGGCCCTGGCCGCCCAGCGTTCGGCGTCCCCGTCGCCGAAGCGCAGCTGGGTGCCGACGAGGGGTTCGCCGATGCCGCCGGTCAGGTAGCAGGTGTCGAGCAGGGTGATGCGCAGCCCGGCCCGCCCGGCCGCCTCGACCAGCGCGTGGCCCATCGCGTTCGGGTCCGCGTACGGCCTGCCGCCGGGGCCGTGGTGCAGGTAGTGGAACTCGCCCACGGTGGTGATCCCGGCGAGCGCCATCTCGGCGTACGTCGCGGTGGCCAGGGCGAGGTAGCGGTCCGGGTCGAGCGCCTCGGCGACCGCGTACATCCGCTCGCGCCAGGTCCAGAAGCTGCCGCGGCCGGTCTGCGTGTGGCCGCGCAGCGCGCGGTGGAAGGCGTGCGAATGGCAATTGGCCAGGCCGGGCAGGGTGAGCCCGGCGAGCCGTACGGCTCCCGGAGGAGGCGGCGCCTCGGGCCTGATCTCCCCGATGCGGCGGCCCTCCACCCCGACGACGACGCTCTCGACGACCTCGCCCGGCGGCAGCCACGCCATCTCGCACCAGTAAGTCACGTGCACCGGTCCTCCAGGTGGGCGACGTGTGAATCGAAAGGTGAGCGTCCGTCCCCCGTGCCTCGTACGTCCGTCAGCGGGAGGGCCCCGCGGCCGGCCGCACGGTGATCTCGGTGACGTGGGCGTCGGACGTCGCCGTCGCCGCGGCCAGGACGGCCCTCGCCACCGATTCCGCCTCCAGATACCTTCCCGGCTCGTACGGCCCCTCCTCCTGGGCGCGGACGTCCCTTTGCATATCCGTGTCCACCCGCCCGGGGAAGATCGAGGTGACGCGTACGCCGTGGGCGTGCTCCTCCTCGCGCAGCACGTCCGCGTACGCGCGGAGGGCGAACTTGCTGGCGGCGTAGGCGCCCCAGTTGGGGTTGGCCCGCTGCCCGGCGCCGGAGTTGATCAGCACGACGTGTCCCCGGGCCGCGCGCAGCGCGGGCAGCAGCAGCCGGGTCAGCTCGGCGACCGCGATGACGTTGACGTCCATCGTCCGCCGCCACACCTCGGCCGGGATGTCCGCGAGGTGGCCGAGCCTGGCGATGCCCGCGCTGTGCACCAGCAGGTCGAGCCGGTCGATCCCCTCGACGTCGGCCGGGGTGAGCTCGGTGAGCTCCACCGCCCAGGGGCGGGCGGCCGGCAGCTCGGCGCACATCGCGTCGAGCGCGGTGCCGTCCCGCCCTCCCAGGAGGAGTTCGTACGTCGGGGCGAGGGCGCGGGCGATCGCCGCCCCCACCCCCCGTGAGGCGCCGGTGATCAGAGCCGTGGGTCGCATGGACCTCACCTTAGAACGTCGCACCGGACCGGCCGTCGCGGAGTCCGGCCGATTCGCTCGATCACCGTGCTCGATCACCGTGCCGGGCGCAGGGTCCGCGGACCGGGGTGTTCCAGAGTCAGGGAGTAGCGGTGGTGCGGGTAGCGGTGGTCCACAGGCCGCACCCGCACCTCATGGGCGGCGGCCTCGAGGATCACGCAGCGGTACCACTCGCCGTCCTCCAGGAACTCCCACTGCCCGGCGAGCACGTCGAGGCCGGCGCGGCGCACCTCCTGCTCGGCCCGCTCGTACGGCCCGGCGGCGCCGATGGGATAGCCGAACACGGTGTACGGCTCCCACCCCTCACCGGCCCGGTGGACGTAGCCGAGCAGGGCGCCGTCGTCGTCCCTGCGGATCTCGTGCCTGTCTGTTTCAGGGCTCATGGTTGACCACCATACTCAAGTTTGTATACAAATTTGAGTATGTCATCGACGCGAGTGCTGATCCTGGGCGTGCTGCTGGACAGGCCGCTGCACGGATACGAGGTGCGCAAGACGCTCGAACTGTGGGGCGCCCAGCACTGGGCCAACGTCGCCTTCGGCTCGATCTATCACGCGCTGGGAAAGATGGCCCAGGAAGGCCTGCTAGAGGTGATCGAGAGCGGCGAGGGCGCCGGGCCGGGCGGCGGACGCGGGCGCACGGTCTACGCGATCACGCCGGACGGGCGGGCCGAGTTCGACCGGCGGCTGCGCGAGCACTGGTCGGAGATCATGCCGATCGTCGATCCGTTCCAGGTCGCGCTGACGTTCATGGACCGGCTGCCGAAGGCCGACCTGCTGTCGGCCGTACGGGAGCGGACCGAGCGGCTGCGCGCCGGGTTCGCGAGCTTCGAGCGGGCTCGCGACGCCAAGCGCGCGGCGGACGCCCCCAGGCACGTGGACGAGTGCCTGGTGCTGAGCGCCGCCGAGTACCGCGCGCAGCTGGAGTGGCTGGAACGGGCGATCGCCCGCATCGAGCGCGACGACATCCCCTGACCGAGGAGTGAAAATGATCATTGATGCGCACGGACTGCGCAAGACCTACCGCACGCGCGGCCCCGGGGGCCGCCGCGGCGGCCGGGCGGCCCCGCCGGTGGAGGCCGTGAGAGGAGTGGACCTCCAGGTCGCCGACGGCGAGATCTTCGGGGTGCTCGGCCCCAACGGCGCGGGGAAGACCACGACCATCCGCATGCTGGCGACGCTGGTCGCGCCCACCGGCGGCACCGCGACCGTGGCCGGGCACGATCTGCTGACCTCCCCCGGCCAGGTGCGGCGCCGCATCGGCTACGTCGGCCAGGCCGGCGGCGTCGACGAGAACACCACGCCCCGGGCCGGCCTCCTGCTCGCCGCGCGGGTCAACGGCCTGACGGCGGCCGAGGCCGCCGCCCGCACCGCCGAGGTGTTCGCCGCATTCGACCTGGCGGGCCTGGCCGACCGGCCGGCCCGCACGCTGTCCGGCGGCCAGAAGCGGCGCGTCGCGATCGCGCTCGGCCTGGTCCACCGGCCGCCGCTGCTGTTCCTCGACGAGCCCACGACCGGCCTCGATCCGCAGAACCGGGCCCATCTGTGGGACCGGATCAGGGCGCTGCGCGACGGCGGGACGAGTGTCCTGCTCAGCACGCACTACCTGGACGAGGCCGACGCGCTGTGCGACCGCCTGGTCATCGTCGATCACGGGCTCGTCGTCGCGGCCGGGACACCCGCCGAACTGAAGCGCGAGATCGCCGGCGACGTGGTGTCCCTGCGCGTGTCCGGCCCGCGTGAGGCGGCGCGGGTGCTGGACGGCCTGCCGTACACGAGGGAGGTCAGGGCGGACGCCGGCCTGCTGCGCGTCTACCTCGACGACGGCGAGCGGGCGCTGCCGCACCTGCTGGCCACGCTCACCGAGCACGGCCTGGCCCTGGAGTCCGTGGCGCTCGGCCGCGCCACGCTCGACGACGTCTTCCTGCACAAGACGGGCCGCTCGCTCCGCGACGCGGCCTGAACTCCCCGGAAGGTCCGACGATGCTGAAGCACACCGGCCTGTTTCTGGCCTACGAGCTGCGCAACATCGCGCGCAATCCCGTCTGGCCGTTGTTCGGCCTCCTCCAGCCCGTCCTCTACCTGCTGCTGTTCGCCCCGCTGCTGGCCAACACCATGCCCGGCGTGCCGGACGAGCGGACGCTCGCCGTGTTCACGCCCGGCGTGATGGTGATGATCGCGTTGTTCGGCTCGATGTTCGTGGGATTCGGCATGATCGCCGAGATCCGCACCGGGGTCCTCGAACGGCTCGCCGCGAGCCCGGCGAGCCGCCCGGCCATCGTCTTGGGCCGAACGCTGCGCGACATGATCGTGCTGGTCGCGCAGGCGGTGCTGATCATCGTGGTGGCGCTGCTCATGGGCATGCGGCCCAGCCTGCCGGGCGTCGCCCTGATGCTCGTGCTCATGGCCCTGACCGGCCTGTTCGCCTCCGGCCTGTCGTACGGGCTGGCCCTGGCCGTGCGGGACGAGAACGGCATGTCGCAGATCCTGCAGTTCTTCGCGCTGCCGCTGATCCTGTTCACCGGCATCCTGCTGCCGATGTCGCTCGCCCCGGCGTGGATGCGGACCGTGGCCCAGGTCAACCCGCTCTACCACGCGGTCGAGGCCGGGCGGGCGCTGTTCGCCGGCGACGTCGCGGACGGCCACGTGGCGCTCGCGTTCGTGCTGATGGCGGCGCTCGCGGTGCCCGCCCTGGCCTGGTCGGTCCGTTCCATGCGGCACCTCGCCGGCTAACTGTTCTTGATCCTTGTAGGCCGCCCCGGGGACGAGCTCGGCCGTACGGCGGCCGGTCAGCTCGACCAGCGCCGACATGTCGGCGGCGCCGTGCACGACGAGCGTGGGAACGGTGATCTTCCGCAGCCCGTCCCGGTGGTCGGCGTGGAAGATCGCCTCGAACACCCGCGCGGTCGCCCGCGGCGAGGCCGACAGGCACTGCGCGAGCATCCAGTGGGTGAGGGCCGGGGAGACGTCGTTGCCGAGGTGCGTGGCGAACCACACCTGCGCCTGCCGGGCGAACCACTTCGGCCGGTCGGTCGCGAACTGGGCGATCGTGGCCCGCAGCGCCTCCTCGGGAATACCGTCCGGGTTGTCCTCGGTCCGCTTGGAGAACGGCCGTCGAAGGTCTCGAAGAACATGTCCACTCCCGTCGTCTCGGTTCGACAGCCGAAGTCTGTCCGGACGCGGGCAGGAGATCGATTACGTGAAAGGTAACGGACGGCGGGGCGCCCGGCCTGATCGGCCCGGCGCCCCGCCTCCGCCCAGGATCACCGGACGCGCCCGCACGCGCGTGAGCTCCGGCAACCGGGCGGTGGTGAAGGAGAGGTTACGCACCACCGACCTTCCCGGTTCCCGGTCGAAAGAAGCTGTGGCCTGGTGTAAGGGCTGCTCACGGCTTCGCCATCGGCGCCTGCGGACAGGCGCGGGCTCCCGGTCAGGACGAGACGAGGAACTGCGTGGCGGCCAGCTCGCGGTAGAGGTCGTCGGCCGCCACGAGCTCGTCGTGGGTGCCCCAGGCCCGCACGCGTCCGGCCTCCATCACCACGATCCGGTCGGCCCCGGTGACGGTGGACAGGCGGTGGGCGATCACCAGGACCGTCGTCTCCAGGGCCACCTCCGCGACGACCTCTCGCAGCCGCATCTCGTTGACCGCGTCGAGCTGGGAGGTCGCCTCGTCGAGCTGGGAGGTCGCCTCGTCGAGCAGCAGCAGCCGGGGCCGGCGCAGCAGCGCCCTGGCGATGGCCACCCGCTGCCGCTCGCCGCCCGACAGCAGGACACCGCGATGGCCGACCGGTGTGTCCAGTCCCTCCGGCAGCCGCTCGACCAGGTCGTCCAGGCGCGTACGGGCGAGGGCGACGGCGATCTCCTCGTCGGTCGCCCCGGGCGCGCCGAAGACGAGATTCTCCCGGAACGTGCCGGCCAGCACCGGGGCGTCCTGCTCGACGTACCCGAGCATGGCCCGCAGCTCGCCGAGCGGCCAGTCGCGGATGTCCCGCCCGCCGACGGTGATCGTCCCCTCCTGCGGCTCGTAGAACCGCTCCAGGAGGCCGAACACCGTGGACTTGCCCGCGCCCGAGGGACCGACCAGCGCGGTCATGCCGCCCGCCGGCACCTCGAACGTCACGTCGCGGTGGACCACCGGCCGGTCCTCGCCGTACCGGAAGACGACGCCGGAGAACGTCACGCCGACGGGCTCACCGCCCGCCCGCGCCACGGGGGCGGCGGCGGGCTCGGTGCGCAGCGTGGCGATCTCCTGAATGCGGGTCACGGCGGCCAGGCCGTTCTGGATCTGGGTGAGGCTCTGGATGATCTGGCCGATCGGGGAGACCAGGTAGAACAGGTACATGAGGAACGCGATCAGGGCGGAGATCTCCATCGCCCCCGCCGCCACGCGCGCGCCGCCGACTCCCAGCACCGCGAGGAACGCGAGCTGGATCGACATCCACGCGCCGACCCCGGCCAGCGAGGTCCACGCGGCCGCGGCCACGCCCCGGTCGCGCGCCTCGACCGCCGCCGCGCTCACCACGGCGGTCTCCCGCGCCTCCGCGCCGCTGGCTTTGACCGTGCGGAACGCCTGCAGAGCCCGGTCGAGCACCGAGCCCATCTCGCCGAGCGCCACCTGCGCCTGCAACGAGGCACGACGGATGCGCGGGGCGATGACCACGCCCAGGAGCCCGACCAACGCGACGACGGCGAGCGTGACGACCAGCAGCAGGCCGTCCATGATCGCCATCATCACGGCGGCGCCCAGGAACGTGAAGACCGAGCCGACCAGCGAGGCCAGCGCGTCCGTGCAGACGGCCCGAAGCAGAGTGGTGTCGGAGCCGACCCGCGACAGCAGGTCACCGGGCTTGAGCCGGTCCACGTCGGAGACCGTGAGCCGCAGGATGCGGTCCACCAGGCCGCGGCGCGAGTCGAGCACGATCGTCTCGCCCGTCCGTTCCAGCAGGAACCGCCCGCCCGCCGAGATCAGCGCGCCGACCAGCACCGCGAGCGACAGCCCGAGCACCGGGCCCGCCAGCGTGTTCCCCTCGCCGAACGCGTCGATCACCCGCTTGGCCATGACCGGCATGGCGAGCCCGGCGAGGCTGCCGACGAGGCTGAGCAGGCCACCCAGCAGGAGCACCCGCCGATGGGGACGCACCTGGTCGAGCAGCACCCGCCAGGAGGCGCGCTCCCCCAGGGACGCCTTCAGCCGTGGCGCGGGCTGACCGCCGTCGGCGCCGTCGTCCTCCGCCCCCATGGAGCCCCCTTCACGCGAACCCGGCGTGCGATCTTCCGGAGACCCTAATTCACCGGGAACGCCGGTGCGCGCGGGAGAAACCACGCGGATATCGCGCGACGGATATCGCGCGGACGGGGATTCGGGAAAGCGTCCGGACCTGTTTCGCGCTCAGTCCACGTCGGGGACGTCGAGGTCGAACTCGGCGTCGCCGTCGTCGACGCGGCGCAGCTTGATGTCCTCCGCCCAGGCGTACGCGAAGCGGCGCACCTCGGCGACGCCCTCCTCGGTCAGTCCGCCGAACCCCTCGTCAGCGAGCAAGTCGACGGTCTCCAGCCGCTCGACCAGGCCCTCCACCCGCCACTCGTCGTCGTACCGCGCGCCGAGCTGTTCGAGCAGGCGGAAGGAGTACAGGCCGGACACCGCGGCCACGTCGGCGAAGTCGCGCGGCAGGCCGCGGTCCCGCAGGGCGCGGACCTTGAGACCCACGGCGTCGTCCAGGCCGAGCACCCGGCAGGGCCCGATGTCGGCGGGCCGGTCCCGCAACGGCTCGCGGAGCAGGGTCACCCCGCACGACTGGCCGGTGAGCTCGTCGGTGACGACGACGCGCCCGATGCGGGCGCCGGCCTCGCACACCTCGGCCGACAGGCCGGTGCTCCCGAACGCCTCGGCCAGCGCCTCGCCGATCTCCGCCAGCGGGGCCTCCCCGCCGGTGGCGAAGGTGAGGTCGCCGCCCGGCCAAAAGGTGCACCCGTGCGCCGCCAGCGCGTAGCCGCCGGCGAGCAGCAGGCCGTACCGGTCGAGGACGGGCCGCGCGTCCTCGACGAGGCGCAGGTGGAACGGGGGCCCCGGGAAGGAGGGCGCCGGAAAGGCGGAAGACGCGGTCACCATCTCAGTATCGCCCGCGCACCCGCCGTGATGATCCCTCATCCGGGCACCCCGTAGAACAGGCGGATCTCCCGGACGGTGTCCATGATCTCGTACCAGGTGAGGCACAGGTCGGCCTCGGCCTCCTCACCGCGTGCCTCCGCCGCCATCAGCCGGTCGCCTGTGAGCAGCGCCGCCTCCCGTTTGAGCTGGGCCGCCATCCGTTGGAACACGAAGCGCTCGCGAGACTCCATTGCCACCCCTCCCGCCCCCAACAGCTCTTACATCACCTGAAATACCCACAGAACCGGCCGAAATGCTCTTCAGATGATCAACACACCTTCTGGTAGGGCGTCTCCGGCAGATAGCGCGCCCACTCCTGGCCGGTCAGGGTTCGCCCGGCCCGCGCGCACACCTGCCGTGCCACGGACTCCCCGTCCACCGGCATCTCGAACAGGGCCCCGCTCTGGTCGGCCACGTACAGGCGCGTGCCGTCCGCACTGAACGCGAGGCTGTAGTCGCCGAATTCGGGCAGCGTGACGGCGCCGCCCAGACGTCGTCCGGCCCGCACGTCCCAGAGCTGGACCGTCCCGTTCTCGCTCACCGTTGCCAGGAGGTCTCCCCGCGGCGAGAAGGACATGGCGTCGACCCGCTCCATGGCCCCGTGCAGCGCCGGCGGCACCAGGGCCGGGCCCTTGACGGTCCACAGGAAGATCCGTCCGGTGCCGCCGCCGACGGCGATCATGTTCCCGGCGGGACTGATCGCGAAGGCCTCGCCCGGGGTGAGGGAATCACCCGTCTCCCTGCCGGTCGCCGGGTCCAGGAAACGCCCCCCGCCGGTGACGATCGTCCGCCCACCGGCGTCGAAGGCGATCCCGCCCGCCTGGCGGCCGAGGGCGACGTCCACGATCTTCCGGCCGGTGCGGGCGTCCCATTCGAGCAGGCGGGCCAGGTCGGGTCCGGGGCCGTTCGAGCCCCGGACCAGTGACGCGGCGAGGACGCGCCCGTCCGGTGTGAACGCCTTGCCGTCGATGACGAGTCCCTCGGGCACCCGGTAACGCCACAGCGCCCTGCGTCCGGCGGCGTCCCACACCTGCAACCGGTCGGCTGACGAGGTCTGGACGGCGATCGTCCCACCGGCCCGGTCGAACACCGGGGAGCCGAAGTCGGTCGTCCCCGGCATCGGTCCCGCGAGCCGGCGGTGCGACACGTCCCAGAGCCGCAGCGGCTTGTCGTCATTCACCGACTTGAGCACCGCCCACCGGGCATCGGGGCTCAGCGTCGCGCCGTAGCCGGGCAGCGGGTGTGTCGCGGCGGTGCGCGGCCGGATGTCGAGGCTCACCACGGAGTCGTCGAGGAGATAGCGCAACGTGTGCCCGTCGGGGTCGAGGCGGGCGTCCTGCACCTGGTCCTCGGCGCGATAGCCGAGCACCTGGACGCGGTCGCGCACCCGCCACACCCGGATGCTCCGGTCGGCGAACCCCACCAGGAACCGCCCGTCGGCGCTGAACCGCAGCCCGCTCGTCGTGGCGTTGCCCGGCTCGTTCGTGCCGTTGTCGTTCCACGTCCAGACGTCCTGGTCGGCCGTGGGCGCGACACGGGCGCCCGTGGCCGTCGAAACGAGGTAGATCTCGCTTCCCGCGCAGGCGAGAACCCTGCCGTCCGGGCTGAAGGCCGCGACCGCGGCGTTCCGCGGGCAGGCGCGCCCGAGCGCCGGAACCGGCGTCCCACCGGGAATCCGCCGGACGTCGATGCGGCCGAGGTCGGTCACCGCGGCGAGTCCCGCCCGGCTGGACACGACCGGCGCGAAACCCTGCCAGCCGCCCTCGCCGTTCACCTCCCGGCCGTAGGTCGTGCCGCGCGCCGGGTCCCACACGAAGCCGTTGCCGTCCACCATGAGCGAGATCCGGGACTCGTCGTCGAACTCGGCGTCCGCGCCGCCCTCGGCGCCGTAGACGGTCAGCCGGCCACGGATCCGGCCGGTGGCCAGGTCCCACACGACCGCCTTCGTGGTGGTGAGCACGACGGCCGACCGGCCCGTGGGGCTCACCGCCACGGCCTCCAGGGCGTCCTCGCGCAGTTCGGTCGTCGTGATCCGCCGCACGACTCGCCGCCCGGCCACGTCGATGACGTCGATCTCGCGGTCCGACGCCGTGACCAGCCGTCGCCCGTCGCCGCTCATCGCGGGGAACCCGACGCCCGGCAACGGCCGCAGGGCCGCGATCTCGGGCTGGTAGAGCGAGGACATCAGGCTCGACCGGGCCTCGGAGCCGCCGTCGAGGCGCCAGGCGGCGACGCTCAGCAGCATGGCGGCGGTGGGGTCGGTGGTCCGCAGGGTCCCGGCGCGCAGCGCCGCCTCCCGGCCGCCCGCCCGGTCGCGCTGCGCGGAGATCTGGTCGCGCTGCGCGGCGATCCGGCTGCCCTGGTAGGCCGCCAGGCCGCCGCCCGCGAGGGACAGCGCGAGCAGCACGGCCAGGGCGGTCGTGAGCAGACGGCGGCCACGTGCACGCCGGCGGGTCAGCGCGGCCGACGCGTCGAGGAACTCGCGTTCCAGGGCGTTCAGGGCGAGACGCCGCCTGCCGGTGGCCGCCCAGCCCACGGCCGCGTCCAGGCGGCCGCCCTGCAGGAGGTCGGCGGGACGGCGGCCCGCCGCGGCCCACTGCCGGGCCCGCAGGCGGATCTCCGCGTGCACCGGCAGGCCGTCCCACTCGTCGGCGAGCCAGGCCCGCAGCCTGGGCCAGGCGCGCAGCAGCGCCGGGCGGGCGAGGCCCACCTCGCCGTCCTTGCGCGACAGCACATAGGTGAACATCCGGAGCACCTCGCCCGAGCCGGGCGGCAACTCGTCCTCGGCCGCCCTGCGGGTGGCGAGCTCGCCCTCCGGACCGGCCGTGACCAGCCGGAGGAAGATCTGCGGCACCAGGTCGCGCTCCGCCGGGCCGAGCGCGTCGTAGGCGTTCTCGGCGAGAACGCCCAGGCCGGGGTCGGGCTCGCTCTCCGCATGCCCCTCCGCGTGCACGGCCCGCGCCGCCCGGCTGCCCTCCGCGAGCAGCCGCGCCGTCTCCACCCGCGAACCCCCGCTGATCAGCGCCATCAGCAGGTCGCGGGCGGACGGGCGGGCGGCCGGGTCCTTGACGAGGGCCGCGCCGACCAGCGGCCGCAGCGGCTCGGGCAGCACGGACAGGTCGGGATCGGCCGACAGCACGCGGTGCATCACCCCGCCCAGGCTCTCCGCCCGGAACGGATCCGCGCCGGTGGCGGCGAACAGCACGATCCCGCCCCAGGCGAACACGTCGGCGGCGGGGCCCGCGCGCTGCCCGGTGAACACCTCCGGCGCCATGTACGTCGGCGTTCCGGCCACCAGACCGGTGCTGGTGAGCGACATCTCCAGGGTCCTGGCGACACCGAAGTCGATCACGCGGGGGCCGTCCGGGCCGAGCAGCACGTTGTCGGGCTTGAGATCGCGGTGGACGACCCCCGCCTCGTGGATGGCGGCCAGCGCCGTGGCGATCGCGGTCGCGAGCCTGTGCAGGCCGTCCCCGGCGAAGACGCGCCCCTCCTGCACGGCCCGGCGCAGGCTCCGCCCCTCGACGTACTCGCTGACGATGTACGGCCTGGGCCCCTCCAGTTCGGCGGCGATGACCGGCGCGGTGCAGAACGACGCCACCCGCCGGGCGGCCGCGGCCTCCCGGCCGAACCGCTCCCTGAGCTCGGGATCCGCCGCCGCGTCACCGTGCAGCACCTTGACCGCCACCCGGCGGCCCTCGCCGTCGTACGCCTCGTAGACCACGCCCTGGCCGCCGGAGCCGAGCCGCCCCGACAGCCAGTACTCCCCCAGCCGCTCCGGATCCTCCGGCAGCAGCGTCCCCGTCATGCGTTCACCCCTCGTGCCTGCACGTGGGATTGGACGCCGCCGGGCGCGGATGGGTTCTGCGCCGGCCTGTCCCGCAGGCGCGCGGGAACACCTGGGCCCGTGAGGTGTTCCCGCGCGTGCGGTCGCGCCGCGGAGCCGCTCCGCGTCAGCAGTTGTGCAGGGCGGAGAACTTGCCCGGCCACTTCCACGAGAAGTTCCAGGTGTGACCGGGGGCGAAGTACGTGCACTTGAAGTCCCTGCGATGGGCCAGGATCACCTTGAGGTAGTGACCCGCGCCACAGCCGTTGGTCACGCTGAGGTGGTCCGTGACGCCGCTGCTCGACAGGTGCCAGTGCACGCACCCGGGAAGGGGACTGCGCGCCTGGGCGGTGGCCGCGGAGGCCGCTCCGCCGGTGGACAACAGCAGCGCGGCCGCTCCCGCGGACGCCGCGATGGGGAGAGCGATCTTCTTGCTGAAACGCATGGCTTCCTTCTCCTGTCTCCGGTGAGGCAGTTCACCTGGACTCGGGCCAGGCATTGCCAGCTCACCTGGGAAGACAGGTGTCCAACAAGCGACGCAACACAATTGCACGCGATTGGCCGATCTTGTACGACAGGCTTGGAAGCACGACGCCAGAGGGGACCGTCCGACCGTCCCGTTCCCGTCCCTCAGGAAGGTGGGTCTCTACATGAGCGACGCGGTGACCTCGCCCCCGCCGGATCCGGCGGAGGCGCACAGCGCCGAAGAACTCATCGACTTGCTCAAGCGGCTCAGAACCTGGGCGGGACAGCCCTCGTTGCGCCGCTTGCGTCACCTGGCCGGCCGCTCGGCCTCCCCCGACGGCCACCAGGTGGATGCCCTGCCGGCGAGCACCGTGTCCTACATCCTCAACGGGCGGGGGCTGCCCGGCCTGCCGCGACTGGCCTTCGTCGAGGCCTACGTGGCGGCGTGCCTGTCCGCCTGCGACCTGTCGCCGGAGGAGATCGAGGCTCAGATCGCCCGGTGGCAGGACGCCTGGCGGCGAATAGCCAGCCCCGGTGATCTCGAGCCCGCCACCCGGCAGGCCGAGGAGACGACACCCTCGGTCCACGCTTCGGGCTCGGTCTCCGAGCCGATGCCCCCCGATCCCATGCCCACCCGGCCGAGCCGTGGCCGCGTCCTGCCGGCCGGCCTCGCCGGGCTCGTGGCGGGTGCACTGATCGCCACGGTTGTGACCCTGCTCCTGCGTCCCGCGAACGACGAGATCCCCTTGGTCCGCGGTGAGGATCCCAACCGGTGCGACGCGCCCAGCGTCTGCTTCTACGACCACGGGCAGACCGGCCGGTTCCGCGACGTCACCGACGACTATCAGTCCCTCAACGACAGCCGTGACACGGTGGCCATGGTCAACCCGCGCAAGGACGACGTGGTGTGGCTGCGCTGGGAGGACGGTCACAGCGAGTGCACCATGCCGTTCGCGACCTACCGCCTCGCCCCCGGAGTGGCCGACATCCGCATCAGCCGCGACTACCGCTGCCCCTCGAACGGGAAGGGCGAGCGTCGTGCCGTCCTGGACCCGGCCGCGGTGGTGCCGGCGCCCCTGCCCCCTTGCTACGTCACCACTTCCCAGGGGCAGGCGACCGTGGGGGCTTCGACGACCTCGACGTCGCCGACGGGACGGTCCCGAACCGCTGTCTAGTCGCGTACGCGGGCTCCTGCTTGTCGGGGGCCTCTGGTTCTCAGCGGGCTTCTGGTTTTCAGCGGGCTTCTGGTTTTCAGCGGGCTTCTGGTTTTCAGCGGGCACGGGGCCGGCCCGACCGCCAGTGGCGCCCGGAGTGGTCCGCCCCCGGCCGGGGACGCGGGGACACGACCCGCCGCCGGTGGTGCCGCACGGGCGGTTCCGGCGCGGGCAGATCGTGGCGGCCGGAGACGAACTCCTGCACCGCGATCTTCGCCCGGATGACCGGGCGACGCCAGCGCTCCTCCCGATGGACCGCCTTGGCCATCAGCCGCGGCCGGGGCCGTCTCGCCCGCTCCGAGTAGAACCAGCGGGCCCAGGGGGAGCCGGGACGGGCCACCCGCACCGCTCCCACATACAGCAACGGCGGCACGAACAGCCCCAGCAGGCCGCTCCAGATCTTCCCCTTGAGCAGGGTGGCCACGGCGAAGACGAGATTGACGACGAGGAACGCGGCGGCCGTCCAGCCGCCTCCGCCGTCCGCGCCGTCCGTGCCGTTCCAGGCGAGCGGGCGCAGCCCGAGCAGCAGCAGGCCGGTGGCCGCGATCGCCACGAAGACCGCGTCCACGGAGGCGCGGCCCTTCTCCTGCCAGTAGACGTCGCGCAGGTGCAGGATCAGCGCGAACTCGTCGAGCACGAGCGCGGCGCCCGCGCCGAACACGGCGGAGGAGAAGGAGTACCACCCCGTGGAGACACCGGAAAGGACCAGCCCGGCCACCCCGCCCAGCAGCGTGAGCACCACGCCGAACACCACGTGATGGATGTGCATCTCGCCCACGCTGATGTTGCCCAGCCACCGCACTCGCGCCCTGATCAGCCGTACGTTCACCCGCGTGAAGACGAACGCCGTGATCAGCGCGACGAAGAACCAGAACAACGGCAGGCGGTGCGCCTCGACGACGCGTTCCCTGAACCAGTCGGTCATGAAGCGTTTCCCCCAGATCCCGATGCTAGTGCCGGGAGGGACACCGGGCGCGGCGGGAGGTGTCAGGCGAGGAAGCCGCGCAGCAGGGCCGCCGTGCCCTCCAGGTGCTCGGCCACCGCCCGTTCGGCCGCCTCGGGGTCGCCGTCCAGGATCGCGGCGGCGATGGCGGCGTGCTGGACCGCCGCATGCTCGATGTTGGGCCGCAGCACGGGGATCGCGTTGAGCAGGTCGGTCACCCGCAGCCGGGCGTCGGCGCAGGCCGCGGCCAGCAGCGGCGAGCCGGTCAGCTCCCCGATCGCCAGGTGGAACGCGATGTCCATCCGGCGGTAGTCGGCCGGCGCCGCGTCGTTCACCCCGGCCAGCCGGGCGGCCAGGGTGTCCCGCTGGAGCGCGGTCAGCTCGGCCGTCGCGAGGACCCGGGCCGCCCCGCACTCGACGGCCATCCGGAACGTCAGCGCGTCCTCGAGATCGTCTTCGCCCATGCGGGTGAGGGCTCTGCGCAGGTCGCCCTTGCGCGGGCTCGGCGGCCGGTAGACGACGAAGGCCCCGCCGTAACGGCCGCGCCGTACGTCGAGGTAGCCGGACTCCTGCAGGGCGCGGATCGCCTCGCGCAGGGTGACCCGGCTGATGCCGAGCCGGGTGGCCAGCTCGCGTTCCGGCGGCAGCTTCTCGCCGTGCAGGACGACGCCGAGCTTGATGGCCTGCAGCAGACGCTCGACGGTCTCCTCGAACGCGTTGCCCGCCCGCACCGGCCGAAGCAGCGACACCGCGCCGGTGATCCCCACGGCCGCGGGCCGCGTATCGGGCACCGGCGGCGACATGGAGACGGAGGCGGGCACGGCCCGTGGGCGGGAGGGCGTCCGGGGGCCGGAGACGGACGACTCCGCCGGGGTGATCTCCATGCGTGTCGCCCCTCCGTCCCTCCACCCGTCGCCGCCGTCGCCGGCGGCCCCCGCTCCCACGGTCGAGGTTAGACCACGGCGCGTTTCCGGCCACACCGCGTTATGGGCGTCGCGTTGTTGACGACGAGGGGAGCATGGTGCTTGCATGCCCTCAATGGTCTGATTCCAGACTTTTGGACGGGAGGCACCGTGCTCAGCGTGGAGCGACTCCGCGATGACGTCGAAGCGGGCCGCGTGGACACGGTCCTGCTCGCGGTCACCGACATGCAGGGGCGGTTGCAGGGCAAGCGGCTGTCGGCGCGGTACTTCCTGGAGGAGGTGCTGGACCACGCCGCCGAGGGCTGCAACTACCTGCTCGCGGTGGACGTCGACATGAACACCGTGGACGGCTACGCCATGTCGTCCTGGGAGCGCGGCTACGGCGACTTCGTCATGCGGCCGGACCTGTCGACGCTGCGCCGGGTGCCCTGGCACGAGGGCACCGTGCTGCTGCTGGCCGACCTGGTGTGGGAGGACGGCTCCGACGTCGTGCCCTCCCCCCGGCAGATCCTGCGCCGCCAGCTCGCCCGGCTCGCCGAACGCGGCTGGACCGCGTACGTCGGCACCGAGCTGGAGTTCGTCGTCTACGACGACAGCTACGAGCAGGCCTGGCGGCGTGGCTACCGCGACCTGACCCCGGCCAACCTCTACAACGTCGACTACTCGCTGCTCGGCACCTCCCGCATCGAGCCGCTGCTGCGCAAGATCAGGCTCGGCATGGAGGGCGCCGGACTGTACGTCGAGTCCGCCAAGGGCGAGTGCAACCTCGGCCAGCACGAGATCGCCTTCCGGTACGCCGACGCGCTGACCACCTGCGACAACCACGTCATCTACAAGAACGGCGCCAAGGAGATCGCCGCCCAGGAGGGCAGGTCGATCACGTTCATGGCCAAGCCGAACCAGCGCGAGGGCAACTCCTGCCACATTCACATCTCGCTGCGCGACGCCGGCGGCGTGCCGGTCATGGCGGGCGGCGAGCCGTACGGGCTGTCGGAGACCGGGCGGCGGTTCATCGCCGGCCAGCTCGCCGCGATGCGGGAGCTGACCCTGCTCTACGCGCCCAACGTCAACTCCTACAAGCGGTTCGTGCCCGGCAGCTTCGCCCCCACCGCCGTCAAGTGGGGCGTGGACAACCGCACCTGCTCGCTGCGGCTGGTCGGCCACGGCCCCTCCCTGCGGATCGAGAACCGGGTGCCGGGCGGCGACGTCAATCCTTACCTGGCGGTCGCCGCCATGATCGCGGCGGGGCTGCGCGGCGTCGACGCCGGGCTGGAGCTGGAGGAGCCGTTCGCCGGGAACGCCTACGACTCCGGGGCCGAGCGGGTGCCCGCGACGCTCCGCGACGCCCTGGCGCTGTGGGAGGGCTCGCCGATCGCCGAGGAGGCGTTCGGCAAGGACGTGGTCGAGCACTACGCCAACAACGCGAGGGTCGAGCTGGCCGCCTTCGACTCGGCGGTCACCGACTGGGAGCTCTATCGGGGGTTCGAACGGCTGTGAAACTAGTCAATCCGGCGACCGAGGAAGTGATCGCCGAGATCGAGATGGCGGACGCCGCCGAGGTGGACCGCGCGGTCGAGCGCGCCCGCCGGGCGTTCCCGGCCTGGAGCGCGGTCGCCCCGGGTGAGCGGGCCCGGCTGCTGCGCCGCTTCGCGCAGGTCGTGGAGGACCACGCGGAGGAGCTGGCGCGGCTGGAGATCGCGAACGCCGGGCACACCGTCGGCAACGCCCGCTGGGAGGCGGGCAACGTCCGCGACGTGCTGAACTTCTACGCGGGCGCGCCCGAGCGCGACCACGGCAGGCAGATCCCGGTGCCCGGCGGGGTGGACGTCACGTTCGCCGAACCGCTGGGCGTGGTCGGGATCATCGTGCCGTGGAACTTCCCGATGGTCATCATGACCTGGGGAGTCGCCCCGGCCCTCGCCGCCGGCAACACGGTGATCGTGAAGCCCGCCGAGTGGACCCCGCTGACCGCGCTGCGGCTGGCCGAGCTCGCCCTGGAGGCCGGGCTGCCCGAGGGCGTGCTCCAGGTCGTCCCGGGCGAGGGTGAGGTCGCCGGGGCCCGGCTCGTCGAGCACCCGGACGTACGGAAGATCGTGTTCACCGGCTCGACCGAGGTCGGGAAGCTGATCGGCGCGAAGGCGGCCGAGCAGGTCAAGCGGGTGACGCTGGAGCTGGGCGGCAAGAGCGCCAACATCGTCTTCGCCGACTCCGACCTCGACAAGGCCGTGGCCTCGGCGCCGATGGCGGTCTTCGACAACTCCGGCCAGGACTGCTGCGCCCGCTCGCGCATCCTGGTGGAGCGTTCCGTCCACGACGACTTCCTCGCGCGGCTCGCCGAGGCGGTGCGCGCGGTGAAGGTCGGCGACCCGGGCGACCCGGCGAGCCAGATGGGCCCGCTGATCAGCGCCGAGCATCGGGAGCGCGTCGCGTCGTTCGTCACCGAGGCCGACGTGTACGCCGCCGGGTCGTGCCCGAGCGGGCCCGGCTTCTGGTTCCCGCCCACGGTGCTGGCCGGATCGTCCTCGGAGTCCTTCCGCAGGGCGTTCACCGAGGAGATCTTCGGGCCCGTGGTGTCGGTCGTGCCGTTCGAGGACGAGGCCGACGCGATCCGGATCGCCAACGACACGGCGTACGGCCTGTCGGGATCGATCTGGACCCGCGACGTGGGCCGGGCGCTGCGGGTGGCACGGGCCGTCGAGGCGGGCAACCTGTCGGTCAACTCGCACTCCAGCGTCCGCTACTGGACCCCGTTCGGCGGCTTCAAGCAGTCGGGCCTCGGCCGGGAGCTCGGCCCGGACGCCCTGTCGGCCTTCACCGAGACCAAGAACGTCTTCATCTCCACGGAGTAGATCAATGCAGCGTTTGCAGGACCGCGTCGCCGTCATCACCGGGGCGGGCAGCGGCATCGGGCTGGCCACCGCCCGCCGGTTCGCCCAGGAGGGCGCCAAGGTCGTGGTCGCCGACCTCGACGAGGAGGCCGGCGCGAAGGCGGCCGGGGAGGTCGGCGGCCTGTTCGTCAAGGTCGACGTGGCGAACGAGGACGACGTGGCCCGGATGTACCGGACCGCGTTCGAGGAGTTCGGCAGCGTCGACATCGCGTTCAACAACGCGGGCATCTCGCCGCCGGACGACGACTCCATCCTGGAGACCGGCATCGACGCCTGGCGCCGGGTGCAGGAGGTCAACCTCACCAGCGTCTACCTGTGCTGCAAGCACGTGATCCCGTACATGCGGCGGCAGGGCAAGGGCTCGATCATCAACACCGCGTCGTTCGTCGCGGTCATGGGCTCGGCCACCTCGCAGATCTCCTACACCGCCTCCAAGGGCGGGGTTCTGGCGATGAGCCGCGAGCTGGGCGTCCAGTTCGCCCGCGAGGGCATCCGGGTCAACGCGCTGTGCCCCGGACCGGTGGACACCCCGCTGTTGCGGGAGCTGTTCGCCAAGGACCCCGAGCGCGCCCAGCGCCGTCTCGTCCACGTGCCGATCGGCCGTTTCGCGCGGGCCGAGGAGATCGCCGCCGCGGTCGCGTTCCTCGCCTCCGACGACGCCTCGTTCATCACCGCCTCGGAGTTCCTGGTGGACGGCGGCATCTCCGGCGCGTACGTCACTCCGCTGTAGAGGGATCGTCATGGCCCGTCCCGTCATCGGCGTGACGTGTTACGTCGAGCCGGCGAAGTTCACCGTGTGGGACATGCCGGCGGCGCTGCTGCCGTACATGTACGTCGACCACATCGTGCGGGCGGGGGGCCAGCCGGTCATCCTGCCGCCCGCGGGGGAGCCCGCCGCGCTGGTGGAGCGGCTGGACGGGCTGATCATCGCGGGCGGGGGCGACATCGACCCCGCCCGGTACGGCTCCGCCCCGGCCCCCCAGACCGGCTACATCCGGAAATTTCGTGACGATGCCGAGTTCGGGTTGATGACGGCCGCGCTGGAGGCCGGGCTGCCGTTCCTCGGCATCTGCCGCGGCCTCCAGGTGCTCAACGTGGCGCTGGGCGGCACCCTCCACCAGCACCTGCCCGACGTGGTCGGCCACACGGACCACTCCCCCGCCCCCGGCACGTTCGGCCGCGTCCCCGTACGGCTCTCGCCGGAGTTGGCCAAGATTTACGAAGGCGAGGACCTGACGCCCGCCCACTACCACCACCAGGCGATCGACCGCCTGGCGGACGGGCTGGAGGTCACCGCCCGTTCCTGCGACGGCACGATCGAGGCCGTCGAAGTGACGGGAGCCGCGTTCGCGCGGGCCGTGCAGTGGCATCCGGAGGCCGACGAGGACGGCCCCCTCTTCCGCGCTCTCGTCGCCGCCGCCCGCCGTTGAGAATCCCGGAGCGGCGCCGCGCCTGAGAACCCCCGCGAGAACCCGCACCCGAGGATCCGGTGTGCGCCGCGGAGAACCCGATGCGACGCCGCCTCGCCCCGTTGGACGCCGTCCGGCGGGACGACGCGCGGCGCACCGGCATGCCGGTCGAGCCCCCGCATAACGCACCCGCCGCAACGCGGCGGCCGCCCGGTGAACACGGCTGTCGCCCTCCTCCCGCGGCGACCGGAGCGGCGACCGGAAACACGTCATCGCATCCTCCTCGGTTTATGTAACCGATTTCATTTGCTGCACGTGCATGTTCGCTGGGCATTCATCGCTTTACGGAACGCAATGCCATGACGGAACTTCCCACCCCGGCGCGCGCCGCGAAAAACAGCAATTTTGACGAATGCAGGGAGAGAGGGATATCGTCAAATACCTATTGAAGCCGCGTCGTCGGCGCGTTCACGCTGCTTTCGTGTGCGAGGGGGATCGTGTTATACGCCGTGCTCGGACCGTTCCTGGCCATGAAACCCTCGGGGGACGTCATCGCCGGGCTCGCCCCGAGACACCGGCAGCTCCTGGCGCTGTTCCTACTCAATCCGAATATCGCGGTCCACCGGGACACGCTCATCGATCTGCTATGGAATGGCCGTCCCACTAAATCCGCGCCGCGGAATCTTACCACCTACATCGCACAGGTGCGCAGGCGGCTCTCGCCACGCGACCCCAGCGTTTCTCCGCTGCACACGGTGGAAGGCGGGTACCTTCTTTCCGTGCCGTCCGGATCCGTGGATGCTGCAGTATTCAACCAATTGGTGGCACAGGGCAGAATCGCTCGAGACAATGGCGATTACCACAATGCGGCGAGGATCTTCGAGAGCGCGCTCAACCTGTGGCGGGACGACGCCCTGCTCGGCATGAGGCACGTGGACGAACTGGCCGCCTGGGCCGAACGGCTCGACGAGGACCGGCGCGCGGTGACCGAGGACCTCTTCGACGTACGACTGACGCTCGGGCACCATCACGAGATCGTCGGCGGCCTGGCCCAGTGGGCGAGACGGCATCCGCTGCGTGAACGGCCGCACCGGCAACTCATGCTGGCGCTGCACCGGTCGGGCCGCACCCACGACGCCTCGGCCTCCTACCAGCGGCTGCGCCGCACGCTGGTCGACTGCCTCGGCACCGAGCCGTCCCCCGATACTCAGGCCATCCACCAGCGGATCCTCACGGGCGACGACCCTTCCTCCGCCCTGGCGCGTCTCCACGCGGGGCACCGGCCGCTGCAGGAGTCGGATCACCGATCGTGACCGAAGGCCGGCGTGGACCGCCGCCGGAGTCTCCATGATGAAATCGGGCGGTCCGGCCGGTTACGGGGGTGGTGGGAGAACCACTAGGCTGGCTGCACACCGGTGACCCCGTGCGGGAGAGCGTCCTGGCATCCGGTCAGGGCCCCTGAAGGAGCAAGCCCTCCCCGCGAACCTCTCAAGGCAAAGGACCGCGCGGGCCAGGTGACCTCTGGAAAGAAGGCCGGAAGGCCTCGCCGAAGGTGAAAGTCCGGCAAAGATCGGACGAAGCTCTCAGGCGCCGATGACAGAGGGGGAGGATGCCCGATAGTTCAACGCAGCATCCGTCCTTCCGAGGTGCGCATGTCCCGATCCACCCCGCTCCGCGGTGTCCATGAACGCCTTGGCGCGACCCTGACCGACTTCGCGGGATGGCAGATGCCCCTGCGCTACGGCAGCGAGTCGGCCGAGCACAACGCGGTGCGAACGGCCGCGGGGCTCTTCGACCTGTCCCACATGGGAGAGATCTTCGTCGTCGGCGCGCAGGCCGGCGAGGCCCTCGACCACGCCCTCGTGGGTCACCTCAGCGTCCTCGCGCCCGGCCGCGCCCGCTACACGATGATCGTGAACGAGACCGGCGGCATCCTCGACGACCTCATCGTCTACCGCCTCGACGAGGACCAGTACATGGTCGTCGCCAACGCCTCCAACTACGCCCTCGTCGCCCGCGAGCTCGCCGACCGGGTCCGGGGATACGACGCGCGGGTGACCGACCGGTCGGACGAGTACGCGCTGGTGGCGGTGCAGGGGCCGCGCAGCGCCGAGATCCTGGCCGCGCTGACCGATGCCGACCTCGGCGAGCTCAAGTACTACGCCATCGTCCCCGGCGTCGTCGCGGGCACGCCCGTCCTGATCGCACGCACCGGATACACCGGCGAGGACGGTTTCGAGCTCTTCGTGCTGAACGAGCACGCCGTACCGCTGTGGGAGGCGCTCGCCGAGGCGGGCAGGGACGCCGGGCTCGTTCCCGCCGGGCTGTCGGCCCGCGACACGCTCCGCCTGGAAGCCGGCATGCCGTTGTACGGCAACGAGCTGAGCGCGGCGATCACGCCGTTCGACGCCGGCCTCGGCCGGGTCGTCCGTTTCGACAAGCCCGGCGACTTCCTGGGCAAGGCCGCCCTCGAGCGGGTCGCGGCGAACGGCACCACCCGGCGCCTGGTCGGGCTGGTGGCGCGCGGCCGCCGGGTGCCGAGGCACGGCTACTCCGTCACCCGGGAGGGTGCCGTCGTCGGCGAGGTGACCAGCGGCGCCCCGTCGCAGTCCCTCGGCCGCCCGATCGCCTTGGCGTACGTCGACGAGGACGCCCTGGAAAAGGGTGGCCTGACCGTGGACATCCGGGGCAGCCAAGAACCGGTCGACGTCGTCGATCTGCCTTTCTACAGGAGGAGCAAGTGAGCACCATTCCGGACGACCTGAGCTACACCAAGGAACACGAGTGGGTGGCCGGGATCGAGGACGGCCTCACCGTGACGGTGGGCATCACGGCGTACGCGGCCGAGCAGCTCGGTGACGTGGTCTACGTGGAGGTGCACCCGGAGGTCGGCGCGACGGTCACGGCCGGCGACGCGGTCGGCGAGGTGGAGTCCACCAAGTCCGTGAGCGACATCTTCGCGCCGGTCAGCGGCGAGATCGTCGAGATCAACGCCGCCGTCGCGGACGAGCCCGCTCTGGTCAGCTCCGACCCGTACGGCGAGGGCTGGCTGTTCCGCGTGCGCGTGGAGGAGGAGCCGGACGACCTGCTGTCGGCCGCGGAGTACACCGCGCTGACCTCCGGCGAGTCCTGACAGGAAGCCGAGAGGCGACGATCAATGGCGATCAGCGTCTTCGACCTGTTCAAGGTGGGGATCGGGCCGTCCAGCTCTCACACGGGCGGCCCGATGGCCGCGGCGCACAAGTTCGCCCGCGGGCTGCACCAGGACGGGCTGCTGGAGAAGGTCACCAGGGTCGAGGCCATCCTCTACGGCTCGCTCGGGCTGACCGGCAAGGGCCACGGCAGCGACAAGGCGGTCCTGCTGGGCCTGTCCGGCGACAAGCCCGAGCTGGTCGACGTCGACACCGTCGACGAACGGCTGGCGGCGATGCGGGCGAGCGGCACGGTCACGTTGTACGGCCTGCACGAGATCCCGTTCGTGGTCGGCGAGCACCTCGTCTTCGAGCGCACGCTGTCGCTCCCCCACCACCCCAACGGCATGCGGTTCACGGCGTACGCCGACGACGCGGTGCTGCGCGAGAAGGTGTACTACTCGGTCGGCGGCGGCTTCGTGGTGGACGAGAACGCCACCGGCGCCGACCGGATCAAGCCCGACGACACGGTGCTGCCGTACGCCTTCACGACCGCGCACGAACTGCTCGCGCACTGCGCCGAGACCGGCCTGTCGATCTCCGGCCTGATGGTGGAGAACGAGAAGGCCTTCGGCCGTACGGAGGAGGAGATCCGGGCCGGCCTGCTGCACCTGTGGGCGGTCATGGCCGAGTGCGTACGCCGCGGCACCGGCCGCGAGGGCGTCCTGCCGGGCGGTCTGAAGGTGCGCCGCCGGGCCCACCAGCTGTACCGGCGGCTGCAGGGTGAGGCCGACGGGACCGACCCGCTGCGGGCGATGGACTGGGTCACGCTCTTCGCGCTGGCCGTCAACGAGGAGAACGCCGCGGGCGGCCGGATCGTGACCGCGCCGACCAACGGCGCCGCCGGAATCGTCCCGGCCGTTCTGTCCTACTACATGCGTTTCCTTCCGGGCGCCGGCGAGGACGGCGTCGTCCGCTTCCTGCTCACCGCGGGCGCGATCGGCGTGCTGTTCAAGGAGAACGCCTCCATCTCCGGCGCGGAGGTGGGCTGCCAGGGCGAGGTCGGCTCCGCCTGCTCCATGGCGGCCGCGGGCCTCACCGAGGCGCTCGGCGGCACGCCCGAGCAGGTCGAGAACGCCGCCGAGATCGGCATCGAGCACAACCTCGGCCTGACCTGCGACCCGATCGGCGGGCTCGTCCAGATCCCGTGCATCGAGCGCAACGCCGTCGCCTCGATCAAGGCGATCGCCGCCGCCCGCATCGCACTGCGCGGCGACGGCCGCCACTTCGTGTCGCTGGACAAGGCGATCAAGACGATGCGCGACACCGGCAGGGACATGCTCGACAAATACAAGGAGACCTCCCGCGGCGGCCTCGCCGTCAACGTCATCGAGTGCTGACCCCCACCGTGATCGCGCAGTGTCGCACGCAGGGCCTCCCACCTGCGCCGATACCGATCGCGACGTGCAGGGAATTCATGCTTGCCTCTCTGACCTGCCGGAAAGCTCTTCGTGATCACGCAGGCGGGCGGAACGCCGGCCGGGGCCAATAAGGTGGTGCCCTCGCCGACGACGAGGAGGAGGGCCGTCACGTGAGGTGGCGCGAGGCGCTGCGCCCGCATCGGGCGTTCCTGATCGTGCTGGCGGCGGGCGTCGCGCTCCGCGCGCTCGCCGTGCTCGGCTACCGGCCCGCGCTGTGGTTCTGGGCCGACTCCTTCGCCTACCTGAGCTCGGCCCTCGACCTGCGGCCCCTGCCCTCGCGGCCGTCCGGCTACTCGCTGTTCCTGGCGGCGCTGAGCCCGCTGGGCAGCGTCACCGCCGTCGTGATCGTCCAGCACCTGCTCGGCCTCGGCATGGCCGTCTGCGTGTACGCGCTGCTGCGCCGCCGTACGCGGCTGCCGGGGTGGGGAGCCGCGCTGGCGGCGGCCCCGGTGCTGCTCGACGTGCACCAGATCCAGCTCGAACACCTCATCATGGCGGACCTGCTGTTCACCGCGCTGATCGTGGCCGCCGTGACGATCCTGCTGTGGCGCCCCAGGCCGGGCGCGTGGTCCGTCGTCGCCGCGCTGCTGCTGCTCGGGCTGGCGACCGTCACCCGCACTCTCGGGCTGCCCCTGATCGCGCTGGCGCTGCTGCCGGTGCTGCTGGCCGGACGCTGGAGGACCGCGCTCGCCGGGCTCGCCGCCGCGTCCGCCGTGCTCGGCGGGTACGCCGTGTGGTTCCACGACGCCCACGGAACCTACGGGATGGGCGGCAGCAGCACCTGGCTGTGGTCGCGGACGATGACCTTCGCCGACTGCTCGGTGATGGAGCCGCCCAAGGAGCTGGCGGTGCTGTGCCCGTCGGGGCCCCGGCTCGCCGCGCCCGCCTATATCTGGGACGCGGACTCGCCCATCCAGCGGGTGAAGAAGGACAAGGAGCGGCTGGCGGGCGAGTTCGCCTCGCTGGCGATCCGCAGCCAGCCCCTCGACTTCCTGGCGGCCGGCCTGCACGACGCCATGTGGGCGTTCGAATGGGACCGAAAGGTCTACCCCTCCCCCGGGCCGCAGAGCGCGTACGTCTTCCCCGCCTCGGTGAAGCCGTTCACCGCCAAGGTGGCCTCCGGCGGCCGTACGGCGACCCAGCTGACCACCGCCTACCAGGGAAGCGCCGGGGACACGAAGGTGGCCGAGCCGTTCGCGGGATGGTTGCGCGCCTACCAGGACCAGGGCTTCCTGCGCGGGCCGCTGCTGGCGGCGATCCTGCTGGCCGGGCTCGCCGGACTGGTGGCCCGGCGATGGACGGCGCTGCTGCCCTGGGCCGCGGCCGTGGTCCTGCTCCTGCTGCCGCCCCTGATCGCCGCCTTCGACCACCGGTATGTGGTGCCCGTCGTGCCGCTCGCCTGCCTGGCCGCCGGGCTCGCCCTGGGCACCGGCGCGACCCGAGCGCCGTGGCGCCCGGATGGACCCTCGGAAGGGCGGTCGGCGGGGCGCGGGCGGTCAGCGGCGGCGGACGTGCAGGCGGACAACCGCAAGCGCGTCGTCCCGGCCGACCGCTCGGCGAACGCGTGAGATCGCCGACTCGTCCAGCCGCCTGATCACCTGCCGCGGGTCGGCGGACCGCTGGAGCGACACCGACACCCGCAGCCTGCCGTCGCGCACGAGCCTCACCGAGATGCGGCCGATCCCGTCGACGCCCTTCAGCGCCACGCCGAGCATGGCGATGCCGGCGCCGGTGCGGCTGCCGACCCTGCCCCACCCGAGCGCCAGGACGAGCCAGCGGGTCGCGACCAGGGCGAGCAGCATGGCCGCCCCGGCAAGCAGCGGCAGCGCCCACGGCCTCCCCTCGACCACGCTCCCGTCGATCAGGGCCGCGCCGGGCCGCCGCCGCGCGGCGGCCAGCAGACCGGCCCCTCCCGCGACCAGCGCGAGGCCCACCAGGCAGAGCCCGACGCGATTCCCCATGCGCGGACGCACGTCAGACCCCTCTCCCGCGCAGCCGTACGACCACCTCGTGGCGGGACTGGACGCCGAGCCCCGACAACCGGTCCCCGACCGCCGCGCCCACCTCCCGCAGCAGGGCGCCGGTCGTGTTCGCGTCGGCCACCACGATGACCTCGATCCGTCTGCGGAGGATGTGAACGCCGGCCCGCCGGACATGCTCGACCTCGCGGGCCGAGGCGGCGAGCGTACGGCGCAGACCCGCGCGCGTCAGGCCCATCGCGAGCAGCGGATCCCGGCAGTGCAGGGGCATGAGCCGGGGACGGCCGGGGACGAGCGCGAGGGCCACCAGACCCGCTCCGCACAGGATCATGCCGACGGCGGCGACGGCGACCGCCGGGTCGGCCAGTGTGACGTGCGACAGCCGGGGCGGCAGCCGCCAGTGAGCCACGCCGAGCAGGGCGGCGACGACCGCGGCGGTGAGCGCCCAGCCGAGCAGGGCGATCGCGGCGGCGACCACGACGGCGGCCGGGGTGCGGGCCGGCCGCAGGACGCGCGCGGCGGTCCGCCGGCCGGCCGTGTGGTCCGCCCCGGCGCCGGTGCCGCCTGCGGTGTTTCCGATGCCGTTGACGCTCTTGCCGCCTGTGGTGCCGTTGGCTCCCGTGCCGCTTCCGGCACCCTTGGCTCCCGTGCCGCTTCCGGCGCCCTTGGCGCTTCTGGCCGACGAACCCGACAGGATTCCCTGCACGACGCTCATCAGCCGTTCACCCTTCCCGCTCACCGCGCCCGGTCCGCTCGGTAGTCACGTCACCATGGGTACACGGAGGGCCGGCGAGACGGGCGGGTCACCCGCCGCCTTGCGCGATCAAGACGTCTCCATCGCCGAGACTTTGCCGGTCACGGTTAACGTGAACCGCGCTCATGTATATCCCCGAGGAGCCGTACTAGGCTGCCGCCATGGACGACCGACAGCGCCTCGACCGGGCGACGGCCCATCTGGAGCCGCCCTTCGCCGTCCTCGACATGGACGCGCTCCGGTCGAACGCGGCCGCCATGGTGCGCCGGGCCCGGGGCAAGCCCATCCGGGTCGCCAGCAAATCGATCCGCTGCCGGGCCCTGCTCGAACGGGTCCTGGCCATGGACGGCGTCTCGGGCGTCATGGCTTTCACCCTGCCCGAGGCGCTGTGGCTGGTCTCCACCGGGCTGCGGAACGTGCTCGTGGCCTATCCGACGGCCGACAGGACCGCGCTGCGCGCCCTGGGTTCGGACGACGTCGCGGCACGGGAGATCACCGTGATGGTGGACTCGCCGGAGCACCTCGACCTCATCGAGAGCCTGCGGCTCCCCCGCCGAATCAGGGTGTGCCTGGACATCGACGCGGGATTCACGGCTTTCGGCGGCAAGTTCCGTGCGGGCGCGCTGCGGTCGCCGATCCGCGAACCCGAGCAGGCCGCCGAGATCGCCGCGCACATCGCCGAGCGCCCCGGGGTGCGGCTGACCGGGCTCATGGCGTACGAGGCCCAGATCGCCGGGGTGGGTGACGACGTCCCCGGGCCGTACGGCCGCGCGGTGCGCTGGATGCAGGAGCGGTCTCGCCGCGAGCTGATCGTGCGGCGCGGCCGCATCGTGCAGGCCGTACGTCAGGTCGCCGACCTCGAGTTCGTCAACGGCGGCGGCACGGGAAGCATCGAGAAGACCACCGCCGAGCGGGCGATCACCGAGGTGGCCGCGGGCTCGGGTTTCTTCCATCCCCGCCTGTTCGACTTCTACCGCGGCTTCACCGGCCGCCCGGCGGCGCTGTTCGCCCTGCCGGTCGTGCGCAAGCCGGCTCCGGACGTCGTGACCGTGCTCGGAGGGGGCTATCCCGCCTCCGGGGCTCCCGGGCCCACCCGGCTGCCCCAGCCGTACCTGCCGCCGGGGCTCGGCTACCACCCGGACGAGGGGGCGGGTGAGGTGCAGACTCCCCTGCTCGGCGAGGCCGCGGCCGACCTCCGCCTCGGCGACCGCGTCTGGTTCCGGCACGCGAAGGCCGGGGAGATGTGCGAGCGCTTCGCCGCGCTGCATCTCGTGGAGGGTGACCGGGTGACCGAGGAGGTCCCGACCTATCGGGGTGAGGGCATGACCTTCCTGTGACGGCCGGCCCGGCCTTGTGATCGTTTCTGCGGGGACGCGGACGCCGCCGTGAAGCGCGTCACGGCGGCGTCGTCCCCCGGCGGGTCAGCGGGAACGGCGGCGCAGCAGCACGACGGCCGCGCCCACGACGACGACCACGCCGATCCCGATCAGCACCGGAGCGATGCTGGGCGCCGGATACTCCTCGGGCTGCTCACCTTCGCCGTCGGCCGGGGCGTACGTGCGCGGCCCCAGGACCATGTCCTCCACCGACGTGACGAAGCCGCGCGCGTTGGCCTTCGCCTTCTCGACGCCGCGCTCCGCGACCCGCTTCGGGCTCACCCGGTCCGCGATGGCGTCGACCGTGCGAGCGAGCTCCGCCCGCGTGCGCTCTATCTTCCGTTCCAGCGCCTCGGGATCGGTGTCCGCCATGCGATCCCCCTCCTGTGGTATTGGTGTGTGATCAGTGTGCCAGGTCCGGCGGTCCGCCCGCACAGCGGCTGACCCGGTAGTTTGGTTGACGCTTGCCCGCCGATCGGCGCGGGTCACCTTTTCCGGAGGACGTGATGAGCAAGCTCCAGCCCGGCGACGCCGCGCCGGACTTCACTTTGACCGACGCCGACGACCACGAGGTCTCGCTGGAGTCGTTCCGCGGCAGGCGGGTCATCCTGTACTTCTACCCGGCGGCGATGACCCCCGGTTGCACCAAGCAGGCCTGCGACTTCCGTGACAATCTCGGCGCGCTGACCGAGCAGGGCTTCGTGGTGCTGGGCGTGTCCAAGGACAAGCCCGCCAAACTGCGGCAGTTCCGTGAGCGCGACGCGCTCACCTTCCCGCTGCTGTCCGACACCGGTCTGGACGTGCACAAGGCATACGGCGCGTACGGCGAGAAGACGAACTACGGCAAGACCATCATGGGCGTCATCCGCTCCACGTTCGTCATCGACCCCGACGGGAAGATCGAGAAGGCTCTCTACAACGTGAAGGCCACCGGTCACGTCGCCCGACTCGCGAAAGAACTAGGGATCTCCTGACAAATCCCTTTTCGCCATACTCCTGGAATTGTCGGCGGCCGCCGACAATTCCAGGAGTATGGCGAAGTACAAGTACACGCCCGAACTGCTGGCCGAGGCCGCGGCCAAAGCGGCGAGCATCGCAGACGTGCTGCGCTATCTCGGCATCCCGTGGTCGGGGGGCGCCCACGCCCACATCAGCCGCCGTCTCGAGCACTTCGGCATCGACACGACCCACTTCGGCAGGCCCTCTCCGGACAAGAGCGCCCCGGCGGCCCGGCGATACCTGCCTGCGGAGATCCTGGTGCTGCTACCCCCGGGATCCGGCCGCGAGAAGCCTCGCAAGCTCGGGCGGGCACTGCGGGAAGTGGGAGTCCCATACGCCTGCGCAGACTGTAGGATAGGCGGCGCCTAGCAGGGTCGGCCGCTCACATTGCACATCGACCACATCAACGGCAACTGGCTGGACAACAGAAAAGAGAATCTGCGATTCCTCTGCCCCAACTGTCATTCTCAGACAGATAATTTCGCGGGAAAAGGAAGAGGAAAAGGGGTCGTAGCCCAATCGGCAGAGGCAACGGTTTTAGGTACCGTACAGCGCGAGTTCGAATCTCGTCGACCCCACTGCAAATCGGCAAACAATGGCGAGCCGGCGAATTATTCAAAAACCCGGAAATTGCCAAATCCCGAGCGGCCGGCGCTCGCGAAGTTGAACCTGATGCTCGGGGCCGACGATTTGTCCTTCCTGGAGCGGTTTGTGACCGCCGGAGGAGCCAAGTCGCGGACCGCGGCGATCCGCACGGCCATCGCCCTGCTTCGTGCTCGGAGTGAGCGGGAGTGACCGTCCTGGGAGATCCAAAATTGCGCCGACGCGCGGCCGACCGGAAGACAGCCCACCGGGCGCCGGACACCCGTAGGCGCGCGCCGGCCCCTCCGCCGGCGCGCGCCCTCGGGAAAGCGAACCTCAGCCTGGCGCCTGGCAGCGCACTCCGGCCTCGGTGCGCCTGCACCAGGGAGGCAGGAAGTCGTCCTGGGACTGTGGCGCGTCCTCGTTGTAGCCTCGAGGGAAGAGACGCTGGCGGTCACTTCCGGCGTCCCAGCTCATCCCCGCGTGCGCCCGGTCCCAGACCATACCGGTGACGGCCACGACGCCACCGCCGAGGAGCGCACCGATCAGCGCGGACGCGATGCCGACGGCCACGAGCTGACCGACGTGTCCGCGGGGCAGCCGAGGCGCCGGTCGCGTGGGAGGGCCATGCCGCGGAGCAGGCGCGGACCGTGCGCGCGGATCCTGCCAGCCGGGAGCCTTCCACCCCGCGCCACCGGGACCGAAGGCGTACCGGCCGTCTGTGGGGGGCGTGTTCGCGGGTCCCGGCCCTGGCCGGCTCGGGCCCGCGTGGCCTGCCCACGGCGAGTGCGGCCCCGATGCTCCGGGCGTGTTCGCCGGTCCGATCCGGGGTGCTTCCGGCCCTGACGGCCTGGGTGTGTCCCCCGGGCTGGTCCAGGGCGACGCGGGATCCGTCCGAGGGGGCGCAGACCCGGCCGGCCCGGCCGACCCGCTCGGCCCGGTAGACGGACTCGGCCCGGTGGGCGCGGCCGGCGCAGCGGAACCGGCGGTCGCACTGGGCTCCGTCGCACTGGGCTCGGTCACACTGAGCTCAGATGACCCGGCCGGTCCGGTTACCGGCTCCGGGCGCGGGTCGCGCGGCTCGTCTCCGACACCGCGCGACCCCGCGTCCTTCTCCGCCATTCAGAGCTCCCTAACCCCGCTTCCAAGAAGCGTTCCCGGGAACAAGGATGCGCCGTGATCCGTAAAAACGGCGTAAGCACGGCAGCGGCTGCGACTTGAGTCGTAGGCGGGTATCCGTCCCAAGGGTGAGACCTTCCTGAGCAGCCGATACGTATGGTTGGGTACGTGTTCGGCAGACTGCGCGCCTGGACCCGGCGCCACAGCAAGCTCGTGGACGCGCTCACGGTCTCCCCGCTGGCGCTGTTGTGCCTGGCCACCATCGAGGCGTTCAGCCGGACCGGCTCGCTCGGGGCGCGGCAGCTCGGTGTGCCCGGTCTGCTGCTGCTGTCGGCCGCGCTCATCGTTCCGCTGACCTGGCGCCGCGACCACCCCCGTGAGGTGTTCGCGGTGGTCGCCGCCGTCAGCTTCGTCCAGTGGCTGCTCGACGTCGTCGTCCTGCCCGCCAACATCGCGGTGCTCGTCGCGGTGTACGGCGTCGCCTCGCGCTGCACACTCCGGTGGGCGCTGGCCGCCGGGGCGGTCGCCGAACTCGGGCTGCTGCTGGCGATGCTGCGCTGGTCTCCCGCCCCCGCCCAGGCATGGCCGTCGTCGTCGGCCTTCATCGTCGCCGTCTGGATCGCCGGGATCTACGCCAACACCCGCCGTCGCTATGTGGAGGGCCTGGTCGAACGTGCCGAGCGGGCCGAGCGGGAGCGCGACCAGCAGGCGCGCATCGCCGCCGCCGCCGAGCGCGCCCGCATCGCCCGCGAGCTGCACGACGTGGTCGCGCACAACGTCAGCGTGATGGTCGTGCAGGCCGACGGCGCGGGATACGCCATCGACGGCGACCCCGAGCAGGCACGGCGTGCGATGCAGGCGATCTCGTCGACCGGGCGGCAGGCGCTGGCCGAGATGCGCAGGCTGGTGGGGGTGCTGCGGCAGGACGCCGGCAGCCCGGCGGAGGAGTACGCCCCGCAACCCGGTGTCGCCCAGCTGGGCGACCTGATCAGGCAGGTCAGGGATTCGGGTCTGCCGACCGAGTTCACCGTGTCCGGCACCGCGCAGACGCTGCCCGAGGGTGAGCAGCTCGCCGTCTACCGGATCGTGCAGGAGGCGCTGACCAACGCGCTGAAGCACGGCGGTCCCGGCACGCGGGCCCGGGTGGAGGTGACGTACGGCAGGGGCGAGCTCGAGCTGAGGATCAGCGACGACGGCAGGGGCGCCGCGGCGCCGCGCCTGGTCGGCGGGCACGGGCTGATCGGCATGCGGGAGAGGGCGGCGATGTACGGCGGGAGCGTCGAAGCCGGTCCCCGGCCGGGCGGCGGCTTCCGGGTGATCGCCCGGATCCCCGTCGGGATGGCCGCGTGACCAGGCGACCCCCGGACCGCGGTGACTCCGGTTGTCCCCACAGCGCGTACGGTTACGGGGTCGCGGCGATGACGAGCGGAGCGGAGCTGCTGTGATACGCGTCATGCTGGTGGACGACCAGGAGCTGGTGCGGACCGGGTTCCGGATGGTCCTCGGGGCGCAGCCGGACATCGAGGTCGTCGGCGAGGCGGCCGACGGGCTGGCGGCCGTCGAGGCGGTGCGCACGGTCGAGGCCGACGTGGTCCTCATGGACGTCCGCATGCCGCGCATGGACGGCGTTGAGGCGGCCCGCGTGATCTGCGCGGCCCCGGACGGCCCCAAAGTGCTGATCCTGACGACGTTCGACCTCGACGAGTACGCGTTCGCCGCGATCAAGGCGGGTGCGGCGGGGTTCCTGCTGAAGGACGTGCCGCCGGCCGAGCTGATCAGTGCGATCCGGTCGGTCCACTCGGGAGACGCGGTGGTCGCGCCGAGCACGACCCGCCGCCTGCTCGACCGCTTCGCCGTGCTCCTGCCGGAGGGGGATCGGCGGCGGCAGGACGCGGGCGTGCTGACGGCGCGGGAGCGGGAGGTGATGGTCCAGGTGGCCCGTGGCCTGTCGAACTCCGAGATCGCGGCGCGGCTGCATCTCGCGGAGGCCACCGTGAAGACCCACCTTGGCCGCATCCTGGCCAAGCTGGGGCTGCGCGACCGGGCCCAGGTGGTGGTCTACGCGTACGAGACCGGCGTGGTCGCCCCCGATCATCCGCGGGGCTGAGTCCGGGATACCTCACAAGTCGCACACGCCCCGGGGCGGACCGTCCCGGGACGCAGGCCGAGAACGTCCGCGAGGCCGAGGAAACGCCCTGATCACGGCCATAGCGTGGCGTCATGACCACAACAACCCAGGTTCGCACCGCGGTCGTCGCGCGGGGACTGACGAAGGTGTACGGCGAGGGCGACGCGGCCGTGCACGCATTGCGCGGCATCGACGTCGGCTTCGCCGCGGAGGCGTTCACCGCGATCATGGGACCGTCCGGCTCCGGCAAGTCCACCCTGATGCACTGCCTGGCCGGTCTGGACACCGTGACGGACGGGCGGGTGAGCATCGGCGACGTCGAGATCACCGGTTTGAACGACAAGCAGCTCACGCTCCTGCGGCGCGAGCGCGTCGGTTTCATCTTCCAGGCGTTCAACCTGCTGCCGACGCTGACCGCCGAGCAGAACATCCGGCTTCCCTTGGAGATCGCGGGCCGCCAGGCCGACCAGGCGTTGTTCGACCGCGTGATCGAGACGGTCGGCCTGCGTGACCGGCTCAGGCACAAGCCGAGCGAGCTGTCGGGCGGCCAGCAGCAGCGCGTCGCCGTGGCGCGGGCACTCATCAGCAAGCCCGAAGTGATTTTCGCCGACGAGCCGACCGGCAACCTCGACTCGCGCAGCGGCGCCGAGGTGCTGGCGTTCCTGCGCACGTCCGTACGGGAGCTCGGGCAGACGATCGTGATGGTGACCCACGACCCGGTGGCGGCGTCGTACGCCGACCGGGTGGTCTTCCTCAGGGACGGCCTGCTGGTGAGCGAGGTCGAACGGCCGACCCCGCAGACCGTGCTCGACACGCTGATGGCGCTGGAGGCCTGAGCCGTGTTCAGGACCACCCTCGCCGGGCTCCTGGCGCACCGCCTGCGCCTGCTGCTCACCTCCCTGGCGATCGTGCTCGGGGTCGGTTTCATCGCGGGCACGTTCGTGCTCACCGACACCATCGACGCCGGGTTCACCCAGTCGTTCGCCGCGGACGCCGACAAGGTGGACGTGGTCGTGACGCCGAAGGACGCCGGGGACGACGATCGCCTGCCGGAGAGCGCGCTCGCCGCGATCAAGGCGGTGCGGGGCGTCGAGGACGCCCAGCCGATGGTGTCCGGGGACGCGCCGCTGATCGGCAAGGACGGCAAGGTCGTGGGCGACCTCCCCACCGCCGGGGTGTCCATCCCGGCGAGCCGCATCAAGATCACCTCGGGCCGGGCCCCCTCAGCCGCCGGCGAGGCGGTGCTCGACGAGAACACCGCCAAGGCCCAGGGGTTCACGCCCGGGGCCGCCGTCACGGTGCTCGACAAGGCGGGCACGCGGCACGAGTTCCGCCTCGTCGGGATCTTCGACGTCGGCGTCGACCAGAACCTCGCCTACCGGGGAGCGGTCGCCTTCACGCCCGACGCGGCGCGGCGCGTCACCGGCGTCAAGGGCTTCACCGAGATCGACGTCGTCTCCTCGGGGCCCTCGCCGGAGAGCCTGCGCACGGCCGTCGCGGCGGCCGTGGGCGGCGACGCGACGGTCATGACGGGCCGGGAACGCGCCGACGAGGTGGCCCAGCGCAACCATGTGGACACGGCCTACATCCGGCTGGGCCTGCTGCTGTTCGGGGCGGTCGCGCTGCTCGTCGCCGCGCTGGTCATCTACAACACCTTCACCATCCTGGTCGCGCAGCGGATGCGGGAGATGGCGCTGCTGCGCTGCATCGGTGCCACCAAGCGGCAGGTCTTCGGCTCGATCGTGCTGGAGTCCGCCGTGGTCGGGCTGCTGTCGTCGGTGCTCGGCCTGCTGACCGGTCTCGGTCTCGGGGCCGCCGCGGTCGCCGTGCTGAAAGCCATCGGTACGGACATCCCCACGGGCACCGTGAGCCTGTCCCCGCAGACGATCGCCATCGGCATGTGCACCGGCGTCGTGGTGACGATGGCCGCCGCGCTGCTGCCCGCGCGTCAGGCCACCCGTGTGCCGCCCGTCGCGGCGCTGCGCACGCAGGTCGAGGAGCACACGTTCCGCGCCGGGGTCGTACGGGTGGTCGTCGCCGCCCTGATCGCGGTCGCGGGAGCCGGCCTCACCGCGGCGGGCGTGCTGCAGAAGCCGGGCCAAGCGGCGCTGCTGACGGTCATGGCCGGCGGCGTGCTCGTGTTCTTCGCGGTGCTCATCCTCGGCCCGGTGATCGTACGGCCGCTGAGCGGGCTGGCGGGCTGGGTGCCGGCGCGGTTGTTCGGCGTGGCGGGACGGCTCGCCGTGGACAACTCGCGTCGCAACCCCAAGCGGGCGGCGACCACGACGGTCGCCCTGACCATCGGCGTGACACTGATGACGCTGATGTCGGTCCTGACCGCCACGGTGCGGACCACCGTCAGCGGCCAGCTCGACCAGCAGTTCCCCGCCGACTACATCTTGACGTCGCAGACCGGCACCATCCCCCGCTCGGTCGCCGACACGCTCCGCGCGAGCCGCGACCTGGCCGCGGTGACCGAGTTCCGGGGGAAGAAGACCAAGGTGAACGGCCACGAGTACGGAGTGGGCACCGTCACTCAGTCCGCCATCGGCACCGCCGTCAAGCCGGAGGCGTCGTCCGGCACGCTGGACGGCTTCGGAGCGGGCGAGGTCGCCGTGGCCGACTACGCGGCCCAGGACCTCCGCGTCAAGGTCGGCGACACCGTGACCGTCGCGTCAGGCGATCAGGCCATCCCGCTCACGGTCGTGGCGGTGCTGAAGGCCGACGTGGCCCTGCTGCCCGCGTTCACGATGGCCGAGCAGGCGTTCGAGCGGCACTTCGGCACAATGGGCGACGTACGGGTCCTGGTGAACGCCGCCGACGGCGTGGCGCCGGAACGGGCCCGCAGGGTCGTGGACGAGGCCACGGCGGCCTACCCGGCGATCAAGGTCGGCAGCACCACGGAGATCCGGGGCCAGTTCGACGAGGCGATCGACTCGATGCTCATGGTCGTCACCGGGCTGCTGGCCCTCGCGATCGTGATCTCACTGCTCGGCATCGCGAACACGCTGTCACTGTCGGTCCACGAGCGCACCCGTGAGTCCGCGCTGCTGCGCGCCCTCGGCCTGACCCGGCCGCAGCTGCGGGGCATGCTCTCGGTCGAGGCGCTGGTCCTCGGCCTGGTGGGCGCCATCGTCGGCGTCGTGCTCGGCGTCGCGTACGGCTGGGCGGCGACGACGACGCTCACGGAGAACGTCTCCTTCCAGCTTCCGGTCGTACAGATCCTGATCTTCATCGCCGCATCGGGCCTGGCCGGAGTGCTCGCCGCGGTGCTGCCCGCCCGCCGGGCCGCCCATGCCTCGGTCGTCGGGGCGCTGGCCGCCTCCTGACCGCCGCTCCCCCGGTCCGGTACGGACCGGGGCGCCGGTCGCCCGGGTCACCCGCGCGCGTGCGGGTGACTTGGGCTGCGGCCGCAGCACCCCGGAACGTCAGCCGGGCGGCAAGCAGGACGGCACGCGGGCGGCAGGGCCCGAGTGCGCCTGACGATCATTCGGGGGGCTGTGAGGAGGGAGAACCGGAGCCGGTCGGGACCCCCGGCAGGATCCGGCGCAGGTGGTGGTCGACGATCGCGCCCGCGTCGTCGACGCCGAGTTCCCCGAGCAGTACCCCGTCGGCAAGGCCGCGGGCGAGACCGAGCAACGCGTGGGCCTCCGTGCCGGGGTCGACGTCCGGAGCCGGGTCCGAGGCCGCCAGCAACGCGGCGATCGCACGATGGACGGCGTCGCCGCCGGCGCGATAAAGGTCGCGGATCTCCGGATCGGCGACGGCCCTGCTCAGGAACGCGTGCCCGGCGAGCAGCGGGACCACGGCGGTCACGCCCAGCCCGACGATCGCGAGCAGCACCCGCCGCAGCGTGTCCGCCGGGCCGCGCGCGTCTTGGACGGCCTCGCCGACATGGCGCTCGATTTCTTCCCTCAGGACGTGGGCACTCGCGCGCAGCAGATCGGCCTTCCCCGCGAAGTAGTGCTGCACGAGCCCCTTGGAGACGCCGGCCTCCTGTGCGACCTGCCCTATCGTCACCCCGGCCAGGCCGTCTCGCGCGCACAGCCTCAGCGCCGCATGGGCGATCTCCTGCCGCCGAGCCGCGTGGTCGACCTGCTTGGGCACGAGCCGCTCCCTCTTTTGCAATACGAGCGTATCGTGATATCAATACAATACGATCGTACTGCCAACGGCGAGCGGAGGATCCGGACGTGAACGACCACGTACGGCCCAACATCGGAGAAGGGTTCCGCCGGCGGCGCCTCGGGCACTTCCAGGACGCGCCTGCCTACACGCGTTACCGGCGGATCTACGACCGCGCCATGGCCGACCTCCCGGCACCCGACGCGATCCAGGACGTGCCGACCGGCTTCGGGACCGTGCGCGTCCATCGCTTCGGCGCGGACGACGCCGACGCCGCGACGCCGCTCCTCCTGCTGCCGGGACGCACCGCGTCCACCCCGATGTGGGCGCCGAACCTGACCGGCCTTCACGCCCCAGGCAGGGTCGTCTACGCGATCGATCTGTTGGGCGAGCCCGGTCTCTCGGTGCAGAGCAGACCGTTCGCGAGCGCGGCCGACCACGGCGTGTGGCTCGCGGAACTCCTCACCGGACTCGGCCTCGACCGGACGCACCTGCTCGGCGTGTCGATCGGCGGGTGGACCGCCTTCCGGCTCGCCACGCACGCTCCGGAGAAGGTCGCCTCCCTGAGCCTGCTCGATCCCGCGTCCTTGTTCGGCCGGATCACCTGGAAGGCGGTCGCCGTCTCGCTGGGAGCGCTCGGGCCGCTCCCCGAGCCGTGGCGCCGGCGGCTGCTGAGCTGGATCTCCGGCGGAGCCGACACCTCCGGCGACGACCCGGTCGCCGCCCTGATCTCCGCCGGGATGCGGGACTTCACCGCCTTTCTCCCTCCGCCTACCTACCCCTCGGACGAGGAGGTCGCCGCGGTCGGCATACCGACCCTCGCGGTGATCGCCGGGCGCAGCATCATCCACGATCCGGGCAGGGCCGCGGAACGCGCTCGCCGGCTGCTCTCCCGAGGGACCGTCGAGTTGTGGCCGGACGCCTCCCACGCCCTCAACGGCGAGTTCCCGGAGCGGGTCGCCGCCCGGGTCCTCGCCTTCATCGACCGGGTCGACGCGGACGACGCCCTCCACGGCCGCCGATGACCGGCGTCATCGTCGGGCCCGCGCTCAGCCGGGGTGCGATGCCCGCGACGGCGCGGGCCGGGCCCGCCCGGGTCCGGCGCGCGGAGGTCGCATCGGCCGTCACAGGCGGCGGCCCTGACGATCGATCACCACCGCGAAGACGCCCGTGACGTCCTCGTACGGCGGATCCACGGCCATGTGACCCCGCTGGGCGTCGATCCACAGGACCTCACCCCGGCAGTTGACGACGTTCCACGCGTGGCTGCCTCCCCCGGCCCAGCGGGTGATGAGGACGGCGGCGGCGCCGTGGCCACCGAAGATCAGCCGCTGCGCGATGGCCACGTACGCCCGGCGGCCGTGACCGACGTATTCGAAGCGGTGCCCGAGCCACTCCTCGGCGCGGGCGACCCCTCCGGTCTCCCCGGTCAGCAGCGGGCGTCCCGACCCGTCGTACTCCGGCTGTCTGCGCGCCGCCACGACGGGCTCGCCGTGCCAGGTGGACATCACCGACAGCGCGCAGTCGACGGCGTTGTTCGACCTGAACGCGTCCTCCGTCGGCCCTTCGGCGTTGATCAGGCGGATCCAGGTGCCGCGTGGGTCCGGGAAGCGCCCGCTCACCGCCTGCGCGAGGCTCATCTGGCCGTCCGGATCCGCCTCGGCCAGGCCGCCGGGCCTGCCGTACGGGCGGGTGTCCTCCAGCCGCCGCGGGCGGCCCGGGCCGTCCAGCCAGTCGCGCTCGGTGTCGTCGCGCAGCACGGCCGACCAGAAATCGTCGGCGTCCGCGAGCTCTCCCTGCTCCGGACCGTCGTCCACGGCCCCGCCGGGCCCCTCCGCGTGCCACTCGCTCCGGCTCGTCGCCGGCGCGGTGTCCGAGGCGGTGTCCGGCGCGGTCTCACGTGCCGTCTCACGCGCGATCTGACAGGGCGGATCGCCCTGTCCGGGCCCGGCGCCGGTCGCGTCCGGGGATTCGGAACGCCGTATCCCGGCCGCGGCACCGTCCGGCTGGGCGGGGATTCTCGGCACGGGCGCGGTCTCGACCGGCCACTCGACCTGCCCGGCCGGGGAAACGACGTCGGGTCCCGCACCGGCCGGCGGCTCGCCCGGCCGATCGCCCCGGCCTTCCGGGCCGGCCGCATCGTGTAGCCCCTCAGGCGAGCCGGGCGTCTCGGCGACGGCCTCGCAGTGTCCGTTCGCACCGCTCGCCGCGGCCGTCGCGACCTCGTCCTTCGCGGCTTCGCTCTTCGCTGCCTCGTCCCGCGTCCCGGTCGCGGCGCTCGCGTGCTGCCCGGCCCTGGCCGGGTCCCCGGCAGCGTCGTCGTCTCCGAAGGCGACCTCCGATTCGGCGACGTCCTCGGGTTCTGCGGCCCCCGCCGCCGCCGCGACGTCCCCGCCGGCCTCCGGCTCCTCACCGTCGCGGGCATCCTCGAACTCCGCACGGTCCTCGGCGTCCTCCGGCTCCTCACCGTCCCGGGCATCCTCGAACTCCGCACGGTCCTCGGCGTCCTCCGGGTCCCCGTCGGCCGTGACGTCCAGAGCGTCCCCGATGGCGGGGGGCGTCGCCGTGGAGACGTCCTCCCGGAGGTCCGACGCCCCTGCCTCCCGGGGGTCTGCCGCGCCCGCTTCCCGGGGGTCCGTCGCCCCTGCCCGGTGCCCGGCCGGCGCGCTCAGACCGTACCCTCCGTACCCCTCGTGGCCCTCGTGCCCGCCGCGCCCTTCGTGCCCGCCTCGACCCCCGCGTCCGCCGCTCTCACCGTTCCTGGCGGCCGGCACCACCGGCATGGTCATGGTGTCCACGCCCAGCGGCAGAGCCGCGATCCGCACATCCAGGCGGCGGTCCTCCAATGAGGGAGCAGGCGCCTCGGCCGCCTGCTCGTAATCCCGCCATCGCCGGCCGTCGGCCGTCACGACCGGGTTGTACACACCCGACGGCAACCGCCACCGCGCATGCCGGCGCGCTCTGTCCTGGTTCACGCGCTTGGCCCCCCTCCTCGCGCACATCAGCGTGCCGATGGTAGAGGCGGGCCGTCCGGGGCACGGCGGGTTTTCCCAACTCCAGACCCGGCTTCCGCCGCAGACCGAGCGGGGCCGGTCAGCCGGCCGTGACGGTGACAGTGTGGAAGCCGGTGGCGCCGTCGGGAGCGGGCGGCGCCTCGTCCGCGGTCTGGGTGTGGCCGGTCGCGTCGGTGGCCCGCACGGCGAGCGTGTGCCGGCCCGGCGTCAGGTCCAGGTCCGCCGACCACTGCCGCCAGGTGTCCGGGCCGGGCACCTCCGCGAGCCTCGCCTGCAGCCACGCGCCGCCGTCCACCCGCACCTCGACCGCGTCGACGCCGCGATGCTGGGCCCACGCGACGCCCGCCACGGTCGTACGGCCCGCCGCGACCTCGTCCCCGTCACGGGGCAGGTCGATCCTGGACTGGGTCTTGATCGGGCCCCGCGGGGCCCAGCCGCGGGGCGTCCAGTAACCCTCGTCCCGGTCGAACCTGGTGACCCTGATCTCGGTGACCCACTTCGTCGCCGACACGTATCCATACAGCCCGGGCACGACCTGACGGACCGGGAAACCGTGGGCCTCCGGGAGCACCTCGCCGTTCATGGCGACGGCGAGCAGCGCGTCGCGTCCGTCCATGACCACGTCGACCGGTGTGCCGCAGGTCCAGCCGTCCTCGGAGACACTGAGCAGCATGTCGGCCTCACGGCGGATCCCGGCCTCCCGCAGCACGTCGGCGAGCCGGGCGCCGAGCCAGCGGGCGTTGCCGGCGTACGGCCCGCCGACCTCGTTGGACACGCAGGTCAGTGTGACGTCCGCCTCCATGAGGGGGCGCTTGAGCAGATCGGCGAAGGTCAGCTCGACCGGCCTGTCCACCAGGCCGTGGATCTTCAGCGTCCAGCGCGCCGGGTCCACCGACGGCACGACGAGCGCGGTGTCCACGCGATAGAAGTCGGCGTTGGGCGTGACGAACGGCGTGAGGCCGGGAATCCGCAGGTCCGCTCCGGCGGGGATCGGCACGGCCGGGCGTGCCGCGCGCGGCAGCGTCCTGGCCACGCTTTTCCGGGCGATCTCGCCGTCCTTGCTGCCCGACAGCAGCCATCCGCCGAGACCGCCGACTCCCGCCACCGCGGCCCCCGCCGCCGCCCCGGTCAGGAGCCTGCGCCGGTCGAAGGCGTACGGCCCGGGAAGTGGCCCCGCTCCCGGCCGCATGACGGGCGGCACGGCGGGCCCGGGCCGCGCCGCAGAGCTCTCTCCCCGCGCGCTTGCGTGCCGGTGCCCAAGGTCGCTGCTCGCTGCGGGGCGTTCCGCCGGCGCGGGGTCCGCCACGTCGGCTTCCGTTCCCTCGACCTGGTCGCCCACCACCCGAGCGGCGGCTCCGGCGCGCGTGCTCGCGCCGTCGGCGATCCGGCTCGCGGCCCGAGCGGAGGCGGTCTCGCGGTCGGCGGCCCGGCTGGCGGTGACGTAGTCCTCCTCACCGCTGCTCATGGCGCGGCGCGCCAGCCGCGACAGGGTCCAGGCGCCGGCCGCGGCACCCGCGAGGGAGGGCAGGACGTGCGCCGCCCCCGCGTCCGGCCGGGACAGCGCCGCGGCGGCCCCGACGAGGCCCAACAGGGTCAGCCCGAGCGTGCCGTACGCCGTGCGGCGGCGGGCGAGCAGACCGAGACCCGCGGCGACGAGCGCGAGCACGACGACGATGCCGCCGAGCAGGACCGGCTTGTCCCCGGAGCCGAACGTGCGGATCGCCCATTCCTTCAGCCAGGCGGGCGTGGAGTCGACCATCGCGCCGCCCACGGCGACGACCGGGGCCGCGCCGGGATCGATCAGACCGGCGACGATCTGGGCCGCGCCGAGCGCCACCGCGCCGGCGACGAGGCCGGTCAGCGCGGCCGCCCAGGCGGGCATACGGGTGCCTGCTGCGTTCACGTTCCGAACGCTACGCCCGCGCGCCCGCCGGTGGTCTTACGGCGGTATTACGAGACGACCTCGGCGATCACCGGGGCGAGCGCGCGGAACGCCTTGCCCCGGTGGCTGATCGCGTTCTTCTCCTCGGCCGTCATCTCGGACGTCGTCCGGGTGTCGCCGTCCGGCACGAAGATCGGGTCGTAGCCGAAGCCGCCCGTGCCGCGCCGTTCGCGGATGAGGAAGCCGTGCATGGCCCCTTCCACCACGTGCTCCTCCCCCGTCGGCAGCGCGAGCGCGGCCGTGCAGGCGAAGTGGGCCTGGCGGCGGCCGTCCGGCACGTCGGCGATCTGCGCGAGCAGCAGGTCGAGGTTGGCGTCGTCGTCGCCGTGGCGGCCCGACCAGCGGGCGGAGAAGATACCCGGCATGCCGTTCAGCGCCTCCACGCACAGGCCGGAGTCGTCGGCGATGGCGGGCAGGCCGCTGGCCGCGGCGACCGCGTGCGCCTTGAGCAGCGCGTTCTCCGCGAACGTGAGGCCGGTCTCGGCCACGTCTCCGATGTGCGGGAACGCCTCCAGGCCGACGAGTTCGACCGGCACATCGGCGTCGGCGAGGATCCGGCGCAGTTCGACGATCTTCCCGGCGTTGCGGGTGGCCAGGACCACCTTGTTCATGGTGTCGTTCTCCCGTTCATCAGGCGAGGGCCTCGGCCTGCAGGCGGGTGAGCTCCGCGCAGCCGGACGCGGCCAGGTCGAGCAGGCCGTTGAGCGCGGTCCGGTCGAACGGTGTGCCCTCGGCGGTGCCCTGCACCTCGACGTAGTCGCCCCTGCCGGTCATCACCACGTTCATGTCGGTCTCGGCCTTCACGTCCTCGCTGTAGTCGAGGTCGAGCATGGCCTCGGTGCCGACGACACCGACCGATACGGCCGCGACCGAGTTCACCAGGGGGTCGCCGGGGCACATCCGGCGCTGCCGCATCCAGGCGATCGCGTCGGCGAGTGCGACGTACGCGCCGGTGATGGCGGCGGTGCGGGTGCCGCCGTCGGCCTGCAGCACGTCGCAGTCGAGCAGGACGGAGTTCTCCCCCAGGGCCTTGTAGTCCACGCAGGCCCGCAGAGACCGGCCGATCAGCCGGGAGATCTCGTGGGTGCGCCCGCCGATCTTGCCGCGGACCGACTCGCGGTCGCTGCGGGTGTTGGTCGACCGGGGCAGCATGGCGTATTCGGCCGTCACCCAGCCGAGACCGCTGCCCTTGCGCCAGCGGGGCACGCCGCTTTCCACCGTCGCGGCGCACAACACCCTCGTGTTGCCGAACTCCACCAGTACGGAACCCTCGGCGTGGGCGAGCCAGTTCCGGGTGATGGTCACGGGGCGGAGCTGGTCGGAACGACGACCGTGTGAACGAGCCATACGGGTCACCCTAGGTCATACACGGCCCCGCTCCGCGCCAACTCCATCGGCCCGCCGAAGCCGCCCCGCGAGGCGTCCTCCAGGATGCGGGACTTGTCGTACCACGGAACGAGATGGGTGAGAACGAGCGCGCCGGCCTCGGCCCGGGCGGCGTGCTCGGCCGCCTGCCTGCCGCTCAGGTGCAGGCCGGGAGTCAGGTCCGGCTCGTCGAGGAAGGACGCCTCGCACAGCAGCACGTCGGCCTCGTGGGCCAGCTTGACCAGTTCGGCCGACTCGCCGGTGTCCGCCGAGTACGCGACGGACCGTCCCTGGTGGGTGACGCGGAAGCCGTAGGTCTCCACGGGATGGTTCATCGGGGCGGCCGTCACCTCGAACGGGCCGACGTGCCGGGTGCCGGGCGACAGCCGTACGAAGTCGAAGGAGTTCTCCAGCACGGGCTCGTCCGGCATCGCGTACGCCGCGTTGAGCCGCTTGGAGGCGCCGCCCGGGGCGTGGACGGGCACCTTCGGCAGCGGGCCGTCCGGCGTGTAGGTGCGCACGACGTGGTAGGCGCACAGGTCGAGGCAGTGGTCGGCGTGCAGGTGGGACAGGAGGATCGCGTCCACGTCGTAGAGTCCGGCGTGCCGCTGCAGCGCGCCGAGCGCACCGTTGCCGAAGTCGACCAGCAGCCGGAAGCCCTCGGCCTCCAGCAGGTAGCAGGAGGACGGGCTGTCGGGGCCGGGGAAGCTGCCCGAGCATCCGATGATCGTCAACTTCATCGCGAACTCCCTACGCCGGTGACGTCGCCGATGCCGGGGGCGGTCCGCTCCACCGACTGAAGCTCGGGACCGAGGAAACGCTGCCCGAGCCGTTCGAACAGCTCGGTGTCGCCGGTCGCCCGGAACAGGTGCCTCGGCTCGCCAGAGCCGTTGGACAGGCCGCGGTCGTGCAGGATCCGGTAGACGTCCTTGGCCGTCTCCTCCGCGCTGGACACCAGCGTGACCCCGTTCCCCGTGACGTACGAGAGGGCGCCGGTCAGCAGCGGATAGTGCGTGCAGCCGAGGATGAGCGTGTCGCAGCCCGCGTCCTGGATCGGCTTGAGGTAGCCCTTGACCACCTCGATGAGCTCCTCGCTCATCGTCTCGCCCCGCTCGACGAACTCCACGAGCAAGGGCGCGGCCACGGCGACCAGCTCGACGTCGGGGGCGGCGGCGAAGGCGTCGTGGTAGGCCATCGACTCGATGGTGGCCCGCGTGGCGATCACGCCGACCCTGCCGTTCCTCGTGGCCCGCACGGCCCGCCGCGTGGCGGGCTGGATCACCTCGACGACCGGGACGTCGTAGCGCTCCCTAGCGTCCCTGAGCACGGCCGAGCTCGCGCTGTTGCACGCGATGACCAGCATCTTCACGTCGTGCTCGACCAGGTGGTCCATGACCTCCAGCGCGTATGCGCGGAGTTCGGCGATGCTCTTGGGCCCGTACGGCTGGTGGGCCGTGTCGGCCACGTAGAAGATCGATTCGTGGGGCAGCTGGTCGATGATCGCCCGGGCGACCGTCAGGCCGCCCACGCCGCTGTCAAAGATCCCGATCGCCCTGGTGTTGTCCTCCGGCACGCTTCCCAAGGTTAGGGGAACGATCGCCGCCGCTCAGGGTAAGAATGCTCACAACGCGCTGGAGGCGCGGCAGGTGAACGCGGCTCAGCCCCGGCCCAGGCGCGCGAGCTGCCGGGACTGGGCGACCAGCCGGCCCGCCGAGTCCCACACCTCGACCTCCTCGTCGAACCAGCCGTCGCTGATCAGCCGTCCGCCGCCGAGCAGGGTCAGCCACCCCGGCGCGGGCAGGGCGCGCAGGTGCCAGGTGAGCTCCACCGTCGGGGCCCATCCCCGCGCCCCCGCCGAGAACACGACCGGCGGCAGCGCGTCCACCGCCAGTGCCAGCACGTACGGGTCGGGGTCCTGCGGCTCGGCCAGCCGGAAGTACGCCCGCGATTCGGGCCGTCCGGTCGGCTCGCCGGCGAGCCAGCCGATCGTGGGTGGATCGAACGCCATCTCCAGCTGGGCGTTGAAGTTCATGTTCGATTCGGGCTTGGGATCGGGCAGGCGCACGCAGTCCGCCAGGCCGGGCATGGCGGCCGACGGGCCGCCTGCCCAGTCCGGGGCCGCCGACGCGTCCAGGGTCGCGGTCGTGACGAGCGTCTCGATGAACGGCTCGCCGTCCTGGACGAGCCGCGCCCTGGTCATCGCCGCCGTACGGCCCGCCTTGAGCGGCTCCAGCAGCACCCGGGCCGGGCCCGGCCTGGCCACCCGCAGGAACTGGACACTGGTGGAGACCGGGTGCGCGTGCGGCGAGGCGTCCACCACGGCGCGCAGCATCGTGGCCATGAGATAGCCGCCGTTGAGCGGCCCTCCGATGGAGTATCCGTCGTCGAGACACACGTCGTAGGTGGTGTCGTCGACCCGGATGGCCTGCGTCGCCTCGTCGAACTTGGTCATGCGCCCCTCGCCGCTCTACCGAATTTTGTTCTGGTCATTACTGTAGCGTGGCGCTCCGGCGGACCGCGCGGCGGCTCGCGGGGACGGCAGCGTGCTCGCGGGGACGGCACCAGCGCTCGCGGTCAAGCGGGCTGCAAGCGCACCGCTACCGGGCGGGCCTAGCGTCGCGGCGTACCTGACGACGACGTTTGCGAGTGAGCCCATGTCCCCCGACACTCCCCCCACTGACCCCTGGCACCCCCGCGACGAGCAGGATCTCGACCGCACCGTCGCCTATCGCGTTCCCCGGCCTGCCGGAGGCGAGGCGCACACCATGCGGATGCCGTCGTGGACGGAGCCGGAGGAGATCGGCTCCGTCACGGTGGCCGCCCCGCCGTCGCCCCCCGGCCGGGGCAGGCGGGCGCGCGGCTGGATCCTCGCGCTGGTGGCCGCCGTGCTCGTCGGCCTGGTCGGCGGGGGCGGCGTGTGGGCCGCCTCGAAATTGAGCGGCGGCGGCGCGCAGCCGCAGGACGTGCTGCCCGCGGACGCGCTCGCCTACGTCCGGCTCGACCTCGACCCGTCGGCCGGGCAGAAGCTCGCGTTGTTCGGCATCGCCCGCAAGTTCTCGGCCACCCGCGGCTCCTTCGGGGGAGACGACCCCCGCGAGGCCCTCGTCACCGCACTGCGGAACAACGAGCCGGACCTCGCCGAAGTCGACTACGCCCGCGACGTCGAGCCGTGGCTCGGCGACCGCGTCGGCCTCGCCGTGCTCCCCTCGGGCGACGGCGGCGACCCCGTCGGGGCGCTCGCCGTACAGGTGAAGGACGAGGCGGCGGCCCGGGCCGGCATCGCGAAGCTGGGCCTCGGCGACGGGAAGGCGGGCTTGGCGTTCCGCGACGGATACGCCCTCATCGCCACGAGCCAGAAGCTGGCCGACGAGTACGTCAAGGCGGCGCCGCTGTCCGGCGACCAGCGTTTCGCGAGCGACCTGCGGGCGCTGGGCGAGCAGGGCGTGCTGTCGTTCTGGGCGGACGTGGAGAAGGTGGCCGAGGTGGGCTGGAGCGACCTCGCCGACACACCCGCGCTGCGGCAGATCAAGGGAATGCGCTTCGCCGGCGCTCTCCGGTTCTCCGGCGACTACGCCGAGCTGGCCGGGATCACCCGCGGCGGGACGCCCACGTCGGTCCGGCCGGAGCCGGTGAAGATCGGCGAGCTGCCCGCCTCCACGGTCGCGGCGGCCTCGATCTCCGGACTGGGCGACATGCTGCGCGAGCAGTGGCCGTCGATCGAGCAGGCGACGGGCGGCCCTGGCGGCGACGTGCTCAGGCAGGTCCTCGACGGGGCGCGGGCGCAGTACGGCCTGTCCCTGCCGGACGACCTCGCGACGCTGCTGGGCCGCACGTTCACGCTCGCCCTGGACGAACAGGACCTGGACGGCGCACAGCCGCGGGTGGGCGCCGTGCTCACGACGGACACCGCCAAGGCGCGCGACGTGGTGGATCGGGTGAAGGCCCATCTGAACGGCATGGAGAGGTCCGCCGACATCGCCACCGCGGAGGGCGACGGACGGTTCGTGATCGCGAGCACCCAGGAGTACGCCGGCGCCCTGGGCGGCGGCGGCACGCTCGGCGAGAGCGAGACGTTCCGCCTGGCCGTCCCGGACGCCGGGAACGCGACCTACGCCGTGTACGCCGACCTCGACCGGCTGGAGAAGTTGTACCTGGACGGTCTGCGGGGCCAGGCGCGCACCGACGCCGGGATGCTGCGGGCGATCGGCCTGAGCGGCGCCGACGGCGAGGAGGGCTCGACCTTCACCCTCAGAATCGTGTTCAACTGACCCCCGCCGAGAGCACATCGTCCCACCATGCGAAAACGCGATCCGTGATCGTGCACTCCGGCGGAAAGTGCATGATCACGAATCGCGTTCGCGCTGCTCACACGGCTTCGGGCCCGGATCAGTGCGAGATCACCGAGGCTGTCGCCGCAGGTCACAGGGCCTTCGTGAGGCAGACGACAAATCACGGCCGGGTCAGGCCCAGAGCTGGCCTTCGAGGCGGTCCTCCGCCTCGTCGAGGGTTCCCTCGTACGCGCCGGTGGACAGGTACTTCCAGCCGCCGTCTGCCACGATGAAGACGATGTCGGCCCGTTCCCCCGCCTGGACGGCCTTGCGGGCCATGCCGAGGGCGGCGTGCAGGGCACAGCCCGTCGAGATGCCCGCGAAGATGCCCTCGGACGCCAGCAGCTCCCGGGTCCGGCGCAGCGCGTCGGCCGAGGTCACCGAGTAACGGGTGGTCAGCACGGACGGGTCGTACAGCTCTGGCACGAACCCCTCGTCCACGTTGCGCAGGCCGTAGACCAGCTCTCCGTAACGCGGCTCGGCGGCCACGATCTTCACGTCGGGCACCTGCTCGCGCAGGTAGCGGCCGACGCCCATGAGCGTGCCCGTCGTGCCCAGCCCGGCGACGAAGTGGGTCACGGTCGGCAGGTCCGCGAGGATCTCCGGCCCGGTCGACTCGTAGTGGGAGCGCCAGTTGGCGGGGTTGCCGTACTGGTAGAGCATCACCCAGTCGGGGTGCTCGGCGGCGAGCCCCTTGGCCACCCGCACCGCCTCGTTGGAGCCGCCCGCGGCCGGCGAGGAGATGATCTCGGCGCCCCACATGCGCAGCAGCTGGCGGCGCTCCTCGGAGGTGTTCTCCGGCATGACGCAGATCAGCTTGTAGCCCTTGAGCCTGGCCGACATCGCCAGCGAGATGCCGGTGTTGCCGGAGGTAGGCTCCAGGATCGTGCAGCCCGGTGTGAGCAGCCCGTCCTTCTCGGCCTGCTCGATCATCCACAGCGCCGGGCGGTCCTTGACCGACCCGGTCGGGTTGCGGTCCTCCAGCTTCGCCCAGATCCGTACGTCGGGAGACGGCGAGAGCCGGGGCAGACCCACCAGCGGGGTGTGCCCGACCGAGTCGATCAACGAGTCGAAGCGCATCTAGCGCGCTCCGCCCGCGACGGCCGGGAGGACGGTCACGGTGTCCCCGTCCGCGACCGGGGTGCCGAGCCCGCCGAGGAAACGCACGTCCTCGTCGTTGAGGTAGACGTTGACGAAGCGGCGCAGCCCGGAGTCGTCCATCAGCCGGTCCTTCAGGCCGGGGTGGCGCGACTCCAGGTCGCCGATCAGCTCTTCGAGGGTCGATCCCTTGGCGTTGACCGCCTTGGCGCCGTCGGTGTAGCTGCGGAGGATGGTAGGAATGCGGACCTCGATGGCCATCTGGGCTCAATCTCCTTCATCAGTGGTCGTCTTCATGGTGGGCGTTCACATGGCTGGAACATGGCCGGGCGGGCGGCGATTCCAGCGGTCATCTCCCGCGGGAGTCCGTACGAGGAACGATCCCGGCGGGCGGCGACTGGTTCAGCGACAGTCGTAGACGACTACAGACGGCGTGTGCGCGAAGAGGAACGCCTGAACAGGAGATTCCGGGCGTGCCCGGCGCGACAGGACAGCCGGTGACGACACGGGACGAGCGTCATCGTTGGGCATAACTTCAGTTTAACCGTACGACTCTACGATCTTGACTTCCTCCTCCGTCACGACCCCGTCCACGATCCGGTAGGACCTGAAGGGCGCCTCCTCCTCAGAGGCGGTCGACACCAGCACATAGTGGGCGTCGGGCTCGGAGGCATAGCTGATGTCCGTACGGGAGGGGTACGCCTCGGTGGCGGTGTGGGAGTGGTAGATCACGACCGGAACCTCGTCGCGGTCGTCCATCTCCCGCCACACGCGGAACTGCTCCATCGAGTCGAAGCGGTAGAACGTCGGGGAACGCTCGGCGTTCTCCATCGGGACGAACCGCTCGGGACGGTCGGAGCCGGCGGGCCCGGCCACGACGCCGCACGCCTCGTCCGGGTGGTCGGCCCGGGCGTGGGCCACGATCTTGTCGACCAGCTCGCGTGAGATCGTCAGCATGCTGGGAAACCTACCAAAGCGCCCTGACGAGGGTGTCCTGCAGGTAGGTCAGCCAGTCGTAGGTCACGAACGCGGGATAGCGGGGGTCGTCCTCGGACATCGAGGCGATCTCCTCGTGGACCTCCTCGGTGACCTCGAGGCGCACGCCGAGCGCGAGCCGCACGTCGTTGATCGCCCGCAGCCACGCCTGCCCCTGCTCGGCGGTGAGCCTCAGCCGGCCCGGCGCCGCCGTCTCCAGCAGCGTGGTCGCGTCGGCCCGCTTGCCGTCGCGCAGCGTGGCCTCCGTATAACGCCGGAACTCCTGCGCCGCCTCCTCGTCGTCCCCGTACGCCGAGGGGAACAGGCGCGCGAGCACGGGGTCGGCCGGAGGCGCCGCCGCGCCGATGCCGAGGGCGCGCTCCAGCGGATCGTCGCCGGTGGTCCCCGGCTCGACCAGGCCGAGCACCTGTGACACCAGCGAGCGCAGGATCGACACCTCGCCCGCGTCGAGATCGACGGTCACCCCGTCGCTGGTCGCCCGGAATCCCGTGCTCATCATTTGTCCTGCTGGACGGTCGCCCACAGACCGTAGGAATGAAGGATCTGCACGTCCCGCTCCATCTCCTCACGCGTGCCGCTGGCGACGACGGCCTTGCCCTTGTGGTGGACGTCCATCATCAGCTTCTCGGCCTTCTGCCGGGGATAGCCGAAGACGGCCTGGAAGACGTACGTGACGTACGACATCAGATTGACCGGGTCGTTCCACACGATCGTGAGCCACGGCAGATCAGGGCGCACGTCCGACGACGGACGCTCGACCTCGGCTGGAGCTGTGCTACCCACGTAACCATCCTGCACCACGACCGTCGTAGTCTTCGACACGTGCGCATGACCACGGGCACGGCCCTGCTGACCGACCAGTACGAACTGACGATGCTCCAGGCCGCGCTCGCCGGCGGCGCGGCGCACCGGCGGGCGGTGTTCGAGGTGTTCGCCCGGCGGCTGCCCGGAGGACGGCGCTATGGGGTGGTCGCCGGCACCGGGCGGTTCCTCGACGCACTGGAGGACTTCCGCTTCGAGGAGCAGGACATCGAGTTCCTGTGCTCGGCCGGCATCGTGGACGAGCCCACCGGCGAGTTCCTCGCCGGTTACCGCTTCTCCGGCAACGTGTACGGCTACCGCGAGGGCGAGGCGTTCTTCCCCGGCTCACCGATCATGGTGGTGGAGGGGACCTTCGCCGAGGCCGTACTGCTGGAGACGCTGATCCTGTCGATACTCAACCACGACTGCGCGATCGCGGCGGCCGCCTCCCGGATGGCCCAGGCGGCCGGCGACCGGCCGCTCATCGAGATGGGCTCGCGCCGCACCCACGAGTACGCCGCGGTCGCCGCCGCCAGGGCCGCCCACCTGTGCGGCTTCGCCTTCACGTCCAACCTCATGGCCGGTCACCTGTACGGCGTGCCGACCGCGGGCACCGCCGCCCACGCGTTCACCCTGCTGCACGACTCCGAGGAGGACGCCTTCCGGGCCCAGCTCGAGTCCCTCGGGCTCGGCACCACGCTGCTGGTGGACACCTACGACGTGGCGAAGGCCGTACGCACCGCCGTCGAGCTGGCCGGGCCCGACCTCGGCGCGGTGCGCATCGACTCCGGTGATCTCGCGATGGTGGCCGTCGAGGTGCGCCGGCTGCTCGACGAACTGGGCGCGGACCGCACGCGGATCGTCGTGACGAGCGACCTGGACGAGTTCGCGATCGCGGCGCTCGCCGCGGCGCCGGTGGACGCCTACGGCGTCGGCACCGCCCTGTCCACCGGTTCGGGGCACCCGACGGCCAGCCTCGTCTACAAGCTCGTCGCCAGGGAGGACCACGCGGGAGCCCTCCAGCCGGTCGCCAAGGCGTCCGTGGGCAAGCCCAGCGTCGGCGGGCGCAAGTGGGCCTACCGCAGGACCAGCGACGGCACCGCGACCGCCGAGGTGATCACCCGCGAGCCGGTGGAGACGGAGGACCGCCCGCTGCTGGCCGAGCTCGTCCGGGACGGCAAGGTCGTCGGCCGCGAACCCCTGGCGGCCGCGCGCGACCGTCACCGGGCGACTTTGGCGGAGTTGCCACTGGAGGCGTGCAGCCTCTCCCCCGGAGACCCCGCAGTCCCTACTATCTTCAAGTGATCGCGGAGGACCGGCGCATGAGGACGACGCCGGTCCTCCGTGATCGCCACTGTGAGGTGATCCGTTGAAGACCGCGCTCATCGTCGTCGACGTGCAGAACGACTTCTGCGAGGGCGGCAGCCTGCCGGTCGGCGGCGGCGCCGAGGTGGCCGCCGCGATCAGCCGCCACGTCCACGACCACGCGTACGACCATGTGGTCGCCACCCGGGACTACCACGTCGATCCCGGCGCGCACTTCGCGGCCGAGCCCGACTACGTCGACTCCTGGCCGGCGCACTGCGTGGTCGGCACCCCCGGCGCCGACTTCCACCCCGCCTTCGACACCGCGAAGGTCGAGGAGGTCTTCAGCAAGGGCGCACGGCAGGCGGCCTACAGCGGGTTCGAGGGCGCCACCGCGGAGGGCGCCGGCCTCGACGCGTGGCTGCGCGAACGCGGCGTGGAGGCCGTGGACGTCGTGGGCATCGCCACCGACCACTGCGTCCGTGCCACCGCCCTCGACGCGGCGGCGAACGGTTTCGCCGTACGGGTCCTGCTGGGCCTGACCGCGGGTGTCGCCAGGGAGACGACGGAGTCGGCGCTCGCCCGCCTCGCCGAGGCCGGAGTCGAGCTCGACGGGGAGCCCGTCCTCCGCTCCTGAGCCCCGTGCGTTGCGGGCTGTACGCTCCGGGGCCTCGACACCATCGGAAGGCCGCCGGACAGGCACGGTGAGCGTCCGGCCGCCCGGTGCCCCATTCGTCCCCCGCAACGGCACGTCCCCTCAGCCGGCGGGGGACACGACCGCGCGGAACCGGATGTCAACGCCTTCACCGCGTAGAGTCATGGGTGTATTACTCAGAGCGACGACCCTTCGTGGATTGGCGGTCCCGATGTTCGCGTTCCTGCTCGGCCTCAGCTGGCTCGTCCTGACCCCGGTCTGCGTCTGGCTGCTCTTCGGCCGCGGTCACCGGGGCGCCGTCCGCCTCACGGGCGCGTTGACGCTGGCGGCCCTGCAGACGCTCACCATGGTCGTGGGATTCACCGAAGCGCCCGCCCGGATCCCCGCCCAGACGATCGCCGCACGCGACCCCCACGCCGGCGCCGGTCGGCCCACGGGTGTCCGGACCCCCCGAGCGGCGGCGGCCATGACACCGTCACCGGCGCCGACACAGTCACAGGCACAGGGCGGCCCTCCCGCCTGCGATTCCCGGATCCCAAACCCCGAGGCCGTACGCCTGTCGTTCCAGGGCAGGGCCCTGCACGGCCTCACGGTGTACTGGCCCGCGTCGTCCGCGCAGTGCGACACCGCGACGGTGGCGGTGCACCAGGCCGGGCACCGGCTGCGCATCTGGGTGCAGGAGGGTGCGGACAGCCACCACGAGGGCATGCACAACGTGCCCGTACGCGTGGAGCAGGGCCTTGCCTCCCTCAGCCTCCGGCTCAGCCCGGTCGCCCGGCGCCACCGCCGCTTCGTGGCCATCGACGGCCACACCGGCGACAGGATCCCCCTGCGTTCCCGCGTCTCGTGACCGGCGATCGCCCTACGGCCTCAGCCGGCCGGCGTCGGCGCGCTTCCGGACGGGCCGTCGGCATCCGTCAGAGGTTCGCCCTCCGGTGCGGGTGAAGCCTCCGCGGCGCGGTCGTAGATCCCGGCGACCCACCTGCCGGGTCGTTCGCCGATCATGGCCGACAATCGGTCGCGCACCTCCGGGCGCCGCAACGCCCGGCCCTGAGCGGACTCGTCGCACGTGTCCGGCGTCTCCCGGCACGCCACCTGCCGGATTGGAGCGTCTCCGGGGAAGACCCAGATTCGAATCGACTGCGGACGCTTCAGCCAGCCGGACGGCGCCGACTTCCGGTCGTGATGTCCGCCCACCGCGTCTCCGCACCGTCCGGTCGTGCCGCCCGTCTCACCGCCCTTGAGCGGCATCTCCACGACGACCCACGCTCTCGGGTCAGCGCAGGCCACCTTGACCCCGGTGGAGTAACTGGTCGGAGTGAAGGTCAGCGTCTGCCCGGCGCCCACCTTCTCGAACCGCCCTGCGTAGATCGGGCGGAGGTCGAACTTCTCGGCTCCCAGCACCACCGGGAGGCTGTCGGGGAGCTTCGGCCAGTGCGCGGGCTGGGCGGAATCGGTGGGTTGCGCGGCGACCGTCGTACGGTCGGCCCGGGGTGGGCCGGTCAGCAGGCCATTTCCCAGCGCTACCGCGGCGACGGCGAAGGTCACCGCGGCTCCGGCCGTCACGGCCCGCCGCGTACGGCGCATGCGGCGGCCCCGCCGGACGATCGCGTCGAGAGGGGCGACCGGTTCCCGGCCGGCGCGTTCCCGGCCGTGCTCGTCCAGCAGTGTGCGCAGGTCGCTCTCGGTGTGCCTCATCGCTGGGCCCTCCCCATGGTCATGGTCTGAATGTCCGGATCGACGCGAAGACGGCCGAGGGCCCGGCTGAGCTGGGTCTTCACCGCTCCCAGTGAGCAGCCGACGATGTCGGCGACCTGGGTGAGCGTCCGTCCCTCGTAGTAGTGCAGGACGATCACCGCGCGCTGCCGCGGGGACAGCGCGCCGATCGCGCTCCACAGCGCGGCCTGATCGGCCACCTCCGCCGCCGTGTCGCGGGGGTCGGCCGCCTCGGGCATCGTCTCGGCCGGGATCTCCCCGCGCCAGCGCCTGCGCCACCAGGAGGCGTGGGTGTTCACGATGATGCGATAGACGTAGGGATCGGGGTTTCCTTCGATCCGCCGCCAGGCGACCCATGCCTTCGCCAGCGCGGTCTGCACCAGGTCCTCGGCCGTGCCCCAGTCCCGGGCGAGGAGATACGCCATCCGGCACAGCCGTAGATGCCGCTGTGCCACATATTCGGCGAACCCGTCGTCCATCGATCATCTCCGTCTCGTCGTCTACGGCGATGACTACCGCCCAGGAGGCGCGTTCGGATGACAGGAGACTTCACGGAAGACACCGGCCTCCAATCGGTTGCGGCATAGCGCACCCCGTGGCGAGGTTGAGAATGAGTCGTTCATTAATCGCGGGAAATGTGGACATGACGCACATAACACGCGGAGCCCGGTGAATATTCGTCACCCCGGTAGCGAAATATCCTCACCCCGCTGACGGAACCTCAGCAAATCCGCCTTGAACATTCTCATCCCCGACGGCCTCCCAGCTGATAGCAATGACCTCCGCACACCGCAGCGGCCCCACTTCCTCAGCGAGCCTCGGCTACGCTTCGAGCAGCACCGGAGGACTGAACGTGACGACACTCAGAGTACGCGTCGAGCGTCTGGAGCATGAATTGGAAAAACTGAGCGTCAAGTGCTTCAAGCAGGCAGCGGCACACGCGTACGACGCGTTGCAGCCGAATTGGGACAAGATCGATGAGATGAGCGATCGCCTGGTGCGAGTCGAGCAGATCGCCGAGGAGACCAGAGCCGACGTAAGCGTTCTCAAGAGGCAGATGACGGTCGTCACCGTCCGATTTGACCGCGTCGACAGCGAGATCGGCCGTTTGGATCGGCGCATCGACGGACTCAGCGAACGCGTCGACGGACTCACAGACCGGATGG